>NZ_JAAXPR010000015.1 GCF_012396585.1 Streptococcus ovuberis
CCATATGATTCTTTCTAATGAGTGGTTTGATTGCTTTTCATTATAGGTCATATGGGGCTTTTTTCATACTCAAAAAGGCTCCATAATCTCCGAGGTGGATTTACCCACTACAGAAATTATAGAGCCTTATAAGGGAGATTCAGATTGTAGGCAAACTCAGTTTTGGGTTTGTCTTTTTCTGTTTTTGAAGGCGAATTTGAGAAAACAGGTGGTACGCATCTAAAATTAACAACTGATCACGATGGCTGGTAAGTCACCAGTCGCCTTAAGCTATCTCAATCAAATCATGCGACCACCATGTTTTTGGGGGTGCTAGCTAATTTAGCTATTAGATGGCCCGTCGGTCGCTAAAAAACCATTGAACGATAACTTTTCTATATTAGGACAGCGAGTCAACCTATCAGCTGTTGGTATTCGCTAAGTATTAGAGGCTTTACAGGAAGTCGATAACTTTTAGGGGAGTTTTCGTATAAGGCAGGGCAAAAAGAATGCCTCTCATCCGCAAATTTTAGTCGGATCGTCTTAGTTTTGAAAAAGCAAGGTTATCTCCACCTGGCTATTGTGCCTTGATCATCTTCAAACGGCACGAAATAGTTTAGGTTGTTGTCTTTTTTAGTATTTGCAAAAATCTATTTTAGTATTGACTAAAATTCGATTTCTGCTATAATTTAGATAATCGCAAAAAAAGTTTTTAGCGATAATTGAAAGGAGGGTGTGATGAAAAAAATCCTATCCAATAAATTGTACCTATCTGTTTTGGGCTTGGACTTGTTGTCCAATTTTGGTGACAGTGTCTATTATCTAGCTCTGATGAACTATGTCTTGCTGTTGCCAGAGCCCAAGACAGCGATTGCTATTGTGACCATGTCCGAGACCTTGCCTATTTTATCTGCCTTTATCATGGGCTACCTAGCGGATAAGCAGACCAGAAAAGTGCCCTTAATCATCGCAACGCAGTTTTTCCACTTTGCCATTTACCTGGTGGTCGGGCTTGTCATGGGGTTTTCGCCAAGCCTATGGGTGGTTGTGGCTGTGTCTTTGCTGAATTTTTTGTCTGATATGTCAGGGCAGTTTGAGGGTGGGCTCTATCAGCCCATCAGTTTGCGGGTGCTGGCGCCTGAGGAGCGAGAGCAAGGCATGGCCTTTTCGTCCAGTGTCTTTCAAACCATGGCCATTCTTTTCAAATTTAGCGGCGCGGCTCTGGTTTCTATCATGACCTACCAAAACCTGGCCTACCTCAACGCAGTCACCTTTCTCGTCTGTGCGGTGGGCATGCTGTTCTTGAGTAAGTCACTAAATGCTCTTCTGCTCAAGGACCCAATCACTGTTGTTGATCGTCCGTCGGAAGAGTCCCTTGTTGCAGATTTATGGTCCAGCTTAAAGCTGGCCTTGACAGAGATGAATCGCATTCCTGCTGTGCGATTTGCCATGCTTGTTGTTCCTTTATTTAATGCTGTTTTTGCCAGTATTGAAACCTTTGTTCTCTTGGTGATGACAGAGGATAAAACCTTCGGTTTTGGCTCTCCTGCCCTGACCCTGTCTGTTATTGGTGTGGTGATGATGGTCGGTGGTTTGCTGGGTAATATCGCGGTCATGTCAGGTCGCATGACGATCGATTTAATCCGTTTTTTACGGTATGGGACCATTGTTTTACTGCCTATCTTTCTGACCCTCTACTGGCACCAGACTTACTTGTTTTTGGCTGTGCTGCTTTTGACCAACTTCGGTATCGGGATTGTCAACCCTAAGATGGGAGCCTTGGTGAAAAACAGTCTCCCTGAGGACAAGATGGGGATGATTTTCTCAGGCATGGCAACCTATTTTCAGCTGGGTGTTATCCTGATGAAAGTCCTTCTAGCTGGACTTATGGTCATCTTCCCAGCTCAGCACCTGATGCTGGTCATGGTAGTCCTGTCTGTTGGTTACATTATTTTCAGTTTTCGCTTAAATACAAAGGAGGTATCATGAAGTTTTTGACGCATCTGCATCGCAGCCGTCTGGTTGATTTTCTCTGGCTGCCCAATCTCGTTTATGTGGATTATAGCCATGTGGACATGACCAGTCAGGAGCGTGCAGTCATGGCGGATGCCCTCGCCATCTTGGAGGAGGTTAAAGCAGTCCTTGCCCCTTACAAGGAGCGGATTGACCGTTATTTTCATCGGCACTTTTTTCTGCGGCTCTACCGTTATCTCTTGGCACAGGGGCAGGATCCCTTGGACATGGCAGAGCTGCTCCATTTGATTGAGGCTCTACCAGAGGCAGTGTTGGAGCAGGAGTTCGCCCTTTTCTTAACGGATGAGGAACAAGACAGCCTTAGTTTGGAGGCGTTACTGCTTGTCTTGGAAGATTTCTCAGATGACCCCGCTTATCGCTGGCAGTTGCTTTGGTCTTATCAGCACCTAAAGGAATGTGTTCAGGGCATGAGTGCTCTTTATCAGGAACTTTGTCCCCTCTATGAGCCCTTTTATGCCCAGTTCGAGGAGGAGATTCGCTCTTTTTCTGAACAGCTGGACATCCCAGACTTGTTTGCGAACACATCACACGATGTGCTGGGTGTCCTAGCTGAAACAGGACGCAGCAACTGTGAGGTTTTTGTGACATCGCCTTTGCAGTTTATGCAAATGATTGGCTATGATAAACACCGACCAGATAGCCCTGCCTATTTCCAACTCTTCCCCCGTGTGGCTGCTTTTATCGGTAACCGTCAAGTAGTGGACAAGGAAATCCTTGATGTGGTGGTCAAAAGCCTCAGTGACCCTGTCCGCTATGAGATTTTGCAGAGAATCGGCCTACACGGCGAGAAGAGTAAGGTCATCTCAGACAATCTTGGCATCAGTCCAGCCACGGTTACCTTCCATGTCCAAAAACTGGTCAATGCCAACCTCTTGCTGATTTCAGGACAAGCTAAGGGCGTCTATACTTTCAATAAACCCCTTCTAAAAGAAGCGTTGGACCGATTAGCAAGAGATTTTGCCTTAGAATCGGATTGAGCATGTAGGAAATCGTTCTGTTGCGCCCAAGGTATAAGAGGAATCATATGCTTGTTAAACGGTTTTTATTCAGTCATTCGACCGTTCTCCGAGATAGGATGTCGCATGTGCGTCTGTAAAGGCCTCTCGTTTGTCAGGCGAGTTTTATGACTTTACAAGTGGATGAGACTGCTAATCTCTTGTATCCATCTCTTTTTTGAAATCATTTTAAGAGGCTGAATGGATGGCTCAGTCTCTTTTGTGTGCGTATTCATTAAGATATGCTTGGAGGTATAGCATCATGGTTAGCCAAAATGTTTATTTTGGGGAAAAAGAAAAGTCTAGACTTTTGTGTCTGAAAAGAGTATACTTTTAGCAAGAAAGGGAGGTGATGGTATCGGAAAAGTAGAACCCAAGTATATTCTAATCTCGAGGGAGCTTCGCCAACGGATAAAGGATGGTTCTTATCCTATCAACAGCCGCTTGCCAGATGGAAAGACCTTGGCAGAGATTTATCAGGTCAGTTTGATGACCATGAAGCGGGCCTTGGATCTCTTGGTAGCAGAAGGGTTTGTCCTTCGTCGTAGAGGAGATGGGAGTTTTGTGAGGGATTGGAAGAGTGGCAAGCAGTCTCATTTATATTCCTTGCAAGAGGCCTATCAAACTTATCAAGAGCAGTTGATTTCTAAGGTTCTGACCTTTGACATTATCCGTCCTAGTGAAGCTGTTGCGGATAAATTATCGATTTCAACCGATGATTTTGTTTATCACATTGTTCGCTTGAGGCTCCTAGAGAATCGTCCGATTATTATCGAATATACCTATATGCCGGTGGCAGAGGTTCCCCATCTCAAACGTGAACATGTGGAGCGCTCGATTTACAGCTATGTGACCACAGAGTTGAATCGGAAGGTTCACAGTGCTTTTGTGAGAATAGCAGGCAAACGCCCAACTGTCTTAGAATGCCGGGAAATGGGGCTTTCTAAGACGGATTTCCTCATGGAAATTGAACAGGTTGGTTGTCTGGATAATTGTCGGGTCTTTGAATATTCTATATCGCATCATTTGCCTGAAGTCTTTGACTTTGAGACGGTGATGTTCAATCAATAAAAAGGAGAAAACATGGAGAATTTTCGTTTGCATATCCCAACGGATATTCGTTTTGGGAAAGACCGTTTAGGAGAATTGCCAGAGGCTCTAGCGCCTTTTGGGAAAAAGGTGTTGCTGACCTACGGTGGCGGTTCGATCAAGCAATCTGGCCTTTATGGTAAGGTGCTGGACTTGCTGGTAGAGGGCGGCTTTGAAGTGGTTGAGCTATCTGGCATTGAACCCAATCCCCGTATTGAATCCGTTCGTGAGGGAGCTCGCTTGATCAAAGAGCACCAATTGGACGTGATTTTAGCAGTTGGCGGTGGTTCTGTTGTTGATGCGAGTAAGGTGATTGCAGCAGCGGCTTACTATGATGGCGATGCTTGGGACCTTGTTTTAGATAGCAGCAAGATTGGCCGAGCAGTACCGATTGTGGACATTTTGACCTTGGCGGCGACAGGTACAGAGATGAATAGTGGAGCAGTTATCTCTAACTTGGAGACCAAGGAAAAATTGGGGACAGGTGGCTTGCAACTGATACCACGTGTTTCATTCTTGGATCCTACCTTGACCTATACGGTTTCCAAGTGGCAAACTGCTGCTGGAACAGCTGATATGCTCAGCCATTTATTTGAACAATATTTCAACCGCACAGAAGGTGTGGATGTTCAGGATAGTCTTGCTGAAGGTCTCATGAAGACGGCTATTAAGCATGGGCCTGTCGCGATCAAGGAGCCGGAAAATTACACTGCTAGAGCCAACCTCCTCTGGACTTCTACCCTGTCTCTTAATGGTCTTGTAGGGCGTGGGCGTAATGGTGGTTGGACTTGCCATGCCATTGAGCACGAATTGTCTGCTTACTATGATATTACTCATGGCATTGGACTGGCTATTCTGACCCCGCGTTGGATGGCGTTTTGTTTGGATAATGATTCGACGACGCATGCTAAATTTGCAGCCTATGGGCGTAATGTTTGGGGAATATCAGGTAACGATGATGAAACCGTTGCCCGTGAAGCAGTCAAGAAGACCTATGATTTCTTCAAACAGGACATGGAAATTCCGATGACACTTCCAGAAGTTGGCATTGAAACGAAGGAATTGGTCCCAGAAATGAGCCAACATGCTGTTCGTAATGGGGGCTTGGATGGCAATACTTTTGTCCCTCTCAGTGTGAGAGATGTAGAAACCATTATCCTGAATTCATTTCAAGAAATGACATTTTAATAAAAGGAAACGAAACGATGGAACATTATATTTTATCAAACGGCGTTGCAATTCCTAAAATTGGCTTTGGGACTTGGCAGATTCCTGATGGTGCGGAAGTTTATAACAGTGTAAGTCACGCGTTGAAAGTCGGCTATACCCATGTGGATACTGCCCAGATTTACCGCAATGAAGTTGGCGTTGGCCGAGCTATTGCTGACAGTGGTCTGGCGCGGAAAGAGATCTTCTTAACGACCAAGGTCTGGAATGACAAGCATGATTATGATTTGGCAAAAGCGTCAATCGATGAATCTTTAAAGAAATTAGGGGTTGACTATATTGATTTGCTCCTGATACATTGGCCAAATCCGAAGGCGATTCGTGATACTTGGAAAGAAGGTAATGCAGGCGCTTGGAAGGCTATGGAAGAGGCTTACAAAGCTGGTAAAGTCCGTGCGATTGGGGTATCGAACTTTATGATCCACCACTTGGAAGCCCTCTTTGAAACGGCTGAGATTAAACCGCATGTCAACCAAGTTTTGCTTGCACCAGGTTGCCCTCAGGATGAGTTGGTCGAGTTCTGTGAGCGGCATGACATTCTCTTAGAGGCTTACAGCCCGCTCGGAACAGGTAGTATCTTTAAAAATGAGACAGTTCAAGCCTTAGCGGACAAGTATGGCAAATCCGTGGCGCAAGTTGCTCTGCGTTGGTCTCTGGACAAAGGTTTCTTGCCATTGCCTAAGTCCGTAACACCAGCTAATATTGCGTCTAACTTGGACATTTTTGATTTCAAGCTATCTGATGAGGATATTGTGCAACTGGATAAGGTAGAAGGCGTTAGCAAGCAGACAGATCCTGATCAAACCAATTTTTAGGAGGTTGTGTCATGCAATCTATCCGGGGGGAATGGGCCCTGGTCACAGGCGCCAGCCGTGGTATCGGGCGAGAAATCGCCCTGGCCTTGGCGAAAGAAGGGGCTAACTTGGTCGTTCATAGTCGCCAGATTGCCCATACTGAGGATCTTGTTGCAGAGCTTGAAGCACTTGGTGTCAAAGCTTTTGCGGTCGAAGCAGAACTGTCAGATGAGGCAGCTGTTCGTCAGATGGCAAAAGACATTCAAGAAAAAGTGACGATTGAGTTGCTCTTTAACAATGCGGGTGTTCAGCCAAAATTACAAAGCAACCCTTGGGACGTCTCGTCAGAAGAGTACATTTGGGCCTACCAGGTTAACGTGATTGCGCCTTTGATTTTGATGGAAGCCTTTTTACCAAGTATGCTAGAAGCTGACTTTGGTCGCATCGTCAATACGACTAGCGGGATTAAGAATCAGCCTGAGCAGGGGGCCTATGCAGCGTCTAAGGGAGCACTGGACAAGATCACCAAAGATTATGCTGGAAAATTGGTCGGATCCAATGTTACCCTAAATGTGGCGGATCCGGGATGGATTCGGACGGATTTGGGAGGTCCAAATGCTAGTCACGCGGTAGATACGGTTATTCCTGAGATGATTGTTGGCGCTTTTGCTGAAAAAGGCAGAACAGGTCAGTGGATCAGTGCGCAGAAGTATCGAGACCATGACCTTGAAACAGCGGTGAAAGCGTTTGACCAAGGATAAAGGAGTAGCATGACAAGGAAATCACTTTGGCAGTTTTGCAGCTTATCGAGCTCAGTCTAGGATTTTGAACCATTAAGAGGAGCTGAGGGGAACGTGGGTTCTCTAGCAAGCTGGAGTAACAGCAGTCATTCCTGGTGTTAAACACACCGCTAAAATTGATAGCAATCTCAGAGCAGCAACAGCTAGACTGTTCACTGCAGCAGTACTCGAATGGCTATCGGATTTTGACTGGACACAGGTTTACGACCGTATTCGTAGAGCTGATTCGCTTAGTTATGATAAAAACAAGGTCCGTTTGCGGGCCTTGTTTTCAACTGTATTGCCTGATATTCTTTTTCAAAATCAAAACATTGATGGACTTGACAAATGGTAGAAAGATAGCCCTTGTCAACTCGTTTCGATGAAGGCCAGTTCTATCATCAGCTTGGTTTCCTAGGTTAGATTGATTTTCTGTGAATCTTAATTTCCCCCGTAACGCCAACCTTGTTCATCATGGTAGATCATCAGTTTCGTCATGCCACCGTCAATCGTAATATTTTCACCGGTAATGAAGCTGGCTTTGTCTGAGGCCAGAAAGAGAGCCATGTGAGCAATATCTTCAGGGCGACCGATGCGGCCTGCAGGGTGCTGTTGGTGGTCTGCTGGTGTAAAGGCGTTGCCACTGGTATCGATCCAACCTGGGGAGATGCTGTTGACCCGAGCCATGCCTGCCAAACTGACCGCCAAAGCGTGTGTCAGCGCAGCTATTGCGCCCTTGGCGGCCGTGTAGGACTCTGTCTGGGCCTGGCTCATCCGATCACGGCTAGAAGACATCATGAGAATACTAGCTCCTGGATTAAGGTGCTGAGTAAAGAGCTTGGTCAGGTAAAAGGGAGCTGTCACGCCTACCTGGAGGGCGTAGCTGAAGTCCTCGTAAGAGGCTTCGTCTAGCCCCTTCATGAGGGGAGCAGCATTGTGGATCAGAATATCGATCCCTTGGTGTTGAGATAAGACAAAGGCAGCAAAACCTTCAAGGTCGTCTTGCTTGGCTAAATCCCCGATAAAGTCCGCTGGCTGGTTGCGGTCAATCGTGTAAACAGTGGCTCCAGCTTCGCGAAATTGTTTGGCTAGTTCAGCACCAATCCCTTGGGCTCCGCCGGTGATGATGGCAATTTTCCCTGTAAAGTTCATAAAAACCTCCATTTGTTTGCAACCAGTATAGCAAAAAAGAATCGGATCGTCATCTACTGTAGCACTAGTATTAAAGGGATCGGACAATACTCCGTTTTGCAGAAGAATGGTAGAACTCCTAGTGACTTCTCAAAAGAACGTCGAAAGAGGGATTGCGAAAAATTGATGAAAACGACAAGCTTTTTAGGAAAAAGCTAGAAATTGTGATATAATGAGTTTGTAGAAAAAATTTTTAAGGAGCTTTTCTAAATGGCTAAATTAACTGTTAAAGATGTTGAGCTTAAGGGCAAAAAAGTCCTCGTTCGTGTGGACTTCAACGTGCCTTTGAAAGATGGCGTGATTACCAACGACAACCGTATCACTGCGGCTCTTCCAACGATCAAGTATATCCTTGAGCAAGGCGGACGTGCCATCCTCTTCTCTCACCTTGGTCGTGTCAAAGAAGAAGCGGACAAAGAAGGCAAATCACTGGCACCAGTTGCTAAGGCACTTGGTGAAAAATTGGGTCAAGAGGTTATCTTCCCAGGCGCTACTCGTGGTGAAGCCTTGGAAGCAGCTATCAATGCTTTAGAAGATGGTCAAGTGCTCTTGGTCGAAAACACTCGTTTTGAAGATGTGGACGGCAAGAAAGAGTCTAAAAACGATCCTGAACTTGGTCAATACTGGGCATCCCTTGGCGATGGCATCTTTGTAAACGATGCTTTCGGTACAGCTCACCGTGCGCATGCTTCAAACGTTGGTATTTCTGCTAACGTTGAGAAGGCTGTTGCTGGCTTCCTCTTGGAAAACGAAATTGCCTATATCCAAGAAGCGGTTGAAAGCCCAGTTCGTCCATTTGTCGCAATCCTTGGTGGTTCAAAAGTATCTGATAAGATCGGTGTGATTGAAAACTTGCTGGAAAAAGCAGACAAAGTCCTTATCGGTGGCGGTATGACCTACACCTTCTATAAGGCACAAGGCATTGAAATCGGTAATTCATTGGTTGAAGATGATAAACTTGATGTGGCGAAAGCACTCCTTGAGAAAGCTAACGGCAAACTCATCTTACCAGTTGACTCTAAGGAAGCTAATGCCTTTGCAGATTACGATGTTGTTCGTGATACAGAAGGCGAAGCTGTTTCAGAAGGTTTCCTTGGTCTTGACATCGGTCCTAAGTCTATCGCGAAATTTGAAGCAGAGCTTGAAGGTGCGAAAACAGTCGTTTGGAACGGTCCTATGGGTGTCTTTGAAAACCCTGACTTCCAAGCAGGGACTATCGGTGTCATGGACGCTATCGTGAAGCAACCAGAAGTGAAATCCATCATCGGTGGTGGTGACTCAGCAGCAGCTGCTATCAACCTTGGCCGTGCAGACAAGTTCTCATGGATCTCAACTGGCGGCGGTGCCTCAATGGAGCTTTTGGAAGGTAAAGTTCTTCCAGGTTTGTCAGCATTGACTGAAAAATAAGCAACCACATACTCGCGACGAAAAGAGCTGTGTAAACAGCTCTTTTCTAGTGCCATCCCTAGATGTTCTCTGATACGGAGTGAGGTTATAATATCAGGGTAGGTAAAGGTAAAGTGTTGCCTGGTCTTTCTGCTTTGACTGAAAAATAATCTTGCACCCAAAAGAGGCTAGGACAAAAGTCCTAGTCCTTCCTTTTTTATTGTTCACAAAGCAAGACGCAGTGGTTGGGAGCTTGGACAGCCTGGAGTTAGGCTGTCCAAGTTTGTCTCCTAGAAATTGAAAAGAGACCATACTGGCTTTGCCAGTTTTAGTGTTACCTCTGCACAGGTCATTAGGCGCTTTAGCACCAATGAGCCATTGCTGAGTGCTTCAAGGCACTTGAGCCTTGAAGGTAGGAAATCGTGAGTTGCAAAGCAAGTGTCAAAAAAGGTCCGGGGGACCTTTTTAATCGGGAAATAGAGCTTGCAAAGCAAGTGTCAAAAAAGGTCCGGGGGACCTTTTTAATCGGGAAATAGAGCTTGCAAAGCAAGTATCAAAAAGGTCCGGGAGACCTTTTTAATCGGGAAATGGAGCTTGCAAAGCAAGTGTCAAAAAGGTCTGGGAGACCTTTTTAATCGGGAAATGGAGCTTGCAAAGCAAGTGTCAAAAAGGTCTGGGAGACCTTTTTAATCGGGGAATGGAGCTTGCAAAGTAAGTGTCAATCACTGTCCAGTGGATTGTTTCAGCCCGAATCCTAAAATTTGGGGAGATGAGGGGAAATCGAATGCTAACGAATGACTGATTGAGTCCGACTCTCTTTCGTAATTTGAATCTGGAAGATATCGAGGGAAAAGATTTATACCATTTCTTGATGAAAAGAAACAATGATGGTATACTGTATATGAAAGGGGTTACAACAAAAACTTTTAGAGAATTGAAGCCCTGGTTATTTCTATATTTCCAAGTGTTAAGTCTAATCATAAAGCTCTTATATAGCCTAGCGAGTGACGGATTTTTGCTTTTACATTTAGCTCATTGGACCATTTGTAGGAGGTTTGCAGATGAAAAGGGGACTGTCTATCCTCTATTTTGGCTTAGGTGTTGTGCTATTAGCCGTTTTGGCCATCTATGGAGAAGCGCCTTCGGTCAAGACTGCTGTTCGAGTGTTTTTGACACTTAGCCCGTTTGTAATCATGTGGACATCCTATCAAAAGGGAAAGCATAGCTTCCGGCTTTATAGCCTGCTAATCGTAATCTTTCTCTATTTTATAACGTTATTTTGGCTATAAGGGTTTTGGCGGTAGGATTGTATTATCCATGAAAATCAGCTAACCTTGCAATAGGTATTTTCGTTTGCTTATTCTTACGGTGCTCTAGGCTTGATGAGGGGTTGACTGATTCTTCCAGAAGGTGGGTTTCAATGATAAGAGACGTATTCTAACTATCTTATTTCTTGCTTATTTTTTAGGGCGTCAGGTTATTTCTGATAGAATATGATATGTTATTTGAGTGATTCTAGGTCTTATTAAAAATAGGGTCTGATGTGTTGATTATTCAGCTCTGCTATGAAACAGTGAGGTTTTTGATGGGAAAGCGAATAGGTTTGGCCTTGATTGGTCTGATGGCTATTTTAACTTGTGTGGTACTTGTTATTCGATGGAATCAGTCGAGTCTTGGGGAAAATCGTGATCAGACGAGCTCCGTCTACATGACGAAGGATCAGCGCAGTGAGGCAGAGAAGGCTACCTCTCCTGGAGCTACAGTGAAAGGAAATGAGTCTGTTTCAACAACTGAAAAGGTTGTCGAAAATCCTCCGATACCAGATGAAGTGGCGGAAAAATGGCTGATTCATTCAGATAAACCTGCGGAAGGTTCACCTGATACCAATCTTGTATCTGGAACCAAGCACCCTAGCGGTGGGACGCGGTATCTTCTGGAGGTTTCTCAGCAGGTCCAGAGGGCTTGGAATACTTGTGCACCGACAGCGGTCAGCATGATGCTGTCTTCGAGGGGGATATCGGTGTCCCAGGAACAATTGGCTAGCGAAATGGGAACCGATGAAGACTTTGGGACCCATAATGCTGATGCGATCCGCATTCTCAACAAACACCTCTTCGGCTACGAGACGCCGACAGGCAATCAGGCGGGCTACCGCTTGGCAACGGTGACAGATGCTTCCAGCCAGTCTCAGGACATGAAACTCTTTAAAGAACGCCTGGTGCAAAATATCAAGGACGGCTACCCGATGTACTATACTATTGATAATAGTGTTATGTATCCTGGTAAATCTGGTGAGCACAATTTGATTGGAATCGGCTATGTAGCGACGCCTGATGGAAAGGATGTGTCTCATATTTACTACATTGATCCGTCTTATACGGCTCAGGACCCGACCTATGGCGGTCTGAAAATCGTCACGCCTGAGGAGTTGCTCAGAGCCATGGTCCCTTGCATTGAGCCAAACTATGGTTGGTAAATGATCTAGGTGACCTTATAATCGTTTAGGATTAGGCAGATTGCTGTCTGTAGTTGAAAGAATTTTTTAAACAATCAAGGAGGTCACGAGGCCTCCTTTTGGTCTTCATTTTTCGTTTAGAGGTGTTGTCGTGAGTTTCCATTTGCCTTGTAAGATGATATAATAGGCATACTAGGAGGCTAGTATGAAATTAAAAATCGATTGGCGGCAACTCAGACCAGGGATGCGCGTGATCAAATCAGGTTTGGCTGTATTTCTGACACTCTTGCTTTTTAAGTTGTTCGATTGGGAAGGGATGCAGATTGCAGCCTTGTCAGCTGTTTTTAGCCTGAGGGAAGATTTTGATAGCAGTGTGCATTTTGGATTCTCCAGAATCTATGGAAACGCTGTTGGGGGCGCCTATGCCTTTGTCTTCTTTCTCTTGGAAATGGCAGTCGGTGAAAGTTTTTGGGTCACTCTTGTTCTGGTGCCTATCTTGACGATGTTGACGATTTCCACGAATGTCGCCATGGACAATAAAGCGGGTGTCATCGGTGGGGTATCGGCTTTTCTGATCATTACCTTATCTGTGCCTTCGGGGAACCGTTTGGTGTACGCTTTAATTCGAGTTGCAGAAACCTTTATCGGCGTTTTTATTGCTGTTTTAATCAATTCGGAATGGAAAAATCTTTCAAGTGTTTCAAAATATCTAAGAAAGAAATAGCTGTGTCATATTTTCTAACATGATTACTTGACGAAAATCTTTTTACCGCTTATAATAGACAGAGAGGAGTAAACTGTGAAGGAAAAGGAACTACGCCGCAACCTGCCGGTTTTCCCAATAGGGAGTGTCATGAAACTAACGGATTTGACCGCTAGGCAGATTCGCTACTATGAAGACCAAGGACTGATTTCCCCTGAGCGGAATGAGGGGAATCGTCGCATGTATTCGCTCAATGATATGGACCACCTCTTGGAGATAAAAGACTACCTATCAGAAGGGCTCAACATTGCGGCGATCAAGCGTCGACTGGAAGAGCGAGCTGCGAAGAAACGTCAAGCGCTGTCAGACAGTGAAGTGCGGCAACTTCTCCAAAAGGAAATCTCCCAGCAAAGTCGTTTTACCACCTCGGCCACTCCCTTTGGTGGATTTGGCCGTTAAATCATTTGAAAAAGGAGCATGTCATGCCAACAGTCACTGTAACCGATATTCGTCGTGAAATTGAGGAGAAAAATGTGACCTTTCTCCGTTTGATGTTTACGGATATTTTAGGGACTTTAAAAAATGTAGAAATTCCTGCAACGCCAGAACAAATCGAAAAGATTTTGACCAACAAGGTCATGTTTGATGGCTCATCTATTGAAGGTTTTGTGCGTATTAACGAATCTGATATGTATTTGTATCCAGATTTGGATACTTGGACGGTTTTCCCTTGGGGAGATGAAAATGGCAGTGTTGGTGGCTTGATTTGTGACGTTTATACTGCAGAAGGCTCTCCGTTTGCTGGAGATCCTCGTGGTAATCTCAAGAAGGCCCTTCGACACATGGAGGAGATGGGTTTTAGTTCCTTTAATCTTGGACCTGAACCAGAATTCTTCCTTTTCAAAATGGACAAGGATGGGAATCCTACCCTTGAAGTGAATGATAAGGGTGGCTATTTTGACTTAGCACCCACTGATCTTGCAGACAATACCCGTCGGGAAATTGTCAATGTGTTGACCCAAATGGGCTTTGAGGTAGAGGCGTCTCACCACGAATGTGCGGTCGGTCAGCATGAGATTGACTTTAAATACGATGATGTCTTGAGGGCTTGTGACAAGATTCAGATTTTTAAGTTGGTCGTTAAGACGATCGCTCGGAAGCATGGCTTATATGCTACCTTTATGGCTAAGCCCAAATATGGTATCGCTGGCTCAGGGATGCACTGCAACATGTCCCTTTTTGACCAAGACGGAAACAATGCTTTTTATGATCCTGAAGATCAGCGTGGCATGGATTTATCAAGGACTGCCTATCAGTTTTTAGCTGGGTTGATCAATCACGCTTATGCTTATACAGCAGTCACTAATCCAACGGTCAATTCTTATAAGCGTTTGGTGCCAGGATTTGAGGCCCCTGTTTATGTAGCTTGGGCAGGTAGAAATCGCTCGCCGTTGGTACGCGTGCCTGCTTCACGTGGGCAGAGCACTCGTCTGGAATTGCGGTCTGTTGATCCGACGGCTAATCCGTACTTGGCAATGGCGGTGCTCTTGGAAGTTGGCCTTAACGGCATTGAAAATCAATTAGAAGCTCCTGCTCCTATTGAATCTAATATTTACGCTATGACGGAGGAAGAGCGCAAGGCAGCTGGAATTACTGATTTACCATCTACCCTCCATAATGCCATTAAAGGTCTCCGTAAGGATGAAGTGGTTAGGGCGGCTCTTGGAGAACACATTTACACGAACTTTGTTGAAGCGAAAAAGATTGAATGGGCCAGCTACGCTACCTATGTTTCTCAGTGGGAGATTGATAACTATCTAGATCTTTATTAATCTATTTAAAAAATGGGCCTCAACGGGTCCATTTTTTACTCTTAAGGAATCAGCGGTTTTCGCTGAAATCAACCACATTTAGTCCAAGATTTCTTCCATTTGTGTTTGTTGGGGAGTTAGGCCAAGTTTGCGGTAAAAATCAGTAGCTGTCTGGTTAGCGTTCCAGACGTTGAGGGTGAGGTTGTAACAGTTTTGGGACTTGGCATAGTCTTTGGCAAAGCAATAGAACTTTCTACCAATTCCTAGACCACGTGCTTGTTCGGAGACACATAGATCTTCAATAAAACAACTTTTGACAGGTTTTCGGACAGGATGGCTAGGCGTACGGATTTCTAAGAAGAGGTGGCCTAAAACCTTGCCTTGATGATCCTCGTAGACAAAGATCGGTTTGTCGGGCTGTTCTAGTAAGGCTAACAGTTCTTGATGCGTAAATTTGGTTCCCTGGCTTTCGAAAAGATCAGGCCTTGCCTGGTGATGTACCTTTAAAATCTGGTCAAGCAAGCTTAGAATGTCAGGAATATCGCTGGGCGATGCTGGGCGAATAGGCATGAGGTTCTCCTTAAAGACTGTGTTTACGTCTGGCAAACTCTACAAATTTAAATTTGTCCAGTTTGTGTCGGCTTTCGGTATATTGGAATTGCTGGGCGTTGCTCAGATAGACCCGAGAACGGATCAGAACTAAAAAATCATCCTTAGTCTGCATGAGGTTTTTTTCCTCTGCACTGGTTGGTTCCACCGTGATTTCTTTCTGAGCGTAGGAAATATCGAGGTGGAGCTGGTCTTCTAAGTAGGAATAGATCGATTTTCGGGCAATGTCTTCGGTCAAATGAGGAACCAATTCTTCTGCCAGGTAATCTATATCTAGGACAGCAATCTTATTATTGATACTTCTTGTACGGACAACTTTCCATGCTTTTGAATGACGTTCAAATCCTGTTAGCAGGGCTAAATTACTGTCGACAGTAATCAAATCTAGAGAAAGGACCTGGGTGATGGATTGTAAGCCGTGTGTTTGGACTAATTCTTGGTAGGAGGTTAGACCAGATACGGGAAAGTCAACCTGTTCTTGTTTGATGACCAGTGAGCCACGGCCTTGAATTTTCTGGATCAGTCCTGTGTCTGTCAAAAGTGCTAAGGCTTTACGAACCGTGTCTCGACTGACCCCGTAGGCGTCTTGTAGCTCTTGTTCAGTTGGCAGAAGTTGGTCAGAAGGATAGACTTCGTTTTTTATTTTGTCTTTTAAATCATTGAAAATCTCTTGATATTTTTTCATAAATCTCTTTCATAAGTAGGGTATTTGCCGTACAATTAAGCTTATTATACCAAAAATAATTTTTTTTGACATTTTTTAAGCAAAAAGTATTGCAATCTGTTACGGAATCGGTTACAATACAACCATAAAAATTTGTTCGTACAAATTTAAAATTCAAAAGGGAGGAAGTCGTCTTAGGATGACTTGACAGATTCAAATGGCAAAATTTGAACAAGATGCCAAAGATTTGCTAAAAGCGGTCGGTGGCAAAGAAAACATTGCAGCGGTATCTCACTGTGCGACACGGATGCGTTTTGTGTTAAATGATGAGAGTATCGCAGACGTAGCGGCGATTGAAGCAATTCCTTCAGTAAAAGGAACGTTTACCAACGCAGGTCAGTTTCAGGCTATCATCGGAAATGATGTGGCGACATTCTACAATGACTTTGCAGCTGTTTCAGGTGTAGAGGGTGTTTCTAAGGATCAGGTGAAATCTGCAGCAAGCAAGAACCAAAACAAACTCCAACAGGCGGTGGCCTTCTTGGCAGAAATCTTTACACCAATCATTCCAGCTATCATCGTGGGTGGTTTGATCCTTGGTTTCCGTAATATCTTAGAAGGTGTCGGTTTTGAATTTTTAGGTCAACAAGTGGTTGATGGCGTGAAACAATTCTGGCCAGATGGTTCGGCGAAGTACAATACCATTACGATGGTATCTCCATTCTGGAATGGTGTTAACCACTTCCTTTGGTTACCAGGTGAGGCGATTTTCCACTACCTACCTGTTGGGATCACTTGGTCTGTAACCCGTAAGTTGGGAACTAGCCAAATTCTCGGTATCGTTTTGGGGATCTGTTTGGTTTCCCCTCAGTTGCTCAACGCTTATGCAGTAGGTGGCACATCAGCTGCTGAAATTGCTGAAAACTGGGTATGGAACTTCGGTGGTTTCACGGTGAATCGTATCGGTTACCAAGCGCAGGTTATTCCAGCTCTCTTGTCTGGTCTGGCCTTGGCGCACTTGGAAATCTTCTGGCGCAAACGTATTCCAGAAGTCATTTCAATGATTTTTGTACCTTTCTTGTCTCTTCTGCCAGCTTTGATCTTGGCGCATACGGTGCTTGGGCCACTCGGTTGGACAATCGGTAAGGGGATTTCAACAGTCGTTTTAGCTGGTTTGACTGGCTCATTCCGTTGGTTGTTTGGTGCTATCTTTGGTACCCTTTACGCACCGCTAGTTATTACTGGTCTGCACCACATGTCAAACGCCATCGACACTCAATTGATCGCAGATGCTGGTGGCACCATGCTTTGGCCAATGATCGCTCTTTCTAACATTGCTCAGGCTTCTTCAGTACTGGCGTACTACTTTATGAACCGTAAGAGTGAAAAAGAAGCACAACTATCTATGTCAGCAGCGATTTCTGCTTATCTTGGTGTTACTGAGCCAGCTCTCTTTGGGGTTAACCTCAAGTATGTATACCCATTTGTGGCAGGAATCATCGGCTCTGGTGTAGCTGGCCTCTTGTCAACGACATTCGGTGTAACGGCTAATGCTATCGGTGTTGGTGGTTTACCAGGATTCCTTGCCATCCAAGGTCAATCAATGGGAATGTTTATCCTCTGTATGGCAGTTGCTATTGTTGTGCCAATTGCTTTGACCTTCACCTTCAAGAAAACAGGTACTTTTGCGAAAAAAGGTTAAAGGACTAACAGGTGGGGGCTGGGACGATTAAGTGTCCAGTCTCTCCTTTTTTTACGGCGCATTCTACCAAGAGAAGAAACAATGAATGCCTTTAGTTGCAATTATCCGAGCTAGATCAGGTTGTTGGGGTGGTGTTAATAGAGAAGACCAGACTCAGCGAGTGTTTTAGCTAAAAGGAATAAATAGAAATGGAGTAAGAAATGGGAAACGAGAAGCACCGGAAGGTAGTCTATCAGATTTATCCCAAGTCCTTTAAGGACACAACAGGAAATGGTGTTGGGGATTTACGAGGCATTATAGAAGGTCTTCCTTATTTAGCAGAACTTGGGATTGATATGATTTGGCTCAATCCGTTTTACCCAAGTCCACAAAAAGACAACGGTTATGATATTTCCGATTACGTTGCTATTGATCCAATGTTTGGAACTATGGCAGATTTTGAGGAGTTGGTTGCTGTAGCCCAATCGCACGGGATTGGTATCATGTTGGACATGGTGCTTAATCATTGCTCGACAGAGCATGAATGGTTCCAAAAAGCCTTGGCTGGGGACCCCTATTACCAAGAGTTTTTTATCCTGAGGGATGAACCGACGGATTGGGTATCTAAATTTGGAGGCAATGCTTGGGCACCTTTTGGAGAGACGGGCAAGTATTATCTCCACCTGTTTGACAAGACCCAAGCGGACCTCAACTGGCGTAATCCCAATGTGCGCCAAGCGCTTTATGATGTGGTTAATTTTTGGCGCGAAAAAGGGGTTGAGGGCTTCCGTTTTGATGTGATTAACTTGATCGGAAAAGACGCTGTTTTGGCGGATTGCCCGGAACATGACGGTAAGCCTGCTTACACCGATAGACCGATAACCCATGATTATTTAAGGGAAATGGCAGAGCAGACTTATGGGCAAGATCCGGCACTGATGACGGTAGGAGAGATGAGTTTTACCACTATTGATCAGTGTATCCTCTATTCAAAACCTGAGCGCCAGGAGCTTGATATGGTCTTCAATTTCCACCACCTCAAGGTAGACTATGAAAATGGGCAGAAGTGGACCATCAAAGCGTTTGACTTTGAAGAGTTGAAGACCCTGTTTCATACTTGGGGAGAGGAAATGAGTGACGGCGATGGTTGGAGTGCCCTGTTCTGGAACAATCATGACCAGCCTAGAGCTTTGAATCGCTTCGTTGATGTGGAGCATTTCCATGAAGAAGGAGCGACGATGTTAGCAGCCAGTATCCACCTTTCTCGAGGAACTCCTTATATTTATATGGGAGAGGAGATTGGGATGCTAGATCCTGATTTTGACAGCATGGCAGATTATGTTGATGTGGAGAGCTTGAACAATTATGACCTTTTGTTAGAGCAGGGGCATCTTCCAGAGCAAGCCTTCAAGATCATTCAGACCAAATCTCGGGATAATTCACGAACTCCCATGCAGTGGGATGCGACAGAAAATGCAGGCTTTAGCACGGGTAGACCTTGGTTGAAGCCTGGGAAATCCTACCCAAGGATTAATGTGGCAACGGCTAAATCAGACAATATTTTTAAGTTCTATCAGGAGTTGATTCGTCTACGTAAGGAGATGCCTCTGATTGCAGAAGGAAGCTATCGAGCGGCTTATCAGGATCATCCAGAAGTCTATGCTTTTGAGCGTCACTACCAAGGGCAAACTTTGCTGGTGCTCAACAATTTCTATGGCAAGAAGGTTCAACTTGACTTGGGCGCTTTTGCAACTGGAGAAGTGCTTTTGTCTAATTACCCTGTGACAGAGTTGAACCAGACCGTTAACCTAGAACCTTATCAAACCTTAGCTATCTTAAAAGCTTAACTCAAAAGACCCCAACACCTTCAAACCAGAGAAAAGGTGTTGGGGTCTTTGTTGTTACCGTCATTTTCACATCAAAAAACGATTCACATGACTGTTGACTGAGGAGGGTTATCGATTTTCATCGGTCGCGTCCTAAAATTCTAGTCGATGTCCCAAAGGAGATTAATGATATGGCAAAAAAATGAAGGTTAGACTAAACTTTTTTGACATACAATTTCTGTGCGATGGGAATAGTGAGTTGTAGGAGCTTGGTCTTAGTTGCTAGACTATAGGTTCCTGCATAGGCATCAATGGATAGGAGTTCTAAACAATCTCCGACCTTGATTTGGTGCTGCTCTAGGTAGAGCAGGAGTTGGTAATTATCTTGGACACGAACCAGTTGGTAGGAGCCGGGTTCCTTGATAGTATCAAGCGTCTGTTGATGGCTTTCGACAAGGAATTGTCCTTGAGCTGGAATGGTTCCACCATGGGGGCAGGTCTTAGGGTAATCCAAGAGTTTTTCAAGACGCTCGATGAAAAGGGTAGATACGGTATGCTCTAGAATTTCTGCTTCCTCGTGGACCTGTTCGATGGTGTAACCCAGTTGTTCCAGTAGAAAAACTTCAATTAGACGGTGCTTTCGATACAGAGTAGCAACCAAAAATAATCCTGTCTCTGTCAGGAGATAGCCGCGTTGAGAATCCTTGTTAATCAGGTTTTCCGCGACCAATTTTTTGAGCATTTCCGTCACAGCGGGTGCAGAGACTTCCATGAGTTCTGCGATTTTCTTATTAGAAATTTTCTGGGAAGTCAGGCTTAATTCATAAAGGCATTTGAGATAATCTTCTTTATTAGGGGTCATGGCAAATTCTCCTTTGTCTATTATTTAATTATAGCAAATTTTTTAAAAATACTTGACTAATAAGTTTTTTTAATTTATATTATTTATTGAGTTAACCAAGATTAACTTTAAAAATAATAACTATTAAGGAGATTGCTATGTTGAAGAAATTAGCAGGAATTGTAGCATTACTGGCTTTGTCAGTTACCTTGTTTGCATGTGGGAAAGCCAGTGAGTCTAAGGGGACTTCTGGAGATAAGCCTACCGTAACGGTGACGACATCATTTTTACAGGATATGGTCAAGCAGTTGGCGGGAGATAAGGTCAATGTTGAACTGATCATCCCGGCAGGTGAAGATCCCCATCTTTATACCGCCAAATCCAGCGATTTGGACAAACTCAAAAAAGCAGATTTGGTCCTCTACCACGGCTTACACTTTGAAGGGAAAATGGTTGAGGCCTTGGAACAAACAGGGGTGGCTGTCACCAAGAATTTTGCCAAGGAAGACTTGAATACTATGGATGAGGACGGCGAGGTGATTACGGACCCCCATTTTTGGTTTAACATCAAGCTTTACCAACAAGCTGTTCAAGTAGCTTCTGAGGAGTTGCAAAAACTTTTACCAGATGAAGCAGATACTATTAAGACGAACGAAACTGATTACTTAGCGCAATTGGATGAATTGGATGCTTGGAATAAGCAAGAGTTGTCTCAGGTTGCTAAGGAAAGCCGTTATCTGATCACGCCTCATGATGCCTTTAATTATTTTGCGTCTAGCTATGACTTTGAGATTGCCGCACCACAAGGGGTCAGCACAGATTCAGAAGTTGCTAATAGCGACATGATGAAGACAGTTGATTTGATTGTGAACCATAAGGTCAAGGCTATTTTTACAGAAAGTACTACCAATCCAGAGCGGATGGAAAAGCTAAAAGAAGCGGTTGAAGCCAAAGGTGGTAAAGTGGAGGTCGTAACGGGTGAAGGCAAAGAACTCTTCTCAGATTCGTTGGCCCCACTTGGAGAAGATGGTGACAACTTTATTGATATGTACAAGCATAATGTATCGTTGATGGTGAAGTATTTGAAATAAACGTAAAGGAGAGAAGATGGAGACAACGGCGCTCGCAGTAAAAGACTTAAGTGTGACTTATGGGGCGATTACTGCTCTGGACAATATTACATTAGAGATTCCTGTGGGTAGCCGTTGTGCCATTGTTGGTCCAAATGGTGCAGGGAAGTCGAGCCTTTTTAAGGCTGTTCTTGGGCTGGAAAATCGTCAAGGAAGTGTCTCTTTGCTAGGACAGGACCAACAGTTAGGCTCTTTGATAGAACAGTCAGTAGCCTACGTGCCACAAGCCAATGCCGTCAACTGGCAGTTTCCTGCGAGAGTCTATGACATTGTCATGATGGGACGCTTTGCAAAAATGAAGGGTTGGTTTAAAAAAACAACCCCTAAGGACAGGGAAGTGGTTGAAAAAAGTCTAGAGACGATGGCTTTATTGGACTTGCAAGAGCGTCAGATTGACCAACTTTCGGGTGGTCAGAGACAACGGGTTTTTATCGCTCGCGCCCTGGCTCAAGAGGCGGAGCTCTATTTAATGGACGAACCCTTGGCAGGTGTTGATGTTAAGACAGAGATGATCATCATGGATACTTTGAAGCAGTTCCAAAAACAAGGCAAAACGTCTATCGTCGTCCATCATGATTTGCATACGTTGGAAACTTATTTTGACTATCTGGTCTGGATCAATAAGTTTGTTGTGGCAGCTGGACCTATGGGCGATGTGCTGACCCGAGAAAACTACCAAATGGCTTATCATACGGATCAACTAACGCCTTGGTTAGGTAGTAAGGAGGGGACAGATGTTGGAACTTCTTAAAGATTATAGTTTTTTGACGGTTGCTTTCGGGAGCTTTGTGCTGGCTGTAGCCTCTAGCCTAGTAGGTACTTTAACCGTTTTGACCAAGCAGAGTCTCATTGGGGACATGCTTGGCCATGCTGCCTATCCTGGGATTGTCTTTGCTTTCATGGTTTTTCAGACCAAGGCTCCGTTGATCTTGATGTTTGGAGCTATGGTTTCAGGGTATGTCTCCTACTACCTCGTCTACTGGTTAGCTAAGCATCGTAGGCAAAGTTTGACCAATAGCTTGGCCTTGGTTTCCTCTTCCTTCTTTGGTTTAGGGATGGTCCTTAAGCAATTTGTTCAGGGCAATGCTTATTTTGCCAACAGTGCGCAGGCTGGTTTGCAGACCTACTTGTTTGGTCAGGCGGCCTTTATCAAAAGGATGGATGTTTATCTCATTTTGGGAGTTTCGTTGCTTTGTCTGCTGGTTTATGGCGTGTATTATCAGCGGCTATGCCTTTATCTCTTTGATCCTGTCTTTGCACAATTATCTGGGATCTCTTCGAAGCGTCTAGAGCATTTGACGCGATTGATGATGATTGCCTTGATAGCGGTTGGTCTTAAGGTGGTTGGTGCTGTGCTGATGAGCGCTTTTTTAATTGCTCCAGCCAGTATCGGCCTTCTTTGGGGGAGGACTTACCCGAGGGCTCTGTGGATTTCTGCTTCACTGGCGGGTGTTTCAGCCCTGGTGGGGAGTCTAGCAAGTTCTCTGATTCCTGGGTTGTCCACAGGGCCAAGCATTATTGTTAGTATGGCGCTCCTTGCCTTATTCAAGTGGCTCTTGGAGTTTTTGAAAGGGGGACGTGGGAATGCCTGAAGTACTTGTTATTTTAATAGGAGTTGCGCTTTCAACCAGTCTTTTAGGGAATCTTTTGGTATTGAAAAATCAAGCCATGCTGGCGGATGCTTTGTCGCATTCGGTCTTACTGGGGATTGTTCTTGGATTTTTCGTGAGTCAGAGTTTGGATTCGCCACTTTTGGTTCTTGGTGCAGCGGTTTTTGGCATCTTGACAGTTATACTGATTGAGGCTATTCAGTCTAAACGATTGGCACAGGACGCCGCAACTGGTTTGGTTTTTTCAACTTTTTTTGCTCTAGGGGTTCTTTTGATTACCTTGTTTGCGCGTAATGTCCATCTTGATTTGGATATGATTTTGATGGGAGAAGTGCTTTTTGCGCCTTTTTACAGAATGGAACTCTTTGGGATATCAGTCCCGATTGCCTTAGTCAAGACAATCCTAATGTTAGGGATCAACTTACTATTTGTTTTCTTTTTCTACAGTCGTTTGAAGATGCTGTTGTTCGACCCTAGTCAGGCACGCTTACAGGGGATTAAAGTCGTTTTTTTACAGGTAGTGACTCTGGTTTTGGTGTCATTGACAACCGTCGTCTCTTTTGATGCCGTCGGTTCAATTGCTGTTATTGCTTTCATGGTTGCTCCAGGAATGACTGCCTTGATTTGGGCTAAGCGGATGTCCCAGTTATTCCTGTTAAGTGGGGGAATTGCTACGCTGAATGCCAGTTTGGGCTACGTGATCGCTTTAACGGGAGATTTGACAGTAGCTGGAAGCTGCGCAGTTGTGAGTTTGCTTGTTTTTATGGGGTCTCTCATAATGGCAAATATTCTCGGTCTCGGTAGTAATAAAAGAAGCTAGATAGTTAGGGTGTTCGATAATAGGAAAGGGCTTTCTATTTCTTTTGAAAAATAGTATAATAAGTTATATTATATTAAATCAAGGAGACTGAAATGAAGCGACCTGGATTATTTAAAGATAAGAAAAATGTAGCTATTCTTATTTTATCTTTGACAACTCTTGGCGGACTAGGGGATGGTGGCTTAAAAGGCGAATTAGATGCGGCAAAGGCTGATATTGAACAACTCACTCTTGTAAAAGACAGCTTGGCAGCTGAACTAGAGCATGTTGAAAAGGAAAGAGAAAGTTTAACATCTCAGGTAAGACAAGCACGGGCTGACTTGACAGCTTTTAAAGAGGAAAATGAGGCCTTTATTCAGTTAGGAAAGCTTGCCAAAGAAAAGGAGGAGGCAGAAGCAAAAGCCAGAGAAGAAGCTGAAGCCAAAATGAAAGCAGAGGCAGCTCAAGCTGAAGCAGTGAGGATAGAAGCAGAGAAACAGGCTGCTAATCAGCAAGCCTCTGCGCCTACGGGACAGTTTGGCTTTGCTTCTACACCTGCAGCGCCAGTAGAGGGTGTCTACTATAAGAATTGCAGCATGGCTAGGGCCGCAGGTGTCACTCCCTTATATTCGGGAGATCCTGGCTACGGAAGACATCTTGATCGAGACGGAGACGGAGTAGCTTGCGAATAATGGTGCGGTTTGGAACGTATCCTTTAACTAAAGAAGCTCCTGAAGAGCTAAAGGTTGCCATGTAATTGCCAGGATTCTGGTTTATGTTTATGGTCTTTATCTAAGAAGCACCTATAAAATAGCTCATTTTGGTTGAACGTTAGGGCAAGGTTTTCTGGTTAAGATCCGTTGCGAATGAAAAAGCATAGCGAAGGGGTGCAAGCTAGTGTCAGCGTTAGCACCTTCTTTTTACAAGCTTTTTCATCAGGCTTTTGTTAAAATAGAACTAATACGATTGATAGAAATGAGGAATTATATGGTACGTTTACAGGATGATTTTTACGCAGCGGTCAATGGCGACTGGGAGCAGACGGCTGTTATCCCAGATGACAAGCCAACGACTGGCGGTTTCATGGATCTTCACGACGAGATTGAAGCTTTGATGCTTGAGACGACAGACAAATGGTTGGCTGGTCAGGACTTGCCAGAAGATGCTATTTTGCAGAACTTTGTCAAGTTCCATCGGCAGGTGGCGGACTTTGACCAGCGAGAAGCTGACGGCGTAACACCGGTTCTTCCTTTGATTGAAGAGTACAAGAGTTTATCTTTTACCGATTTTACAAGTCGTTTGGCTGAGTATGAGTTGGCTGGAAAACCCAATGCTCTTCCTTTTGGGATTTCTCCTGATTTTATGGATGCCCAGACCAATGTCCTTTGGGCCTATGCGCCATCAACAATCTTACCTGATACCAGTTATTATGCTGAGGACCATCCTCAAAAAGAAGAACTATTGGCCAAATGGCGAGAAAGCCAAGAAGCGCTGTTGCCCCTATTTGGTTTTTCAGCGGAGGAGATGGCAGAGCTGTTGGATAAAATGCTAGTGCTTGACGCCAAGCTTGCCCAGTATGTTCTTTCTAGCGAAGAAAGTTCAGAGTACGTCAAACTCTATCATCCATACGCTTGGGCAGATTTCAAGGCACTGGTACCAGAGTTGCCACTAGAGGCTTTCTTTACCACGGTATTGGGACAGGTGCCTGATGTGATCATTGTGCCAGAAGAACGCTTCTGGACAGAGTTTGCGGCAGAATTTTTCTCGGAAAAGAACTGGGAATACTTAAAAGCTGCCTTGGTTTATGGAGCAGCTACAGCTTATACTTCTTATCTGACAGATGAGATTCGGGTGCTTTCGGGCGCATACAGCCGTGCGCTTTCTGGTACGCCACAGGCCATGGATAAGAAAAAGGCAGCGGCCTATTTAGCTCAGGGGCCTTACAGTCAGGCTTTAGGGCTCTGGTACGCTAAAGAGCGCTTTTCACCGGAGGCCAAGGCTGATGTGGAAGAAAAAGTGGCGACCATGATTGCGGTTTATAAGGAGCGTTTGGCTAAAAATGACTGGCTCAACCCAACAACTAGGGATAAGGCTATTGTTAAGCTTGATGCCATCGTGCCTCATATTGGCTACCCAGAAAAATTGCCAGAAACTTATGCCAAGAAAGTGATTGATGACAACAAGTCTCTGATTGAGAATGCCAATGCTTTGGCTAAACTATCCATCGCGCATTCTTGGAGCAAGTGGAACAAGCCTGTGGATAAATCAGAATGGCACATGCCAGCCCATATGGTTAATGCCTATTATGATCCCCAGCAGAATCAGATTGTTTTTCCAGCAGCTATCTTACAGGCGCCATTTTATAGCTTGGAACAGTCATCGTCGGCTAACTATGGTGGGATAGGGGCTGTGATTGCTCATGAAATCTCTCATGCTTTTGACACGAACGGTGCCAGCTTTGACGAGCATGGTAGTCTCAACAACTGGTGGCTGGAAGAAGACTATGAGGCCTTCAAGGAGCGGACAGACAAGGTAGTGTCTCAGTTTGATGGCATTGATTTTGCTGGTGGCAAGGTCAATGGTAAATTGACAGTCTCTGAAAATGTTGCTGACTTAGGTGGCTTGGCTTGTGCTTTGGAGGCCGCCAAGAAGGAAGCCGATTTTTCAGCAAAAGAGTACTTTACGAATTTTGCACGCATCTGGCGAATGAAGGCACGGGAAGAATACCTCAAACTTCTTATCTCTGTGGATGTCCATGCACCAGGCAAGCTCCGTACCAATGTACAGCTGCCAAACTTTGATGACTTTATCGAGACCTTCGGTGTAACAGAGGGAGATGCCATGTGGCGTGATCAGGCAGATCGTCTGGAGATTTGGTAAGCTAGGAGCGTTGATTCTTAGTACAGATACCCAACTATCGTTAGGCTTTTATCCGTTGATGCCATCAAGAGTTTGGTTCTAGTTGTCGTTTCACGACCCTTTTGTTCCAATGCGTCTGCTGAACCGTTTCAGGTCGGAGTCTTAAACATAAGAAGGCAAAGATGGCCTTGTTTACTGGTCAGAGTTCTGTCCTGCCTTCAAGGCTGATAAAAAGACCTGTTCTCAGAAGGAGAGGGCAGGCTTTTTTCTGATGTGTAATCTAGCGGAGGCTATCTAGGTCAGGTTTTTTAGAGAGTTATGGTATACTAAGCCTATGAATGCTTATGGGTTAGTATTGCTTAGCCTGCTCGTTTTTGTGGTGGTGGTAGGTCTAATCATTAAAACAATGAGACGTCGCTTTGGGCGAGGCCTCTTGGTCTTGCCATTGGATGGGTATTGGCAGGCGACCTATCAAGGAGAGTTGACGATTTTTGAGAAGGCTTTTTGGCGCAATCAGCTTCTGGGACATGTCAGGGAGTTGCAAGCTATTGGTTGGAGTAACGGAGCGATTGCAGTAGTTTACCTTGCGAGGCTTAATGTTCCAGAAGATGGGGAGACACATGAGGCTTATTTAGAAAAACGCTTATTGTCTGCTAAATCTTTTGGTGGGGAACACTTTCAGGACATGTGGCGCTTCAGCAACCCTTACCAAGCTCCGAAAGAAGCTCAATCCTTGTTGCAAATTGCTTTGAGTACTTTAGATATGCCAGAGGAATTATCTGGAGATCCTGAGGAGACGAAGCAATTGCTGACTCGGTTTTCTCCTGATTTAGAACCGGCGAGCCCTTTTTGGCAGGTGGTTGCCAGAACGGTCCAAGTTGCTTTTCCGGGTGAGAACATGGTGGAAAAGGGAAGGTTAGCCCATCAGGTGCACCAGCTGCGCTATCTCATCTCTAGTCAACAGGCCCAGTGGATTAGAGAGCATTATAGGACATTTTTCCAGACAGACTTGGGAGCGTTGAGCGCTTATATTCGAGATTTGGCTGAGCGAAATGGGCGATTAGAGCAGCTAGGGGTGAATAATTATAAGGCCTATTTTGATTTTGAACTGACAGAATCTGCCCGACTCCATCAAAAAATAGCTATCAAAAAGACGAGAAATGGGCAGGTCAAGCCTGTTCAGACAGATAGCTCGCCAGTTAATTTGAAAATTTTACTGCGCTTTCACACGGAATTTATCTTGGATGAAGCAGGTCACTTTCTGAACGAACTGGATGCGGAACAAATGAGCGAGGCAGGAGTTGTCAATGGGGCTAGCTTTAATTACGCTAACCGTAATAATAAACGCCATAAGCAACTGGATATTTTACCAGTCAAGGTTCATGATCCGGTTTTTCGAAAGAATCAGTTGCGGGCCTTTAAAGCGCCTAATCTTTCCCGAAAATCTCAGGACAAGCAGTGGTACCTTTCCTACTTTAATCCTGAAGGTCTCTTTTCGCATCAAGGAAAATCAGCCTTCCGGCGTGTCCAGCAACGGCAAAAGGAGTTTGAGAGAATGTTACGCAAACCACCATCTGAAACTTGAAAAATTGAGGCGATTTAAAAAAGGAAGTATCCTTTTATAGATGCAAGGATATTATTGTCTATTTTTTGGCCGATTCGTTGAAGAAAAATAGAAACAAATGCTCTGTGCAATGATCAAACGAAGAGAGCTTAAGGATAATTTTCGCCTGTCGCTTTTACTCGAAATCTGCTATAATAAAACCATGACAAGAATTTTAGACAGTGATTTGATGGGGGATGAAGCGGTCGTTGAACGGACCCTTCGGCCTCAATATTTAAGAGAATATATCGGTCAGGATAAGGTCAAGGATCAGCTGAAAGTGTTTATCGAGGCAGCTAAAGGCCGCGATGAAGCTCTGGACCATACCCTTCTATTTGGCCCGCCTGGTTTGGGAAAGACGACCATGGCTTTTGTTATTGCTAATGAACTCGGTGTGAACCTTAAGCAGACATCGGGACCTGTCATTGAGAAGGCGGGTGACTTGGTCGCTATTTTAAATGACCTTGAGCCAGGGGATGTGCTGTTTATTGATGAGATCCATCGGCTGCCAATGACAGTTGAAGAGGTTCTTTACAGTGCCATGGAAGACTTTTATGTGGATATTATGATTGGAAGTGGCGAGACCAGCCGCAGTGTTCATCTGGAGTTGCCTCCTTTTACCTTGATTGGAGCGACGACTCGGGCGGGGATGTTATCCAACCCTTTGCGGGCTCGTTTTGGCATTACAGGTCATATGGAATATTATGCTCAGGCAGATCTGACAGAAATTGTGGAGCGGACGGCGGATATTTTTGAAATGACCATCACTCATGAAGCAGCTAACCAGTTGGCTAAGCGGAGTCGTGGGACTCCAAGGATTGCTAATCGTCTTCTAAAACGGGTAAGGGATTTTGCCCAGATTATGGGAGATGGTCAGATTGATGAAGCTATTACAGACAAGGCTTTAACGATGCTAGATGTGGACAGCGAGGGTCTTGACTATGTTGATCAGAAGATTCTGCGAACCATGATTGAGATGTATAAGGGGGGACCAGTCGGTCTTGGGACACTTGCGGTCAATATCGCTGAAGAGCAAGAGACAGTGGAGGATATGTATGAGCCTTATCTGATTCAGCAAGGGTTTATCATGAGGACTAGGACAGGACGTGTGGCAACAGCAAAGGCTTACGAGCATCTGGGTTATCCTCAAGAATAACCGATCGTTTAAGAGTATTCGAACGGGCTTTGCTAGTCAAATGGCAGACTGTTTTAGCAGACACGCTTGTTGAGAAAATCAAAGACTGGTGGGGGATACCTTTCACAGATAGACAAGAGGTTTTTCAAAGATTACTAACGAAAAGGAGACAATATGACAAAGGCTTTACCTAAACGTCAAGCGGTACCCGTCGAAGAGACTTGGGATACGAGTTTGATTTATGAGACCTTAGAAGACTATAAAGAGGCACTTGCTAATTTTGACGGGGCGACATTGGCTTTCGAGGAGACCTACAAAGACCAATTACACCGATTGGACCGAGCATTGGACGCTCTGCCTGTTTATGAAGCATTAATGAGGGAGTCATCCGCTCTATCGTATTATGCTTTTCTCAATTTAGATGTCGATAAGCTTAATGAAGCAAGAGCACAAGAGGCGAATCTTTTTTCCCAGATCTATGAGAAGGCTTATCCACGTCTGGCTTTCTTGGAAACGGAGCTCATGGCACTGGAAGATTCTTACCTTGATGAGTTGGGGCAACGCCGCTCGGTTTATCGCCCCTTCTTGGAGGAATTGAAGCGTCAGAAAAAGCACCAGCTATCAACAGAACAAGAAGAATTACTGAGTCAGTTGCGTCCAGTTTTTGGGCATCCTAGTACGATTTATAGTGCGGCTAAGTTTGAAGATATGGTATTTGATGATTTTGAGGTTGATGGCAAGGTCTACGCTAATTCTTATGTCTTATTTGAAAATGATTATGAATTTAGCCATGACACCGGTATTCGTCGTGCAGCAGCAGACTCCTTTTACAATACCCTACGCCGTTACAAGAATGTCACTGCCCAAGCTTATCTGTCAAAAATCAAAAATGAGCAGATAGAGGCCCGCTTGAGAGGTTTTAATTCGACCATCGACTATCTCTTATATCAACAGAATGTTTCAAGAGACCTGATGGACCGCCAGATAGATGTGATCATGTCGGATTTAGCTCCTCATATGCGCCGTTTTGTCAAGTTAGTGGCTGACCAGCATGGTTTGGACAAGATTACCAGTGCAGATTTGAAATTAGGCTTGGATTCTACTTACAATGTGCGGATTACACCAGAAGAGTCCCGCCAGTTGCTCAAGGATTCGCTAGCTGTTTTAGGAGAAGAGTATGGCCGAATGATTGACCGAGCCTTTGATGAGCGTTGGATTGATTTTGCGCAAAACGAAGGAAAATCTACAGGGGGTTACTGTGCGACCTTATATCAAGGGCCTTCTTATATCTTGTTGTCTTGGACAGGTTTGATGAATGAAGTGCTAGTGCTTGCCCATGAATTGGGCCATGCTGGGCATTTCCAACTGGCCAGCAAGCAGTCAATTTTGAACTATGATCCGTCTCTTTACTTTATTGAGGCCCCTTCAACCGCTAATGAAGTTCTGACGTGCAACCAAATGCTGAAAAACAATCCAGATCCCGCTTTTCAAGCTTACTTAATCAGTGAGTTGATTAGTCGGACTTATTTCCATAACATGGTGACACATCTTTTAGAAGCTGCTTTTCAGCGGGAAGTCTATACTCGCCTGGATAACAATGAATTCCTAAACGGTGATAAACTTTGCCAGATTAAGCGTCAGGTCATCCAAGAGTTCTGGGGGGATGATTTTGAGATTACAGAAGATGCGGGTTTGATTTGGATGCGTCAGCCACATTACTACAGTGGTTTGTACCCGTATACTTATTCGGCTGGTCTGACTATCGGTACAGTCATGGCGCAGCAATTAGAAAAAGCACCCGAAACAACCGTTGCTAAATGGTTGGAAACCTTGGAGTTGGGCGCGAGCTTATCGGCTCAGGACCTTGCCCTTCATGCAGGTGTGGATGTGACAACCGATGGGCCTTTAAGAGAGACCATCGCCTATATTGGTGGCTTGGTAGACCGCCTAGAAGAACTTCTAGCCTGAGTTTTGAAAAAATAACAAACTATGGTATACTAGCAGAAGAAAAAATGATGGAGGTAACGACATGAACGGAAGTTCGTTTTTAATCATGGGGATTGTCATGATCGGGATGATGTTTTTGACCATGCGCAGCCAGAAAAAGCAGCAACAAGCTCGCCTGGATATGATTAACAGCATGAAACCAGGAGATAAGGTGGTGACTATCGGTGGCCTTTATGGGGTGGTGGACAGTATTGACACTGAGGTTAATACAGTGACACTTGACATTGATGGAATTTACTTGACCTTTGAGCGTGCAGCGATTCGAACAGTAGTGGCTGCTGGAACGCCAGTAGTTACACCAGAAGACCTGTCGCCAGCGGATCCAGTTGAGCCGGTCGTATCTGAGTCAATGATTGAAGAATAGAACATTAAATAGAGAAAAACACAGTGCCTATCAGAGGTGCTGTGTTTTTGTAGTTTTAGTCACTTAGGTTAAAAATAATATGTTAAAAAAGAATGAGTAGGTCCTGATGACCGTCATACTTAGGTGCTATCCGAGCCTTCCCAATCTCTATGTTGGAGCTCTAGCTTTGATTGGGTTTCTGCTCTATTTTTCTCACAGCAAGTCTCATCCCTATCGCCAGTAGGCAGCAAGTGCGGTTACTGGTTTCTTCTTTTTATCTTTTGTTCATGAAGCGACAAGTAAAATCTGGCATATGGGCCAAAACCCAGCTGGATGCTTTCATCGTTTTTCATGGCTTGTTTCCTTCTTTATGGTACTTTTAGCCTTTCAAACCTTGCAATCGTATATTCGCTTAACACATGCTAATCTCGCTAAAGCCATTGCTTTAGCTCTAGTCGTTGTTACTTATGTCCTCTATCATCCGTACAGTTACCTGCAAGCGGCACAACCAGGAAAGCTAACCACTTTTCTGATTGAACAGAAAAGTATCGTTCTGATTCTTGTTCTCCTTGCTCTTGTTGGTCTGATTATTGGCTATGGGCGTCGTATACGCGAACAAGAGGGGTCAAAGTTGACAGCTTGGGTAAAATTATTGCCTGTTCTAATCCTTGTTAATATCGCTTTACTGTTCTTATACAAGGGGTACTTGCTCGGTCAAATTATGCTGACCCTACTAACCTGGTTACTCGCTTTATTCTTCTATCGAGGATTTGCCAAAACTTTCGGAAAGGTTCTTGTGATTGTGGTGACCTTGCTAGAACTAGGTTACAATGCGTATCTATCGCAGAAGACACTCTATTACATAGATGCTTATAAGTTTGGAGATTTAGCAACCAAATTGCATTCCCTTGGCGATAAGATTGAGGAATTAAACGATAAGGGAGAGAATGTTCCATTTTACCGTGTTGGGACAGATTTTTCCTATTCAAAGGTTGATCCGCTAATAGGCTCATATCGAGGGCTAAGCAATTTCAGCTCTAGTCTTGAAAAATCAACCTTGGATTTGTTTGCATCTCTTGGAGATATGGGTGGTAATGCTTCAACATTCTACGCCAATGGAACTGTTTTAACCGATGCGCTATTTGGTGTGCGTTATTATGTCACAAGAAACGACTACACGGCTGAGGAATTTAATAATAACCCTAAAACTTATTATTTCACCAAGACAGCAATGCGCAAAGATATTCCGAGCTATTACGAGAAAGTTTACGAAGATAAAACCTTTACCGTTTATGAAAATAAAGCTGTTCTACCCCTCGCTTTTGCGACAAATACTACCACCAGAAACATTCAATTTGGGCTTAATAATCCTGTTTCAAATCAAAATATCATATTGGATTCTATGGTTGGTGACAAACAGAAAATTTTTGAAAAGCTCGGGGCTAATGAGAAAGAGTTAGATAATCTTGAGGAAGTGACAGATGAAAGTGGAAAAACGTTGCTCCGTAGGCTTAATCAGACCAAACCAGGTGTTTTGCGCCTCAAATTTGTACCACAAACAGACTATACTTATTATTTCCAAGCGCCAGTATCATTGAGGGCAACCAAGGATGCCCTTACGATCAGGCTAAATGGGCAAGTTTACAACTATACGAATATGTTTGACCAGGTGCAACTCTGGAACATCGCCCATCAGGAATTCGGAAAAGAAATCGTGCTGGAGTTTGAACTAGCCACACAGAATGAGCTGGACTTTACCAACTATGCTTTGGTGCGTGCTAATGATCAGGCAATGGCAGAAATCGTTCAACAAAGACTAGCTCAAGGAATGGTCGCCGACTCTGTCAATGATACTCGAATCACAGGAAAGGTCAATGTCACTGATGGTAGTGATGTGATGATGACAAGTATTCCTTATGGTCCGGGCTGGACGGTAAAAGTGGACGGTCAAGCTATTGAGACGTATGCAGCTTGGGGGAGCCTCCTATCATTTCCAATTACGGCTGGTGAACATACCATTGAGATGACCTATAGGACACCAGGACTTGTGCTAGGGTTGCTTCTTTCGGTGATTTCAATCGGAAGTCTCATCTATTTGTATTGCGCAAGAAAAAATAAGGGTCTCTTAATGGTAGAGCGCGTTTTCTAGATATGCTTAGGATACAGGCATCAGGGTGGTCGCGCGAAAAACTAGTGTGGTCACCTACTCGGATTGGTGTTCGGTGATACTATCATTTCTTGTCAATCAAAAGAGTATGGTGCCAAGAGATAGGGAAATACTGAAAAATGGAGATTCGTTTTATTTGCTAATGCATTGATTTTGGGGTATAATATGAATCGTGTCCGAGTTTGGAGCTTTCTCAAACTTGGATATAAGTTATCAAATCATATAAAAGGATTTCTTATGCAAAAGAAGAATACGAAAAAAGAAAGGGGCTGGGATCGTTCTCTCCGAAAGTTTGGGGTAGAGGCGACAATTATCGCTGTTACGACGACCACGATTGCTGGGATAGTGGGTCTGTTGACCTTCGTTGTTCCTAGTCAACACGTATCAGCCGAGTTGATCCCACCCTCAACGGAAAACACAGGGGGGTTGCCAACGGTCACTGCCGGATACCCCACAGTCACGGCTTCGGAAGTAACCATGCCCGAAACGACGTCCGAGTCGACCACGACCACTGAGCCGACGACGACAACCGAGCCGCCGCCGACCACTGAGTCAACAACGACAACCGAGCCGCCGACAACAACTGAGTTGACGACCACTGAGTCAACAACGACGCCTGAGCCGCCGACCACTGAGTCAACAACGACGCCTGAGCCGCCGACCACTGAGTCAACAACGACGCCTGAGTCGACGACAACAACCGAGTCGACCACGACGCCTGAGTCGACGACAACAACCGAGTCGACCACGACGCCAGAGTCGACCACGACACCTGAGTTGACCACGACGCCTGAGTCGACGACAACAACGCCCGAGTCGACCACAACGACGCCTGAGTCAACAACGACGCCCGAGCCTCCGACAACAACTGAGCCGACGACGACCACTGAGTCGACAACGACAACAACTGAGTCAACAACGACGCCCGAGCCGCCGACAACACCTGAGTCGACGACAACAACTGAGTCGACCACGACACCTGAGTCAACCACGACAACCGAGTTGACCACAACGCCCAAGTTGACAACGACGACGCCCGAGCCGATGACGCTCGAGTCGACGACGACACCTGAGTCAACAACGACGCCCGAGCCGCCGACAACACCTGAGTCAACCACGACGCCCGAGCCGCCGACAACACCTGAGTCAACCACGACAACCGAGCCGCCGACAACACCTGAGTCGACGACGACACCTGAGTTGACCACGACGCCCGAGCCGCCGACACCTGAGTCAACCACGACGCCTGAGCCGACGACAACAACTGAGTCGACGACGACGCCTGAGCCGCCGCCGACAACACCTGAGTCGACGACGACACCTGAGTCGACCACGACACCTGAGTTGACCACGACGCCTGAGTTGACCACGACGCCAGAGTCGACGACGACGCCTGAGCCGACAACAACGCCTGAGTTGACAACGACGCCAGAGTCGACGACGACAACTGAATCGACCACAACGACCGAGTTGACAACGACGCCTGAGCCGCCGCCGACAACCGAGTCGACAACAACAACTGAGTCGACCACGACACCTGAGTTGACAACGACGCCCGAGCCGATAACAACAACTGAGTCGCCGACACCTGAGTTGACAACGACGCCCGAGCCGATGACGACACCTGAGTTGACAACGACGACACCTGAGTCGACGACGACACCTGAGTTGACAACGACGCCCGAGCCGACTACAACAACTGAGTCAACAACTGCAGCCGAGCCGACAACAACAACTGAGTCAACCACGACGCCTGAGCCGAGGACAACGACTGAGTCGACCACAACGCTCGAGTCAACCAAGACTACTGCAGATCCGACTCCAGCGCCACGTCCAACGGCATCAAGCTCAGAATCGATAACAACGGTATCTGGTTCAGCAGTATCAATTAGTACTAATTTGCCATCTTCTTCAAAACGCAATCACTTGCCTCGAACTGGAGAAGACATGAGTAAAACAATCTTAACCATCGGTTTTATCTTACTAGCTTTAACGTTTGTCGGATTCAAGATGACATGGAAGAAGCGGTAGGATCAGAGTAAAAAGATCTAGCAGGGATTTAATTGAACCGTCTAGACTAGATAGAAAAAGCACCCCGTCATCTTGCTTTCGCAGGACAGGGTGCTTTTCGTTATTGTTTTGATGCTGATTCCATGAACGGTTACCGATCTTTAGTAACTAATTCTGACAAAAGTTGATAAGAATAGGCTTGTGCTTTTTGGTCAAAAATATAGGAGTTAGCCATCAATTCATCAAAGTGCACCTCTTTTTTCAAGGAATGTAATTGCTGCGCAACGGTTGCCTTATTGCCAATCAATGACACGGCAGTCATTTGGCGCACGACTTGCTGGATACGATCAAGATTGGGTTGGGCACTGAAACCAACAGGCCCAAAATGAGGCACTTCTGAAGATGGTAAGATAGCTGACCAGATCTCTTCATCAGAATTCTTCGGTGCTTGCAGTGGTTCTGCACGATTGGTCACAATCCCTGCGAAGCTCATTGTCTGACTGGTTGCTAATCGATTGGCCTCATTATCTGTATCTGCCATAATGACATTGGCACAGAGGATGACATAAGGGGCAGAAAGCTTGTCTGAAGGTTGAAATTCCCTTCGGTAGATAGAAACAGCTTCTGTCAACATTCTTGGTGCAAAATGTGCCGCAAAAACATAGGGTAAGCCTAGTTTTGCCGCTAAATGGGCACTGTCTGTGCTGGAGCCCAAGATGTACATTGGAACATCCAGACCAGCAGCAGGGTAGGCCTGGACGGCTTGAGTACCCTTAAAATAACCTTGTAGTTCTAGGATATCTTCTTCAAAGTGAGGGTAGAGATTATTGGTTCGACGAATGGCTCGCGCTGTTTGCTGATCTGTCCCTGGCGCCCGTCCTAGCCCTAAATCAATACGGTTTGGGTAAAGGGTTTCAAGTGTTCCATATTGCTCCGAAATGAGGTATGGGGAATGATTCGGTAACATCACCCCACCTGACCCGACACGAATAGAAGATGTCTGAGCAAGAGTGTGCTGGATCAAAAGTTGAGTTGCGCTACTAGCGATAGTCTTACTATTATGGTGTTCTGCAATCCAATAGCGCTCATAGCCCAAGCGCTCTGTTTCTTGAGCCAAGATGACGACATCATCCATGGCAGACTTGAAATCCTGCCCCTCGCGTAGCGGGGCTAAGTTTAAGACAGATAATTTCATTGATTTCCTCATTTCAGTAGTCACTGCTACGATATTCATTGATCAGCGTTTGTAACAAGCTATAGCACCAGGTAATGAAAGGGTGTCATGAAAATAGACATGATTATCCGCTGTGTGCATCTTTTTAGAAAAGATCACCTATCACAGTTCACTGAGACAGGTGATTGGCTCTATTTTGGGGGAATATGCTAGTTTAAGCTCGTGCGACATGCTGTAAAGCATATAGAGGCTACTAGACATTGGTTACATAAGTAACGAGGTATAGCCGCAATTGTTTTTTTATTGAAAAACAGTAACGATAACCTTGTCGCTAATAACAATTACGCAACTGTTCTTTCTTCAATTGGCAGCACCTGCCAGACCAATGAGTCATCAATTCCCCCATAGTCAGGCCCATAATCAATCACCTAGTAGTGTTTCAATGCTTAAAAGTTCTAGAATGAGATTAATTGTGGCCTATACAATGGATGATTCCAAACTATACTGCTTTAACGCTCACTTCAATGTTGCCAGCTACAGCGCGAGAGTAAGGACAGACAGTGTGGGCTTCTTCGAGCAGGGTTTGTGCCTCTTCGAGCGCCAATCCTTCAATGTGTCCTTCAATCTCAACACCCAATACCACATCAGGAACAGGTCCCGTACTCAAGTTATACATCGAAACTGTAGCGGATACTGTACTCGAGTTAGTCAGCTTCTTGCTGGAAAGGACATAGCTGAGCGCGCTGTTAAAGCAACTACTAAAGCCTGCTGCAAATAGCTGTTCTGGATTGGTTGCGCCAGGAACCTTTTGGCCTGGTTGTACGACTTGAAATTGAATCGAGTGATCTGGTGCGTGGACTTCACCAGTGCGTCCGCCTGTGTTAATCATCTTTGTTGCATAAATTTTTTTCATAGTATCTCCTACTTTCGTTTACGTTAAGGGAACCTTGGCTAGGTTCAGGTCAATGTGGCAGTAGCCATTTGGATTTTTTGCAAGGTAGTCCTGATGGTAGTCTTCTGCATCAATAAAATGGGTTAAAGGTTCCAGAATTACTGCGGGTTCTTTCCCATAGGAGTGGCTAATGCTATCCAGATAGCCTTGTGCTAGAGTAGCATCTGCTTCATCTCTATAGAAGATACCTGTCCGGTATTGTCGCCCTCGGTCATTTCCTTGCTGGTTGACCGAAAAAGGATCAATTATCCGAAAGTAATGCTGCAAAATCGTGTCTAGGCTGATTACTTTTGGATCATAAGTCAACTCAATGGTCTCTGCGTGATCAGTTGCCCCAATCAGCTCATAACTCGTGACTTCTGTTCTACCGTTGGCATAACCAACGGTGGTGTCTATAATTCCTTCCAGTTGAGCAAAATAACCTTCTACCCCCCAGAAACACCCACCTGCTAAGTAAATGGTTTTCATAGGTACCCCGCCTCCTCTTTTTCGTTTTTTTGTTGGGTTAAACACGGTCAATGTAATCGGCATATCCTTGTTCAGCTAATTGCTCGTAAGGAATAAATCGTAAAGCTGCTGAGTTAATGCAGTAGCGCAATCCTCCTCGATCTAGTGGTCCATCCTCAAAAACATGCCCCAGATGGGAGTCAGCCTCTTGGCTACGAATCTCAATCCGTCTCATCCCATAGGATGTATCGAGATTGCTAGTAACTGATGCAGCTTCCAAGGGTTGCGTAAAAGCTGGCCAACCGCATCCTGAGTCATACTTGTCTTTGGACGAAAACAGGGGCTGACCACTAACGATGTCGACATAGAGTCCGCGTTCATAGAACTTGTCGTATTCTCCTGTAAAGGCGCGCTCTGTCGCATTGTTCTGGGTGACCTCATAGGCTAAATCCCCGATGCGCTGTCGGAGTTCCTCTGTTGTTTCTGTCATATTAACCTCCTTAAACTGGTGCGCTCTGACGAAAACCAAATAAATCGCGCGCGATTTATTCAATGGTATACTCTCCGAGGTTTTGGTTGTCAAGTGAAAACCTTTGTGACAGGCTGAAAACAATGCTATGAACTATCAGGAGGTCCTACAGCGTCTCCGAGGACAAGACCTTTCAGATTATCAAGCCAACGCTAAAAAGTACCGTGAGCAGGCTGAGAAGGACCCAGAACTACTAAAACGATTGAATGAGCAGTATGCGGCATCTAAGGTAACCCGCATGGAGGCCTTGAACTTAGAACTGGTGTATAAAATCGGGGCAATGAATGGCGTGCTACAGAAGACTTTTGAAAACTATCTCAAATCTACGGCTAATTATGTTTATAAAAAAGCCTTGGGTGGGCATGTCAGCGCTTTGAATGAACCGGCGTTACAAGAACTCATACGTACACCATTTAACGGTGCTGATTACTCCGAGCAACTCTGGGGAAACACGGATAGGCTTGTAAAAGATTTACAAGAGGTTTTTAAGCGTGGTTTCGTCCGTGGTGACGACGTCCGAGCTATGGCTCAGGATTTGGCAACTAAATACAATGTGGCACGTTCAAGGGCTCAGACCTTAATCAGGACTGACGGTACCTCTATCATTAATCGAGCAACCATCCGTCGCTATCAAGACTCAGGGCTTGAGTATTATCGGATCTTGGTCCAGCTGGATGGCAGGACGACTCAGATTTGCCGAAATATCGCTAAGGAGGATAAACGGTACCACTTAGACGAATTCCAGGTCGGTGTTACAGCTCCACCATTTCATTTTAATTACCGGTCTACGGTTATTCCAGATGAGGAAGAGTTGGAACGCGATAAGAAATTTGGCATTGATAATGACTTGAACAGCGTAAATGATAATGTTATAATTGAACCAGAGAAATACTTGCAACATCAATTTTCTTATTATGAGCAAGGTGTCCCGAAGTTTATTCCTACCAACGCAGTTTTTGAAGCTACAAAAGCTATAGCTGGGTTCGGTGCCGATAAAGAATTAAGAATAGCTGATAGATTGGTTCAGATGTATGGTGGGGAGTCAAAAGAATGGTCTAAAATGGTCGGTAAAATTGAATCCAATCAGTATATCTTTGATATGCACTGGTATGAAAATAAAAATGACGGTCTTCAAAAAGATATAAAACTTAAATTCAGAAAGGAGAAATAAAATGACTAATAGCATTGCAAAATTACGATATGTCGGCGAGTCATTCGGCGTTGATTCTTTAACCAACGGTAATATTTACGATGTCTTAGAGTTTCTTCCAGATGATTTAGTTAGAGTCGTAGATGATAGTGGAGAAGATTATCTATATAGTTTTACAAATCCAAAACCTATCGACGGAAGTTCCGTAGGGGGGCGTTGGGAAACTGCATAAGCACCTAGAGAAATCTAAGTGCTTTTTTGCTGCTCAAAATACAGTAGAAAAAACGTGTGATACGGTAGAAAAATACTTAGAAATTGCATGAAATCAACAGAAAATACAGTAGAAATACAGGAGAAAAACACGTTTGAACAGAAATTTGATGGTATCCGAGTTACAGAGCCTGAAATGATAACTATCCCAAAATCGGAGTACGATTTGTTGATAGCAATTAAAAATAAATTTTTGGAGGTAAAAACCGATGAACAAACGGATTTATCAAGCTAAACTGGCTATCGAGAAAGACGAAAATGAAGTGATAAAACTCTTTTTTTTAATTTTCATTCTGCAAACCAAAGAAAATGTTGTACAGATTCTGGATGGTATCGTGACATTAGGTCATAGCGCTGAAAGTAGAGCGTTTTGTCAAATTGTGCTATAATAACCGAAAATGGATGTTGTGATGAATAAAGGAGCAAAAAGGAGGCAAAATTTTGACAAGAACGCCTGAAATAGCCTCTCAAAACTGTGTTAAATCAAATAAAATAACAAAAGACAAAAAATGGAGACGCAATATTGCTATGTGCCATCTTTATCGTACACATCTAAAAGGAGTTTCATTTGGAAAAATTTAACCTCTCAAACCAGCTCTGCTATTCATTCTATCATGTGAATCGTCTCTTTAACCAGTTCTATAAAGAGGCACTAGCCCCCTTTGAGTTAACTTATACCCAATACCTTGTCTTGTTGATACTGTGGCAAGAAGATACCCAAAGCTTGCAAGAACTCGGTGAACAACTGGACTTGGCTAGTAATACCTTGACCCCGCTCTTGCGACGTCTTGAAGACGGTGGCTGGTTGAGTCGTTTGCGTCCAGAAAAAGACCGGCGACAATTGATCGTTCGGTTGACCGACAAAGGGAAATTTCAGCAACCCTTCATCGAAAAAGCGCTGAGCGACTACTTCGGTCAAATACCGCAGTTGACAACTGACGTTGCTCAGAAATTGTTAGAAGAACACCAAGTCTTGATTACTGCTCTAAAAGAACAAAAAGACACCTCTCGACCGTAGTTCCTCACGTATGAAGTCAATCAGGATGGCAACCGAAACGCGGGGGAACGTCATCAAATTTTGAACCAGACTGGTAGCCTGTCTTGAACCGTTCGCTCCTCTTCCTCCAGCCGTTTGTCTGTTTATCCGACGGTCTGAGTGGTGTGCTTTTTCTTTATCTAATTTTATGGTATAATGAAGTGCTATATTATACAATTTAGGATAAAAGAGATGTTTAATTTTCGATTAGGCCGAAAGGCAGAAGCAGAAGGAACACTAGTGGTCCCTAAGCATATCGGTATCATCATGGATGGAAATGGGCGTTGGGCAAAGAAGCGGATGCAACCCAGAATTATGGGGCATAAAGCTGGTATGGAAGCCCTCCACAAGGTGACAAAGGTCGCTAGCGATATGGGAGTCCAAGTGTTGACGGTCTATGCCTTTTCCACAGAGAACTGGTCTCGTCCAGAGACAGAAGTTAAGTTTATCATGAATCTCCCTGTTGATTTTTATGAGAAGTATGTGCCAGAGCTTCACCAGCACAATGTCAAAATTCAAATGATTGGTGAGACGGATCGTTTGCCTGCTGGAACACTTGATGCTCTCAAGAAAGCAGAAAGCTTAACCGAGCTCAATACTGGTCTTATTTTGAATTTCGCGCTCAACTATGGAGGACGAGCTGAGATTGTACAAGCCATAAGGGCGATTGCTCAAGATGTCTTGGAAGCCAAGTACGCTCCTAGCGATGTTGATGATGCCTTAGTTTCGGACTATTTGCAAACTCGCACCTTGCCTAGTAGCCTCAGGGACCCTGACTTGATTATCAGGACTAGTGGAGAGCTACGGCTCAGTAATTTCCTACCTTGGCAGGCAGCTTATAGCGAGTTGTATTTTACAGATGTACTATGGCCAGATTTTGACGAAGTAGCTTTTCAGGCGGCGATTGAAGCCTATAGTAAACGTCAGCGTAGATTTGGTGGCATTTGAAAAAGGAGATGAAAATGATGGATTTGCAAAAAAGGATCGTTTTTGGGGCTCTAGCCCTAGCCATCTTTGTTCCCTTCATGTGGATTGGTGGTGAGGTGGCTCAAGTGCTGGTTGGGGGGGTAGCGATGTTAGCAGTGTCTGAGCTGTTACGAATGCGCCGTATTTCTCCAACCTCAGTAGAAGGAGTTTTATCCTTGTTGGGGACTTTGGTTTTGACCCTCCCGCTTCAAAACTACCTTACATTTTTGCCAACAGATGGGAATTATGCAGCCTTTGCGGTAATTGCCTTGGTCATTTTGGGGGCAACAGTCTGGCAGTTTGGCGACTACACTTTTGATGATGCCGTTTATCCGATTGCCTCTAGTTTTTACATTGGTTTAGGGTTTCATTCGCTGTTATTGGCGCAGATGGATGGCAGAGAGACTCTCTTTTTTGCCTTGATCCTTGTTTGGGTGACAGATAGTGGGGCTTACCTTTTGGGGCGGCAATTTGGTCGCAGGCGTTTAGCGCCAAGGGTTTCGCCGAATAAAACGGTCGAAGGTTTTTTAGGTGGCCTGCTGTCAGCGGTTATTTTTGCGGGTATCTACCTTCTCCTCTTTCCGCAGGTCAAATCAGGTTATCCTTACTTGCTAATGCTTATTTTGGTTGCTATCTTTTCAGCCTTTGCCCAGTTTGGTGATCTGGTTGAGTCAGCTCTCAAGCGTCACTACGGTGTTAAAGATTCTGGGCGCGTTATTCCTGGACATGGCGGCATCTTAGATCGTTTTGATTCCCTGATTTTCGTCCTTCCTATTATGCACTTTTTTGGTCTTTTTTAGACAATAGAAAGGATTTTATGCAGTCAATACTTATTAATCTTTTAGCTTTTTTAGCTATTTTTGGCCTTATCGTGGTCATTCACGAATTCGGCCATTTCTATTTTGCCAAGAAGTCCGGTATCCTAGTTCGTGAGTTTGCGATTGGAATGGGACCGAAAATTTTTGCTCACACAGCGCAAGATGGCACGGTTTATACTATCCGAATCCTACCTGTTGGTGGCTATGTCCGTATGGCTGGTTGGGGAGAAGACACAACTGACATTAAGACTGGTCAGGCTGCTAGCCTAACCCTCAATGACCAGGGGGTGGTGACGCGAATCAATTTATCGCAAAAGCAGATCGATAGGACTAGCCTACCGATCAGTATCACTGATTATGATCTCGAAGATCAATTGGCAATTACTGGTTTGGTCTTGGATGAAACTAGAAGCTATCCTGTCGACCATGACGCAACGATTGTCGAGGAGGATGGGACAGAGTTGCGAATTGCTCCCCTAGATGTCCAATATCAAAATGCCAGTATCTGGGGGCGTCTGATCACCAATTTTGCAGGACCTATGAATAATTTTATCTTAGGTCTGATTGCCTTTACGCTTTTGGTCTTCTTGCAAGGGGGGGTCGTAGATCCTTCAACCAATCAAGTTCGGGTAACCCCTGATGGAGCGGTAGCCACAGCGGGGATGCAATCTGGGGATGCTATTGTTGAGATCAATTCCAAGAAGATTGACAACTGGGAGCAGTTAATTACTGCGGTCAATGAGGCTACAGCAGATTTAAACGAACCTCATCCTATTACAGTCACCTATATCCGAGACGGTAAGACGCAGACAACAGAGGTAACTCCGAAAGAAGAGAAGGGGCGCTACTATATTGGAGTCCAGCCTGGTCTGAAGACTGGTCTAGTGGACAAGGTCTTGGGGGGAGCGAAAATGGCTTGGCGCTCAGCTTTTACCATTTTGAATGCTCTCAAGCAACTTATTGCCAAGCCTAGCCTGGATCAGCTGGGGGGGCCTGTCGCTATTTACCAGGTCAGTTCAGAGGCGGTTAAGGGCGGTATCCAAGACATGTTAGAACTGTTAGCTCTCTTGTCAATCAACCTCGGCATTGTCAATCTGATTCCTATCCCGGCCCTAGATGGTGGTAAGATTGTGCTCAACTTAATCGAGGCTGTACGCCACAAGCCGCTAAAAAAAGAAATCGAGACGACGGTTACCCTTGCTGGAGTTGCTTTTATGGTGATCCTTATGCTAGCGGTAACTTGGAATGATATTATGCGTCTCTTTAATTAATTGATAAAGGAAGAAATAACTCATGAAACAGTCAAAAATGCTGATTCCAACTCTACGAGAAATGCCAAGTGACGCTTCGGTGATTAGCCATGCTCTGATGCTTAGGGCGGGCTATGTCCGCCAGATTTCAGCAGGAAGCTATACCTACCTTCCTCTGGCCAATCGCGTTATCGAGAAAATCAAGACGATTATCCGTGAGGAGTTTGATAAAATTGGTGCGGTTGAAATGCTGGCGCCAGCCATGATTACGTCAGAGCTCTGGAAGGAGTCTGGCCGTTATGATACCTACGGGGATGATCTTTTTAAGCTGAAAAATAGCGAAGGGTCAGAATTTATCATGGGGCCAACCCACGAAGAAACCCTGACCGCTATGGTTCGAGATTCGGTTAAGTCTTACAAGCAATTACCTCTGACCCTTTATCAGATTCAAGCCAAATACCGCAACGAGAAACGTCCTCGAAATGGTCTGCTGAGAACCCGTGAATTCATCATGAAGGATTCGTATAGTTTCCATGCGGATTATGAGAGCCTGGATCAGGGCTACTTGGATCACAAGGCGGCTTATGAGCGGATTTTTGACCGTGCAGGCTTGGATTACAAGGCTATCATCGGTGACGGTGGCGCGATGGGTGGTAAGGATAGCCAAGAGTTTATGGCCATCACTCCAGATCGGACGGATCTTTCTCACTGGGTAGTCTTGGACAAGTCCGCTGGAAGTCTGGCTGACTTGCCTGAGGATGTTCTAGAAAGCATCAAGGCGGAACTGTTGAGGTGGTCAGTATCAGGTGAGGACACGATTGCTTATTCAAGTGACTCTGGTTATGCAGCTAACCTAGAGATGGCGACTGATTTTTACAAACCACGTAACATTGTGGTAGCACAAGAAGAGCTCACTAAGGTAGAGACGCCAAATTGCAAGACCATTGACGAGGTGGCAGCATTCTTAGGTGTTGATCAGGAGCAGACCATCAAAACCTTGCTTTTCATGGCTGATGGCCTGCCAGTTGTTGCCCTCTTGGTGGGCAATGACCAGCTTAACGATGTGAAATTCAAAAACTACCTAGCAGCTGATTTCTTGGAACCTGCAACGGATGAAGAAGCTAGAGCGATTTTTGGAGCTGATTTTGGATCCTTAGGACCAGTTGATTTGGCCGAAAAGGTTCGTATCGTGGCAGATCGTCGTGTGCAAGACCTGCGCAATGCTGTCGCTGGTGCCAATGAGAACGGCTTCCATCTGACTGGAGTGAATCCAGGCCGAGATTTCACTGCAGAATATGTGGATATCCGCGAAGTGCGTGAGGGAGAGTTGTCTCCTGATGGTCAAGGGACGCTCAAATTTGCTCGTGGAATTGAAGTTGGGCATATCTTTAAACTAGGAACTCGCTACACGGAGAGCATGAACGGTTTGGTTTTAGATGAAAATGGCAGAGCTGTTCCAATGATCATGGGCTGTTATGGGATTGGTGTCAGTCGCCTCTTGTCGGCTGTTCTTGAACAGCACGCCCGTCTCTTTGTGAATAAGACACCAAAGGGAGAATACCGTTATGCTTGGGGGATTAACTTCCCTAAAGAATTGGCCCCTTACGATGTGCATTTGATTGAAGTTAATAGCAAGGATGAGGTCTCTAATAAAGTGACAGCTGCCATTGAACTTGCTCTTCAAAAAGCGGGTTATGAGGTCTTGACTGACGATCGCAATGAGCGAGTAGGAGTCAAATTCTCCGATAGCGACTTGATTGGTTTACCAATCCGAGTAACTGTCGGTAAGAAAGCAGAAGAAGGAATTGTGGAAGTTAAAATCAAGGCAACAGGTGCTTCTATTGAAGTGCATGCAGATAACTTGATTGAGACGCTTTCTATTTTGGTACAGGATTAACAAAGACAGTTAACCAGTGTATTTGAGGATTGCGTAAGATTGAAGATGGTGAACCGGTCACTTTCTTCAGTCTTTTTAGTTTGGTTTTTGGGGCATTTAGAGCAAGATTAACTGCTTTATTTTCGGCTTATTGTCACCCACTACAGTTGACAATGAGCCAGTTTAAGGGAGGTTGGATTATTTTTATAAATACTTCGTTATTGGGCGGTTACTTTTCATTATAGGTGATATGGGGGCATACTCAAAAAGGCTCCATAATCTCCGTAGTGGATTTACCCACTACAGTCTTATAGAGCCCTAACTTAATATTACAAATTGGGAATCAAGAAACCTTTCATTCACTTGAAGAACTAACGATTAAAACTAAGAACTATGCCCACTGGTGGAATTACCATCGCATTAAAGGCAGCCTCAACTACCGAACACCAATGACCAGGCGAATCATCGCTTACCCAAAAACACTTTATAAAAATTGTGCAGCAAAATGGTTACCTTTTCAGTTTGTTCTCCCTGCTGACCCTTAATAGCGTTTGATTTGATCGACCGAAAGACGATCAAGGTTTTTAACGATCGCTTGCAAATAGGCTTGAGCTTCTTCAAAGTCAGTCAAGCTAAACAGGGTTTGGTGGGAATGAATGTATCGGGCAACAACGCCGATAGTGGTCGATGGAATTCCGTGATGTTTGAGGTGGGCAGCTCCTGCATCGGTGCCGCCCTTAGAAGCAAAGTATTGGAACTTGATGCCAGCTTCTTCAGCAGTCGTCATGAGAAAGTCACGCATATCCTTGAGCATGATATGGCCAGGATCGTAGAAACGAAATAGAGTACCTCCCCCCACTGTTCCTTGCTCGCCATAGACATCACCGGCTGCAGAGCAATCAACGGCAAGGAAGATGTCGGGTTGGAATTTTGTGGTGGAAACAGTAGCTCCTCGTAGGCCGACTTCTTCCTGGACGTTTGCGCCTGCAATAAGAGTATTGGGGAGTTCTTGACCAGATAGCTGTTCTAGAAGCTCCGTTATCATAAGGAGGCCAAAGCGATTGTCCCAGGCTTTGGAAATGACATTTTTACCATTAGCTGTCAGAATAGCTTCCGCCTGAGGAACGATGATATTGCCGGGTTGGACGCCAAAACTTTCAGCTTCTGCTTTGTTGCTAAAACCAGCATCAAAAACGATATCTTCTATCTTGGGTGTACCGGAAGCGCCTAGGTGAGGAGGAACAGAACCTGAAATGACAGGAATCTTAGTTCCCTTACTGGTATACAGAGAAAAGCGTTGAGCGCTTACAACCATTGGGTTCCAACCGCCAATGGATACAACGCGGAAGGTCCCGTCTGGTCGGATTTGATTGATCATAAAACCGACCTCATCCATGTGGGCAGCTACCATGATCCGAGGAGCTTCTGGAGCTTTGCTTTCCTTGATGCCAAAGAGGCCGCCAAGGCCATCTGTCTCGATGCGATCGACATGTGGGCTGATTTTTTGCCGAAGGTAATCACGGACGTCGTGTTCATAGCCTGCTAAGCCATCTAAGGCAGTGACTTCTTGAATTTTTTGAAAAAGTTCTGACATAAAAGACTCCTTAAAATGATTTCTATGGATTCTATTGTACCATTTCTATTGAAAAATGAAGCAAAAGACCATAGAAAAACAGGAGTTTAATCGGTCAAAAGCTAGGTTTTATGGTATAATTTGGATATGAAAAAAAGAACAGCGATTGCCTTGGCCGGTTTGGTTGGTTTGACTTGTCTGGCTGTTGGGACCAAGGCTTATTTGGATTATCAAGAAGAGGAGCGGATGAGAGAGATTCTGCTTCAAGTCCGAGCGTTTTTTGCACCGATGGGAGAAATTGCAACGGTATTTGTGGATTATACCGTCTCTGACCAACTTCAAACTAAAGGTGGTGTCATCATGACAGATGGGCGTTTCTACCATTTTGACTATTTGGCCGGTGAGTTATTTTTTGAGGAGGATACCTTATGAGAAAACCAACTCGCTTAGAAGAAGTTGCGGACTTGATTGAAACCGGTCAGCGTTTGGTTTTTGTCTTTATGACGAGCTGGTGTCCAGATTGTCATTTTATTGCCCCTTATTTGCCAGAGATTGAAGCGCGGTTTGGGACAGCAACTTTTGTTGAGCTGGACAGAGATGCCTTTATGCCATTGGCCAAGGAATGGGATATTTTTGGAATTCCTAGTTTTGTTGTAATTGATAATGGCCGTGAAGTTGGTCGCCTGGTCAATAAATTGCGGAAGACCAAGGAAGAGATTATTAGATTTTTAGAAGGATTAGAAGAGAAATGATTTTTGCCTACAATAAGGAACACGTTGGAGATGTCTTGATGGTGATTTTGCAAGAAACGACTCCTGTTAAGCGGCATGTGGAGCGTAAGGGGCGTGTCGCTAGGGTGGTTAGCGAGTCAGGCGAAACCCTAGCTTGGAATATCTTTGGGGTCTCGGAGCTCTTTCCGATTTCGGGGCAAGGACAGATTTTCCTGTCTGAGGAAGCATTGACTTGTCTTAACAGTGAATTGGCCAGAGAAGGCTTCACAGAAACTCTGGAAGCGACCCCAAGTCCTGTCTTTGTCGTCGCGGAGATCCTTGAAATGGAAGACCATCCAGATAGTGACCACCTCCATATTTGTCAGGTGGGGATTGGTCAAGAAGCGCCTGTTCAAATTGTCTGTGGGGCGCCTAATGCTGCTGTTGGCCTCAAGACAGTGGCGGCTTTACCTGGCGCTATGATGCCTAATGGAAGTCTGATTTTCTCAGGTCAGCTTCGCGGAATGGACAGTCATGGCATGCTCTGCAGTGCGCGTGAATTAGAGCTTCCCAATGCACCACAAGTTCGTGGCATCATTAGCCTTTCAGATGATGCGGTTGTGGGCGAGGTCTTTGATGCCGAAAAGCATTGGAAGGGTTAATCTTAGCAGATCCTAGATTAGCGAAAAAGATTGCGGGCGGCGAAAAAACGCTAATCCTTGAAAAAGAGTCTAGAAATCACTCAAAACGGTCTTCCAAACGTAGAAACTCGCGTTTTTGGATAGCTGAAATGGTCTGTGAAGAGACTGTTTGAGGGTGGCTATCTGACAAGCAATTTTGATGTCATCGGTTGGGACGGTTGTGGAGTTTAAAAAACGCCTAAAACAGTCAATTTCCCTTCTGCTAAACTGTTGACATAAATGATTGTAAGCGACTGAACTTTGAACGGCACCCCAAACGTTGGACACAAAATCTAACTGTTGGGGTGCTATTTTTATGACATTGAGTTACAAGGACAACGTTTAAGCCGATGAACTAGGGCAAGATACGTTTGCTTTTCTTTGGAGCCATTTAGAGTAGCTGAATCCAGGTTAAAAGACATTGTTCGCTTAATGGTTTGATTCGGAATAGAGCTTATCCCCAAAGACGCAAATGCCCACTAACCTTCAGAACTTAAGACATAAATCATAGGTATCGTTGAATAGGTTACACTAAACTAGACCGCAGAATAAAGTGATCTACACTAAAGCAAAAGGAGAACTATATGTCTAGAAAAATCCGTCGTCATTTTACGGATGATTTCAAACAACAAATCGTTGACCTTCACAATGCAGGTATGAAACGAAGTGCGCTGATCAAAGAATAGGACTTAACTCCCTTGACCTTTGACAAGCGGGTGAGACAAGCTAAAACAACGGGATATTTCAAATCAATTGATAATCTTACCGATGAACAGCGGGAGCTGATCGCACTCCGAAAGCGCAATAAAGAGCTTGAAATGCAGGTCGATATCCTAAAGCAAGCAGCAGTGATTATGGCGCGAAGAGAGAAATAATCACTGCTAATAAGGAGAAATATAGTATTTCAAAAATGTGCCGCTGGCTAAACATCCCTCGCTCCAGTTATTACTACAGGTCAGTAGAGCCAGTATCTGAGGCCGAACTTGAAGAAAAAATCAAAAGGATTTTCCTTGAGAGCAAGGCCAGATATGGTGCACGAAAAATCAAGAAACGCTTAGAAGAGAAGTGCAAGGGATGACGGTGTCTCGTCGTCGCATTCATAGCACTCTCGATTACCAAACACCCATGTCTAAGCGAGTGATCGCTTAACCCAAAAAACACTTTATAAAAATTGTATTTCTACTTACAGTAATCATTTATTCATTATTGTATTCATTGAATTTTTATATTTTATATATATCAACGGTAATATTAAAATCGAAACGCAAGTATAAAAAACAAAAATAAAAGGAATTTGTTTAAACACTATATTTCCAATCTGATATATATACGGAATACGAACACTATTCATTACGTTTGTCAATTGATCCGGAGTCAGACTAAAGAATGTTTTAAAAGGTAATGCCCGCCCAATGAATGGAGATACAAAAAACAAGACAAACGATAAACCAATAGCAAGACTTGAGCTTTTGAAAACAGTCGCAATCAACATGGATACTGCTCCTGATAGCAGACAAGCCACATATCCAGATAAAATAATAATCATGTATAACCCTCTCATACTAACTACATATATTGAAAAAGGACTGTATACTTGGTATAAGGTTGATGCGCCGCTTGTTCCCATTACTCCAAAACATATAATTGATAATAAGCTTATGCCGATCCAATAAACTAAACTTGTAACAATTACTCCTGCATAGATTTTACTTTTGACACATTTACTTTTTCCATATTTGGTAGAAAATAATACAAGGTATATATTATGCTTAAACTCATCGGAGAATATCCCTGATGTCAAAAAACTTGTAATAATAATTAATATTAAACTATAAGTTGTTGCATATAAAAACATCGTTTCCCAAGAGTCCGCTGCTTCATAATAGAATGGTGTCTTTATTTTTTTATATTGTTTCTGTAAAAAATCTATCTTTTCGGAAGTATCTCCGTTATCTTTGCTTTCTAAATACAAATTTCTTCTATAAATTTCATAGAATGAATCAATTTCATTTGAAGTTGCTTTTGATATTTCATTGCCTTCAAGATTTTCTAACAGATCGCCTGTTAGCATTCTGCTTGTTGTGAAAATAATGTCATAAGTTGATTGCCATTCCCCATTCTTATATGATTTAACAATTTCAGAAAGAGTATCCGATGTTATTTCCCCCTTCCATTTATTTTTTTCTTCTATTAATAAACGTGGGGAAGATATACCTTTTTTGATGTTATCATTAGAATCAACAAATCTGAAACTATGTATGGCAAATATACTAAAAACTATAGCACCTAAAAAAGCCGCTATAATTAGTAAACGATTTTTTCTATTGTTAAATACTTTTTTTATTTCTAATTTAGTCATCATAATATTTTTCCTTCTCTTCCAAAATAATATAAGAAAGCATCTTCAAGAGTTTTTTCTTCTTCCTTAGCACCTGATATAGGAATTTCTTTGGAAATAATTCGTAGTTCTACTCCATTTGAAGTAGATTTAGAACTGACGACAAGAAAATTTTTTAAGTAAAAATCAACTTTATCCCTATGAATATTACAAGTCCATGCTTTTGTATCCAAAGATGATATTATTTGCATAGGTTGTCCTTGCAAAAAAATTTTCCCTTTATTAATCATTATTATTTCTTCTGCTATGTGTTCAACATCCGAAACGATATGTGTAGATAAGAGGACAATTTTATCTCGTGCAATTTCACTAATCAAATTTCTAAATCTGATTCGTTCATTTGGATCCAACCCTGCTGTAGGCTCATCTAAAACCAACACTTTAGGATCATTAATCATCGCTTGAGCAATCCCTACACGCCTTAACATACCACCTGATAAGCTTCTCATTTTTTTCTTTATTTCTTTCTCGAGCCCAACTTTTTTTATTAAATAATCAATTCTTTTTTCTGCTAAATCAGTCTCTATTCCTTTTAAACAAGCAATATACCTCATATAATCAAGGATATTCAAGTCCGGATAATATCCAAAATTTTGAGGTAAGTATCCAAGTATTTCTCTGTATTTTCCATCAAGCTTATAGATATCTTTTCCGTTAAACATAATGCTTCCACCACTCGGTTTACTTAGAGTACAAATCATATTCATTAATGTCGTTTTACCTGCACCATTAATTCCTAATAGTCCATACACACCGTTTTTCAAAATAAGACTCTGATTGCTAATCGCCTCATACTTACCATACTTTTTAGTTACATTGGTTAAATTTAACTCCATCTAAACCTCCTCCTTGTTTATGGTCTTTGATTTTGTAAAAATAGAATAACCTATTAAATACATAAAAAACCACCTTCAAATCGAAGATGGATTAATAAACCACAAAACTTACTCAGTAACCATCTTTCGATCTATTCGTTATACTATTTTCAGGATAATAACAGTATATCTTTGTATAAATCAAAAGTATTGGTACTAATGTGCAAAGTTTAAAAGATATTTTTTTTAATATAGCCAAGCAGCGTTGCTTTTCTAAGCATTTCTTGATAGTTTTTCACATCAAGCTTATCATAAATTATATTCAAATGATTCGCTAATGTTCTTAATGAAATAAATAATCTTGAAGCAACCTCATTTCTTGTAAATCCTTGAGCATATAAGTTTATAATTTCTAATTCCTTATCAGTTAAATCTGTTAGCTTATCTTCATTTATTTTAAAATGTATTTTGCCTTTTATTGTTTCTTTTATAATGCTATATAACTTATCTGTTTCAATATCCTTATTAAGAAATCCAGCCGCTCCGCTCTTTTTAGCCTCCTTTTCAAATGCGTAATAATCGTATCCGGTCAAAATTATAATTTTACAATCGGATTTTTCCTTCAAAATATTTCTGCACAATTCAAGACCATCTATATCAAGAATTTTTTTTATATTGATATCTATTAAGAGCAAATCAAAACTATTCCTCAATATCTTACTAATGATCTCACTTTTCGTTGTCTTATAGTCAACAGTTTCAACACATTGAATATCGGAATATCTTAACAAAGAGTTTTTTAAGCTTTCAGACAAAAGTCTATGATCTTCTATTAATAGAATCCTCAATGATATCTCCCCCTTTTAATGGAATGTTTATTATTATATTAACCCCCTCGCTATTATCTACCATAATCTTTCCTCCTATCATTTGAACTGTCTTATAAATTCCAATTAGCCCGGAAAACCTGTTATTTTCATATAACAAGTTCTCATCCAAGAATCCCTCATCATTAAACGCTTCAATGCTAAGAATAGATTTTTCTATACATATTTTTATTTCGGCAAAATTAGATTCTGTATGTTTATAGATGTTATTTATCAGTTCCTTAACCACTCTTAGCAGCAATTCATCGTACGGGTTTTCTAAATAAGCTTTCTCATCACAAAATAGATCTAAAACAATTCTTTTATCGAAATGACGATTTTTTATCTGCTCAATATTTAAACATAAATTTTCATATAATGATTTATCTAAATATATAGAAGGTGCTAAATTGTCAAGCTTTAATCTTAAATCGTTTATGATATTAGATAATATCATAGAAACTTCTTCTTTTGATACATTTTCATCATCAACAGATTTTTTCAAATAGATAACATCCTGTAGGATTGAATCATGCAAATAATTCGCCATATCCTTATTGTATTTTAACTCATTACTTAGATGACTAATCCTCATCAAATATGTATTTTTTATCTTATCTTTTGAATGCACTCCAAATTTGGTATGATCCGTAATAACATAAACAAGATTTACTATTAATAAGAGCAATATCTGAAGATAATAAAAATTTGTCAGCAAAATAAAAATACCAATAATTGCTAAACTCATCAGATAACTTTTTATTCTAAAAACTATTATAGAGTAATAACTTAAAAATATATTTTGAATAGCGTACTGAAAACAACTAATAACTAAAAATAGCATTACTGTTGAATATCTACTATCAAACAATCCCATTTTTATATACAACACTCCGGAAAAAAGCCATGATACAATCAGAAATATCATTATGTTCTTTTTGTATTCCATATAGTTAGTTATTCTTCTGTAGTGTATTATAAAATATATGATTGGGGTAAACATTATAACCAAAACAGATAAAAACAAATACCACTCTATCCATTCATTTTTGGATGAGAATATGATATATCCAACCAACGAATAAATTGTAACTACTGTAGATATGATTATATTATAGGTACGATAAATCTTATTATCCAATATAAAATGCCAATTGCTTAATAGTAATAAAACCATTATTAATAATAGAATATGTGCGAAATAGCTATCTACATCTTGTAAATAGGTAAAACAAACAAATAATAATAATAAACTTGAAATACCGAACTTATATATTAAAAAATTATTCATTCTTGATTCAAGCATTTCCATTAACTGCATACAAAACACATTAAAAAAGTATAGAATGATATAGTGTCCGCTGTCTAATTTATGATATGTGGTAAGAAGTAAGAAAATAGTCATCATTACAATATATCCTATTTCCACAAATAGCTTCAACACTCTATTATTCATTTTGTCAACTCCTTTATCCTAAATATTTAATAATATTTATATTTTAAACTATTGCTAAATTTCAAGCCTAAGTTAGGCATTTAGTAAAAATTGTCTAGGAGATAAATAGTTCAAACATTTCTTTGGATAGTTGTTAATCCAATTTTCGATGAAGGCGACCATTCTTATGGTCGTTTTCTTTGTGCCTTTTGGCAACCATCGTCTAATGAGTCTGTTATGGTTCTCGTTGGTTCCTCTTTCCCAAGAGGCGTAAGGGTGGGCATAATAGATGCACTCAGGATCAAAGACATCTGCCAAGCGACTAAATTCTGTCCCGTTATCCGCTGTGATTGAGTTGATGTGATAGTTTTGAAGAATCCCTTTCAAAGCTTGATTGACTGAGGTCGCTGACTTGTCAGGAATGAGACGAATGATTTGAAAGCGACTCTTCCTGTCTGTGAGTGTCAGTAAGCACTCGTTTTTAGCACGCGTCTGAATAACGGTATCAATCTCATAATCGCCTAGATTTT
>NZ_JAAXPR010000016.1 GCF_012396585.1 Streptococcus ovuberis
CATATGATTCTTTCTAATGAGTGGTTTGATTGCTTTTCATTATAGGTCATATGGGGCTTTTTTCATACTCAAAAAGGCTCCATAATCTCCGAGGTGGATTTACCCACTACAGAAATTATAGAGCCATTTTTTCTTGACAAGAATATCGCACTGCGATATAATCAACATATAACGAACCACGATACATCGAGATGCGAAAGGAGTGCTATGCAGGAGAAGATTAAGCGGGTCTACATTCCCATGACCGAGACGGCTTTTTATATCCTCTTTGCTTTGCAGGAGGAGCGGCATGGGTATGAGATTACCCAGCGGACCAAGGAACTAACTGCTGGACAGGTCATCATCAGCCCTGGCACCATGTACGGTAGCCTGTCCAAGATGGAGAAAGATGGTTTGATTCAGCTGGTGCGTGAGGAGCAAAAACGCAAGATTTACCGCACCACGCCGCTGGGTCAGGAAGTCCTGCAACTGGAGCAGGAGCGGATTGCTAGACTCTATCACAATAGCAAAGGAGACATCTATGAAACAGATAAGGCGCTTTAGTACCTATCAGGATCCACAAAAACTAGAGATCTATCTCCGCCAGCAGCATCAAGCGGGCCAAGCCTTACAGGCAATCCATGGTTTTTCGGGAAAGCTGACCTTTGCGACTACCGTCCCTGAGGATGTGGTCTATCGGCTGGACTATTATGAGGCCAAGGGCGGTTTTTTTCAGCCAGAGTACGATCATGGCTATCGAAAACTTTTTGCGGATGCGGGCTGGGAATTTGTAACATCGATGATGCCCTATGTGGTCTTTCGCCAGCCAGTGACGGCAGACACAGACCCTCGTGACCTATCGCTTTACAGTGACCGAGACAGCCTCTTAGCCTACCATAAAAAAGTGCTTCATCGCCAGTTGAGAATGGTTGCCATCCCCTTCTTGTTTCCTCTAAGTCAAGATTTAATGACAATAGCGACCGGTGGAGAATGGCGGAGCGGGCGGTTGGTCTTTCTTGGTCTAGTGTTATTGACCTATGCTGGTCTAGCCAGCTATTTTATCAGCAGTCATTATCAAAAAGTCAAAGGAGTAAACGATGGCAATTAAAACAGTTTTTAAATCCTTCTTTATCACCGATTTTGAGGAAGAAGCCGCTTACCTTGCGGCCATGCACCGGAAAGGCTGGAAGTTGACCAAGATTAGCTTTGACTGCCTCTTTCATTTTGAAGCAACAGCACCTGAAGAGATGGTCTAGCCAGCTTGACTTTAAGGGCAATGGCAGAGCAGATCAGGAGAGCTACTACCAACTCTATCAAGACTACGGCTGGGAACCAGTCACGACTTGCAATAGCTTTGAAATTTTTAGAAAACCTGCTCGTCAAGTGGAAGATGATGGCATTTTTAGTGACAATGCTAGTAAGTTGGAAATGATTGGCCGAATTTTTAAACGACGTTTCCTGCTTAGCATATTTTTATATCTTTACTTGATTGTCCTTCAAGATGAAAACACAACCTTCCGAATTGGGGTTAGCTTGATTTATCTACCACTCCTTCTTTATGTCGCTTATCGCTTTTACCGATTAAAAAGGAAATATGGAGGTGTGTGATGTGTCAGAAAAACAAACAGAAACAGGATACAGTCCTTCCAGTGTTCCTATTAAATGTAGTAACTTTTTGGAGATTTACCCTGCCTCGTACCAATCTGGCAGCCACTACCTTATCTGGCTGGGGCATTAATCTTTTAGCTCTTTTTCAGTTGGGCATTATGCTGGCGCTAGTGATTAAATCGTTGAGACAACGACAGTCATCTCAGTCTCAAGACTGAAATTAGCACTCTTGGCAAAAGAGTGCTAATTTTTTCTTGACAAGTGCTAGGAATGATGTATAATAGAATCATGAATTAGCACTCGGCGAATGAGAGTGCTAAAAATTAGAGGAGGTGAGGCTGTGATAACCGATCGTCAAAAGGCGATTTTAGATTTAATTGTAGACATCTTTACGCAGACTCAGGAACCTGTCGGGTCAAAAGCCTTACAGGAGCTGATTAACTCTTCTAGTGCGACCATTCGTAATGACATGTCTGCCCTTGAAAAATTAGGACTTTTAGAAAAAGCCCATACGTCAAGTGGACGGATGCCTAGTATCACAGGTTTTCAATATTTCGTGGAAAATTCTCTGACCCTAACGCAGGTGGCAGAGCACCATATCTATCAAGTTCTGAAAGCTTTTGATGATACCTTTTTTACCATAGAGGATCTCCTGCAGCGTGCGGCAGATGTGCTAGCAGAATTGACAGGCTACACAGCAGTCGCTCTGGATGTGGAGCCCAGTCGGCAGAAGTTGACTGGATTTGAACTGGTAACAACGACGACGCATACAGGGCTTGCTGTTTTTACTTTGGATGACTCATCGACTATCACTAGCCAATTTGCCTTGCCCAAAAACCTCTTGCCGACGGATTTGATGACCATTCGGCGACTAGTCCATGAGCGCTTTATCGGCAAGACAGTATTAGATATTCACTATCGCTTGAGAACAGAGATTCCTCAGATTGTGCAGAAATATTTCACAACGACGGATAATGTTCTGGATCTCTTTGAACACCTTTTCCGAGATATTTTCGAGGAGAAGATAATGGTGGCTGGCAAGGTCAAGTTGTTGGACTTTGCAGATTTTGAAACCTATCACTACTTGGACCAGATTCAGTTGGTTTCTCGGGAAATCCGAGAAGGCTTGACAGAGGACCAGATGCAAGTGGTCAAGGTTGCTGATAGCCGATCGTCAAATCTGGCTCAGCTGACTGTGATTAGTCAAAAGTTCCTGGTGCCTTATCGTGGTCATGGTATTTTGACCCTGATTGGACCGATCAGTTTGGATTACAAGCGGATGGTGAGCTTAGTCAATCTGGTCAATCAAGTTTTAGCTATGAAGTTGACAGACTTTTATCGCTATTTGAGCAGTAATCATTATGAAGTCAACTAAATTCACTGGGCAGTTGCCTAGAAGTCTCACGAATTTCAAGGTGAGTCTAAAAATCGCTTACTTATTATTGTAACTACGAATGGAGGACCCATGTCTGAAGAAATCAAAAACGAAGAAATTATTGAAGAAGAGGTAGTCGAAGAGGTTTCAGAGGTCGCTGAAGAAACAACAGGAGCAACCACTGAAAAAACTGACTTGGAATTAGCCCAAGAAAAGGCTGACGATTTTGAAAACAAATACCTGCGAGCCCACGCTGAAATGCAAAACATCCAGCGCCGAGCTAGCGAAGAACGCCAGACCCTGCAACGCTACCGTTCGCAGGACTTGGCCAAAAAAATCTTGCCTAGTCTCGACAACTTGGAGCGTGCCTTAGCTGTTGAAGGCTTGACGGACGACGTCAAAAAAGGCATCGAAATGGTTCAGGACAGTCTCCTCCAAGCCCTGAAAGAAGAAGGCGTTGAAGAGGTTGAGACAACAACTTTTGATCCAAATCTTCACATGGCAGTTCAAACCCTACCAGCTGATGACGACAACCCAGCAGACACTATCGCCCAAGTCTTCCAAAAAGGCTACAAACTCCATGAACGCCTGCTTAGACCAGCTATGGTGGTGGTGTATAACTAGTCAATAATGATGGGCGTTAAAACGCCTCATCATTATACGGCAACCGCTATGGCGGATTGCCTAGACTCCTTACTAGCTCGATAGCAAAATGGTATCGATTTTGCTATCTCACGTCGCAATTACACTATACAATGTTAATAGCTAATCAAAAAAATAAATAGGTCCGAAATGACGATAAACTATGAAAATAAGAAATAAAATTGCTATTTCGGATGCATCAGCAATGAAGCGAACGAAGTGAGCCATTCCGATACTCTTCACCGTAGTGGTCGTGAGATAAGCGATTGTTTCGCTTATCTCACGACGGAATTTTTGAGACCTTAGGCTCAAAAATTAGCTATAAAACGCCGTAGGCGTTTGCTAGCGTCCGCACTACCTAAGAAGAGGATCAATAAAAATAACTTTAAAAGAGGTAACACACATGTCTAAAATTATCGGTATTGACTTAGGTACAACTAACTCAGCTGTTGCAGTTCTTGAAGGAACTGAGAGCAAGATCATCGCTAACCCAGAAGGCAACCGCACAACGCCATCTGTGGTCTCCTTCAAAAACGGCGAAATCATCGTTGGTGATGCAGCAAAACGCCAAGCAGTGACCAACCCAGATACCATCATCTCCATCAAATCTAAAATGGGGACTTCTGAAAAAGTCTCTGCCAACGGCAAAGAATATACTCCGCAAGAAATCTCAGCCATGATTCTGCAATACCTCAAAGGCTATGCAGAAGAGTACCTTGGTGAGAAAGTGACTAAGGCAGTTATCACTGTTCCTGCCTACTTCAACGACGCGCAACGTCAAGCGACCAAAGACGCTGGTAAAATCGCTGGTCTTGAAGTAGAGCGTATCGTCAACGAACCAACCGCAGCAGCTCTGGCTTATGGTCTTGACAAGACAGACAAAGAAGAAAAAATCTTGGTCTTTGACCTTGGTGGTGGTACCTTTGACGTGTCTATCCTAGAACTCGGTGATGGGGTCTTCGACGTTCTCGCAACTGCTGGTGACAACAAACTCGGTGGTGACGACTTCGACCAGAAAATCATTGACCACATGGTGTCAGAATTCAAGAAAGAAAACGGCATTGACTTGTCAGCAGACAAGATGGCTCTTCAACGCTTGAAAGATGCAGCTGAAAAAGCTAAGAAAGACCTGTCAGGTGTAACCCAAACCCAAATTAGCTTGCCGTTCATCACAGCAGGAGCAGCTGGTCCACTCCACTTGGAAATGACCCTGACGCGTGCGAAATTTGATGAATTGACCCATGACTTGGTAGAGCGTACCAAAGTGCCTGTTCGTCAAGCCTTGTCTGATGCTGGTTTGTCAGCTTCTGAAATTGATGAGGTTATCCTTGTTGGTGGGTCAACCCGTATTCCAGCGGTGGTTGAAGCTGTCCGTAAAGAAACAGGTAAAGAACCAAACAAATCTGTTAACCCTGATGAAGTCGTTGCTATGGGTGCCGCTATCCAAGGTGGTGTCATCACTGGTGATGTGAAAGACGTTGTCCTTCTTGATGTAACCCCATTGTCACTCGGTATCGAGACTATGGGTGGAGTCTTCACTAAACTGATCGATCGTAACACAACCATTCCAACATCTAAGTCACAAGTCTTCTCAACAGCTGCTGATAACCAGCCTGCCGTAGACATCCACGTGCTTCAAGGTGAGCGTCCAATGGCTGCGGACAACAAGACACTTGGTCGCTTCCAGTTGACTGACATTCCAGCAGCACCTCGCGGTATCCCTCAAATCGAAGTAACCTTCGACATCGACAAGAACGGTATCGTATCTGTTAAGGCCAAAGATCTTGGTACACAAAAAGAGCAAACGATTGTGATCCAATCAAACTCTGGTCTTACCGATGAAGAAATCGACCGCATGATGAAAGATGCAGAAGCCAACGCAGAAGCTGATGCGAAGCGTAAGGAAGAAGTGGATCTTCGTAACAACGTAGACCAAGCCATCTTTGCGACTGAAAAGACCATCAAGGAAACCGAAGGCAAAGGCTTTGACGCTGAGCGTGATGCTGCCCAAGCTGCTTTGGACGAACTCAAAGCTGCCCAAGAAGCAAACAATATCGACGATATGAAAGCGAAATTGGAAGCCTTGAATGAAAAGGCACAAGGTTTGGCGGTGAAAATGTATGAGCAAGCCGCAGCAGCCCAGCAAGCTGCCGCAGGTGCAGAAGGTGCTCAAACTGCTGATAACAATGCTGGTGACGATGTCGTAGACGGCGAGTTTACGGAGAAGTAAGTGACAAAAACCGTTTAAAATCCGTTTGAAGATAGGCCGCAGAGCGGCGTCCCCTTCAACAGCTTACATCAGTAGGAGGAATTGTTATGTCACTGGTAGACAATAAAAGGAATGCTGTTGCTTTTTATGAAACAGCCTATCTGGGGAATCCTAGGGAAGCAGTGGAACTGTATGTTGGAGAAAACTATCTCCAACACAATCCTAAAGTGGAAGATGGCAAAGCGGGATTTATTGCTTATTTTGAAGAAATGAAGCAATACTGTCCAAATAAGGAAATTGAGTTTGTTAGAGTCATCGGAGAAGGTGATTTAGTTGCTCTTCACACCCATCAAACTTGGGGGGCTCCTGAGAATAAGGAATATGTGACCATGGATTTCTTCCGTTTTGAAGATGGTAAAATTGTAGAGCACTGGGATTCGATTCAAGAGGTCATGCCAACCAAGTCAGGCAGGGCAATGTACTAATTTTATAAATAGGATTAGCACTTTACCAACAAACCAGAGGTTGCAAGCCAGCCTCTGGTTTTGGGTAATTGTTGACGAGGAGGTTTTTCATGAAAAAAGTTGCCTGTTTGCTCTATCCCAATTTCTCTTTATATGAAATTGCCCCTCTGACCAGTACACTAGTCTTATCCTTTGAGAAAAAAATTGATTTTATCGCTACCTCAAAGGAAACAATTTATTCAGAGGACGGCCTGCCTTGTCATGCCACTAAAACCTTAGATGAGGTAGATGTAGAAGAATATGATTGTATTCTTTGCCCGGGCATGATTGACTTTACTCCGGCTTTACGAGATGACTGTCTCATTCAATTTCTTGCCAGTTTAAAAGGGAAATCGATCAAAATTGCAGCGATTTCCTCTGCTCCTATCTTACTTGCTAAGGCTGGGCTACTAGATAACACTCTATACACAGGTGGTATTTGGCAGAATTTCATCGATTATTTTGAGTTCTTGCCTAGAGATAATTTTCGCCCCCTACCGGTTTGTGAGGATGGGAATATCATTACAGGAACGGGGTTTACTGTTAATGCCTTTTCGCGTCAGGTCCTGACCAGTCTTGGATTGGTTGAAGATGCAAGTAGGTACTTCAAAGAGCTGGATAATTACTCTGAGGATGATTTTATGTTTCAGTTATCCAACGAAGCGTTTGAAGAGTTCAGGTCAACATTTGAAAAATTGTCTTAACCAATTTTGCAGAAAAGAATAAGGTTCGGTTATTCGAACACAGTCGTTTATCTAGTGTTTGGCAGGAAGTTATTGACGCAACTAAATACGGCTACGAATCGGTGAAAAAGAGAAATCTTCCTAGATAACAAGTATCTCTGTCGGGTTTCCTATTTTCGCTGAGATGAAATTACAGAAAGGAATACAAGTGTTCTTAATGGAACACGGGCTACGGGCTGTGCAAAAAAGATAGGGTTGTCTAGGACGCAAGTGTCTCTCGTCAAATCTCCTGTCTCTGCTTTGTCCGTAACGCCCTTTGTATCTTAATTATGAACAATCAAGAATACTACGACCGACTGGGCGTCTCCAAGTCTGCGTCGCAAGACGAGATTAAAAAGGCCTATCGGAAATTATCTAAAAAATATCACCCAGACATCAATAAGGAAGCTGGGGCGGAGCAAAAATACAAGGACATTCAAGAAGCTTACGAGACCCTGGGCGACGAGCAAAAACGGGCGAGCTATGACCAGTTTGGACCTGCTGGAGCAGGCGGTGGTTTTGGTGGTGGCGGTTTTGGCGGCTTTGATGGTGGCGGTTTTGGTGGTTTTGAAGACATCTTCTCTAGCTTCTTCGGTGGCGGTGGTGCTTCTCGCAATCCCAACGCCCCTCGTCAAGGGGATGACCTTCAATATCGAATCAATCTCAAATTTGAAGAGGCCATTTTCGGTACAGAAAAAGAGGTCAAATATAACCGCGAAGCAAGTTGTCATACCTGCCATGGTTCTGGAGCCAAGCCTGGCACTAGCCCTGTGACCTGCGGTCGTTGTCATGGTTCTGGTGTGATCAATGTTGATACGCAAACGCCACTCGGTATGATGCGTCGCCAAGTCACCTGTAATGTTTGTCACGGTCGTGGTCAAGAGATTAAAGATCCTTGCCAGACCTGTCATGGAACTGGTCATGAAAAGCAAGCCCATTCTGTGACGGTTAAGATCCCAGCAGGGATTGAGACAGGACAACAAATCCGTTTGTCAGGTCAAGGAGAAGCGGGCCTTAACGGTGGCCCCTACGGTGATCTTTATGTCGTGGTTAATGTTCAGGCTAGCGATAAGTTTGAACGCCAAGGGACAACGATTTACTATGATTTGAACATCAGTTTTGTTCAAGCTGCTTTAGGAGATACGGTGGACATTCCGACTGTTCATGGCGATGTGGAAATGACCATCCCAGCTGGCACGCAGACGGGTAAGAAATTCCGTCTGCGAGGCAAGGGGGCACCGCAATTACGTGGCTCAGGCCAAGGGGATCAATTTGTTACAGTCAACATTGTAACACCAACCAAACTCAATGATAAGCAGAGAGAGGCGCTCAAAGCGTTTGCTGCTGCTTCTGGTGAACAGGTCCAACCTAGTAAGAAAAAAGGTTTCTTCGAGTCTATCAAAGATGCCTTGGAAGGGGAATAAACCACTTATTAGCCAAGTTTCTCTAGTGAGGCTTGGCCTTTTTGTTGCGGCTAAGTTGAGCACTGCTGTCATGCTCATCGTCCATTGACGTTTATGCGATATTTTCCAAAGTGTTTTAAAATGAGTATTGATAGCTGGATTTAGGGGCATATTTTCATCGTTGTCCAACGAAAGAGTCAGGTGTTTTTTGTCTTTTTTCGCTTTAAGGATTTTTCAAGAAAAATTTCACTTTTCTTTAAGGTTCGAGCTTTATACTATTATCATCCTAGCAAGATAACTTGCAGGATCTCCTAAATTTTTTTATTTTCTTTTTCATATAATCTCCTGGGAAAAGCGGGTCTAACCTGCTTTTTCTGTTTTCTGTGATGTTCACTCCGTTTTGCAGCTACGGAGCGAAACAAGACCCGTTAGGTGGGGCGGAGTTCTGTTTTGGAGGTAGGTACTTTGTTTGATGATTTCACAGCAAAAACGATTTTGCATTGTGAATGGAGGCGAATAGTACTCCAAAAACCTCACTTGGCTAGGACAGTTCTAGTAATGTCCTTAAAGCCAATAAGGGTCAAGTCTACCTCCTCTTCTAATGGGGCTAACCCCGATTGCACGTGAATTCAGCTCACCTTATCCTTGCTTGCTTTGTTAGAAAATGATGGTAAACAAGATTCCTCTTTCCTGAAACTGAGCCCCCACAGATTGTTTTGAATAGTCTTTTTTTTCTGAGGTGAACGTGGTAGAATAGGTCCATGACACGATATAAAGCAATTATTTCTTATGATGGGACCAGATTTTCGGGGTTTCAACGACAACCTAATGAGCGTACGGTTCAGGAGGAATTGGAAAAAACCTTGATACGGATAAATAGTGGACAACCTGTGACGATTCATGGAGCTGGGCGGACAGATGCAGGTGTTCATGCTTATGGACAGGTCATCCATTTCGATCTTCCCCAAGAGCGCGATGTGGAAAAACTCCGGTTTGGTCTAGATACCCAGGCGCCGGAAGACATTGATGTCGTCTCAGTTGAGGTAGTGTCTGAGGACTTTCATGCCCGCTACAGCAAGCATAGCAAGACCTATGAGTTCCTCGTTGATACCGGTCGGCCTAAGAACCCCATGATGCGTCATTATGCGACAGCCTATCCTTATCCCTTGGACCTAGCCCTCATGCAAGAGGCTATTAAGGATTTGGTTGGTACGCATGATTTTACAGGGTTTACAGCAACAGGAACTAGTGTGGAAAATAAAGTCCGCACCATCACTCGGGCGACTGTAGAGTATGAGGGACGTCCTAATTTTTTGGTCTTTACTTTTACAGGCAATGGCTTTCTCTATAAGCAGGTCCGCAACATGGTTGGCACCCTCTTAAAAATTGGGAATGGACGGATGCCTGTTGGTCAGATAAAGCGGATTTTGGAAAGTAAAGAACGTAGTTTGGCGGGTCCAACAGCTGCTGGCAATGGCCTCTATTTAAAGGAGATTAGTTATGACGACTAAGTATGTTTTAGCGATTTCAGGCAATGATATTTTCAGTGGTGGGGGACTTTATGCGGATCTCTCGACGTATGCAGCTAACGACCTTCATGGCTTTGTAGCGGTGACCTGTCTCACTGCTATGACGGAAAATGGTTTTGAAGTCTTTGGCATTGACCGGACCATCTTTAATCATCAGTTGCAAAGTTTGAAAGATGTGCCTTTTTCAGCGATTAAGTTGGGGCTTTTGCCTGATGTGGAAATAGCAGAGCTGGCCTTGGATTTTATCAAGGGACATCAAGAAATTCCTATCGTTCTGGATCCTGTTTTGGTCTGCAAGGAGAGCCACGATGTTGCAGTCAGTGCCTTGCGCGATGAGCTCCTCAAGTTTTTCCCTTATGTGACCATTATCACGCCGAACCTGGTCGAAGCAGAGCTACTGGCTCAAACAACGATTGAAACTTTGGAAGATATGAAAGCTACGGCTAGGCGTTTGTATGAATTGGGAGCTAGAGCAGTTGTGGTTAAGGGAGGCAACCGCTTTAGCCAAGAGAAGGCGGTGGATGTCTTTTATGACGGTACGACCTTTGAGGTTCTAGAGTACCCAGTTCTTGAGAGCAATAATGTCGGAGCAGGTTGTACCTTTGCTTCTAGTATTGCTAGTCAGCTGGTTCTTGGGCGAGAAACGCATCAGGCCGTTCGTCTCTCAAAAGAGTTTGTCTATCAAGCTATCAAACATTCAGATCACTATGGAGTAAAACAACATCATGACCAATCATAAACTGAAAACCCTGACCTTACTAGCCGTTCTGACAGCCTTGACAATTGTCTTGGGCATGTTTGTCAGGTTGCCTACGCCTACTGGCGTCACCACCTTGCTTGATGTGGGGATTTTCTTCACTGCCTTTTACCTTGGTAGGCGCGAAGGAGCTATGGTTGGAGGATTATCAGCCTTCCTGTTCGACCTGATTGCAGGCTATCCGCAGTGGATGTTGATTAGTCTTTTTGCCCATGGCGCCCAAGGCTATCTAGCAGGATTCACAGGAAAAAAACGCCCGATCGGGCTAGTGCTTGCGACCGCAGTCATGGTTGGGACCTATTTCCTGGCTTCTAGTATCATGAATGGGGTTGGCGCTGCTTCGCTAGAAGTGTTGACTAATATGATGCAGAATGTCGTCGGAATGGTTGGAGGCTACCTGCTTTATAAGGCCTTTAAAGGCATCGGTGTGAGAGGTTTGGCATGAATCTAAAACAATTAGAAGTTGAAACGAGGGCCTTGGTCTTAGACTTGCTGGAAAGAAGCGCAATAGCCAGAGGCCAAATCTTTGTCCTAGGCCTATCTAGTTCTGAAGTGGCTGGTGGAACCATTGGAAAAAATTCTAGCCGCGAGATTGGCCAAGTGATCGTTAAGGTTCTTCTGGATGAGCTGACTGAGCGAGGGATCTATCTAGCGGTGCAGGGCTGTGAGCATTTGAATCGAGCGCTGGTGGTGGAAAGGGAACTAGCGCTAGCTAAGAATCTCGAGATTGTCAATGTCCTGCCGACCTTGCATGCCGGTGGCAGTGGTCAGTTAGCTGCCTTTGACTACATGGCTGATCCTGTAGAAGTGGAATTTATCGTGGGGCATACAGGGCTTGATATCGGGGATACGGCAATCGGTATGCATATCAAACATGTCCAAGTGCCCCTAAGACCTCTTCAGAGAGAGCTGGGGGGTGCCCATGTGACAGCCTTGACGACCAGGCCTAAACTTATTGGTGGTGCTAGAGCGGCGTATCAAACAGATCCGCTTCGAAAATTGTAAGGAAAGTATAGAGAGCTATTTAGATTTTTTTCTAAATAGCTCTTGTTTTTTGGTTTAGTGTGTGTTAAAATCTATTTAGAAATATTTCTAAATAGATTTTAAAGGAGCAAGTTATGGGATTTGGCGAGACTTTTAAAGCCTTATCTGATCCAGTTCGGCGTGAAATCTTGACACATTTGAAAAATGGTCCTGCGTCAGCAGGGGAGATTGCTGGCCGATTTGAGATGACAGGAGCGACCGTCTCTTATCACTTGAAAGTCTTAAAGAATGCTGATTTGATCAGCGAAACCAAGGTGAAAAATTTTATTTACTACGACCTCAACACTTCTGTATTAGAAGAGGTTCTGTTGTGGTTGACTGATTTGAAAGGAGAAATAGAAAATGAAGCTTAATAAAAGGTTGTTGGTGGTAACGTCCGTTTTCGTTTTTCTCCCCATGCTACTTGGGGTAGTCCTGTGGGAGCGATTGCCTGAGCAGTTGCCAACGCATTTTGGATTGGATGGGAGCGCAGATGGTTTTTCGAGTAAGGCAGAAGCGGTTTACCTGCACCCATTTATTTTTCTGGGGGTACACCTATTCTCTCTAGTTGTGACGACTATTAGTCCCAAGTCTCAAAACATCAGCCCTAAGATGATGCGTCTACTCTATTGGTTTATTCCAGTTTTAGCGGGTCTTCTTCAGACCATAACCTACCTAGTAGCATTGGGCTGGATAATAAATCCTACTCGGTTCATCTCTTTTTTGCTAGGCGGTTTCTTTATGCTTGTCGGGAATTACCTGCCAAAGACCAAACAGAATTATGCGGTTGGGATAAAGCTTCCGTGGACTTTGGATGATGAAGAAAATTGGAACAAGACCCACCGTCTGGCAGGCAGGGTGTGGATGTTGGCGGGGCTACTGATTTGTTTGTCTGTTTGCTTCCCTATTGAGCCTCTCTATGTTCTCCTTCCTCTGATTGCTATTATGATTCTACTGCCAGCTATTTATTCCTACAAGCTGAGCCGGCAAGGTGAGAAGTTAGATTTATGAAAGTTTGCTGGTGAAACGCTTTTGAGAATCAAAACTTTCTGCTAGAATAAGAGTATGTTAGATTTAAAGGACTATGGAATAGACATGTGGCCTAAGGAAAAGATTGAAGCTTTTCGTAAGGCACTCTTGGATTGGTATGATGCCAATAAACGCGATCTGCCCTGGCGGCGGACGGCAGATCCGTATGCCGTATGGGTATCCGAGATAATGCTTCAGCAGACTCAAGTGGTGACAGTGATTCCCTATTATGAGCGATTTTTAGACTGGTTTCCGACAGTTGAAGCCTTGGCTGAAGCGACTGAGGAGCGCCTTTTAAAGGCTTGGGAAGGTTTGGGGTATTACTCACGCGTACGCAACATGCAGGCGGCCGCCCAGCAGATTATGACGACGTTTGCAGGTGACTTTCCCCAGACTTACGAAGAGATTCTCAGCCTAAAAGGCATAGGTCCCTACACCGCCGGGGCTATTGCTAGTATGGCGTTTGGCCTGCCGGAGCCTGCTGTTGATGGTAATGTCATGCGGGTCATGGCGAGACTATTTGAGGTGGATTATGATATCGGAGATCCTAAAAATCGCAAGATTTTCCAAGCTATCATGGAGGAGCTGATTGATCCTGAGCGCCCGGGAGATTTCAATCAAGCTTTGATGGATTTGGGAACAGATATTGAAGCGCCTAAGAATCCTCGACCAGAGGAGAGTCCTGTCCGTGCGTTTAGCGCAGCCTATTTGCATGGGACCATGGACAAATACCCGATCAAGGAAGCTAAGAAAAAACCGAGACCCGTTGAGATTCAGGCCTTTGTTATCCGCAACCAAGAGGGGCAATATCTCCTAGAAAAAAATCAGGAAGGGCGTCTGTTATCGGGATTTTGGTCCTTTCCCATCATGGAGACCCAGCTGGTTGCTCAGCAGTTGGACCTCTTTGAGGAGGGAAATCAAGTCCTTGAACCCCTATCTCAACTAAGGGGGTTTGAGGAAAAGTATCAGCTGGAACCAGTTTGGAAGGAGCAAGCCTTCTCTTTAATCACCCATGTCTTTAGCCATCAAAAGTGGCGGATTCAGCTGGTTGAAGGCTGGGTAAAAGATCCGCAATTGCCTGACGAAGGGCAGCTTGTGTGGGCTGATTTAGAAGACTTTGAGACGTATCCCTTTGCCACACCACAGAAGAAGATGGTGGACGCTTATTTGAGAAATAGCTGAGCAGAAAAACCTTGTACACATTACTTACCCCATTTTAAGGGGAGATCCAAAGGAGGATTCTAATGAAAGTTACTGTAGATCAGAGTTTTTGGGAGATCTTTCCCCAAGCTCAAATTTCAGTTTTATCTGTTACGGGCATAGATAATCGGATCGATAAAGCGAAACTTGGCTATTTGCAAGAACTTCTGTCCCAAGCCAGCCAGAAGGCCCAAGCCTTTTTGACAGAAGATAATTTCGCACACAATGAGGTGATCAAGGAATGGCGGGAAGCATTCTCGCAATTTAAAACCAAGAAAGGTGCCCGTTCGTCGATTGAGGCCCTGCTCAAGCGTGTTAGTCAAGGTAGGGAGTTCCACCCCATCAATCCCTTGGTTGATCTCTATAACAGTATCTCACTAACGTATGGCTTACCATGTGGTGGGGAAGATGCGGCTTGTATCCAAGGTGATTTGCACCTAGGCAAGGCCTTAGGAGGAGAGTCCTTCCGTCCACTTGGTGAAGACGAGGATCTCCCTGCACTCCCTGAAGAGATCATCTACTATGATGAGGTTGGCGCTATTTGTCGTAATTTTAACTGGCGAGAAGCCCAACGCACCATGTTGACAGAAGAAACTACCAGCGCGGTTTTAATCATTGAAGCCATCAATGATGTCCAGAAAGTGCGAGAACTGGAAGCTATAGTAGCTCTGCAAGAACTGATCCAAGACTACTTCGGTGTAAAAGGAACGGTCAGTCATTTGACCAAAGAAGTGCCGACTGCTAATTTTTAAAAAAGAAAAAGACAGCTTGCCAGTCAGGAGCCCACTGAAAAAGTGAGTCTCATTAGAAATTGGACAGACAATAATTATTTCTTTCCCTAATAGTGAATTAAAAAAACGAATGAATGATAAAAAGTGTTCAGTAACTAGATATCATTATTCGTTTTTTATGATAATCATTTTTGCTATTTAGACTTTTTCAGTGCCTCGCCAGTCAGAACAAGTTGTTTTTAGCTGGAATCGGAATTGCCTAAGGATGAGCCAAGGATCGGCAATATCCTGATTTTCTGTGTTGGCCTTAATCTGATCTTCGGAAGATTGATCGGGGTGGCCAATATGCTACCATCCTTGATTTTAGCGATGTTAGGAACACTTTTTTTCTAAAACATTTTTCAAAATATGTCATTTATAGTTGACATGTTTTTACTTATCTGATATACTGATGGTGTAATATATATGTGACTTTGGGCAGATTGGTCCAAAAAATTTTAGACGAAGGTGTCATCTATAAGTGACATGTGAGGGAGACCTTAACATTTTTTAACTGCTGTGTCATATATACGAGCCGCTACATAGAATAGAGCGAACTAGCAAGTCAGATCTGCTATTTCCCCGAGAAAGGAGAAGTCATGAACCGTGTCAAGGACTTTCGCACCGAGTTAGGTCTGTCCCAGCTGGCCCTGGCTAAAAGCATCGGTGTCGCCAGACAGACCATCAATCTAATCGAAAATGACAAGTACAACCCCTCGCTGGACCTTTGCATCAAGCTGGCAGAGGCGCTCGAAACCGACCTCAACACCCTCTTTTGGGAGACCAGACATTTGTAAGGAGATAGGATGAAACACTTTGATAAAAACAACTTTTACCCCTTTTTTCTTCGCCGTTTTTATGGCATCAATGGGGAGCTGGATGAATACAGCATGGCAGAGATCAATAAATTCGGCAACCACATGTTTATGTTCCTCTATAGTTTGGTATTAGTGGGTTTCCTGCTGGAAATTTTTGCACTTGCGGACATCTGGGATATACTGGCCCTACTAGGAGTCTTTATCCCATTTAACGCCCAGGTTAAACTCATTAGACGTTTGGGACTAGATAAGCTTGAAGTCGAACAAGACCAAATGAAAGCAGCAAAGAAAACCATGTTCAAACGGGCTCTCTGGCAAACGCTCATCATGATGGTATTTATGCTCCTAACCTCTATCGCTATGTGGAGGATGGGAATTCCCCAAAAAGGTGGCACCAGTGCAGGGATTTTCTTTAAAATCGCAGTTCCAGGGGTAGTGGCTGTCCTGACCCCGATTGCTTTCTTGGTACAGCTGAAAGACAACCTCAAGAAAATTAGTCTGATCGAAGAAGGAGACGAGACATGAAACATAACTTTTTCATCCGTACCTTGACTTATCTCCTCATCTACCTGCCTATCAGCGTTATTATCGAAGTCACGACTGAGGGCGACTTGAGCAACTTTTTGACCTACCAGAGACTCTTTAGTACCCTTTTCTTTGGTGTCTTTATGGCAGCTCTCATGCCACATGTCATCAAAAAGCATAAATAGTAAAAAGGAGCTTCCCTATGAACAAATTAGGACACTTGACCCGCAGTAAAAAGGGGTTCATCACCTTTGCCATCGGCTACAGCCTCTTAACTCTCCTTTATCTTTACAGCTTTCTAATCGCCAAGGAGGATCTCATTATCATGCCTCTCTATCTCTTTTGGATGATTCAAACCGTCTCACTGTCCCAGGTAAACCGTACCAAGTACCAGGTCTGGGCCATGCGACTGGTTAGCATCGAATTAGCCCTAGTAACCGCGGTACAAGTCTATGCAGGTTTTGCCCGCCCTGTCTTTTATATCTTTGCTGGACTGATCTTTCTTTTGAGCTTCGTGAAGTACCCGAGTCCAACCGATTCTAACCATAAAGAATAAGGAGTTTTCGTATGAACAAAGAACCTTTTACCGACAAACTGATCAAACGCTTTTACGGTATCACAGGACCTCTGGATGAGTACAAGCGCCACGAGGTGGATCGTATTGGTAATATTGGGTTTATCGTCCTCTTTTATGTTTTGGTACTTGGGAATTTTTTGGCCATTTTGGCTGCTTATCATTACCCGGAGCAGGTTGCTCTGCTCTATCCGATCATTCTGACGGTAGTCATCTTGTTACTCAGTTTCTACATTGTTCTTAAGGGGAAAAAGGCTGGTGTCTCACACTTTGAAAAAGAAGAACTTAGCGAGAAGGAGCTCAAGAAACTCTCTTATGCAGGATTGAAAGCTGGCCTCTTTTTTGGAACAGGGGTGTACCTGATGCAGGGGCTTCTTCAGTGGCTAATCGATCAGGAACCCTTTCTTGCGGTGTTGACTAACTGGCGCACCGTGATTGTTGCCGTACTTCAGGGCATTTTCTTCGGTGGCTTCATCCACCTCATCATCAAATCCCGCATGAAAAGAAGAGACTAGGTATGAAGAAGCGCAATGATTATTTTGGGAAGCCTTATTTTCTCTGTTTAAGCATACTCTATAGTTTTTGGTATGGGTTATGCCTATACAGTTGCATTGCTGATGAAGAGCCCTTGTCATTCTTTCCCTTAGTGGTTTTTTGGCTGGTCCAAGCTCTTCCTCTCTTGACGACTTTCTGGAGCAAGTACCGTTTGAGGATGGTGCGCCTTGTGAGTCTGACTTTGGCAGTGGTCATGGCCGTAAAGATTGTCCGAAGCTTCCTTCCCAGCTATCAATGGTGCTTTGTCTTGGGGCTGCTTGTCCTAGCCACACTGCCTGAGACGTTTTTGAGACGGGTGACTCAGCAATAGATTTTAGCAAGTGACTTGTTTTAATTACTTTAACTTGTATTGAAAGGAAATGATTTATGAAAACATTAAAAAACAGCGCAAAATTTATCGGTTTGATTGCCCTGATTTTGGTCATCAACCTCAGTCCTATGTTCATGATTGGGAATCAAGCTAGGACCCCTGTTGGCCTTCAATGGTTTTTAAGCATTGGCTATCTGATCTTGGCCAGCCTAGTGATCCGTCTAGTTTACAAGCGCTATAAAACCTATGAAAGTCCTGAGGTCAGGGCACAGAAATTTGGCTGGAAGGACCTTGGCATCGCCCTGCTGTTCTTTTTGGGAACACGGGTAATCGCTATAGTGGGAGCCATCGTGTTCCAACTTTTACTGGGAACAGCTACTTCGGCTAACGATGCGGCTTTGACGGCGACAGTAGGTCAGGTACGTTCTATGTTTGTTCTTTACTTCGTAGCTTTCCATGTAGCGATCGGCCTTTTTGCTCCGATCTTGGAGGAGCTGGTTTTCCGTGGGTTGTTCACCAAGTATTTCTTCGCCAATCGTGCTGGAAAATGGCTACCGTTGATTCTTTCGTCAGCCATCTTTGCCCTGCTTCACATTGCGCATCCTGTAGAATTTATCGTCTATTTCCCACTGGGCGCTCTGTTCTACCTAGCCTATGCCCGCAGAGGGAACATCAAGGACTCCATAGCGGTGCATATCCTCAATAATAGCCTATTGGTCATTTTATCAATCGTGAATTATATCCTTTTGATGTTGCAATAAGAGATTAGAAAAGCCTATGAAAAAGTTAAGGGAATTTTCATAGGCTTTTTGGCTACTCGTCAACAAGGAAAAGATCAAGCGACTGTCAGAACTTTTTGCGTTTCCGTCAGAGAGATGTGGAGACTCAGAGCATTGGTCTGTCTTCCTTCTAGACGCAGAAATTCATCTGTGCTATAATAAACAATAAGTTGTAAGCGCTATATATAACATTGGAAATCGTTAGGAAAAGATTGTCAGAAAAATCTTAGTAGGCCAAGATTTAGAAAGGAAGGATTCTCATGTCTAAAGTGTTATTAGTGGTCAATCCAAGTGCTGGTGGGGAGAAAGCTAAAGTTTTTGAGCAGCAGGCTAAGAAGAAATTAGCGAGTTTATTCGAGGAAGTGGTTGTTAAGTATACTGAAAAAGCCGGTGATGCAACGACATTTACCAGAGAAGCAGCAAATGAGCGTTACGACAGTGTCTTTGTTATGGGGGGAGACGGCACGGTTAACGAAGGGATTAGTGGTTTAGCGGAATTGGATTACCGCCCGACCTTTGGCTTCTTTCCTTTAGGGACGGTTAATGATTTGGCACGTGCATTAGGCATGTCACTGGACCCCGAAGAAGCCATTCGTCGGCTTGATATCAGAAAAACGAAACCACTAGACATTGGTAAGGTCAATGACCAGTACTTCATGAATGTCGTGGCCATTGGGACCATTCCAGAGTCAATTAATAATGTCGATCCTGAGCAAAAAACCAAGTGGGGTAAATTAGCGTACTTTATTTCTGGTTTCAAACAGCTGACAGAGACTACTTTTTATGATTTTCGTTTGACTGTTGATGGAGTGGTCCAAGAGGTTAAGAGCAGTACCTTGCTGATTGGATCGTCCAACACCATCGGTGGTTTTGAAAGCATTCTCCCAGAAGCAAGGGTGAATGATGGCTTGTTGCATCTCATTTACCTCAAAGACCAAAGCCTGTTAGATACCTTGGTCGCTGTGCCAGCTTTACTGTCTGGGCATAGTGATTCTAGTGAGAATATTGGCTACCAGACCTTTCAAGACCTCAAAGTAGAATTACTGGACTCAGACACCCAACTCAGTATCAATGTAGACGGTGATGAGGGAGATCACTTGCCAGTCAAGATTAGGATATTGCCATCGCATCTGGATGTTTACTACTAGCTAGGACTTGTGGAGCAGTCACTCATCTTGGAAAAATCAGATTGCTAACGCTTTAACCAGTTTTGCCAAAAACCATTGGAAAGTTTCGGGAAGTGAATTTATGACCCAACTAGAAATTTAGTAAAAGTCAGCAAAAACCTTTGAAAAATCTTAGTCTTGTGGTAAAATTGTAGGGTATGTAAAAAAACTTAAGGAGAGACATCATGTCTGTATCATTTGAAACAAAAGAGACAAACCGCGGCGTTTTGACCTTTACCATCGCCCAAGCGGATATCCAACCAGAGTTGACAAAAGTTTTCAACAAGATTAAGAAAGATCTGGCAGTGCCAGGATTCCGTAAGGGGCATTTGCCACGTCCTATCTTCAACCAACGTTTTGGTGAAGAAGCGCTTTACCAAGATGCTTTGAATAACCTCTTGCCAGATGCCTATGAAGCAGCTGTAAAAGAAGCGGGAATCGAAGTAGTTGCTCAACCTAAAATTGATGTTTTATCTATGGAAAAAGGCCAAGATTGGACCATCACAGCTGATGTTGTGACAAAGCCTGAGGTAAAATTGGGTGATTACAAAAACCTTGAAGTAACTGTAGAGGCTTCAAAAGAAGTGACGGATGAAGATGTTGACGCTCGTCTTGATCGTGCGCGCAATAACTTGGCTGAGCTTGCGATTAAAGAAGGCAAAGCTGAAGAAGGCGACACTGTGGTTATCGACTTTGTTGGTTCTGTGGATGGCGAAGAATTTGAAGGTGGTAAAGGCGATAACTACTCACTTGAGCTTGGTTCAGGCCAATTCATTCCAGGTTTTGAAGACCAATTAGTTGGGCATGAGGCTGGCGAGACCGTTAATGTTGAAGTAACATTCCCAGAAGATTACCAAGCTGCAGACTTGGCTGGTAAACCAGCTGTCTTTGTAACAACTATCCATGAAGTCAAGACAAAAGAAATCCCAGACTTGGACGATGAGTTGGCTAAAGACTTGGATGAAGAAGTAGAGACCTTGGATGAATTGAAGGCGAAGTACCGCAAGGAATTGGAAGCTAGCAAGGAAGAGGCTTACACGGATGCAGTAGAAGCAGCAGCGATTGAGCTTGCTGTAGAGAACGCTGAAATCGTTGACCTACCAGAAGAGATGGTTCACGAAGAAGTACACCGTGCCATGGACGAATTCCTTGGTAATATGCAACGTCAAGGCATCTCACCAGAAATGTACTTCCAAATCACTGGCACTACTCGCGATGACCTTCATAAGCAACATGAAGCAGATGCAGACAAGCGCGTGAAAACCAACCTTGTTATCGAAGCTATTGCCAAGGCAGAAGGGTTTGAAGCTACGGATGAGGATATCGAAAACGAAATTCAAAACCTTTCAACTGACTACAATATCCCAGTTGAGCAAGTGCGTAGCCTGCTCTCAGCAGATATGCTTAAACATGATATCGCCGTTAAGAAGGCTGTTGAAGTTATCACCAGCACTGCTAAGGTAAAATAAAGAAGTCATAAAGATTGCCAAAAGAGTCCTTAGGATGATTTCGGCAATCTTTTTTAGGTGTGAGTAGAACCATTGAGTGCTGTAAAATAGCAACTATTTGTGTTTGGGTTAAAGAGTCGTCAGGTGTTCTGATCACTCGGTGTTAGCTCAGGTGGTTCAATTGTTGGAGTCTGTTTTATCGTTTTGGCAAAACATAGCCTGATTTTGAAAGAATGTTACTCATAAATAAAAGAGGAGCTGTTGTGAACGACTTCTCAAAAGCCTCGAGTTTTGTTATAATAAAGAAAACGATTCCAAAAGGAGGAGAATCATGGAAGTCAAAGAAATCATGAGGATTTTGGAGGAAATGAAGGTAGCCGTCTTTGCAACGGTTGATAAAGATGGCCTACCACATGCAAGGCATATTCATTTGGGTGTAGCCAATGAGCAGGGCGTCTTTTTTATGACGGGGCCCAATACCCAATTCCATGAGCAGATGATGGATACTGGCCAAGTAGCAGTGACAGCAATGGCACAAGAGGACTACCTCATTCAAGTCATTCGGATCGAGGGACGAGTAAGGCCTGTCGGCCCAGATTTGCTTCATGCCTTGTTGAAAGACAATCCTTACGTGTCATATGTTTATCCTACAGCGCAGGAGCAACAGGATGTTCAGGTTTTCCAACTTTATGAAGGAAAAGGGTTTTACCATAGCTTGACCCAAGGGCATAAATATGTCTTTTCCATCGGGGACAAGCAGTCTCCGACCAGCAGGACTATTGTTTAATAGGTTTATAGAGGGGTGCTTGGGATTTTTTGGTGCCTGAAATCGGTGAGGTTGCCTTCTATAGCCCGACAATCCGATGAGGTCAGTCACTAGAGACCGCATTGGGCATAGGCAAACCTTAAAAGATTTGATATAATAGAGACGACAAAAGATATTAGGGAGTATGCCATGATTGATTTAGCAGTAGCCTGGACCTTTACCAAGGAGACTTATGCGCCAGAAAATGCAATCAAACTATTGAGACCAGATGAAGATATTGTTGCGGTTTATAAGACAACCAAGGATATTGCTATTTTTACGGATAAGCGTTTGATTGTCAGAGATGCACCGCCTCTAGCTCCAAAGAAGGTGGAGACCTATGTCTTGCCTTACAGGGCTATCCAAATGTGGTCAACGGAGAAGAATGGCACAATTTTAGACTTCGGCGCAGATGTGGCATTATGGACACAGGTTGGCCGGATGAAGATCAATCTCAAAAAAGAAATTGACTTGCAAAAGTTTGAAGCCCTCTTGTCTGATCTCATTGTTTAATTTAGAACTTTAGCCAAAACATTCAGGCATAACATCTTAGTGGCGAAGATGGGTCATCGTTTTGTCGAGATAAGGTGACTAACTGAGTTGCCTGTGATGGTGTTAGCCGTGTTTTTCGAGTGGCAATGTAGGGGGCTTGGCAAAAGCCAAGGGGCAATGCTAACCGTATAGGACGGTTAGTTCGCGTTAAGACAAGTCTAATGTCTTGGGATGTCTTGTCTTGAAGAGAGACCGTCATGAGAGGTAAGTCCTCTGCTGAGTGATTCGCTCATTTTAGCATCTGTTTTAGCTTTTAAATGAGAGAGCGAGCAAAATCGCGTTTTCGGACGATCGATTGGGACTCGCTTTTTTCTTTTTAGGTTAGGCGGATTTTCGGCTTAAAGTTACTTTCGTTACATAAACATAAACGGAGTGGCTTTATGGTGATGGCGCTGAAAAAATGGGAAGTATCAACGTCCTTCACCACTGATAGCAGTCTGACTTTCTTGAAGCAGCTAGATTTTCTGTTTTGAAGGTTCAATCACTATAAAACTGCAACTGTCCGGTTGAAAGCGTACCGTTCCTTAAAAAATTGTGGTAAAATAATAAAAAAGATTTTTAGAGGATAATTTATGACTGTACTTTACCAATCAACACGAGATGCAAAATTGACAGCTACGGCTAGTCAAGCCATTTTACAGGGGTTGGCAACTGATGGTGGTCTCTTCACCCCACTTAATATCCCTCGGGTTAACCTTGATTTTGACCGTCTGACATCAGCATCATATCAAGAAGTTGCCAAGTTGATTCTATCAGCTTTCTTGGATGATTTTACGAGTGAGGAGTTGGATCACTGCATCGCGGCAGCTTATGATCACAAATTTGACGTGCCAGCCATTGCGCCTTTGGTTAAATTATCGGATCATCAGTACCATTTAGAGCTTTTTCATGGTTCGACCATTGCTTTTAAGGACATGGCCTTGTCTATTCTGCCTCACTTGATGACAACGGCTGCTAAAAAACATGCTTTGGAGCAAAAAATTGTAATCTTGACAGCCACTTCAGGAGATACTGGGAAGGCTGCAATGGCAGGTTTTGAAGATGTTCCAGAAACCGAGATCATCGTTTTTTATCCACGAGGTGGTGTCAGCAAGGTCCAAGAACTTCAAATGACCACTCAAACTGGGGAAAACACCCATGTTGTTGCGATTGAAGGGAACTTTGATGACGCTCAGACACAGGTTAAGAAAATGTTCAACGATGCTGACCTGAGAGAACGTTTGTCTGAAGCTGGTTATCAGTTCTCATCTGCTAATTCCATGAATATTGGCCGTTTGGTGCCTCAGATTGTCTACTATGTCTATGCCTATGCTCAGTTGGTCAAGTCAGGTGAAATTGCGGCAGGAGAGTTAATTAATATTGTCGTTCCGACAGGGAACTTCGGTAATATCTTGGCGGCTTACTATGCTCAGCAAATTGGTCTTCCTGCTAAGAAGCTAATCTGTGCTTCAAACGAAAACAAGGTGCTGACGGACTTTTTCAAGACCAAAACTTACGATAAGCAACGGGAGTTCAAAGTGACGACATCGCCATCTATGGATATCTTGGTTTCCTCCAACTTGGAGCGCTTGATTTTCCATTTGGTTGGCCATTCGGCAGAACAGACGGCCGACTTGATGCAAGGACTAAGCCAAGAGGGGCACTATAGTTTAGGTGAGGTTGACGAAGACATCTTGTCTCTTTTTGAAGCGGGCTACGCGACAGAGGCTGAGACTGCGAAAGAAATCAAGCGTCTCTTTGATGCAACCGGCTATATCCAGGATCCGCACACAGCAGTTGCATCAGCTGTTTACCAGGCCTATGTCAGAGAGAGTGGCGATAAAACGCCAACTGTCGTAGCGTCAACCGCAAGCCCCTATAAATTCCCTGTGGTAGCAGTTGAGGCTATAACAGGCCAGACTGGCTTGTCTGATTTTGAAGCTTTAGGAGAATTGCAACAACTTTCAGGCGTAGAGCTCCCACGAGCAGTTCGAGGTCTAGAGGTTGCACCTGTCAGACATGAGACGGTGGTTGAGGTAGCTGATATGCAAGGAGCAGTAGAGCGTTACCTTGGCTTGATGACCAATTAGAGATAAGGAATGATTTTTAGAGGATTCAGCCCTTTCCAGACGATGCTATATCACCGTAAAATTCTCTCGGTAGCTCTACCAGTTCTGGTAGAGAATCTCCTCCAAAGTCTCATGGGGCTTGTGGATACCTATCTCATAGCCCAGTTGGGAGTCGCTGTCGTCTCAGGAGTAGCTATAGCAAACAATGTGTTAGCTGTCTTTCAGGCAGTCTTCATAGCCCTTGGAGCGGTGGTGTCTGCTACTCTTGCTAAGCAAAACTGTAAGGATGACATGCGTCTCAGAGAAGCCATGCAAGTTTCTATCACACTAACCTTCTTGCTTGGTGGTGTCTTTGGCTTGATTGGCTTGATTGGGGGCTATGAGCTTTTACGACTCCTTGGAGCAAGATTGCAAGTTCTTCAGAATGGCTACTCTTACCTAGCCTATGTCGGTGGAAGCATTGTTTTGCTAGGATTGATGACAACTTTTAGCGCTATGTTAAGAATCTTGGGTAAAACGAGGGTTCCGATGATAGCTAGCTTTATGGTCAATCTCCTTAATATCTTCCTATCTATCATTGGGGTTTATGTCCTGAAATGGGGAGTGGTAGGTGTTGCTTTAGGAACGGTTTTAGCGCGTCTTTTAGGGGTTGTTTGGCTTTGGTTTCAAATCCCTATAAAGCCTAATTTCCTTCCTAAATTTGACAAGCTGATCTTCCTGCAAGTCTTTCCGGCAACTGGAGAACGTTTGATGATGCGGCTAGGAGACTTAGTCGTCATCGGCTTGATTGCTAATTTGGGGGCTCCTGTCTTGGCTGGCTACGCTATCGGTGAGACCCTGACGCAGTTTAACTACCTTCCTGGTCTCAGTGTGGCAGTGGCTACCGTTATCTTGACGGCTAGCTTACAGGATGACCCCAAAGCATTGCAACGTCTCCTTAAGGAAGCCTACTGCATGAGTTGTGGCTTAATGTTTGTCTTAGCTTTGCTCGTTCTTGTCGCTAGTCCTTGGCTAATGTCGCTTTATACCAAGAATTTAGAGGTGACTCGTTCTGGGACGGAGGTGATTTTAGCCTCGCTAATTGGAACCCCCTTTACAACTGGTACGTTAATAATGACGGCATTTTGGCAAGGATTGGGACAAGCGCAACAGCCTTTTTATGCGACAGCCTTGGGAATGTGGTTGCTTCGAATAGGGCTCAGCATGGTGTTGCTTTATTTCGTTCAGGCAGGTCTGTGGTCGATTCTTTTCGCAACTATTATAGACAATGCTTTCAGGTGGGGCTATTTGACCTACCTCTATCTATTAAAAAGGAGAACTACTTTTGTTAAAACTAGATAAACGATGGCTCCTGACCTTGGTCGTGGTCTTAGCGATTAGTCTGGCGGTCTTTCGCTACTGGTCTTTTGCCGAGCAGGTTTTAAAAACAACTTGGAAAGCGTCGCTTCCTTTTATTGGCGGTGCCATGTTGGCCTATGTGGTTAATATTTTGATGTCTGGCTATGAGAAAGTTTATAAAAAGTTGTTTAGAGGCAAACTGGCCAAACAATTAGCACGCCCTGTCTGCTTGGTTTTGGCAAATGCTACTTTTTTGATCCTCCTATTGATTTTACTAGGAATTGTTATTCCGGAGCTTGTTGAGAGTATTCAAGGGCTGATTGCCTTGGCGCCTAAAGCTATTCAAAACTTGGTGAAAAGTATTCAGGAAAATAGCTTGCTGAATAATACCCTTAATCAGTACTTTGGGAGTGATGCTTCAGAGGAGCTTACTAGGCAGATTAATGACTATGCGACTCAGATTTTAAATAGCTTGGGGACGTTTCTGTTGGGCCTTCTTAATTCCGTGACGGAGATTTTTTCGGCCTTGCTCAATATTTTTATGGCTGTGATTTTTTCACTCTACGTGCTTGCTAGCAAGGAAGACTTGGGCCTCCAATTCCGCCGTCTCCTGACAACTTATCTCCCTAAATTGGTTGCACCATTTGAAAATGTACGTCAGATCTTCCACCAGTCTTTCCGGAGCTTTTTTATCGGCCAGACGACAGAGGCTATCATTCTGGGGACCTTAACCTTTGTTGGGATGCTGATTTTTAATTTCCCTTATGCGTCAACAGTTAGTATTTTAGTTGGTTTTTCGGCCATGATTCCAGTCGTGGGTGCCTATATCGGAGTGACAGTAGGTGTCATTCTCATTATGACGCAGTCCTTTAGTCAAGCTATGTGGTTCCTTGTCTTTATCGTTATTCTTCAGCAATTTGAGGGAAATCTCATTTACCCTAGAGTTGTTGGAAATTCTGTTGGTCTTCCGGGAATGTGGGTCATCTTGGCTATCACAGTTGGTGGTGCCCTTGGTGGTATTTTTGGAATGTTAGTGGCGGTGCCCTTCCTAGCTTCTTGTTATAAATTGATTAAACAAGATGTCCAACGAAGAGAAGCTGAAAATAGAGCGATTGGATAAAAAAATAAAAAAAGATTGTCAAGTAACTTTACTTTACAAAAAAGATATGATATCATAGTGAAGTTGATGAAAATCAAAGACTATTATTTGGAGGAAACAGACTAATGGCAGTACCTGCACGTCGCACATCAAAAGCGAAGAAAAACAAACGTCGCACTCACTACAAATTGACAGCACCAACTGTAAAATTTGACGAAGTAACTGGTGATTACTCACGTTCACACCGTGTATCTTTGAAAGGATACTACAAAGGACGTAAAGTAGCTAAAGCTGGCGAATAAGAAGGGAGAGACAGATGCGCGTTAATATCACACTTGAACACAAAGAATCTGGTGAGCGTTTGTACTTGACTTCAAAAAACAAGCGTAACACCCCAGACCGTCTTCAATTGAAAAAATACTCACCAAAATTGCGTAAGCACGTGATTTTTACTGAGGTGAAATAGGGATTCACTACACGTCAATAGACGGTAGAAACCTTGATTTAAAGCGATTCTTGAAATTCTAAATTTCATTACATTGCAATACAAATCAGCCGAATCACTACCTTTTTCACTACCTTTATTTGAAATAAGAATATGGATTCGGACGATTAAAAGCAAGAGAGACTTCATCACGAGGTTTCTCCTTTTTCTATTTTCATTCCTAAAAATTTTTGAAATAGCGTAGTCTTTTCTAAAATTTATGGAATCTAAAACGCAAGCTCGACAAGCCTGCGTTTTTATTTTGGACAAAATAAAAGGGGGACCCAGCCCCCAACAAAATGTTCCAACGTTTGAGATAACCTCGAACCGAACTTAATACGGGGTCTAGCCCCTCTCTATAATTATATTACCTTTTTACTTTCTATAAGTCAAGAAAATTACTGATTTTTTTATTAATAATTTTTAAATCTTCATCTGAGAGTTGACCTATGGGGTAACCATCTAATCTATTTTTTGAAACTGTTCGAAGTTGCTCCAGTTTAATTACAGAATCATTATCAAGAAATTGATATACATTGTTCTTCATCAAAAAATGGAAAGGGTATTTTAGCCCTGACGTTACATCTCCGAATTTTTTGTATTTAATCGTAGATGTAATTGGTGCGACAGTGACGTGTGATAACCTCTTATTTCTTTTGGAAGAAGATAATACAACAACTGGTCTTTTTTTATTTGTTTCTTGACCGATATTTTCTCCTAAATCACACCAAAATACCGCACCTTTTTCTTTTTCCCACCAAGACATTCCATTTCTCAGTCGAAAGAAATCTAATGCCATTCTCTCTTTTTTAGTCGCCCAGGTATTAAGCAAACGTTGTTTTTCTGTTTGTTCTGTCATATAGTTCTCACCTATCGAATATCTTCAGACCATATCCTGTTATATTTGGATAATTATAAATTTTTGATTCAATCCTTCTGTAAAAATCTGATTCAACACCTTTGCTAATCTTATTATGTAATTCATAACCAATCATATCTGCCATTTCTAAATATGGATAAGACTGTTTTTTATTTTCTGTTCTTTTGTTATTGAAGTATACACCTCTAATCCTCGAACATATGCTATCACTAACATAATTGGTGCCATATTCTATATTTGGGACGATGGCTTGAAGCAATTCATTATCTTCTTTCTTGCCCCTTGCTTCAAGTATTATTACACCTGTTTTATTGTGATTTTCTAAAAATATGGCATAACGCTCAATTAGGAACAAAAGGGAAAACCAATACACTGGATAAGGGGTATTATATCTCCTAGTCAAAAAATCCTTGTCTATTCCTGACGAAAAAATCGTAAAGCCAGCTTTTTCAACAAACTGTAACAATTCCAGATTCATCTTTGGATAGTCAATGATTTTGGGATTAAATGCACCTACTTTTTTACGATAATCCCTTGAATGAAACACTACCCTTTGCTCATTAAACATAGCATTTTTCCAATACTTGTGTTTAATAGCCATTATATCAGAAATGAGCTTTTCACCATCTTTTCCAGCAATTAAGATGCCTGTCATTGAAAACCAACGATTATTCTGATTGTAGTTTTTTAATGTTGGCACCCCTGTTTCATCAATGAAAAGCATATAATCATGTTCTCCATTAAATTGTTCAAAACAAGTAGGGCTATTTTTCCAATCACTAGCCATTATTTACTTCCTTTCTGAACAACTTCTTTTGTTGCTTCTATCTGTTTATCAGCATACAAAACAACATCTCTAATAGCTAATTTTTTAATAGCTTGTACCAAGGTTGCCATGTAATCAAAATGGATTTCTCCCTTTTCATTGACTGGTAATTTTATCAGTTTATCCTTGACTACATTCCAACCACCTAATTTGTTTTTATATGAGTAAATCGGTAGGTCTGTAACCTTATTGATACTAGGAACAATAAAGAGGTAGTCATTTGGTCTTAGTTGCTTATCCGAACTAATCCAATCAATTGCATAAGCGTCAGATAGGACGGTAAATTCTTGTGATTGGAAGTAAGCTCTGTACACATCACTGTTAGACGGGATAGAGATAACATTTTGTAGAACCGTCGCTCCTTCTTTAGGAACATAGTAGTTTAACCCTTGATTCATAAAACTAGAGGTCAAGGCAGGTAAGCTGAATTCTCCTTGTGGTTCTTTTGGTAATTCTTTTGCTTTATAAGGTAATTTCTTGGTTTTAACTCTATCAAATAAATCACCCATGCGAAACTCTTGCCATTGTTGAGTACCAAATACCTCTAAAGCATCTTCTTCCTCTTGGGTTAGTTGATAATCTTTAAAACCACTTACTAATAGATACGCCTCGAGCGTCTCGATGCGTTCCGCCTCGAGCGCTTTTATGCAATTTTCCATATATGAAAATGCTATCTCGCTATTTATTGTTGGTAAGGCAATTTTATCATTTTCAACCTTATTAGCCCATGTTGCTAAATAATCTCTTGAATATTTTGGATAAAGAACCGATTCAAGCACTGCTCGCAAGAACAAATTTGTTTCAAAACTTACTTCTATATTTTTGACTTTGATTAAATAGCTTTCTGCAAGAATTCCTGTTTCCTTACGTTGTGCATAAACTAAGCCTGCTGCAATTGCACCGTTATAAATAATAGAAATAACATTACTGTGAGTTTCAAAATCGCCTTCTTTTGCCCAATACATAATCCCGTTATCACCTGATTTAGCATAAACCACGGGTACTGAGTATTCTTCTGTTTCTACCTTTGAAACAGCTTTAGCCCTGTCACCTACTCCCAAATATCTTGATGATAACTTTTCAAAAACATCGCCAATTCTGTATTCAAGCCACTCGCCTCCTTGGCTTTCAAATTCTTGTTCAATTTCTTCAAGACGAGGGCTTACAATTTTTTTGAGTTATCAATATCTTTATTTTTCAATAATTGGCTAACTTCCCACGCTAAATAATCTGATACTGATTTCTGTAAATCTTCAAGAGTAGGTTTAAGATTCGGTTTTATATGTTGGTCAAAATTCCAGTCTTCACCATGTTTTTCACCAGAGAGAGCAATAACATCTTCAATGTACTCTTTTTCTGTAAAAATATTCAACTCACCTTTACCGAATTTAACGAGATTAACCACCTCTTCATAACGTCCTACCGCATTATCAACATCTTGTAAATTAGTACTGGCTTTTGACTTCTTACGGTTAGAACGTTTGTAGCCATCGTTACGCAAATCAATAAACTTCACTCGCTGTTTGGCTTCATGCTTTTCTCCTACCTTAAAGACGTAAATAGAAGTCTGTACATTAGATTTTCCTATAAAAATATCCATTGGCATTTTGATAGATGATAAAAGTGTATTTTGCTCCAAAATCTTCTGATTAATTTCCTTTGCACGTCCTGAACCTGCTGAATCTTGGATAATGACAGAGGCGTAACCACCTTTCATCATAGACAAGGCACGCTTGACAAAGTTCATGCCATTCCCTGTTTCAGAGTAAGGCGGATTTAAAAGGAAAACATCTGCTGGGAAATGCTCATTATCTTTACCATAGCCATATTTCCCATTAAATTTCTTCAAACTATCATCTTGTAGGATATTACTTGAACCATCTCCCATCAGAATCATGTTTAGAACAGCCAACATGTAGATTTCTGGAAGAATTTCAATCCCAAGAATTTGTTCAGCCTTGATTTTCTCTTCCTTTTCTCTAAGTTCATCAGGGCTTGTAATTTCCTTTTTAGCGTCATCTAACATCAGATTCATAGCAGCCACCAACAGACCACCCGAACCTGTCGCAAAGTCCCAGATATAAGAATCCTTGTTTACTCGTGCTAGTTTCGCCATCAGAAGTGCTACATACCGAGGAGTTAACACCACGTCATTTTGGTCATCACCTGCAAAGCTCAACCATCTAAACATGATATTAAAGAGCTTACCTGTAAAGTCCGTATCCACTCCGATTTTGTAGAAATATCCTAGGTCGTCAATCACTTCTGTAAAGATTTCTTTGAGGAGAGATACTCCATTTCTTGGGTCTGAAAAACTGGATTCAAGAATCGTAGGCTCTAAATGACGTAAGATTTGTTTCTGTTTGGCTTGCGGTAGATTCTTCTCTTTCAGAAATGCCTTGATTTTACGGATTAAAATATCTCCATCTGTATCACCTTCTTCATTAGAAGATTTTAAATCTGCTGGTTCTAGGGGCTTCACCTTACCTGCCACCCCCAAGTTTGCCATGATACTGGCAGCCACTAGATGTATACGTGCTAAGGCACTGATATTTTTCTGCTTATTAAAAAGGCTTTCGTTTATTTTTGTTAGAGCGTCTTCAATCCTGTCTTCACGCTTTTGGTGAATCAAACGTAGTTCAGCTTCTGACAGTTGTAATTCTTTTACCTTTTCCGTAAACTCATCAAAATTTTCAGGTTTTAAGAAAGATAAATCTGAATATTCACCAACCTTTTGACCGATACCATAGTTAGACTTGGAAACATAGTAGACACCAAAACGAGTTTCAAGGTTGCCTGCCTCGTCCTCATCTCCTGTAATTCCAATCGCAATTACATTTGTATAACTAGAATATTGCAGAATAGCGTTAGCGTAGTGAACCGCACCATTTACCGCATAGCCGTTGATATTGGTATAGTTGGGATCACCCTTTTCTTTACCGCTTGTTTTCGTATTGGCGACATGGTCTTCTTTATCCAGCTTTTCAAGTTTGTTGCTACCCCACTTCAATTCAATCATGATAGGGTAGTAGTCTAACTTGCTATCTTTCAATAACAGTTTGACATCAACTAAGTTTGCACCCTCACCACCTGTTTTAGAGGGAGCTTTTGACAAGGCTTTGTCAATTTCTGGATTAACACTTTCATTTTGTGTTACAAACTCCATACCGTAGGAAGTCAACCACTTCTCTACTTCACGTTGAATTTTTACTTCTTTACTCTGTTTTGTTGCCATTGGTTCTTTCCGTTTTAATTTTTAAAATATTTTCTACACTACGTAATTATATCATATTTCACCTTCCTCTCTCAGTTTATTCCAGGTTTCATTTCTATGTTTATGTGTATCATATAAAGACTTTATGTAATCTTGCCCAGCTTTAATAATGCCATGTTGAAATTCTAACTCTGTCTTAAAAATTTTGTCCTCCCTATAAGGAGAATAAACCGTATCATATACCAATTCACGTTCTATTAAAGAATCTAATTGGGATACATCTTTTTTCACAATAGAATATACTCTATGTCCGATTGATTCTTCAATTGGTAACTTGTGTTCCCTCACAACCTTCAAAAATAGATTGACAATATCATCACAACCAAATTGATTTTTAAATGTAATTCCCTTGTTTACATACTCATCTTTTCCATTTACTTTTGTCCTTACGTATTTTGATGAATCAAGAAATTTTATAAATTCATTTTGAAAATCTTCCTCAATCGTTTCTAGCAATTCCTTCTCAGCTAAATGTCGAGAAATAGGGACATCTTCTGTATATAGTTGCTCCATATCTACATCTAAAAAGTGGGAATTATGCTCATTTAGAATTTCTGTATAAGCTATTGTCTCAGCAAAATAAATATCATCCATTAGAGTTTCATCGAAAATTGATTGCTGTTCATCTGTCAGATTCTTAACAATCAATCTCATCATTTCAGGAATGTAATCTCCTATCTCTTCATCATCTCCCCATGAAATCACTCTACATTGGTATTTACTTTCCACATCAGATAATCGCTGACCATTTAGAGTTTCATTTATTCTTTGAACTGCTGTATCAGTCAACAAGTATGGATTTCTTTTAGTTCTTCTACCCGATACAATCCATGAAATGATATTTGAGTTTTCAGGATAAATTTTAAAAAAACTAAATCCCCTACTATTAATCATTTTCTCTATTCTTTCTGAAGCCTTCAAACAAAAAAATTCCTGTAATTCTTCATTCATTTTTTTATCCCCTTTTTATGTATTTACGTAATTTAATTATATCAGAATGCACTACTTTTACATAATTAAATAAATTATACTGTAAACATACAAGGAAACTTGTAAATAAAAATTATTAATTGGTCCTAACTGGTGCGCACCGAACGGTCGGATTGAAACAAATATGAAAACTCAGACAATAACAGTCGAGTTCTGTATATATCTGTTTATCCGTTGATTTGGTGCGCTTTTCTGCATCTTTCGGTAATTCAGTATAGCTCAGATTAGTTTCTTTCCGTTTTTGGACTGAAAGGATAAAATATGACAAGCTATATTTCTGAATACTTTTCCAAGAAAAAGCAAAATAACAAAATTACTCAATCTCTCCCAGAAGAACAGCAAAGTTTCTGGTTAGAATTTTTAACCGGTAGTGACCGAATAGAAAGTAATGCTGACAGGCGAAGTCGTCGTAAAACTGTAAGTCTTGACTTCCAACTTAAAAACAAAAGAACAGGGGATGAAACAACACTACTTGATTTACTTATAGACGACACCCCAACTCCTCTTGAAAGTATCATTCAAACAGACTATGATGAATTTATTTCAAGTCAATTACCTCACTTAGAAGTTATCCTTGATGAGTTAGATGAATTAGATAAAGAAATCATTTTACTCTACTTCAATTACAAAGAACAGGAATGCGAACATAAAGGGTATGAATTTAAAAAGTATAAGCAACGCTCTTACCGTGAAATGGGAAGAATCTTAAATTTAGACTATCGAAAGATACAGCGTAAAATTCCTCGCATTATGGACTATGTAACAAGAAGGTTGCTAGAAGAAATAAATAAAAATAATTAGAAACTCTTGATAAAAAATGGTTCAACTACCTCCAAATATGTCAGTTTATTGGGGGTAGTTATTTTTTATAAGTCCAGCTCACGACCTCAAACCGAGCATGTCAACTGTACTATTAAAACACAAATTAAAATACAAGAGGTATTTAACTATGAAAATGAAAACACAATATCGCAAAGGCGGTTACTCAAATCAAACAGCAGAACAATATATTGATTTACAAGCCCCCATCTATTTACTTAGCGATGAACTTGAACCACAACAACGCTTTGAGGACGGTAAACCAACAGGTGAAATCATCGCTTATAAAACATGGTTTGGTCAAAAAGGTCTTCCACCATTTCAGGTGAAATTCCTTGAAAAAACTGACCTTCCTGAATATCTTTCTCTTGTTAATTTTGATAACTTACAAGCCTGTGAAATCAACTACAATGTTTACTTTAAAGCCGATGGATTGAAAGAGGTGAAATAATGGTTAAATCTCTTGCAAAAAGAGAATTGGAACAATACCTTTTACAGAGCCTAAATATGGCTTTAGGCTCTGTTTTACAGGGTGAAACATCATATACCAATTCTTTTAATATTTCTGTTCAAGAAGATGGTTTTATCTTCATTCCACGTCTTCCATCTGGCTTTATTATTGATGACGACTTGTATCAAAAGATTTTCCTAATCGCCAATGCGTCACTCTACCCACAGTACACACTGTTAAAGCAAAATTCCGCTTACTTTATCGCATTAAAAACAGATGATATTCATGTTCAACGAGGGCTATTCTTTCCGTGGAAAAAAGGCATTTCTGAACGTTTGGTTATTTCCGACCTTGAACAATTTTCCACATCTCTAAAAGGTAATAGTATTCCCATCATGAAAAATCTCGTTATTAACTATGATAAAGTAACTTCGCTTGCTATTGCTGGTAATTCCGGTTCTGGGAAGTCCTATGCTCTTACATATTTATTAAGTGTATTACAAAACATCTCTGACCTGATTATCGCTGATCCCAAATTCGATACTCCTTCACGTTGGGCAAGGCAACATCAAATTGCTGTTATTCACCCTCAAGAAAACCGTTCGAAGTCTGATTTTGTGTCAGAAATTAACGAAAGTTTAAGTCAATGCTTGGCTATTATTCATAAACGTCAAGGGATTCTCTTTGAAAATCCACGTCATGAGTTTAAACATCTAACTATTGTTATCGATGAAGTACTTGCCTTATCAGAAGGTGTCAATAAAAACATCAAGGATTCCTTCTTCTCCTTACTCTCTCAAATTGCATTACTAGGACGGGCAACAAAGGTTCATTTACTCCTTGTGAGCCAACGCTTTGACCACAATACTATACCTGTATCCGTACGGGAGCAACTTAACGTACTCATTCAGATTGGAAACATCAATCAGAAAACTACGCAGTTTTTGTTCCCAGACCTTAACCCAGAGGGTATTGTTATTCCAATTGGAAAGGGGACAGGGCTTATCCAAATTGTTGACAATGAACACCCGTATCAGGTTTTACCCCTACTTTGTCCTACATATTACACAAAGAAAGGTATTCTGTAACCAATGAAAAAATCGTATTATCAAAAAATCTTTAATCCGTGTATTGTCCTATTTTTTACTGGATTTCTCAGTATCATTTGTTCATTCTTGCTCAATATCGGTATGAATTCCTTACAAAGAATCGCCTATCTAGCCTTCCTTTATCAATTTGTAAGTACGCTCTATACTACTAACTTGCTTATTGCTATTATCTCACTCTTCCTTTTTCTAGCACTGGTTTATTATGAAGTGTTCTTACGATTAAAAGAAGATAGTCTATCAAACCTATGGAAATCCGTTTATCAGACATTTACTATGCGTATCTTTTTAAAACAAAGTGAACACTCTGAAACTGTAACAACTATAGAGCAAGCAAAAGTAACACGCTACAACCCCATTAATAAATATTTTAACCGAGCAGTTCGAAAAGCAATTGTAGACATTCGAGAGAATAAAGTTACGCTCTTGATTCGGATTCCTAAAACTCAACAAGCCACAAGAATTCTAAAAGATATGGAAATGCTTATTAGTGAAGAAATCGCCAACCGTAACCCCGACTATTACTTTTCAAGACCTGAGCGAAACGGCAAATGGTTGTATTTTGTCGGTACTAAACGAAAATAGCTAAAAGGAACGGTGCTGTGGCTCACGAAGTGAAAGCCAGACAGCACCGTTCTACACTCTAGGATTTTATGGGGGTTACTACGACCCCCCATAAAATCAATAATCAATAATCACAAAATTAACTAAAATATACATCCAAAGAGGTGCTTGCCTATGGCAAAAGAACAACGTTCCAATAAGTGGGCTTTCCTATTCTATAAAGAAAGTGCACCAAATAACTATTTAGATGTACTGGAAGAAATTCATGTCCCTTTTGTACTTTCACCATGGCATGATAAAGATATAAATAAGGAAACAGGAGAGTTTAAAAAACCTCACAAACATGGGGCATTCTATTTCGATTCTCTTAAAAGTTATTCTCAAGTCTCGGAACTTATCAAGGATAAATTAAACGGTCCTGCCCATGTTGAGCCTGTACTTTCCCCAAAAGGAATGTATGACTACTTTACCCATGCAGAAAACCCTGATAAAACTCCTTATGATACTAATGACATTGAAAGTGGTTGTGGATTCAATCTTGACCAATTCTTAGTACAACAAAACTCTGATGACTTCATGACAGAAGTCATTGATACGATTGAGCAAAATGACTTTACGGAATTTGAAGAGTTAGTCTGGTATGCACGAGATAACAACACCGCTTTACTAGGATTAATCATTGAGCGTACTTACTTTTTCGCCCGTTATCTGGATTCACGTAGGCACAATCCCAAACGGATAGAAAAAGTTATTGAAGAACAAGGAGAATCATCTGATGGATATAATTAAATTAAACCAAATTGAAGAGTTGCTAAATACACTTATTACAATTATTCAGAAAGAACTACAAAATACTGGCTCTTATGGAATTGTAACGCAAAAAGAACTTCTAAAAATTTTACAGATTTCTCCTAACACCTTGAAAACATGGGAAAATAAAGGTTTGAAACGCCTTGAACCTCCAATTGAAGGAACACGTACTGTCTATTATAAAATGGAAGACGTCATTGATTTTTTAACTATTTAACTGCTAACTGTGCTAGAATAGAGTTATCAAACAAAGAATGTGAGGGTTCTATTATAGCCTTTTGATTGTCCGAAGAAAGAGGCTCTATGAGTAAAGAAATCATTCAACACAATAATAAAAAGATAACAAAAATCACCAAACAAAATGGTGATGTCAGCTATTCAATCAAAGGTGTTTACATTGGAACTGATGTAAAAACTGGAAAGCGAATCACAAAAACCATTACTGCTAAAACATTGAAATCTTTGGATAGAAAAATTGTTGAAGCTAAAATTGAGTTTGAAAAAGCTGGCTCTACTATAAAAGAAACTATCCAAATTGATAATTTTGAAAGTCTAGCTGAGGTATGGTTTCGCAACTTCAAAACATGGGTATCCTCACAAAATACCATTAACCGAGTTAGAGGTTATCTTGATACCTATATCATTCCTCAATTTGGAGAGTATAAGCCTGAACAGATTGAACCTGCTGATATTCAACTTTGGGTAAACAAACTAGCGAGAAAAGCAAAGAAGGCTGTTGATTCTGGTATAAAACGTGCTCCTAAAGGCAGTGCAAAAGATTTTGGGGCCATGGCTCACAAAGTCAGCGATATTTTTGATTTTGGCATTACAAACTGTGGGCTAACTACCAACCCAGCTAAATCAATCAAAATCCCTCCAAAGCCTAAGGCGAGCAAAGAACGTATCATGGTACTTCATGATGATGACCTGAAGCACTGGCTATCTTACCTTGAAACCTTGCCCAATACAAGAGCAAATAGACGCTTTAAAGTTATTTGTAACACGCTGTTAGCGTCTGCGTTACGAATCAATGAGTTGCTAGCATTAGAAATATCTGACCTAGATTTTCAATCTAATGAAATTCTTGTATATAAGACCCTGATGTGGAAGAGTGCAAATAAGAAACTCGGTATAAAAGGGGAAATGGTTTGTAAAAAATCTCCTAAAACTGATTCTGGAAATCGTAGAGTTGCTGTTCCTGCTTCGATAATAGAGGAACTTAGAGAATTTCATAAGGAAATGACTACCTATTTTGAAAAACATGGTCTACCAAAATCTAAACTCATTTTCCCAACCATCTATGGCAACTATATGTGTGATAGAAACGAGCGAGCAACTCTTAAAAAACGATTATCAGCCCTTGGATTACCAGACTATGGATTCCATCTCTTCCGACATACACACGCTTCTATGATGTTAAATGCTGGTATGAACTGGAAAGAGTTACAACATAGAATGGGACACAAATCTATCACAACCACCATGGACACCTACGCTGAATTAGCACCTAAAAAGAAGTTTGAAGCAGTAGGTATCTTCCTAAACAAGATGGAAGAACTGGCAGATTGACTTCATCACTACCTTTATCACTACCTTTTTACTTCAAAACTCTATAAACCTTGATATAACAAGGTTTATAGGTCACTGATTTAACCCTTACTGAGGTGAAATAGGGATTCACTACACGTCAGTAGACGGTGAAAACCTTGATTTGATACAATTTCTGATTTTTTGAATTTCAGTACATTGCAGTACAAATCAATCAAATCTCTACATTTTTCTCTACACTTTTTAGATCATAAAATGTAAGTAGAACATGGAGATTATGAAAGGAACACTTCGTATGAGGTGTTCCTTTCATATATCCAGAAAGTAGCCCTTATTGGGTATTCTAGTACTATTATGATGTATCGAGCAAAACAGATAAAGAGAAAATTTTATGCTATAATAAGGGAAATGCTTGAAAAGGGAGAAAAAAGTGTCTATTATTGAAAAGTTGAAAGGTATTGGAATCTGTTTTGGTTTGTTTGTATTATCGCAAGTAGGAGGACTACTTGTGCTGTTACAGATAAGGCTAGGGAGTGGCTTTACCTTGCTACAAACGCTGTTGATTGCGAGTCTTATTCTAGCTGTTTGCTGGGGAGCAGTGGTATACGCCTACACCAAGGGGTGGCTTAGTCTTTCTCTCGGTTGGGTAAGGGGTCAGCACCTGAAACTTTTGCTAGTGTCTTATCCTTTGGTTTATGGAGCTTCCTTTCTTGGGACAGTGGTCATGAGTCTTCAAGGCGTGACAGAGATGGCCAACCAAGAAACCCTAGATGGATTGTTTGCACAAATCCCTGTCTTTTTGACCTTTTTGCTGGCTGGAGTATCTGCGCCAATCATCGAGGAAATCCTTTGCCGAGCAGCGGTGCCGCACTTACTGTTCCCACGATACCCAAGGCTAGGGCTAGTGATTGGGAGTCTTTTCTTTGCTTGGCTACATGTTCCGGGCCACCTGGGGGCTTGGATTATTTATGGCGGTATGGGCTTAGTCTTTGCTTGGTTGCGCTATAAGACTGGGAGACTTGAGATGGCGATTGCTGGACACATGCTCTGGAATGGTGTAGCTCTTTTGATAAGTTTGTTTTTGACCTAGTATCGCTGTTAGTATCCTCTGAAATAGAGCTATTGCGCAGAGAATCGGTTTTAGAAAACGGATCATCTCGTGTGGAGGACTAGGTTTCCTAAAAAGCATATGGTCAAAGGAATAAGACCTTGCGGGAGACTTAGGCTTCTTTGGAGTATTCTTTTAAACCAAAATGGCGATAAAAAGTTTAAAATTAAGAATCACTAAAAAACACTTGAAGAACAAAGCATTCTTCAAGTGTTTTTTGAAATGGCTAAGAAGTGGACTTGTCACCTGACAGGGTCTAAAAGGGAATAGAATCTTTTAAAATTTGAGTGATCTCCTCAGGAGACTCTTGACAACCACTTTTAATCCATGTCAGCAGGACAGAGTGTATCGTAGAGATGTAAATGTCACTGGAGAACTTTTCGGAGACGTTGTAATGGCGGGCTAGTTGTGTCGTTAGATCAATGTCTGAGAACGTTACGGTATCCCAGATGAATGTTTTAAAGAGGGATGTGAGATCTCCGTGATCAATCAGCAACTGCCATATTTGGTAGTTGCTCTTGATGTCTTCAAAGGCTTTGTTAAGAACTTCGTCTTGGAAAGTCAAATCTTCAACTAGGATCATAGAGAGTTTGGAAAAGATGATCTCAGTCAAAGTCGGAAAGATATCCTCTTTAGAGGTAAATAGTTTATAGAAAGAGGTTCGACTAATGCTGGCCTCCTTACAAATATCAATAATTGTTAGGGATTGAAACGAATGAGTCACCAAAAGATGACTCAGGGCCCTAACAATTCGTTGCTCAATCAGAGATAACAAAAGTAAAACCTCAAACGTATAAAATTATTTAATACTATTATATAAGAATATCATAAAATTTTCAAAAAAGTGAACAAAAAGTGATTAGTTGTCCACCGGACTTGTTGTAAAAATGTTAAACTTCCTTGTGAAGTTATTGTGCCTTTAAGTGGATCACTCTTTCAGTTAAAGGTTTTTGACGGTGTTTTCGGTATCTCGTAGAGTTATTGAAGGACATTATTATTGATATGAAATGGAGATTGCTTATGGAGAAGTCGCACAAATGGTGGGTAATCTCCGCAATTTGTGTATTTATCATGGGTATCTCAGGCTTTGGATTCTTGTATAATCAGTGGCAATCTCAGTCTTCAAAACAGGAAGGGACTGCACAGACGGCAACATCAAGCCAAGATTCCAAAACAACGGAGCCGTTGAATCAGCAACTGCCAGATTTTAGCATGCAAGACCTTGATGGCAATGCTGTTGCGATTAAGGACTTTTATGACAAGCCTATGGTGATTGTTGATTGGGCCAGTTGGTGTCCAGATTGTCGTGAGCATCTGCCAGAAATCCAAAAGGTCTATGAGGAGTATCAGGACAAGGTTCAATTTGTCATGATCAACTTGACCGATGGTAAACGCGAAACCAAGGAGCAGGGGCTTACTTTTCCTCATTATTTTGATGAGGGAGAAGTGGCAGGTAACGCTTTCAAGGTAAGGTATATCCCTTCGACTTACTTTGTAGACAAAGAGCAAGGGATCAGAGTGATTTTCAGCCGTCGGTTGACAGCTGATCAACTCAAAGAACAGATTAAAGCAATTCTATAATATATACGCAACTACAACGATAGCTATTTGCACATATGCATGCTATGGAAAGTGATTGGGGAAAATAAATTAATTTTTTAGGAGAATGTTATGAAGCGAAAGCTTTCGAAACTCTTCGACATGCTTGTGACCGTTGGTCTGGCTTTATCATTGGTTTTAGTTTCTCCCTACTCCGTTATTGCATTACTGATCATTACCTGTGAAGAATGTAAATGGATCGTTGAGAAAATTGAGGAAGTCAAGTGGGAGTTGCCACGGCAACCGATTGACCTGATTATCTTGGAAGACATGTCCGGTTCCTTTAAAGAGGCGATTGGTCTCATTAAACGATCATTTACTACCTTGACGACTCCGGTTGCAGAAAAGGACTATAAATAAGAAAAACAAAAACTTGTTTTTATGGGCAATCTAGATATGACGGACTGTATTATGATTGTGAATTATCAAGGAATTGATAGAGATTGTCAATTTAGTATAGAGAACTTGACTGGTGGAGTGACCCTGTCAGATGATGGCGGATATGTACACAACAAGACTGGACTGATTTCAGACCAAGCTAGTTTGAAGGGGGGCGACCAGCGTCTGAATAGGGAAGACATGGGTCATGATGAAAAACGAAACCCTGTCTTCCTATTGTTTACAGATGGGATTGCCAATCTAATTGAGTTTACTAATGGACGGCATTACTGCATTCGACAAGTGCTTAATGCTTGGGGATATGCTGATGAAACGCGCTACTATATCGCTAGTTCCTGAAGGTTCTCAAAGTTGCATCACCCACAAGGGTGTGTGAGGATGTTGAAGATCAGTTTGAAGCAACAGAAGGATATGTGGTTGATGCTGTCCGCATCAATGATAAGATGGTTGTTTCTGCTAAAGTTGAAGATACTTCTGGTATAGGATTAACCTATAGGGTGGAACAAACCACCCAAGATGATGCTAATAGGAATAAGTGGACGGTTCTACATGCGGCCATTCAAAAAGTAGCTGGGAAGAATCCAAAAGAAGAAAAAGGCCCTTATGTGGCATAGTCTTCAAGACTGAACGTTTGGTAGTTGAAGTTAAGCTTAAGTTTGGATTCCAAAAATAAGGAACAGCTGACCACACGAAATTCCTCCAAGATAGCTCAGGTTACGGTCTTTATAACCAAGCCTCTATCATGTGGAACGGTGGTGCCACTCCGAATGCTGCTGAACATGCGGGTGATAAAGACAAGGACACTAACAGTGCGATCCGTCTTTCAAATGCTGTCTACGTCAAACCACCTGTTCAAACAGAAATTAAGAAAGCCGTTAATGGCAAGGATCACCATGATCTAGCCATACCAGCAGAAGAGTTTACTTATAAGATTACCTCACCATGGCCAGGTCCAGTGAACTCCTCCAAACTCGTGGATAAAGTGCTTCCAGAACTTGAGATTATCTGAATTCTGTCAAAAATTCATGAGCAAACTAGGTGCTTTTGATAAATTAAAATGATAAAATGTGATTGTTTGGACTGTTTCTTAGAGCTATAAAATAGTGTATATTTTCTGAAAGTTTTAATTATTTAATAGATGAACAATTTCTAGATAAATATACATTTTCGAGATGGGAATTTTTTAGTAAAGAGTATTAGTTATTAAGAATGATAAGTTAGGGTGTGCATGGAGATTAAACAACTAAAAAAATTAAAAAGAGAACAATTAATTACCATTATGCTAGAACAGCAGGAAAGGATTGAGCAACAAGAAGAGGAAATAAAGCAATTGATAGAACGTTTAGAAGATAAAACTATTTTATTGGAAAAATCTGGTTCGATTGCGGAAGCTTCTTTAGCGCTTAATAAAGTTTTTGAGGCAGCTCAGGCAGCGGCTGATCAGTATCTACAAAATATTAAGAGAGAGAATTGAAATTATAAGAGGATGATCAAAAAGTATATGAACAATTCTGAGCTAAGTTCTAAAGAGCTAGCACAAGAGTTAGAGCGTCTAAGGTATAGAGGACGTTTTTGGACGATTATTAAACAAACGTTATATACGTTGTTAGCGGTTGTAGCTGTAGCTATTTTAATAGCGGTATTGTGGTTACCGGTGCTTAGAATTTATGGACAATCTATGAATAAAACATTGCAAGAAGATGATCTTGTGCTTACTGTAAAGGGATCTAGCTTTGAAACTGGAGATGTTATCGCGTTTTATTACAATAACAAAGTTTTGGTAAAGCGTGTGATTGCGCAGTCTGGGGATTGGGTAAACGTTGACTCTGAGGGTGATGTCTATGTCAATCAGAAAAAATTAGATGAACCTTATGTTCTGGATAAAGCGCTGGGAAAAAGTGACATCACGTATCCTTATCAAGTGCCAGAACAAGAAATTTTTGTGCTAGGTGATAATCGTTCGGCATCTATAGATTCCCGTAATACAGCCATTGGTGGCATTTCTGAAGAACAAATTGTTGGAAAAATCTCCTTTAGAATTTGGCCGTTAGATAGGTTTGGAGTCATCAAATAAAAGGTGTAACGAGAAAAAGTTGTTTTTACAACGAATTGTATGAGATTATTATGATGGATTGGAGGTAAGGTGGACAAGATTTATAGATATGTAACGAATTATGTTGGCAAATTTGAAAATCGAATGAAATGGAAGAGTATGACTTGGACTATCTTGGTTTTGGCAACTTTTCTAACCACGTATTTTTTGATTTTACCAGCAATTACAGTTACAGATAAACAAGCTGACGAGGCTGCGATACGGTTGGAAGTTGCGACAACCGAACAAAATTTTCTAGAAAAGACAGAGGAGTTGAATGTTGCTGATTCTATAACCACTTTGATGCATTCGGAAGAAACCGTAGAAACGTCAGAGCAAACAAAAGCTACTACAGACGCAACAACGGAAATCGAAACTACCAGTGAGAAAGGGAAGGAAGCAACTCACTTTGATGGTGCTTTGACTTATCGGGGTAGTGATTACACAGTCAAAGTGACTATTCCGAAAGAGGCAAAAATACCTGGCACGGTTCAGTTGGTTGCTGAAGAGATTAAGGAAGAAGAAGCTGAGTACCAAGGCTATAAAGAAAAAGTTCTACTCAAGGTTGCTCGCCATGAGGAAGAAATTCAGTTGCTGAGGTTATATGATATTCGCTTGCTTGTTGACGAGCAGGAAGTTGAACCACAAGCTTCCGTGAAAGTTGAAGTGTCTTATGACGAAAAGTTAGATGCTAAGGATGAAGACCTGAAAATTGTCCATTTTAAAGATGATGGACAGACAGAAGTTTTAAAATCAAAGGCAACTAAGGAAACTAAAAATACAGATAGTGACATTGCTTTTAAAACCGACTCTTTCTCTATTTATGCAATTGTACAAAATGGAAAAGAAGTCCCAAGACATACTTATAAATTTCAAAATGCTGATGGTTCAGAGTATAAGTTTATCAATAAATCTGGTGATGAAATTTCAGAACAAATTATAAAAAATGGTGAAGAATTACACGGGGTTGGAATTCCGATTACGGCCCATGGTCAACACTTTAATGGTTGGTTTATTTGGAATGAGGATCAAAGAACATTAGAGGAAGCTATTAAATTTGATGAACCTATAATAGTTAACGAAAGTAAAACTATTTATGTTCGTCCAAGTATGGGGAATATGGTTTACCTTACTGTCTACGATGATGAAGATGGGAAGATTATTCTCGAAAAGGAACAATTAGCACTGAATGGCGGAAGTGTTACTGAAGATTTGAGTAAGTTTAGTCAAGTAATCAAACCACCAACATCGACACAAGTTTTAGTTGGGTGGTCGCTGACACCACATGGGACGTTGCTACAAGGAGGTGTAAATGCGACGTTAACTCTAAACCAAGATGCTAATGTCTATCCGATTTTTAAAGAATCAAAGCGTTTGGAGTTTTATACAGATACTTTAAGTGGAACGGACAGTATTTCGAATGGTGCTCCTTATATTCCTCCTAAACTTGTTGTTTCAGGAGAAACTGTAACTCAATATAAACCAGAGGATCCTAAACGGTATGGATATACTTTTGGGGGATGGTATGATACAAAACCTATTAATGGGCAGAAGCCTAGTGGAAATTCGTTTAATTTTGATGCTCCTTTAACGACAGATAAACAGCTATATGCTTATTGGATTCCTGATAAAGCGAGTTATACGGTTGTCTATTGGTTGCAGCGGGCAACGGATAGTAAGAATGCGACGAAAGAGCTAAAAACATATGATTACGCTGGGCAGCGTTCAGTAGCTTCTGCGACTGTTGGCTCTACAGTATCAGTAACTACTGCTGATAAGAATGGAACACATATTACAGGTTTTGTGCCAGCTGGATTTGAGTACACAACAGATCGTGGAGAAACCACTACAACTGTTAAGGCAGATGGCTCTTCAGTATTGAATGTGTACTTTAATCGTCGGTTAATTACCATGAAGTTTTATGATAGCGCAAGTTACATTGCCTATAATAGCCCAATCTGGAATAGTAATGATCGTAATTTGAAAGTGCTAACAGGTTTATATGGGACTTCGTTGGAAAGTAACAACTATACTTGGCCGAATAGTGGCACTAATACTTGGAGCTATTATGAGTATACTGGCAGTGACATAGGCATGACTTACTTAGGAGAGTTTGTTCTACCAGAAGGAACTTATCCGAGGATTGCAGGTTCGTCAATAAGTCAAGAAATCCGATTGTTTAAATCAGGGACAAAAGCCAAAACAATCCATTTTTATAAACAACGAGTGGATGGAAGTTATGCTCCAATATGGAGTCCAGATGATACTGGTGTGTCTAGTTCAAATTCTACTACGTTTACATTTTCAGAAAAGTACAATGGATTTAATGTTCATAGTTATATCCGTTATGATATAACAGCAGACAAGTACGTGGATAATCAATGGCGTTTAACCAGTTCTGGAAATAATACCTCAACAGCCTCTGGATATTATTATTATTATAATTACCATATTACTAACCATTATGACTTACATGTGCGATATGAACGTAAGAAATTTAAATTAGACTTTAGATATCCGGAAACAAATGCTTCGCTAGATAATTTTGAGTCAAAGGAAGTCTTATATGAGGAAAATTTATCTAAGTTTAAACCAGATACCACTACGATTAAACCGACTCCGCCTAAACCGGGGTACGAGTGGGATGGTAAGTGGTATAAAGACCGGACGTTAACGCAAGAGTTTGATTGGAATGACAAAATGCCGGATCATGATTTGGTTGTCTATCCAGGATTTAGAAAAATTAAATATAATATCGTTTTGGATCCTAATGGGGGAGAATTGTTAGGCTCACAAGATACGCATTTTACTCTGTATTATGGAGACTCTGTTCCCAAGTATAATAACATGACACGGGACTATATTGAGGATCTTAGCGGAAGTCACTATTATCGTAAAGATACAGTAGCGATACCCGATATTGCTAATGATCGTGAAACTCAGCGTGCACACTATACGATAAATCCAGCAGAGCCCAATGTTAATCCACATCAACGCTATAGAGCAGATAAAGATGCCTATCATTTGATTGGTTGGTATGTCGTTGGGAAAGATGGAAACTTGGAGCGACCATATAACTTTAGTGGTGCTGTAACGAGCGACCTTACGCTGAGAGCGGAATGGCGTCGTACGGGAGAATATAGGATTGTTTATAGCGATATGGTTTATGGGCTAGACCTTAATCCAATCCAAAAAGATGGAATACAAGTAAAAGCAACGAATTTACCAAACGATTCTAATAAGTATGATGATAAGTCGCATGCAGAGTTAGAACGCCGTCCAACATCGCCAGAAGGTTATCGTTTCCGTGGTTGGCTGTATGATGGTAAAATTTATAATCCACATGATACCATCATTATTGATGCTCTAAAAGCAGATGTTAACAAGACTTTGACAGTTTATCCGGTCTATAAATCCATAGAATCCATACAGGTTGAAACTACTCATATCACCTATGATGGAAATGGTGGAGAACGTTTAGAGAGTGGGAAAGAAATAACCCAAAAAACGTATGATAAATTACCGGTGAATACGGTCCATAAGACTCAGGGGGCTGATTTCTTTACAAGGGATGGATATGAATTGATTGGCTGGCATACGGAAAAAGCAGATGCAGAGCGTGGCAATGTTGAGTATCGTTTGGGTCAAGATGTCGGACTGGATAACAATCCAGATGCTTCAAATATTCTCTATGCTGTTTGGAAACCTAGAGAATATACAGTTACTGTAACTAAAAAAGTTATTGGTAATGAGGTTGATAGACAAAAGGAGTTCAAGTTTGACCCGAGTCCAAATCTTCAGCAAGGAAACTTTGCTTTAAAAGATTCTGTTACTAACAACAATGAAAAGAAAATATTTACTAATGTTCCGTTTGGGACAGTTATTTCAATTGATGAGCAGGATTATGTAGAGTTTGCCAAGACAGAAGATATAACCCATTCGAAACCAGCTTCTGGTGCACAATCTTGGACTGATCGTGTTGTTAACCTACCTCAACTAACTGTTGATGGTGATATTGATATCGTTTTCACCAATACACGGAACATGCAACAAGTTGTCTTAAAGAAAGTTAGCGTTGAAAATATCAATACGAGCTTATCTGGTGCTGAATTTAATATCTATAAGGTTGAAAATGGGCAGAAGGCTTCAACGCCACTTTACACCAAAGTGACATCAAATGATGCAGGAATAGTTGTTAATGGACATACACAGGAGCCATTCTTCAATTTGCCAGTAGGTAGCTATCTTATTACAGAGACTAAGGCGCCAGATGGGTACAATCTTGAAAAAGCAGATATGTCTTTAGAAGTTACGGCGACAGGCGCAAGTTTTATTCAAAATGGTAACGCTGCGGCACCAACGGTGATTAATACACCAACTGCTCAGCAATTTGAATTCAAAATCACAAACTCAAAAGGTGCTGAATTACCATCGACTGGCGGTATCGGAAAACACCTTTATCTTATCCTAGGAATGCTATTAGCATTACCGGCAGGATTACTTTTATATAAAAAACACAAATTAATGTATTGATAGGCAATACTAGAAAGAAATTATTTATTTTATGAAAAAGAAAATTATTAAATCTATACTAGCAGCAATGCTTATTCTTGGAACTGTAGCACCAGCCACAGCACCGGTTTTTGCAGCTGGTCCTGGTAGTATTGAAATAAAGAATACTCAACAAAACACTGAATATAAAGCCTATAAAATTTTTGATGCGACTAATGATGGAGACGCTGTTTCTTACACGCTTCCTAAAGATAATCCGCTATTAAAAACTCAATCTTTTACTGAGCTATTTGACACTACAACAAATGGTGATTTAACTTACATTATGCCTAAAACTGGTGTTACACCAGAAAAAATTACAAAATGGGCTCAAACTTTAAAAGAACAATTGCCTGCTGTTGCTACAATAACGGAAACTGGCACCGATTCAACTGAAACCTTGAGCGTAGACTATGGGTACTATCTTGTTGATTCATCTCTTGATCAAGGTTCGGTTATCATGGTAACTTCTGCGACACCAAATGCTATTATTCATGAGAAAGAATCCAAGCCAACTTGGGGAGATCCTAATAGTGGAGCCGGTAAAAAAACTGATAAGAAAACATATAATATAGGGGATGAAATCACTTATACTGTTACCTATACAAATGCTACTAATTTCAATGGTGGAAATAAAGTTTATCAATATGTGATGGAAGATAACATGCCAGAGGCTACTGTTATTGAACTTGTGAAAGGCTCTATTGAAGTTAAAGTTAATGATAATGCGCTGACTAAATCTGATGTTATTGCTAAAGGGAATTATAAATTAGAAGAAAATGGTAATGATTTTAAGTTGATTATTCCATGGGCAGCTTCACAAGCACAAACTGCTGATGCACAACTTGGTAAGGGTGATGATTTCTTTTATGATAAAGGGGTTAATGTTATTGAAGTTACTTATAAAGGTATCTTAAAATCTGGAGCTACTGAGGGCTCTAGTGCTCAAAATACCAATATTGCTCGTATCTATCCGAATGATGTACCTGATTCAAATGATCCTGGGCAATCAGTGAATGTCTATGATGGTGAAATTAAAATTAAAAAAGTTGATGGTATAGAAAAAACAAAAGTGCTAGAAGGAGCTCAATTTGTTCTGAGAAGGAAAGATAATCAACTATATTATAAATTTGATGAATCCACTCAAAAAACGTCTTGGGAATCTGAACAAAGCCAAGCAACTGTCAAAGTAACTGGTAAGGACGGGGGGGCAACGTTCACTGGTCTAGCTGAAGGTGAGTATGAATTGATTGAGACGGTTGCTCCGAAAGGATATAATGTTTTAAAGGATCCGATTTCAGTTACATTAGCATTCAAAGAGGGTGCAACAGGAACAGATGATACATTGATTGCTACCCCTGAAATTAAAAATAACAGTGGTGCTGAGCTTCCGTCTACTGGTAGCTTTGGAACAAAACTTCTTTACATTGTTGGTACGACGCTAGTGATTGTGGCTGGTGTTACTCTTGTGGCACGTCGTCGCGCGGAAAACTAATGTTAGGCGAGCAGATGGATAAGGAGTTGCCTTGAAAGCATTTGTAAAAAAAAATCGGATATCCATTTTGCTTGTAACAATCATGATTGTAGGGATAGGTTTGATAGCCTATCCCTCAGTCGCTAATTATTGGAACGCTTTCCATCAATCACAAGCTATTATGGATTATCAAAAGAGTGTCTCTGCTATTGATACTAGTCAGTATGAGAAAATTCTTTCTAGCGCTAAAATCTATAATGAAAAATTTAAGGAGACTGGTATCAATTGGCACATGACTTCGGAAGAACGTGATGGCTATAATAAGGAGCTAGCTATTGATATGACAGGGAATATGGGATTTATTTCTATCCCAAAGATTGATGTTACACTCCCCCTTTATCATGGGACTTCTGAGGATGTGCTGCTAACTTCAATCGGTCATATTGAAGGGACGAGTCTCCCTGTCGGAGGTGTATCAACTCATTCAGTTTTATCTGGTCATAGAGGATTACCATCGTCACGTTTATTTACTGATTTGGATAAATTGAAGGTGGGTGATCGTTGGACGGTAAGTATTCTTAATGAATCTTATACTTACGAAGTTGATCAGATTAGAACGGTTTTACCGACAGATTTGAGTAATATTCAAATTGAAGAAGGTATGGATTATCAAACCTTGGTGACTTGTACGCCTTATGGTATTAATACTCACCGTCTTTTGGTGCGTGGTCACCGTGTCTCTAATGAAGATGGTGATGGTTTAGTGACACCTGATGCCATACAAATTGAACCGGTTTATATCGCCCCATTCATTGGTATTCCAATTGTTTTGATTCTTCTTATGATTTTTATGATTGAATCTAGAAATCATCGTAAACGCTACCAGATTTTTAAAAAATTAACCGAAAAGTGATGAGAATTAGGGGATTCTCATAGGACAGGTGGGGAGTATGGGAATTGTTAAGAAGAGTAATGAGAAGAAGTGAATCGGTTACACTAAATTAAACAATCTTATGCAGTGTTCTACACTGAATTAAAGAAAAGAGGAAATGGTTAAGTAGCACAGCAATTGGAGAGTGATGGCTATGAGACGAACTATTGAAACATGTTTTTCTGACCGGTATTGTCTATTTGATATCGAACATACATTAGCTAGATGGCTAACAGGACAACAGTTATGGAACAAATCGTTCTTGCCCATAATTTAAACTATTTTGAAATTAACTAGCATCACGAATTAAGTATAGATACGGTGCTCGAAAGATCAAACAATGTCTGACCACAGATGGCATCATCCTATTGCATCGTCGTATTCGTCGGATAATGAAACGCTTAAATCTCGTATCCGTTACCAACAGGCTAGCTTCAAACCGCAGTCTAAATGGAAAACTGATGCCCCATTCCAAATCGCTTAGGCAGATAATTTAACCAAGAAAAACCACTGGAAGCCATTGTGACAGACTTGACCTATGTTAGAGTTGGAGTACGCTGGGCGTATGTTTACTTTGATTATTGACCTCTATAATCGTGAAATCATTGGTCTGTCAGTCGGTTGGCACAAGACGGCAGAGCTCGTCAAACAAGCCATCCAGAGTGTCCCTTATGCGCTGACCAAGGTCAATCTTTTCCGTTCTGACCGTGGCAAAGAATTTGATAATCAGCTGATTGATGACATGTTGAAGTCCTTCGGAATCACCCGCTCTCTCAGTCAAGCTGGCTGTCCTTATGACAATGCAGTAGCTGAGAGCACCTATCGTTCCTTTAAATTGGCGTTTATTAATCGAGAAACCTTTCATTCACTAGAAGAACTAACCTTTAAAACCAAGAACTATGTCCACTGGTGGAACCACCATCGCATTCATGGGAGTCTCAACTATCAAACACCAATGACTAGGAGAGTGATTGCTTAAGAAAAACACTTTATAATTTCTGTACAGAAAACTATTGCCTTTTCAATGGCTTTGAAGGTTTCTTCACGTTCTAAGCAAGTTGGATGTCATTGCGTTCTGAGAGGGTAAGGTGTTTATATTTTGCCATAGTAAGGACTCATTTCTAACACAAACGTCTCAGACTTAATTCCACCATAAAAATCCGTTTTAGGCTAAGTTCCACTTCGAAAGCTAAAGTGGAATTTACTTTGGGAAATTAGCTCTTGTTTCCTATCTAGTCTTGAAGTTTCAAATTCCTGCCAAAATTGTTTAAAACATGGTATAATGAGAGGGACATTTTGTTGCAAACGGAGAATTTTATGACTTTTTACAATCACAAAGACATCGAACCCAAGTGGCAGGGCTACTGGGCAGACAACCATACCTTTAAGACGGGTACGGACAAGGATAAGCCGAACTTTTATGCTCTTGACATGTTTCCTTACCCATCAGGGGCTGGTCTCCACGTGGGACACCCTGAGGGCTACACGGCGACAGATATTCTCAGCCGTTACAAGCGGGCGCAAGGTTACAATGTCCTTCACCCTATGGGCTGGGATGCCTTTGGTCTGCCGGCTGAGCAGTATGCCATGGACACGGGCAATGACCCTGCTGACTTTACGGCAGAGAATATTGCGAATTTCAAACGTCAGATTAACGCCCTGGGCTTTTCCTATGACTGGGATCGGGAAATCAATACGACTGACCCTGATTACTATAAGTGGACCCAGTGGATTTTTACCAAGCTTTATGAAAAAGGGCTGGCCTATGAGGCCGAAGTGCCAGTAAACTGGGTAGAGGAATTGGGAACCGCCATCGCCAACGAAGAAGTCCTGCCAGACGGCACGTCTGAACGAGGTGGTTATCCAGTCGTTCGCAAGCCGATGCGCCAGTGGATGCTGAAAATCACCGCCTATGCGGAACGTCTCCTCAATGACTTGGAAGAGCTAGACTGGCCAGAATCCATCAAAGACATGCAGCGCAACTGGATTGGCAAGTCAACAGGTGCAAATGTGACCTTCAAGATCAAGGACACAGACCTTGAGTTTACTGTCTTTACCACACGGCCTGATACCCTTTTTGGAGCGACTTATGCAGTTCTTGCGCCAGAGCACGCTTTGGTCGAAGAGATTACAACTGCTGACCAAGCCCAAGCTGTTGCAGACTACAAGCATCAAGCTAGTCTCAAGTCGGATTTGGCTCGGACAGACCTCAACAAGGACAAGACAGGTGTTTGGACGGGTGCCTATGCCATTAACCCTGTCAATGGGCGTGAGATCCCTATCTGGATTGCGGACTATGTCTTAGCGAGCTACGGGACAGGTGCTATCATGGCGGTTCCTGCCCATGATGAGCGGGACTGGGACTTTGCCAAGGCCTTTGACCTTGAGATTATTCCTGTCCTTGAGGGCGGCAATGTCCAAGAAGCAGCTTATACAGAAGACGGCGTTCATATCAACTCTGATTTCCTGAATGGGTTGGATAAGGCGGAGGCTATTGCTAAGATGGTAGCTTGGTTAGAAGAAAACGGCGTTGGTCAGGAGAAAATCACCTATCGCCTCCGTGACTGGCTCTTCAGCCGTCAGCGTTACTGGGGTGAGCCGATTCCAATTATCCATTGGGAAGATGGTACCAGCACGGCGATTCCTGAGAGTGAGCTGCCGCTCATTTTGCCAAAAACCAGTGACATCAAGCCGTCTGGGACAGGCGAGAGCCCGTTGGCCAATCTGACTGACTGGCTAACGGTGACCCGTGAAGATGGGGTCAAGGGTCGTCGTGAGACCAATACCATGCCGCAATGGGCAGGCTCAAGCTGGTATTACCTGCGCTACATTGACCCGAAAAACAGTGACAAATTGGCAGACGAAGACCTTCTCAAGGCCTGGTTGCCAGTTGATATTTACATCGGTGGGGCTGAGCACGCCGTGCTTCACCTGCTCTATGCCCGCTTCTGGCACAAGTTCCTCTACGACATCGGTGTGGTGCCGACCAAGGAGCCATTCCAAAAACTCTTTAACCAAGGGATGATTTTGGGAACTAGTTACCGTGATGGTCGTGGGGCGCTGGTGGCTAGTGACAAGGTAGAAAAACGTGACGGCAGCTTCTTCCATGTGGAAACGGGTGAAGAGCTAATACAATTGCCAGCCAAGATGTCCAAATCCCTCAAGAACGTGGTCAACCCTGATGATGTGGTCAACCAGTACGGAGCGGATACTCTGCGGGTTTACGAGATGTTCATGGGGCCGCTTGATGCGTCTATCGCTTGGAGCGAGGAAGGTCTGGAGGGCAGCCGCAAGTTCCTCGACCGTGTCTACCGCTTGATCACGACCAAGCCATTGGTTGCGGATAATAGCGGAGCGCTGGACAAGGTGTACCATGAGACAGTGAAAGTCGTCACTGAGCATATTGAAGAGCTCAAGTTCAACACAGCCATTGCCCAGATGATGATTTTCGTCAACGCTGCCAACAAAGAAGATCAGCTCTATCTTGATTATGCCAAAGGCTTTATCCAGCTGCTAGCGCCATTTGCACCGCACTTGGGTGAGGAACTCTGGGCAAGCGTGACAGGTGCAATAGATGGCATTTCTTATGTGACCTGGCCGACTTATGATGAGAGTAAACTGGTCGAAGACGAAATCGAAATCGTTGTCCAAATCAAGGGCAAGGTCAAAGCTCGCCTAACGGTTGCCAAGGACCTCAGCCAAGAAGAGCTGGAGAAAACTGCTCTGGCAGATAGCAAAGTCCAAGCTGAAATTGCAGGACAGACGGTGGTCAAGGTCATTGTTGTACCGAATAAGTTGGTCAACATTGTGACGAAATAACGAGAGAAATCGACTTTATAAGGGCCTCATTGTCAACTGTAGTGGGTTGACCAATCTAACATCGAGAGAGGACAAGCTTTGTCTTCTCTTGTTTTATGTTTATCGCAATGAAAATGCGAGTTTTGAAGTTTTCAAAGTTCCGAAACCCA
>NZ_JAAXPR010000017.1 GCF_012396585.1 Streptococcus ovuberis
TCCATATGATTCTTTCTAATGAGTGGTTTGATTGCTTTTCATTATAGGTCATATGGGGCTTTTTTCATACTCAAAAAGGCTCCATAATCTCCGAGGTGGATTTACCCACTACAGAAATTATAGAGCCGGTTTTTTTAACGGATCAATCTAATCCTTGTATCACCTCTTGCAGCTTGTCAATGACGTCGCCAAGTGTCTTAAAGGCCGTGTTCTGAAATCTTCTCTTACGCGTTTTAGCCCAAACTTACTCATTCCGATTCATCTCGGGTGAGTTAAGTTATTTTTTGATTTTTATTAAGTGTTTTAGAAATGTAAGAGAAATGGAAGATTGCCGAAGATACAAGTCATTGCTGCTTGAGAGTTAGCCACAGAGTTTTTGTGATTAAGGCCTGCTATTAGGGGAAAGCGGTTGAGGAGAGGTCTAAAGCTCTGTTATTCTTTGACGGCACCTTGATAGCCGTGAAATCTGGTAACCACATCCTCCAATCTCAAAAACAATGTTTTGAGTGACTTCATAGAGTCTAGGACCTTCAAAGGCGGCTAAGAAGTAACTGTTGTGACTGAATAAGTCGGTAAATATTTTTTTGAAAAATGTCCATTGAAATTCCCTTGAAAAAGGCGTATAATAGATGATTGTACGTAAGACTTCTAATTATATGTAAATGAGAAAAGGGGGAAGGATGACACTTTTGAGGAAATTAGGGTGGTTTTTTAAGTTAGAAAAGCGCCGTTACTTGATTGGCATCTTATCCTTGAGCCTTGTAGCGGTCTTTAATTTACTTCCGCCTCGGGTGATAGGGAATATCGTGGATCGTATCACGCAGAAAGATTTGACGTCAGGGCAGTTGTGGAGCAATATTTTCGGCTTAATCATGTCTGGATTGATCATGTATGGCTTGCGTTATATTTGGCGGCTCTATATTTTTGGGACAGCCAATCGTTTAGCACGTATCTTGCGTCTGCGCTTATTTGAGCAATTTACTAACATGTCTCCCTCCTTTTACCAAAAGTATCGGACGGGAGATTTAATGGCTCATGCGACAAATGATATCAATGCGGTCACCAATACTGCTGGTGGTGGTGTCATGTCAGCGGTTGATGCATCGATTACAGCCTTAGTGACCTTAATGACCATGATTTTGGGTATTGACTGGCGCTTGACTGCCATTGCTATTTTGCCTCTTCCTTTAATGGCGTTTGCGACTAGTCGATTGGGACGGAAAAATCATGCCAGCTTCAAAGCAGCCCAAGAAGCTTTCTCCGATTTAAATAATAAGGTTCAAGAATCAGTGTCTGGGGTTAAAGTGACCAAGTCATTTGGTTATCAAAATGAGGAGACAAATAGCTTTGCGAAGATTAACCAAACGGTTTACGAGAAAAATATTCTCTCTGCTCGTTACAACTCTCTCTTTAGCCCCTTTGTCCTCTTCTTTGTTGGCATTTCATATCTGCTTACTTTGATTGTGGGATCGGTGTTAATTCGCCAAGGGGATTTGACTATCGGAGAATTAGTGACCTTTATTACCTATTTGGATATGCTGGTTTGGCCCTTGATGGCCATGGGCTTCCTGTTCAATGTTATTCAAAGGGGGACTGTCTCCTATGAGCGGATCGAGTCTCTCCTGTCTCAAGAAAGCGATATTCATGATAGTCAACAGTCTGTAGCGCAGATTGAAAACGGTCCATTAACTTATGCGATTGAGGCTTTTGCTTATGAGGAGTTGACAACGCTTAGGGATGTCCAGTTTAGTCTAGAGAAAGGACAAACTTTGGGAATCGTTGGTGTTACGGGATCTGGAAAAACAACCTTGATCAAACTGCTTTTGAGGGAACGTGATGTTCAAGATGGCGCGATTTTCCTCAATGGTCATGATATCCGTGATTATAGTCTCAGGGATTTACGGAGTTTGATTGGGTATGTGCCTCAGGATCAAATGCTTTTTGCGATGAGTATTCGGGACAATATCAGGTTTGCTGATCCGAACTTATCGGAAGACCAGGTTGAGCGAGTGACAAAGCTCTGTGGCGTTTATGAGGATATTCAGGATATGCCAGAGGGCTTTGACACAGTGATTGGCGAACGTGGTGTGTCTTTATCGGGTGGTCAAAAGCAACGTCTAGCAATGAGTCGGGCCTTGATCATGAACCCAGACATTTTGATTTTAGACGATTCGCTGTCAGCTGTCGATGCTAAAACAGAACATTTGATTTTAGAAAATTTGAAAGCTGAGCGTGCAGATAAAACAACTATTATTACAGCTCATCGTTTATCTGCTGTGGTTCATGCAGACGTGATTATTGTGATGGAAAATGGGACAATCAAAGAACGTGGGAACCATGAAAGTTTGATGGCTCAGCAAGGTTGGTATTATGAAACCTACCAGTCGCAACAAATTGCCCAGAGTTTGGAAGGAGGTGCTGATGAAAACTAATCAAAAACCCAAAGGTGTCTTGACTCGTCTGCTCACTTATGCGATTACCTACAAGTGGGGGTTAATGTCGGGCTTATTCTTTGTTGTTTTGGCGACAGCAGTAGCAACAGCAGATACCCTCTTGATCCGTTACTATATTGATCATCATATTCACGATGGGTTTACGAGTATTGCCATTGTAGTCTTGATTGCTAAGTTTGGCCTGGTTCTGATTCGAGCGATTAGCTCTTACCTGGGCGAATACCTCTTTGCCAAGGTAGCCTATGCAACGGTGCGTGACCTGCGTCAAGAAGCCTTTAGCAATGTCCAACGCCAGGGAATGGCTTATTTTGACCAGACCCCAGCCGGTGCCATCGTGTCACGTTTGACCAATGACACACAAGCAGTGGCGGATATGTTCGCAACCGTCTTTTCGAGCTTTTTGAAATCTGGCTTTATCTTTGTCGCAACTTTGGCAGCGATGTTTAGCCTGTCTTGGCAATTAACTTGCTTTATGCTTCTCTTTCTTCCAGTTATTTGGGGATCAGTAGCCCTCTATCGCCATTACTCAGAAGAGTTAGTGACCATGACACGGCAAAAATTATCCGAAATCAATGTGAAGCTGTCTGAATCAATTGAAGGCATGCGAATTATCCAAGCTTTTCGTCAGGAAAGTCGCTTGATTAAGGAATTTGAGGAGATCAATGAAGAACATATGGCCTACGCCAATCGTTCAATCAATCTCAACTCTCTCTTTCTAAGACCAGCTATGTCGCTTTTGAAAATCTTGGCTTATGCGCTTATTTTAACTTATTTTGGCCTCAAGTGGGAAACTTCGGCCTTCTCAGCCGGTTTGATTTATGCCTTTATCCAGTATGTATCTCAGCTCTTTGATCCGTTGATTGAGGTGACTCAGAACTATGCTACCTTGCAGACTTCTGTGATTTCAGCACGGCGCGTGTTTGAAATGATTGATTTAGAGCAGTTTGAACCGAGCCAAGCTAATCAGTCCTTGCAAATTCAGCGTGGGGATATTGTCTTTGATCATGTGAGTTTTTCATACGACGGTAAGAAGGATGTTTTAAAGGATATTTCCTTTGAGGTCAAAGAGGGAGAGACCATTGCCTTCGTTGGGTCAACAGGATCTGGCAAGTCTTCCATCATCAATCTTTTCATGCGCTTTTATGATTTTGATCGAGGAGAGATAAGGATAGATGGAAAAAACATCAAACACTATAGCGAAGAAGAATTGAGGCAACAGACAGGGCTAGTTTTGCAAGATCCTTTCTTGTATCACGGGACCATTGCCTCCAATATCCGGATGTATCAGGATATTCAAGATAGTGAGGTCGAAAACGCAGCGCGTTTTGTTGATGCCCATGACTTCATCAGCCAGTTGCCACTCGGCTATGAAAATCCCGTCACCGAGCGTGGAACGACTTACTCATCTGGTCAGCGTCAGCTGATTGCCTTTGCAAGGACTATGGCAACCCAGCCTAAGATCCTCATTTTGGATGAGGCAACAGCTAATATTGATTCTGAGACAGAGGAGATTATTCAAAGTTCGCTACGTAAGATGCGTCTTGGGCGGACAACTATTGCCATTGCCCATCGTCTATCTACCATTCAAGATGCGAATTGCATCTATGTCTTAGACAAGGGACGGATTATTGAACGTGGAACACACGAAGAATTGCTGGCTAAGCAAGGGACCTATTATAAGATGTATCAATTGCAGGCTGGTATGATAACACATTAAAACACTGGAACGAAGAAGTTCCAGCTAGATGCTGAAAATTTGATTCAGTTTGGATCAGGTTTTCAGCATTTTCTTTTGAGTTAGCTTGTGTTTTTGAGAGAAGGATTCGGTTGAAGGCTTAATCTGCAAAATCTTTAGCGTTCAGGGGTGACGGGGTCATGGATTCTAGCAAAGTAAGAAAATGGTGAAGTTCCTTCTTATCTTTAAGACGGATAACATCCAGATTAGCTCTGTGAGATAACTGGTTAGCAACGAGGCGATCCATCCCCTCTAATTGCTTGGTAAAAGGCTTGGTTAAGAGTGTTTGAGGAAGTTTTACGATCACCTGTTGGTTAAGCAGTTGATAGGGAAGCTGGAAATGATTAGCATTCAGGATTTTCTGATTTTGTGCTTGATTGGCTAAAAATTGCCGTTTAAGGCTAGCTACATTTTTGGAGAACATGCCGTTCTTAATGTAAAGTGCTAGTGCCTTTTGCAAAATAAGGTTTGTGTCGTAGTCCATGACCTGCTTGTGTGCTAGGAAATCCTTGAGCAGCAGTGGTGGTAGGACAACAGTGGCTAAGCGTAGACCTGGAAAAATAGCTGCTGAAAAAGATTTGATATAGATCACATGCTGGCTAGTGTCAAAATAATGTAACGGTGCCTGGTGCTTGCTGTCAAAATCAACTAAATAATCATCCTCTATCAGATAGACATCATAGCGCTGCGCTAAGGAAACAATGGCTTTTTTCTCTGATGAGGAGTAGGAGTGCCCCAAGGGATTATGCAGACGTGGCATGGTGTAAAACCATTTGATATTACCGGATTGAAAGAGCTGTTCGAGTTTTTTCAGATTTATTCCTTCCCAATCGCGTTTGATGGTTTGATAAGGGAGCTTGAGATGCTTGACCAATTCAATCATCCGAGGATAGGTGGGTTCTTCCAACAAGATTTCAGCTCTGCCATTTGGGAAAGTCATCTGACTGAGAATGTAGAGTGCTTGTTGGGTTCCAGTCGTTATAACGAGTTGGTCTATTTTGCTGTAGACATCAGAAGCTATTAACAGTTTTTGGACTTCATGAAGGAGTTCTTCTAGTCCCTCTTGCTGATGGTAATAGTTAAACAAGTAACTTTCTCGTCCAATTAGGCTTTCGTTTAGACAGAGCTTAAAATCCTCGTAGGCGAGATTAGCAATGTCGGATTCTGGAAGCGGAAGCTCGATCTTTTTTTCAGGTGTTTCCAGCACGTAGTAGCCTGATTTTGCGATAGGGTATATGAGATGAAGATGGCGCAATTCCATCAGTGCTTTTTGAACCGTGTCTGTATTGCAGGCGTATTGCTTACTGAGTTGTCGAATGGAAGGCAGTTTGTCGCTGGTCGCTAATTGTCCGCTGGCAATCTGATCTCTGATATCTTCAACAATCTGTTTATATTTACTGGTCATTAAGTGTCCCTCTACAGATTTTCTTTATTTTAGCTTAAATATCTCACATTAGCAAGAAAAATGAAATTGTGCAACTTTTCTCAGTTTAGCAATAAGCCTTGATAAAGCATAAGGAAAGTGGTAAAATGAAGACAAATAAAAGATGAACAAGCGGTGATAAATGATCATGCAGCCGGGTCTTCGAGTCTGAAGACAGCAGAATATAGCACGGAGTGCGTACCTGTGAGACAGTAGAAAACTGTCTGTAGGTGCGCACTTTTTGGTTACCGCTTGAAAGGAGGCAATATGCAACACTATTTCAAAAAGAACCGTCAAGCTCAGTTTTTGATGTTAGGAACACTTTTCCTAATTGTAGGATTAGTCGTTCAGAAGATGGCTGAGGCAGTAGCATTGATTTTCTTATGCTTGTCTCTCTTTTTCTTGAGCTATTTTGCAACCCTGAAGGCTTGTCAATTGACCCTGAGCGAAAAGAAACTCAATGTGGACTTACTCATGATTTTATCGGCTCTAGGTGCGGTGGTCATTGGAGAAATGGTAGAAGCAGCTCTCTTGCTTCTAATCTTTTCAAGTGCGGAAGTTTTGGAAAATTATGTGACAGCGAAATCTACTGATAATCTGACACAACTCTTAACCCTAGTGCCAATAACGGCCAAACGCTTTAGAGAAGATGGACAACTGGAAGAAGTTCCTACCAGCCAGATTGCGATTGGAGAGCGCATTTTAGTTGCTAAGGGAGAGCAGTTCTCTTTAGATGGGCGTTGCCTGCAAGAGACTAGCGTTAGTGAGACGGCTTTGACAGGGGAAGCTATTCCTGTTGATAAAGCCGTCGGAGATGAAGTCTTTGCAGGAACCATCAATTTAGGGCATCCTGTCCAAATTCAGGTCACAAAGACCAGTGACCAGACAGTCTTTTCGAAAATTATCCAACTAGTGGAAGAAGCTAAAGACCAACCGTCTTCTTTGGAAACAGGTGTGGAGCGCTTTGAAATTTACTTTGTGCCAGCTGTTTTACTGAGTGTCCCTCTTTTTATTGCCGGGCTGATTGGAATCCAGGGCTTGGCCTTGCAGGAAGCTTTCTATCGCGGCATGATTTTACTGACAGTGGCTAGTCCCTGTGCTTTGGTGGCATCTGTTACACCAGCTAGCTTGAGCGCCATTAGCCATGCTGCGCGGTTAGGGGTTCTGGTCAAAGGAGGGAGGGTCATGAGCCTGTTAGCTGACTTAGAGGTGATCTTTACAGATAAGACAGGCACATTGACGCAGGGCCATTTTGAGGTCATCGACTATCAGATCCCTTCAGACGTATTGCCGCTTGTTTGGGGAATGGCGAGCCAATCTCAACACCCTATTTCCCAAGCGATTGCCAAACAACTAGATCAAGACGGTGTGTTTCTTAGTAGCCCCTTAAAGGGTGTTGAAGAATTAGCTGGCCAAGGACTACGTTACAATAACTTGAGCTTGGTCAAGGCGAGTTTGCTCGAAGATTTGGCAGATCCAAAGCAGTATCTCAAGAAAGCAGCTGAAAAAACAACTAGTGTTTTCTTAGCCAATCAACATCAGGTTCTGGGTTATTTTTCCTTAGCGGATCAGTTGCGTCCTGAAGCGATTAGTGCTGTGAGAGGTTTTCAACAAGAAGGGATTGAATTGCAGATGCTTACAGGTGATCAGGACAAGGTTGCAGCAACTGTTGCTAAGGATTTAGGGATCAAGCATTATCGCTCAAATTGCCTCCCCCAAGACAAGGTCACCCAGGTTCGAAATGCTAGTCAGACACAAGTCGTAGCTATGATTGGTGATGGAATCAATGATGCGCCAGCCCTCGCACATGCGACAATTGGAGTGGCGATGGGGTCGGGTGCACCAGTAGCCATGGAAACTGCGGATATGGTTATGGTAAAAAACCATCTGGGGAAATTGTTAGAGGTTTACCGAATCAGTCGAAGACTACAGCAGATTATTACCCAAAATATTATTTTTGCGGTAGGCGTAATGGTCGTCTTAGTCAGTTTAAATCTCATGGGACTGTTAGATCTGACACAGGGAGTCCTTTTTCACGAGTGTTCAACGATTTTAGTGGTTCTAAACGGCCTACGTCTCTTAGCGCATCCGTCAGGACAGACGGTTGAAATTTTGGTAAAATAAGACTATGAAAATTTTACTTCCAACAGCTAAAGAAATGAATCTCAAAGCAATTAGCAATAGACCAGCCGATAGGTCACAAGAAACTCAGAAAATTGTGCAGGAGCTAGCGCAAATTAGTGCTGCTGATTTGGCTAAGCATTACAAGATTAAGTTAGAGCCAGCCCAGAAGGAAGCTGAGCGCTGGCAGGCTCTGTTAAAGGAAGAAGCGGTAACATATCCTGCTTGGAATCTCTTTGATGGGCTCATGTATCGGCAAATGACACGTGATAAACTGACTGAAGCTCAGGAGCGCTACCTCAAGGAGCATGTCTTCATCACTTCAGCGCTTTACGGTGTTATCAATGTTTTTGATGCTATTGCCCCGCATCGCCTCGATTTTTTGATGGGGTTTAAGGTTAATGATTCTAGCCTAAAAGCTTTTTGGCGTAAGCATTTTGACCGAGCTGTTCAAGAGGATGAGCTGATTATCTCACTCTTGTCTAGCGAGTTTGAAACGGTCTTTTCACGGTCAATCCAGGATCGGATGGTCCGTCTAAAATTTGTCGAAGAAACAGATGGTCAACATAAAACCCATTCTACTATTTCTAAAAAAGGAAGAGGACAGTGCCTCAACGCTCTTGTCAAAGCAGAAATTCAAGATATAGAAGCCTTAAAAGAGCTATGTTTTGAAGGCTTTGAGTATTGCGAAAGTCTCTCGAGTGAACGAGACATAACCTTTGTTAAGATGATGGATGAATAGAAATAAGTCGGAACTGGAACTGGCAGAAAGGTTTTCCATGTAACTCATTTTACAATGGAAAATCTTTTCTTGTTTCTCTCAAGTCGTTTTTCTATCTCAGACTTGACAGAATGCAGGAATTTCAGTATGCTAAGAGTGTGTATTCCTCCCCTTAGTTAAGTGGATATAACAAGTTCCTCCTAAGAATTAGTCGCTGGTTCGATTCCGGCAGGGGAGATTGATATTGCAACAAACCTTGGAAAAGGTTTGTTATTTTTTAAATAAGGTTAGAATTTTCAAATAGCCACTTCATCTTGAGGGAGACGTACTGGTATGGTTCGATTTCTATTGCTATGAAATGTCACTCAACCTGCTAAAGCGTCGTAGTTTTTTCGGCGTGTGCAAATCATTGGATTGAATGACTTAAAAACACGCTACCTTGTTTGATATCCAAAAGGAGTTGTGTTGTTTCGAATGGTTATAGCACAGGTCCGAAGAACATCTCGTAAACGTTGATTTTAAAGGCTTTTCAAGGGGGCTTTTTTCTTCTCTCAGAAATATACTACCCTTTTTACTACCTCTATTTTTACGCGTTCTAAACTTGAGGAATAGAGGTTAGCAGTAGTGTTTAACCGTTCTCTTGACAAAAGCATAGGCGGGCTTAGTCATCGCAAAAATGGAATGACTTAAGCGGACCTGAATTTTTTGGCGTTACTCTCACAATGCAAGCAAAAGGCTGGCGCGAGTTTAACGAAATAGAAGGAAACTAGGCGGTCTCCTTTGAGAGATGTAAGTCTATCTAGTCTATCGCACGGCTCAAATAAACTAATAAGATTGACGATATTTCCTTTGATGTGTGCAACGTCATCACCAAGACAGCCTGCTTCCATAGAATCACCATAAACCTAAACCGCTAAATGATAGGATGCGTGTTTGTTATCACTAGGTAAAAGAACTTGCTACGTTGCGTAGCCGAGAGTTTCTCATAGTAGGATGAAAATAGAAGACAATTTTACTATTCTCATTGCTCTACTAAATTTTGACCGCCATTGCCCAAATAAAAAAGATAAGAGTTGAAAATGACTCTTATCTTAAGGAGTGAAAATGAAAGCAGTTTACCAGCTGGCTTTTTTGACACCAGGTAATTGCCCTTTATGGGCCAATTCACGGAAATTAATCCGGCTGACACCAAATTGACGCATGTAAGCATGTGGCCGACCATCAATCCGATCGCGATTTTTTAATCGAATGGGATTGGAGTCTCTAGGAAGTTTACGCAGGGCTTCATAATCCCCTTTTTCCTTGAGCTCGCGTCTCAAATCTGCATACTGTTCGATGAGGCGTAATTGCCTTTGGTATCTTGCTATTTTAGATTTCTTTGCCATGAAGTCTCCTTGTCTAAAAAAACTTAACTAGTTAACTATAGAGATTATAACATATCTTGAAAGAATTGCAAGCAAAAAGTGAATCTCGTTATATAATCAGATTTCCCTTTTAAAAAGTTGTGATAGAGATTCGACCGTAAATGCTAAAAAAGACAAGCTAGCTCAATGGACTTGTCTTTTGTCTGAGATTAGCGACTCATTCAGATGGAATTTGTAGTTTCAGAATGAGAAGGAGTGTACTCAGATAACTTTAACAGGGGCTAAAGGTCTTTGGCTCTTAATTGTTGAGCTTGGTAGTCACGCGAATGACGCATGATATCACTGAAAGTCTTGATGATAGTCTCTCGGTAGTCATCTTGCTGGACTAATTGTTCGACCTTATCAAGAACAGCTAGCTCTCTTTCTTGATCTAAAATCGGTAACCGTTCTTGTTGTTTATAGGCAATGACTTGCCGCACAAAAGTCATTCGTTGTTCTAGTAGCGAGACTAAGTCGCGGTCGATTTGGTCAATGTTTTTTCTAACGTCGTCTAAATGGTTTGTCATATCAAGTCCTCCTCGGATACTCTCCATTCTAGCATAAAATATGCTATTGCACCAGTTTGACCTGTTGGACAGAAGGTTTAGGGATAAAGAAAAGGACTGAAAACCCAAGAGACGGGTATAGGATAGGCTACTCTGCTATAAATAATACCACCAAAGAGATCAAAGAAGAGGCGGGGCTAAATAGGGGAGGCTACCGTTTAGTGGTACGCTGGACAAGCACAGGTACTAACCATCTATTCAGCCCAGCATGTAACCAAGCTCTTATTTCTTGATGAGTACAGGGGGTGTCAATAGCGAGACCTTGATCTTAGCCAGTGGTTATTTTGACTTAGATAGTCTACCAGAACTAAGACAACCGCAAAGCAACAAGTTCCGGAAAAAAGAAATCCAGTCAGGAGTGAACTTAACTTTCCTATTACCTCCAGTACAGAAATCGGAGATAGTTTCAAGACGCCGAAATTAGCCGAGATCGGGAATAGCTGTAACTTTAAAAATCTCAATCAACCCCAAGACATCCTAGGATTAGCCCCTGTTATTTGCAGAGCGGGGCAAATAGATCCTATCGAATATATGGTAAATTAGATTGGTATTTGAAAACAACTAGACAGCTACTAGTTGCGGACCTTTTAGACAATTATGAAACTTTTTCTAGCAAAACAGATGTTCAAGTATCAGAAACAACAGATGCCATTACCGGAGCTTCTGAAAGTTAAGAAATCGGGAAGTAGTCTTGTGCTTGCAGTTTTAGTGTAATGGTTAAATATTGATTTGAATTGACTTTTTAACATTATACTGGATTAACATTATGATTCACAATTTATTTTTGGATGAAGTATTTGGTCTATGTGGGACAAAAATGAGTATTTTCTAAGGAAATAAATAATATCTACTAGAAAAGAGCTGTTGAACGGCTCTTTTAGTGATTGTTATAGTCAAGTTGTGATATACTAAGATTATGCAAAAAAAACCGACTTCTGCCTATATTCACATTCCATTTTGTACCCAGATTTGTTACTATTGTGACTTTTCCAAGGTCTTTATCAAAAACCAACCGGTCGATGAGTATCTGGAAGCCCTCATCTCCGAAGTGAAATGGTATGATTTACCCGCTCTTCGGACACTCTACATTGGGGGAGGAACACCATCTGCTTTATCGGCAGAACAACTGGATTATCTGTTGACAAATTTGGAGAAAGAACTTGATTTATCTCAATTGGAAGAATTTACGATAGAAGCCAATCCGGGAGATTTGACGGAAGACAAGATTGCGGTACTTCAAAAATCAAAGTGCAATCGTGTGTCATTAGGTGTTCAGACTTTTGATAATAAAATGCTTAAACGAATTGGCCGTAGCCATAACGAGAGCCAAATTTATGAAACGATTGCTGCCTTAAAGGCTGCTGGTTTTTACAATATTTCCATTGATTTGATTTATGCCTTGCCAGGACAAACCATGGAGCAAGTAGTGGACAATGTCGCCAAGGCTCTGGCACTTGATATTCCTCATATGAGCCTTTATAGTCTGATTTTAGAGAATCACACCGTTTTCATGAATCGTCAGCGTCGGGGGCGCTTGCATTTGCCCAATGAAGATGTCGAATCGGAAATGTTTGAATATATTTTACAAGAGTTGGAACAAAATGGCTTTGAGCATTATGAAATCTCCAATTTTACCAAACCTGGATTTGAAAGCCGACACAATCTCATGTATTGGGACAATAGTGAATATTACGGCTTGGGGGCAGGGGCTTCTGGCTACCTCAACGGGATGCGTTACCGCAACCGTGGTCCAATTCAGCACTACCTCAAATCGATTCGTGAGAAGCAACATGCTCGTTTGCATGAAGAAATTCTGACACCAAAAGAACAGATGGAAGAAGAGATGTTCTTGGGATTGCGAAAGAAAGCTGGGATCTCGATACAGCGGTTTGATGAGAAATTTGGTGTTTCGTTTGAAAAACGCTATGGAGAGATTGTTGCTGACTTGATCAAAGAAGGTTTACTCCAACAAGAGGGGGATACCATTCGCATGACCAAACGTGGTTTGTTTTTAGGAGATACCGTTGCCGAACGCTTTATCATAGACGAGGAAGAATAAGATGGGATTGCAATACAAAGAAAATTTTACCGTACCTTTTGCCATGACAGATGTCAAACAAGAGATTATCTTGTCACAGTTTATTTCCTATTGCTTGGGGGTTTCTGGTCGACAATCGGAGGCCATTGGTCGAAGTGACTTAGATGTTTTTAAACAATATGGCTTGGTTTGGGTGGTGACGGACTACGATATGACCATTAACCGCCTGCCACGGTACAATGATACGATTTGTATTGTGACAGAAGCGGTGTCCTATAATAAATTTTTCTGCTATCGGAAATTTTATATTTACGATGACAAGGGTGAATTATTGATGGATCTCTTGTGCTATTTTGTTTTGATTGATTTTCAAACGCGGCAGTTAAGCCCTGTTCCAGATGATTTGATTGCTCCATATCAGTCTGAAAAAGTGAAAAAGATGCAGCGGGCACCACGCTACCAAACCTTGGAAGATCCTGACAGCAAGGATTACCGGATTCGTTATTTTGACATTGATATGAATGGACATGTCAACAACAGCAAGTATTTAGAGTGGATGTATGATGCTCTGGATTACACCTTTTTATTGGAACATAGACCCAGCCATCTTCAGTTAAAATATGTCAAGGAAGTCTCGCCAGGTGGTATGATCACGTCAAGTGTTAAGCAAGATGGGCTAAGGAGTCAACATGAAATCTGGTCAGATGGGCAAATCCATGCCCAAGCCATCTTGACTTGGGAGAAACGTGATGCATAAGGATGATAAGTGGTTGGAATGGGCAACGCGTTTGCAGTCGCTCGCGCAAAACGGTCTGGCTTATACAACTAATGCTTTTGACAAGGAACGGTTTGAGGAAATCCGTCAGATAGCAGCCGAGATGCTGGTGGAACCGTCAGGTCAACCTTTGGAAGTGGTGACAGATCTTTTTGCCAGCGAGACAGGCTACCAGACCCCCAAGCTTGATACCCGCGCAGCTATTTTCCAAGAGGGGAAAATCTTGCTGGTGCAGGAATCAGATGGGCTATGGAGCTTGCCGGGAGGCTGGTGCGATGTGAATCGGTCGCCCATGGACAACACGGTCAAGGAAGCCAAGGAAGAGGCGGGGCTAGATGTGGTAGCCTACCGATTGGTCGCAGTGCTTGACAAGCACAAGCACCAACCCAGCCGATCAGCTCATCATGTCACCAAGCTCTTTTTCCTCTGCCGAGTATTGGGAGGAGCTTTTGAGCCGAACAGCGAGACCCTAGCCAGCGGCTACTTTGCCCTAGATGACCTGCCAAATCTGTCGGTCAATAAGACCACAGCAGCGCAGATCGCCCTCTGTTATGAAGCTTATCAAGCGGAACACTGGGAAACAGTGTTTGATTGAGGAGGATTGTATGCCAAAAACGGAAAATGTTGTATTGACTAACATGTGCATGGTGACAGATGGTACCAAGGTCTTGGTGCAAAACCGTAAAGACCCTGATTGGCCTGGTCTTGTCTTTCCAGGTGGAAAAATCGAGCCTAATGAGCCTTTTGTGTCGTCCGCTATCCGTGAAGTCTTTGAAGAAACGGGATTGACGGTTTCGGATTTGCAACTTTGTGGGATCAAGCAGTTTACCCATAACGAGGGGCTGTATCGCTATATTGTCTTTCTTTACAAGACCAGTACCTTTTCAGGCGACTTGTGCTCGTCTGATGAGGGAGAGGTTTTCTGGCTAGAGCGTTCAGAGCTGATGCAGCATTCGCTGGCAGATGGTTTTGCAGAGATGTTACCGATTTTTGAGGATGACCAGCTGTCGGAGCTTTATTTTGACTATAAAAATCATCAATGGGCTAGTCAGCACTTATAAGGAGAAGCAGATGACCTACAAAGGCTATTTAATTGATTTGGATGGAACGATTTACCGAGGGAAGGAACGCATTCCTGCTGGTGAGGCTTTTGTCCGCCAGTTGCAGGAGCGAGAGATTCCTCATCTCTTTGTGACCAACAACACCACTCGAACACCTGAGACTGTACAGGCGCTACTGCGCGACCAGTGTGAGCTGGAGGTAGATGTGGCACAAATCTACACGGCAAGCCTAGCAACAGTGGACTACATGAATGAACTAGGTAAGGCTAAGACAGTCTATGTTATTGGTGAAGAAGGATTGAAATCGGCAGTTGCTGAAGCAGGCTATGTTGAAAATACAGAAAACCCAGCCTATGTAGTAGTTGGACTAGACTGGCAAGTGACCTATGAGAAGCTGGTGACGGCGACCTTAGCCATTCAAAAGGGTGCGACCTTTATCGGAACTAATCCTGACCTCAATATTCCCACAGAAAGAGGATTGTTGCCCGGTGCGGGTTCTCTTATAGCGCTTTTAGAAGCAGCGACACGTGTAGAGCCGATTATTATAGGAAAGCCCCAGGCCATCATTATGGACAAGGCGTTAGAACGTTTAGGAATTGATAAATCAGAAGCTCTTGTGGTTGGAGATAATTACCTGACCGATATTCGGGCAGGTCTTGACAATGGGATTGATAGCTTATTGGTTCTGACAGGATTTACAAACAGGGAAGATCTTGCGCATTTGACACCGAAACCGACCCATATTAGAGAGAGTTTAGCGGAGTGGTCTCTTGATGAAAATTAGAGTAAGTTTCTTTGCCGGTTTAGTGTTTCTCCTTGGCTTGTCGATCCTTTTGACCATTTATGTGGCTTGGCTGATTTATCCATTAGAGATCCAGTGGTTGGGGCTGACGGAGCTTGTTTCTCTATCAGCGCAGACCATCGTCAAAAACTTTTCGATTTTGATGACATATCTGACCAATCCGTTCAACTGGACCTTGAGGATGCCGGACTTTGCATCCTCTGCGGATGGCTTATACCACTTTGAAGCTGTGAAAAAACTTTTTCATTTAGCACAAGGAGTGACTTTGGTAGCCCTAGTTATCTCAATTCCTTTTTTAAAGGTGATTAAGAAGAACTGTTCAGGAAGAGCTTTTGCCAAAGGTTTTTTAGTTATGGCTCTGGCCCCAATTTTTTTGGCTATTTTTGCTAGCGGGATTGGTTTTTCGCGCTTTTTCGTGCTTTTTCACCAGGTGCTTTTCCCTGGTGATACGACCTGGCTCTTTCACCCAGACTTAGATCCCGTGATCAAGATTTTACCTGAAACCTATTTCCTTCATTGCTTTATTTTGTTTTTTATCATTTACGAAGGGTTATTTCTGTTCACTTACCTGAAACTAAAAACATTCCGCTGATAGGTCATTAGCGGAATGTTTGATTGTGTAACTTTTAGTCCGTTTCGCTCTATAGGTGCGAAACAAATCGTTGAGCCGATCTCTGGACAGGTAACGGTTTTCCATCACTCCGTTGCAAGGGCTATTTGGCTCAGCATTAGCCCGTTTTTCTAGCCATGCAGTCGCTTTTTGGAAAAACGGTTTCGATTTGGCGAACGCGACTTTTTCAATCAATCCCTTGGTTGATGAATGATTTGGTCTAGCATCTAAAAGAATAGCTTTCGTTTCTACGAGTGAGTAAAGAGGGTTTAAAAGTGTTTGTATGTCCTAGAGAGGATTTTGTAGGATAAAGCAACCGTTCATTTGGGCAGCTCTGAAAGTTGGTGTCTATTTCTGATTCTGATAGCCTATAAGTGACTCTTCAAGCGATAAATGGTATTAGGTTGAGGGTCTGCCATGAAGAGATGTACCGATATGCGTGCAAAATACATTCAAAAAGAAATGCTTCGTCGTTTTTTTGCGACTACCAAGATGGCTAGCGTCAGGCGCATATCTAGTCCATATTGGTAGGTCAGGAAATGGTTGCTGTAAATTATCTAAGAAAAGTCACTATAGGCTTTGTCGCAAGCTTTTCCTAGAGAATTTTCCTCGTCTAAGAATTAGTTTTACCATAAGGCGCACTTTCTGGTTTAAACCGGTTTGATCGAGATAGAGACAAAAATACTTTAAAATTTTACAGACTTAATCTACCGAATGCGTCAAAAAAATGGTAGAATAGAAATGTCGGAGGTGGAAGCATGATAAAGATTTTTGGCAAGGTGCGTTATCATTGGCAACCGGATTTAGCTTGGTCCATTAGCTATTGGTCTTTAGTATTGATGCCTTTTTTGCTTTATCTGATTCTACTCTATGAACGGTCTAGGATTCCTATTGCAATGCTAGTGATTCTAGTCTTAGCTTTTGTTTTCGTTGTTTTAGGTCTGCAGCGCTATTTCGTCATTGAACCCGACGGTCATTTGAAGATTACTTCTGCTAATCCTCTGGAATCTTGTCGCATTGCTATTGCAAGTATCACTAAAATTGAGGTCACTTACAGTTCAATAACACTTTTTTCAGAAAAATACCCAACTGGTCGTGTTTTTTATATGCGTAAATGGCCTAAAAAATATTTTATCAACGCTTTAGCCTTGGTAGAAGATTTCCAAGGAGAGGTGGTCTTGACGGATCATTTGATCAAAATGGATTACTTTGAGGTATACTATAGCGAGAGAACTAAGCGTTCCTAGTCAATGACTAAGGCCTTGGTAGGACATTCTTTAACGGCGGTTAGGACAGCTTGATCGTCAGCAAACGTCTGAGATTGTTCGTCCGTTTCACTGAAACGCACGATGCCTTCGTCATCGTAATCAAAGACAGGTGAATAAGTTTGGCAGAGTCCACAAGCAATACAACGTTCAGGGATAATATTAACTTTCATAAGACTATTTTAATACGAGTTACGAGATATTACAAGGAGAAGAGATGGCAAGTAAAAAGCCTTGGGAGAGAAAATTATTTGATGGTGCAGGTAAACGTTCGAGCAGAAACCGCGCTAAGGATAGAACTGGTTTAATTTTTTCCATATTAGCGATAGCATTCGCTATTATTGTAACCTTCATCATTGGTTTTTCTATTTATCTATCAATCGGTGGGAGTAAGAGTGAACAGGCTAAGGAAGCCTTTTACCAAGCTGGAGCACCAGCCAGTGCACCAGCAGCAGAAGAAGCAACACCACCACCAGCAGAAGAGATCCCTGCTGAGTCAACTGAGCCTTCATCGTCCTCAACGGGTGCCACACTTGAAGTGTTGCCTGGTGAAGGTGCTGGTCAGATTGCAGCGCGTGCGGGCATTACCATTGAACGCCTATATGAATTGAATCCAGAGCATTTACAGACAGGTGCTTGGTATGCTAATCCAGGCGATATTGTGAGGATTGACTAGGAGAAATGATGAGAAAAATTCAAATTGCCATCGATGGCCCTGCTTCGAGTGGCAAATCGACAGTTGCTAAATTAGTCGCAAAAGAATTGGGCTACACTTATTTAGATACAGGAGCCATGTATCGTTGTGTGACGTTATTAGCTTTGGAAAATAACTGGTCAGATAACGACCTTGCCCTGATTTTAGAAGGCATTGATCGACATAAGATTCGCTTTGAAACAAGTGAGGATGGCGGCCAGCTGGTTTTCCTAGAAGATCGCGATGTGACCCACCGTATCCGTGAAAATGATGTGACCAATAATGTCTCTTGGGTATCGGCTTTTGCTGAAGTTCGTCAAAAGTTAGTGGAACAACAGCAAGAAATTGCTGCTGAAGGGGGTATCATCATGGATGGCCGTGACATTGGAACAGTAGTTCTGCCTAATGCAGAATTAAAGATTTTCCTAGTCGCCTCTGTTGAGGAGCGAGCAGATCGGCGTTACAAGGAAAATATGGCCAAAGGCATTCCTGTAGATTTAGAAACACTCAAGCAAGAGATCGCAGATAGGGATTATAAAGATAGTACACGAGAGGCTTCCCCGCTAAAGGCTGCTGAAGATGCGGTTGTTTTCGACACGACAGGAGTAGCTATTTCGGGTGTCGTAGAATTTATTTCAGAAAAAGTGTCAGAAATCCTTGACAATGGACATTGCCTGTGTTAAAATAACATGTAATGAGAAAAGCAGAAGTGAGAGCTTCTCGCCTTGCGACTAACGTTGTCTGGCTCTACATGTTAAGTTTCCTATGGGAATATTATGTAGAACGGGCTTGTGTTAGCAAGTTCGTTTTTGGTTTTCTCAAAAAAATAAAGAGGTGACAACCATAGCAAAGCAAGACTTATTCATCAATGATGAAATCCGTGTCCGTGAAGTTCGTCTCATCGGCCTTGAAGGTGAGCAGCTAGGTATTAAACCACGTAGCGAAGCACAGGCCATCGCTGATGAAGCTAATGTTGATTTGGTGCTAATTCAGCCCCAAGCTACACCGCCTGTTGCAAAAATTATGGACTATGGCAAGTTCAAATTTGAGTATCAGAAAAAACAAAAAGAGCAACGTAAAAAACAAAGCGTTGTAACAGTCAAAGAAGTTCGTCTCAGTCCAACTATTGATAAGGGAGACTTTGACACTAAACTTCGCAATGCTGTTAAATTCCTTGAAAAAGGAAATAAAGTGAAAGTATCGATTCGTTTCAAGGGGCGGATGATTACTCACAAAGAAGTTGGTGCCAAGGTTTTGGCTGACTTTGCAGAAGCAACACAGGATGTTGCTATCATCGAGCAAAAGCCAAAAATGGATGGACGTCAAATGTTCATGCAACTTGCCCCAGCTGATAAAAAATAAAGTCTATTAGACAGAAAAAGGAGAATACCATGCCAAAACAAAAAACTCACCGCGCATCTGCAAAACGTTTTAAACGTACAGGTTCAGGCGGTCTTAAACGCTTCCGTGCTTATACTTCTCACCGTTTCCACGGTAAGACTAAGAAACAACGTCGTCACCTTCGCAAAGCTTCTATGGTACATTCTGGTGACTTCTCACGTATCAAAGCAATGTTGACTGGCTTGAAATAAGCTAGATCTTGCTAGACTAAATTAAGAATTATTCGGAGGAATTATAAATGGCTCGTGTTAAAGGTGGCGTTGTATCACGTAAACGTCGTAAACGTATTTTAAAACTCGCTAAAGGTTACTATGGTGCTAAGCATATCTTGTTCCGTACTGCTAAAGAGCAGGTAATGAACTCTTACTACTATGCTTACCGCGACCGTCGTCAAAAGAAACGTGACTTCCGCAAATTGTGGATCACTCGTATCAATGCGGCAGCTCGTCTTAACGGTTTGTCATACTCTAAATTGATGAACGGCTTGAAAAAAGCTGAAATCGAAGTTAACCGTAAAATGCTTGCTGACTTAGCTGTTAATGATGCAGCAGCTTTCACAGCTCTTGCAGATGCTGCCAAAGACGCTTTGGCAAAATAATAAAACAATCCCAGCTCATTCGGCTGGGATTTTTGTTATATCATAAGTGAACGCGTCATGCTTATTGTGAATCAGGACCTACTATTTGCTGAATCAGACATAGTAGATACCAGTAGTACAATAAAATCAGTTATTTTCAAACATATTCCATCCAATTTTGAGCTAAAAATCCTTACATAGTGTTTGACAAAGACTAGAAAAGAGGCTTTACAAGTGTGATTACTTTTTTTGCCTGTGAGAAACTGGGGCAGTATTTGACATCAAAAACCGCTTAAAATCAAACTGTGAAGTCGTGGTTTTAAGCGGTTTTATGAAATTTCTAGATTTTTGCAAATAGTTGTTCGAATGGATGGGGATTAAACGGTCATAAAAGCTTTAATCTCTTCTTCGGTCATGCCTGAATCACAACGAACAGAAACTTTGCCTTGAGTGATTTGGACAAAGCCAGGTACTGTTGGAATCTGATATTGCTGGCGAAAGACTGATAATTGAGTCAGTTGATCCGGTTTCTCAGAGTTGATAAAATGAACGGTAGCTCCTGTTTCAGAAACGACATTAGCCAGTTTGGAAGCGAAACGACGACAGTAAGGGCAGGTTTCGCGACCAATAAAGTAAGTTGCTGTTCCTTGGCTAACAATTGTTTTCTCAGCGTGATCAATCGTAACTTCGATTAAGTCTTTAATGTCTGTTTGAAAAGTAGTCATAACGATTCTCCTTTACTTGATAACTCTAGTATGCCATAATTTTAGAAAAAGGACAAAATTTTAGTCTGGGTAATGTTAAAACAGCCGAGGGTACCCTCAGCTGTTTTAAGGTTAATTTTTAGAAGCAGAAGCAAATTCTTCCTTGGCAAAAGCTTCGTCAATAATTGCTTTAAGCTGATTAGCAGAGGCCTGCATTTTTTGAAGTTCTGCATCACTGAGTGGGATGTTGACTGGACGAACAATACCGTGAGCACCGATAATAGCAGGTTGACCGATAAAGACATCTTCTACCCCTTCGTATTGGCCAGCTTGGAAAACTGACAGTGGTAAAACAGAGTTTTCATCCTCAAAAATAGCTTTTGTGATACGAGCTAGAGCAACTGCGATACCATAGTAGGTTGCCCCTTTTTTGTTAATGATTGAATAAGCAGCATCACGGACAGAGATGAAGAGATCAACGAGCCCTTGCTCATCAATGTCACGGTTATCCTGGAGCCAATCATACAGTTTTACACCTGCAACGTTAGCGTGTGACCACACCGCAAACTCAGAATCTCCGTGTTCACCCATAATATAAGCGTGGACAGAGCGTGCATCAATACCGATTTTTTCAGCCAAGGCTTGACGGAAGCGCGCTGAATCAAGAGAAGTCCCTGAACCGATGACGCGTTCTTTAGGGAAACCAGAGAATTTCCAGGTAGAGTAGGTCAGTACATCTACTGGGTTAGCAGCTACGAGGAAAATACCATTAAAGCCAGAAGCGACAATTGATTCAACAATGGTTTTATTAATACGGAGATTTTTTTCTACAAGATCAAGACGTGTTTCACCTGGTTTTTGAGGTGCACCAGCTGTCAAAACAACAAGATCAGCATCATGGGCATCCGAATACTCTGCGGCATAGATTTTTTTCGGCGATGTGAAGGCAAGAGCATGGCTTAAATCTTCCGCATCACCTTGAGTTTTTTCTTTAGCGATATCGATGATTCCAAGCTCCTGTGCGATTCCTTGAGTAACCAGTGCAAAGGCATAAGATGACCCGACAGCACCATCACCAACAAGGATGACTTTTTTATGTTGTTTTACAGTTGTCATGTTAAAAACATCTCCTTAATTTTATTAGGGGAAAATCCCTTTGTTATCTATTGTAACATGATTCACTTACTTTGTCATGTCTTTGAAACAATGAAAACGTTTATAAAATCAAGGGATTAGCAGGAGTTTTACCATAAAATATGGTATAATAAGAGGTAAGTGTAATCTAGAAAAGAGATAATAAGATGCAGGATAAAAATTTAGTTGATGTTAACCTGACCAGTGAGATGAAGACGAGCTTTATTGATTATGCTATGTCTGTTATCGTTGCACGTGCTCTCCCGGATGTACGTGATGGGCTGAAGCCCGTTCATCGCCGCATCCTTTATGGAATGAATGAATTAGGTGTGACACCTGACAAACCGCATAAAAAGTCGGCGCGTATCACAGGTGATGTTATGGGTAAATACCATCCGCATGGGGATAGCTCGATTTATGAGGCTATGGTACGGATGGCTCAGTGGTGGAGTTATCGTCACTTGCTAGTGGATGGGCATGGAAATTTTGGTTCCATGGACGGTGACGGAGCCGCTGCTCAGCGGTATACCGAAGCACGGATGAGCAAGATTGCTCTGGAAATGCTTCGTGATATTAATAAAAATACCGTTGATTTCCAAGATAACTACGATGCCAGCGAGCGTGAGCCACTAGTTTTACCGGCACGTTTTCCTAACCTTTTGGTCAATGGCGCAACGGGAATTGCGGTTGGTATGGCTACCAATATCCCGCCACACAATTTAGGGGAAACGATCGAGGCAGTCAAGCTTCTGATGGACCGTCCTGAGGCATCAACCCGTGAGATTATGGAAGTGCTGCCTGGTCCTGACTTTCCCACTGGTGCTCTGGTCATGGGGAAATCCGGTATTCATAGAGCCTATGAGACAGGGAAGGGTTCGATTGTTCTGAGAGCTCGGACAGAGATTGAAGAACTATCTAACGGCCGTGAGCGGATTGTTGTGACAGAATTTCCTTATATGGTCAATAAGACCAAAGTTCATGAGCATATTGTGCGTTTGGCTCAGGAGAAGCGGATTGATGGCATCACCGCTGTGCGGGATGAATCCAGCCGTGAAGGCGTTCGGTTTGTCGTAGAAGTCCGTCGTGACGCTTCAGCTAATGTCATCCTAAACAATCTGTTTAAGATGACTAGTTTGCAGACTAACTTCGGCTTTAACATGCTTGCTATTGAAAATGGCGTGCCTAAGATTCTTTCTATTCGTCAGATTCTCAGTGCTTACATTAGCCATCAAAAGGAAGTCGTGGAGCGCCGTACCCGCTTTGACAAGGAAAAAGCTGAGGCGCGTGCCCATATTTTAGAAGGACTTCTGATTGCCTTGGATCACATTGATGAAGTGATTCGCATCATCCGAAATTCGGAAACAGATGCGCAGGCACAGGCAGAGTTGATGAGCCGTTTTAGTCTTTCCGAACGCCAAAGCCAAGCCATTTTGGACATGCGTCTGCGTCGTTTGACTGGTTTGGAGCGCGACAAAATTCAATCGGAATATGATGAGCTATTGGCTTTGATTGCTGATTTGGCAGATATCTTGGCTAAACCAGAGCGGATTGTTCAAATCATTAAGGATGAGCTAGACGAGATCAAGCGCAAGTATGACGATGATCGTCGCACTGAATTGATGGTCGGAGAAGTCCTGTCTTTGGAAGACGAAGATTTGATTGAAGAGACAGATGTTCTTATCACCCTCTCAAACCGCGGTTATATCAAACGCTTGGCCCAAGATGAATTTACGGCCCAAAAACGTGGTGGACGAGGCGTTCAAGGAACGGGTGTCAAAGAGGATGATTTTGTGCGTGAGATGGTTTCGACCAGTACGCATGACCAGCTTTTCTTCTTTACCAATCAAGGACGGGTGTATCGCTTAAAAGGCTATGAGATTCCAGAATATGGTAGGACAGCTAAAGGACTGCCAGTTGTTAATCTCCTGAAACTTGATGAAGACGAGAGCATCCAGACCATGATTAATGTCAAGGCGGAAGATATGTCAGATGCCTACCTTTTCTTTACGACACGTCAAGGTCTGGTTAAACGGACGAGTGTCTCTGAATTTAGCAATATTCGTCAAAATGGTCTCAGAGCGCTGAATCTGAAGGAAGATGATGAGTTGATCAATGTCTTCTTGACAACAGATAAGAGTGATGTGATTATCGGTACGAAATTGGGTTACTCTGTTCGTTTCAAGGCAGCAGATGTCCGCAATATGGGACGTACCGCAACGGGTGTTCGCGGCGTTAAACTGCGCTCAGGGGACATCGTTGTTGGAGCAACGACAGTGACTGACTCTCAAGAAGTCTTGATTTTGACGGAGAAAGGTTACGGTAAGCGAACACTAGCTAGCGAGTACCCAACCAAAGGGCGTGGTGGTCTAGGGATTAAAACAGCCAATATTACCGATAAAAATGGTGCTTTAGCCGGACTTTTGACCGTAGACGGAACTGAAGACATTATGGTTATTACCGATACAGGCGTCATTATCCGGACCAATGTGGCCAATATTTCACAAACTGGCAGAGCTACTCAAGGGGTTAAAGTCATGCGCTTAGATTCTGAAGCGAAAATTATGACCTTTGCCTTGGTAGAAGTGGCTGAAGAAGAGTCTGTAGAGGAAGTAAGGTCGGAAGAATAGGGAGAAAAATATGCGTTCAAACCGTTTAAAGAAAAAGAAAAAAAGCTGGAAAAATAGGCTTTATAGTCTGTTAACATTTCTATTACTCCTTGTTTCATTAGCCTTGATTTTTAATACGCCAATCCGAAATACTATCATCGCTTGGCGGACTAATCAATATCAGGTGGAAAAAGTAACAGCAGAGCAAATTGAGACTAATAAAAAGGTTGAGACCACTTTCTCTTTTGAGGAGGTAGAGTCTCTCTCTACGGAGTCTGTTTTGGCTAACCAATGGGCTGCCCAGCAATTACCGGTTATCGGAGGTATTGCTATCCCAGAACTTGAGATGAACCTCCCTATTTTTAAGGGACTTAGCAATGAAGTGCTCCACTATGGGGCAGGTACCATGAAAGAAGACCAAGTGATGGGACAAGGTAACTACGCTTTGGCCAGTCACCATGTGTTTGGGATTACAGGCGGAAGCAAGATGCTGTTTTCCCCTTTGGAAAATGGCAAACCAGGCATGAAAATTTATGTAACCGATAAGACGACTGTTTATACCTATGTTCTAACAACTGTTGAAACAGTGACGCCGGACCGCGTAGATGTTGTTGACGATGTACCAGGTGTAACAGAAATTACCCTAGTCACCTGTGAGGATGCTGGCGCAGAGTTTCGGACGATTGTTAAGGGAACGCTTGAAAGCTCTCAGCCGTTTGAACAAGCTGACCAGACAATTCTTGATGCCTTTAGTAAATCCTATAATCAAATTCAGCTATAAACGAAAGCTCAAACCCAACTTCCCTAAGGATTTGGATTTGAGCTTTTTTCAATCATCAGGTCTATGTAATAGGAGAATTTCAAGTTAATTTTCGTCTACCTTACGAATTAAAAAGAGTAGGAGGAATATCATGTACAGTATTTCGTTTGATACAGAATCGTTACTGCCAAGGGAGCGTTTGTTAGAATATGGCGCTGAGCAATTGAGTCACCAAGAACTTTTGGCCATTTTATTAAGGACAGGAACCAAAGGTAACTCGGTTTTTCATCTCGCTAACAACCTATTAAGGAGCATTGGCAGTTTGACAGAATTACGTCATCTGTCTGTTCAGGAATTGCAAACGTTGACCGGTATCGGAAAGGTGAAGGCGATTGAAATAAAGGCTATGATTGAACTAGGGAAACGGATTAATCAGGCAGAGTATCGGCAGATGGAACAGGTCCTGAGCAGTGAAAAACTAGCTAAAAAGATGATGACAGAGCTTTGTGACAAAAAACAAGAGCACCTGATTGCTATTTATCTGGATACGCAAAACCAAATCATCAAGCAGGAAACGATTTTTATAGGATCAGTGATGCGTTCCATCGCTGAACCAAGAGAAATCCTCCACTATGCTATCAAGTATATGGCAACTTCCATCATTGTGGTTCACAATCATCCTTCAGGTAAGGCTAAGCCTAGTCGCAATGACGATCATTTTACCAAAAATATCAAAAAAGCCAGCGAACTGCTGGGGCTTGTTTTGTTGGATCATTTGATCATTGGAGCCAATAATTATTATTCCTATCGGGAGGAAACGGACCTGCTTTAGAGCTGGTTGACGATATAGTCAAAGAGTTTGAGATCTTCCTCGCGGTGATCGATCATAAATTCAGGGTGCCATTGAACGCCTAAATAGGGGTAGCCATCCTTAGACTGGACAGCTTCAATGATATCGTCTTTATCAGAGTAGCCAATCACTTCTAGATTAGGAGCTAGGTCCTTAATGGCTTGACGGTGGAAGGAGTTGATAGCCGGTTTAGGACCAAAAATCTTTCCCAAAATACTTTCTGTCTCCAAGGAAATATTGTGGGTGGGGTGCATAGCTGACAAATCCTGCCAATGTTCCTTGATTTCTTGATGAAGGGTACCGCCCATGGCGACGTTAAAGAGTTGTGTGCCACGACAGACGGAAAAAATAGGTTTGCGTCGCTTGACCATCTCTCGGATGAGCGCTAACTCAAATTCATCACGAGCAAGACTGTAATCATCGCTCACAATCATTTTTTCTTCTCCGTAGAAGTGAGGCATCACATTTTGACCGCCAGTCAAAATCAATTTGTCGATCGTATCTGCATAGCCAGCAGCCAACTCTGGTTGACCGATAGGCAACACTAAAGGGAGACCGCCAGCCTTTTGGACACCTTCAACATAGCCTTTGGCTACATAGACTTGAAAGAAATTGCGGTCTTCTGGATTGTATTCAATATTACTTGTAATCCCGATAATAGGTTGAGGCATATCTTATTCCTTAATTTTCTCGCATAAAATAAAGTAGGGTTTGAAGTTCACTGGTCAAGTCAACATACTGAACAACCACGTCTTTGGGAACAGAAAGATTCACTGGTGAGAAAGAGAGAATTCCCTTAATACCAGCTTCAACCAATTGGTCAGCAACTTCTTGAGCCTTAACGCTAGGAACAGATAAGATAGCTGTTTGTGCTTTCACTTCATCAACTTTTTCTGCTAATTGGGAAATGGGCAAGATCGGTATACCATCTTCAGATACGGTTCCTACAAGGGGATGCTGGTCAATGTCGAAAGCCAGTACAATTTTCATCTTGTTACGCTCGTGGAATCGGTAGTTGAGAAGAGCTCGGCCCATGTTACCAATTCCGACCAAAACGACATTGGTAATCGAATTATCATTGAGAATGTCTGCAAAGAAATTCATTAATTTTTTGACATCGTAGCCGAAACCACGTCGACCGAGTTCTCCGAAATAGGAAAAATCCCGTCGAACAGTTGCGGAGTCAATGCCGATAGCATCTGCAATTTGTTTTGACGATGCTTTTTCAATTTGTTCTGCATTAAATCGTTTAAAAATTCGATAGTAAAGGGATAGGCGCTTAGCAGTAGCGCGAGGGATTGTTTGATCTTTTTCCAGTTTCATTCTAGTCTCTCCTTTAGTCTCTTAGATTCTATTGTAGTTAATGTTTGTGAAAAATGCAATTTTAATAAACTGAAAAAGCTATAAAATTTGCTTATAGCTTTTTAAAACGAATGGATACAGAGTTAAATGAAGCTGGGACAGGCTACTGAGAAAGGGGAGTTCACTTATAGGTAATCTTTTAAATCCATAGCAGAAATGTCTCGGTAAAGGTCACCGATTGTTCCTTTGTAACCAATTGATTGGCCATTGATGGTCACATCTTGGACAGGGAGGTAATCAGGAACTGTAATACAACCCATAAAGGCACGGCTAAAGGCATTCATGTCATCGTAGACTAATGTCCGTTCTTGTTGGTAACTATCTTGATAAGTAATGGTAATCATGTTTTCTACCTACTTTCTTTCAATTTTATTGAAGACGTCACGTTCGACTAAGCTATCCATGAGGAAAAAGAATTTCTGTTGGATAACTGGATTGGCATCAGGTTTGAAAATATCAATGATCCGTAAACCAGATTTGTCGGTAATATTGATTTTAAAACCGTTTAAGTCCTTATTGATGATGATTTTTAAGAGAAACCCTTCACCAGAATTAGGGATTTCTTCAAGCAAGCGGGTGAGTTCAAAATGGCCTAGCTTATTTTGCAGGAAGGTATTATCAAGCAAGGTATATTTTTTGATCTTTGGATCAATTTCGTAGCTAAAGGGGCAGTTTTTAAGTTGAACAGATGCTGTAAAAGCCATAGATTATCCTCCTAATAGGTTGGTTAATGTTTTGATAAATGTTTGGACATCCTCAAAAGATGTATGCGAAGAGAAGCTGACTCGAATGCTTTCTTTGAGTCTAAGACTAGAGCTTCCATAAAAAGCTTCAAGAACATGGCTGGGTTCGATATTGCCTGCTGTGCAGGCAGAACCGCTAGAAACAGAGATACCTGCTAAATCCAGTTGCATGAGCAAACGCTCATTGAGTTGATTTGGAAAGCCGATATTGACGATATAAGGAGAAGCAGGCTCTTGTTGATTGAGGTAGTAGGGGAGATTGGAAGCTTCTAAGCCTGCCAGCAGATCTTGCTTTCGTTGATTGACATGGGCGAAGCTTTCCTGCCAAGCTATCAAACTCTCTCCTAGAGCTTCCGCCATAGCAGCAATACTGGCTAGATTTTCAGTACTGGCTCTGCGTTTATCTTCTTGATTCCCACCGACTAATACGGGCTTGAGCTGATTGGTGTTGGTATAAAGAAAGCCAACGCCTTTTGGTCCATGAAACTTGTGGCCAGATGCAGAAAGAAAATCAATGCCTTCCTCTTCTGGATAGATCGGAACTTTACCGATTGCCTGCACAGCATCGACATGAAGGCGAGCAGGATGGGACCTGAGCAATTCAGCAATCTCTTTAATGGGCAATTGATAACCTGTCTCGTTATTGGTATGCATAACAGAGACTAGGATAGTATCTGGCCGTAGCGCAGTTTCAACATCCTGAGCTGAAATTTGTCCATTTTTAGGCGAGAGGTAGGTCACCTCAAAGCCGTAATCTCTGACCAGTGCCTCTACTGTATGGAGAACGGCATGGTGTTCGATGGTAGTGGTGATTAGGTGTTTGCCCATTTTTTGTTGGGCTAGAGCATAGCCCTTGATGGCGAGAGTGATCGCTTCTGTTCCACCTGAAGTAAAAATAAGTCGGTTTGGGTTTGTTTTTAGGGCGTTTGCAATCGCTTGTCTAGCCTGACGTAGGATTTGTGCTGCCTTTCGTCCATGGCCGTGTAAACTGGAAGGATTGCCATAATAATCTCTACTAACCTGGTAAAGTTTGTCCAAGGCTAGCTGTGATAGAGGTGTTGTCGCAGCGTTGTCTAAATAAATCATTAGGATTCCTTGTGGCTAGCTTTTTTTGACTTTTGAAAAGCAAAAAGTGGGCTGACTGGTTTGCGCTCGTGGATACGGATCAAGGCATCCGCAATCAGGTGGCTAGCAGTGACGTATTTGGTGTTTTTAGGAATTTCTTCCTTAGTAGCAACAGAGTCTGTTACAATTATTTCTTTGATAGGGGCTTTATTGAGCTTTTCAGCAGCATGGCTGGCAAAAAGGCCATGACTGGCAAACGCATAAATATCGGTAGCTCCTTCACGCTTAAGGGTAGCAGAAGCCTCACTAAAGGTAACGCCAGTGTTTAGGATATCATCGATGAGAAGCGCTGTTTTTCCTTCCACATCACCGATGATGTACCCTTTTTGACGACCAGAATCATCTTCTTCATGATCGATAATAGCAATAGGTGAGTCCAGATATTCTGCTAACGAACGAGCGCGCTTAATGCCAGAATTTTTGGGGCTAACAACCACCACATCAGTTCCTTTCAACCCTAAGTTAAAGCAATACTCTGCAAAGAGAGGGATGGTGTAGAGGTTATCAACGGGGATGTCAAAGAAACCTTGAATTTGCGAAGCGTGAAGATCGAGAGTCAGAACCCTGTTGACACCAGCCTTTACAAGCATATTAGCGACTAACTTAGCTGTAATGGGTTCACGTTGTTTGGCGATGCGGTCTTGACGTGCATAGCCGAAATAAGGCATGACAATGTTAATCGAATTGGCAGAAGCTCTACGGCAAGCATCAATCATAATCAGCAATTCCATCAAGTGGTTATTGACTGGAAAACTAGTTGACTGGATGATATAGACATCAATTCCGCGGACAGATTCTTCGATATTGATTTGGATTTCTCCGTCTGAAAATTGACGGGATGCTAAAGATCCCAAGGGAATACCGGTATCTTGGGAAATTTTTTCCGCCAATTCACGATTGGAATTGAGGGCAAAAAGCTTCACCTGTTTGTCATGGTAGGTTTTGACCATTGAATAGGACTCCTTTAAAACTTAGTTACTTTCATTTTACCAAAAAAAGGATTAAATTTCAGGTCTCAAACTGCTTTTAAAACCAACAATTTAGAAGTAGTGTCATAGGTTAAGTACTCTGATGCATATAGGCAGTGTGCGTTCTGTCGGGAGAACCTTCACAAGAAGGGTAACTGCATACTGATAAAGCCGTTTCACTGGTTATCTAGAGGACGATAATGCTTAGAAATTATGGTAAGGTTTTAAGAAAACGGACAACCTTAGATTGAGCGTATTTAAAAGCAATTTTTTGGTCTTTTAAAAATTTTTGAAAAGCTTGTTGACCTGCTTCAGGGTCCGTAACCTCGAGCTCTAGCTCGTAATCAATCTGTTCTGCATAATGGTTCTCATCAAGTGCCAAAAGACCAATAGGAAGTTTAACCTCTCTACGGTAGGTTGTAAGGAAGCCAAGACAGCCTATCTCATCTAGGTCAAAACCACGATCAATCAACAGTTGGGTTAAGGGATTAATTTCTAGGCGGTTCTTTGCAATCATGGCCTGTGCTTCTTCAAGGCTGAGGTCTAGATTGTGCTCCAGATTACCGATGTCTTGTGGAATCTTAAGCGTCAATTCTGCTCGGTCTGCTAGAGTTCGAATCCTGAGAGAAAGTTTTGCTTGACGCAAGGCACGATTGGGAGTGTCAAAATAGTAATTCGTTTGCTTAAATATAGGCACATAAGAAAAGTGAGCTGTGAGTTGATCAAACTCGGTACGGTTGAGAAGGGTCTTGTATTCTATTTCTATTTGTTTCATGTCCGTTTCCTTTTATTTTATGTTATAATAGGCACATTGAAGATATTTTATCTTAAAAGGCAAGAAAAGACAAGGCTGGAAACAATGATGAACTGGGAAGAATTTTTGGATCCTTATATTCAAGCAGTCGGAGAACTGAAAATCAAATTGCGGGGTATCCGTAAGCAATACCGTAAGCAAAATAAGCACTCGCCTATTGAATTTGTCACAGGTCGTGTCAAATCTGTGGAGAGTATTTTAGAAAAAATGGAACTTCGCGGAATTGCCATGGAAGACATGGAAAAGGAGGTTCCTGATATCGCCGGCGTTCGGGTCATGGTTCAGTTTGTTGATGATGTGCACGAGGTGATCGAGCTGATCCGTCAGCGTAAGGACATGACCGTTGTCCAAGAACGTGATTATATCAACTACAAAAAGCCCAGTGGTTATCGCAGCTACCATGTCATTGTGGAGTATCCTGTGGAGACCATCTCTGGAAGAAAGGTAATCCTAGCTGAGATTCAAATCAGGACCTTGGCCATGAATTTTTGGGCGACGATTGAACATTCCTTGAATTATAAGTATCGTGGAGAATTTCCTCAAGAAATCAAGGAGCGCTTAGAGTTAACGGCCCGTATAGCCAATCAGTTGGATGAGGAAATGGGAAAAATTCGTGATGATATTCAGGAAGCACAATTGCTCTTTGATCCTGTCTATCCCACGTTACATGATGGTGTAGGAAATAGTGATGATACAGACGAAGTATACAGGTAGAAAACGCATTGCCATGATGGCCAGCCGTAATCCTAAAAGTGAGGCCGTTTATGAGCAATTATTTAAAGGTTTGAAAGAGGCAGGCTTTATCCTGACAAGTAAGCAACCTGATATTGTGATCTCAATTGGTGGCGATGGGATGCTCCTTTCCGCTTTTCACAAGTACGAACACCTCTTGAATACCGTTCGATTTGTCGGTGTTCACACAGGCCACTTGGGGTTTTATACGGATTATCGGGACTATGACGTTGAAGAGTTGATTGAAAACCTCAAAATGGATACTGGTGCTAAAATTTCTTACCCTGTTTTACGGGTAATTTTACAGTTAAAAAATGGAGAGAAGCTAGTCTATCGTGCTCTAAATGAAGCCACTCTTAAACGTTTTTCCAAGACAATGGTGGCCGATGTTATGATCAACCAAGTTCATTTTGAACAATTCCGTGGAGACGGTTTATCTATTTCTACACCGACTGGTTCAACAGCTTACAACAAATCTTTAGGAGGAGCAGTCCTTCACCCGACCATTGAAGCCATGCAGCTCGCAGAAATTGCCAGTCTCAATAATCGAGTTTATCGCACTCTGGGCTCCTCTGTTGTGGTTCCCAAAAAGGACAAAATCGCCATTTTGCCAAAACATAATGACCGCTACAGCCTATCTGTAGACAATAAAACCTATGTTTTTGACAATATTGAGGCGGTTGGATTTCAAATCGATCAGGCCAAGATTCATTTTCTGGCAACACCAAAGCATACCAGCTTCTGGGAGCGTGTCAAAGATGCCTTTATTGGAGATGTGGAATCATGAGATTTGAATTTATAGCAGATGAACAGGTGAAAGTGAAGACTTTTCTCAAAAAACAAGAGATTTCTAAGGCGCTGCTTGCTAAAATTAAGTTTGCTGGTGGGAATATTCTGGTCAATGATCTCCCTCAAAACGCCATTTATCTCCTTGATATTGGAGACAGAGTGACCATTGATATTCCGGCAGAAGAGGCTTTTGAAAATCTGCAGGCGGTAGAAAAACCCCTGCAGATTGTTTATGAGGATGAGCATTTTATGGTTATTGATAAGCCAGCTGGCGTGGCTTCTATACCGAGTATTCTACACTCTAACACTATCGCTAACTTTGTTAAAGCCTATTATGTGAAACAAAATTATGAAAATAAACAGGTCCATATCGTCACGCGCCTAGATAAGGACACGAGTGGCTTGATGCTCTTTGCCAAACATGGCTATGCACATGCACGACTCGATAAACAACTCCAAAAAAAGCAGATTGAAAAGCGTTACCTAGCCTTAGTAAAAGGCGAGACCAACTTGGAGGATAAGGGAGATATCATTGCGCCAATCGCCCGTGATGAGGCTTCTATTATCACCCGATGTGTCCACCCAACTGGAAAATACGCCCACACTGCATATGAGCGCTTAACTTCCTATGAAGGAGGAATTCATCTGGTGGATATTCGTCTGCTGACAGGACGTACGCACCAGATCCGAGTTCATTTTAGCCACTTGGGATTGCCACTTTTAGGAGATGACCTCTACGGTGGTAGTTTAGAGGATGGGATCTATCGTCAAGCGCTCCACTGTCATTACTTGCGTTTTTTTCATCCGTTCACTGGTGAGCAAATCAGTTTAAAGAGCTCACTCCCACAAGATTTTCGAGCTGTTTTAACACATTTGGAAGAAAATGGAGTATAATAGATATATTAAGAGCCTGTACTCAAGCTCTATTCTAGTTTTTGAGTTGTCTTTTTTGTCACTCACCCACTAGTTGGTCTCTGAATAGAGGTTCTAAGAAAATGAAAAGGAGTTTCTCATGCAAATCTTTAACAATATGAAGTCCCGTTTGGTGAATAAAGAGGTCAAAATTGTCTTTCCAGAAGGGGAAGAGCCCCGTATTCTTCAAGCGGTCAAGAACTTGGTTAAGGAAAAATTAGTTGTCCCAGTTATTCTAGGGAATGTTAACAAAATTTCAGCCTACCTAGAAATCGAAGGTGTTACTTCAGGGTTTGAAATCATTGATCCCAAAGAGTATGACATGGAAGAAATGGTAGCTGCCTTGGTCGCTCGTCGTCAAGGTAAGGTTGACGAAGCACAGGCGCGTGAGTTACTCAAAGATGTTAACTATTTTGGGGTAATGCTAGTCTATATGGGCTATGCTCAAGGGATGGTTTCTGGTGCCATTCATTCTACAGCAGATACTGTACGTCCAGCTCTTCAAATTATTAAAACAAAACCAGGCGTTTCACGCACATCAGGTGCTTTCTTGATGGTAAGGGAATCCGATCACTCGCGTTTAATGTTCGGTGACTGCGCGATTAATATCGATCCAGATGCTCAGACTTTGGCAGAAATTGCCATCGAAACAGCCAATACGGCCAAGTTGTTTGGCATTGATCCGCGTGTGGCGATGCTGAGTTTCTCAACTAAGGGAAGTGGTAGCAGTCCAGACGTAGATCGTGTGGCAGAAGCGACGACTATCGCCAAAACTTTACGTCCGGATATTGCCTTAGATGGTGAGTTGCAATTTGACTCTGCGATTGATCCAGCTGTTGCTGAAATCAAGGCACCTAACAGCAATGTGGCCGGTAAGGCAACTGTCTTTATTTTCCCAGAAATTCAATCTGGTAATATCGGTTACAAGATTGCGGAACGGTTGGGTGGCTACTCAGCTGTTGGTCCGATCCTTCAAGGGCTCAATAAGCCTGTTAACGACCTTTCGCGTGGCTGTAATGCTGATGATGTCTATAAATTGACTATCATCACAGCAACTCAAGCTTTGGATGCTGAATAGATGAAAGAACTGGGAATCTATTTTAAAGGGTATGTGAAAGAGGCATTTTTGGGACCACTCTTCAAATTACTTGAAGCAGGTTTTGAGTTAGTTGTGCCTTTGATCATGGCCAGTCTAATAGACCAGATCATCCCCAAGGAGGACCAAAGTGGCTTGGTTCTTCTTGTTTTTTACCTGTTTCTATTGGCTGGTATCGGAGCGCTTATAGCCATCGTGGCTCAATATGTCTCAGCTAAAGCAGCTGTCGGCTATACCAATGCTTTGACAGATGCTCTTTTTGCTAAAGTCTTACGCTTACCACAGTCGGAAAAGGATCGGCTGGGAGAATCATCTCTTCTGACACGTCTATCTGCTGATACCTTTCAAATTCAGACAGGGATCAATCTTTTCTTGCGTCTTTTTTTGAGGGCTCCGATTATTGTTGTTGGAGCCATCCTGATGGCTGTTCGTATTAGTCCCAAAGTGTCAGGATGGTTTTTAGGAATGGTTATACTGCTGATTGGTATTGTTTTTGCCATTAGTCGTGTAACCGCTCCTCTTTACCAAAGGACACGACAGACCATGGAAAGTTTAGTCTTCTTGACCAGGGAGCAAGTGTCAGGGATGAGAGTGGTACGTGCCTTTGGGCAAAGGCAGAGGGAAGAAGAAGCTTTTACCAAGGAAAACCAGCTTTATACGAATCGCCAATTAACTTTAGGCGCGTGGTCAGCGGCTTTGGCTCCCTTGACCTATCTGATCGTCAATCTCAGCCTTTTAGGGCTTATGTGGCAGGGCAATCAGTTGGTTCGTCATAGTCTTCTTAGCCAAGGGATGCTAATTGCTCTGGTCAATTATCTTTTACAAATCCTCACCGAATTGCTAAAGGCAGCCACCTTAGTCACCAATCTTAATCAATCTTACATTTCTGCTAGGCGTGTTAAAGCTGTTTTTGAGGCTGAAGAGGAGGATCTATCAGCTCCTTTAGCTTTAGAAAGCTTACCTGAGCACCAGGCATTGATGCTCAAGGAAGTTGGGTTTACCTATCCAGGAGCAGCAGCACCAGCCCTTGAAGGTATCTCCGTTGATTTAGAACAAGGGGGATTCTTAGGGATTATCGGTGGGACAGGATCGGGTAAGACGACGCTTGTGCAGCTGTTGTCTGGCTTAAGAAGTCCTAGTCAGGGAAAATTCAGTCTGACTTATAAGGGGCAGCCTGTTCCAGATTTACAGACTTGGCGTAATTGGGTAGCTGTGGTTCCTCAAAAAGCTCAATTGTTTAAAGGGACCATCCGTGAAAACCTTTTAATGGGTCTATCACCAGAGAAGTATTCCGATAGCGACTTGTGGCAGGCCTTAGAGATCGCGCAGGCAAGTGATTTTGTTCATGAAAAAGAGGGTGGTTTAGAGGCAGAAGTTTCAGCTTTTGGGCGAAATTTTTCAGGAGGCCAGCGTCAACGCTTGACTATCGCTAGAGCTTTATTAAGGCAAGCGCCTTTTCTGATTTTAGATGATGCGACGTCTGCCTTAGATTACTTGACGGAGGCAAGATTGCTTGCTGCCTTGAAGCAAAGCACCGGTTTACAAACCCTAATTCTAGTATCGCAACGGACGCGAAGTCTTCAGGCCGCGGATGCTATCTTGGTTTTGGAAAAAGGACGACAGGTCGCTTTGGGGGATCATGAGCATTTGATGGCTGACGCTACGATTTACCGGAGCATCCATCTGTCTCAGCATAAAGAGCAAGGAGGTAGCCGATGAGTCCGAATCAAAAATCTTTGCCCGTTTTGCCGCGTCTGCTGAACTTGCTGATTAGGAATAAGGTAATCTTGGGACTTGTCCTCATAGGTACCCTCGTGCAAGTTGGGTTGACGGTTTATTTACCTGTCTTGATCGGTCGCTTCTTAGACAGTGTTCTCTTACAAGATACACTGAGTGTGACTGCTAGATTGCTGGCTCAAATGGCCCTGGTCATCGGTGCGAATACCTTGCTTCAGTGGTTGCTCCCCTTAGCTTATAATCGTCTGGTTTATGGAGCAGTTGCTGATCTGAGGCAAAAAGTGCTTAGTCGCTTGCATCAGCTCCCCTTTTCTTACCTGGACAAGCAATCGGTGGGCGATTTGGTCAGTCGCGTAACGTCAGACAGCGAACAGTTGACTAATGGTCTTCTGATGGTCTTCAACCAGCTATTTATCGGTCTATTAACCATCTTATTGACGGTAGTCAGTATGGCAAGGCTAGACCTTTTAATGGTTCTTTTAGTCATAGTTTTAACACCGATTTCTTTGTTAATCGCTAAGTTTATTGCTCAGCGGAGCTATAAGCTGTACCAAGCTCAGACCCAATCGCGGGGAGAGGTGATGCAACTTTTGGAAGAAAGTATTGCTCAGCATAGCCTTATCCAGACCCTGAGTGCTCAAGAACAGCAGATAATGGCTTTCAAAGGACTGAACAGGGCTTATAGCCAAAACAGCCAGCAGGCGATTTTCTATGCTTCAACGGTCAATCCTGTAACCCGGTTTATCAATGCTTTGATTTATGCTCTCTTAGCAGCTGTAGGAGCTATTAGAATCATGCGAGGGCAATTTACCGTTGGGCAGTTGACAACCTTCCTTAACTACGCTAACCAGTACAGTAAGCCTTTCAATGATATTTCATCGGGGTTTGCAGAATGGCAGAGCGCTTTAGCTTGTGCAGAACGCTTATTTGAGATTACTGATAGTCCTAGAGCGGTCGATTACGGACAGGAGGTTCTGAGAGCAGATCAGGTATCTGGTCAGCTTTCCTTTGATCAAGTGTCCTTTGGCTATGCTCCAGATAAGATCTTACTCAAGGACCTCACTCTGGAAATTCCTGCTGGCAGTAAAGTGGCTATCGTCGGTCCAACAGGGGCTGGAAAATCTACTTTGATTAATCTTTTGATGCGCTTTTACGAGCTTGACCGTGGTCAGATTGTTCTTGATGGCATTCCTATCAATCGCTACAGCAAGGAGAGTTTTAGAGACCAGATTGGGATGGTTTTGCAAGAAACTTGGCTTAAGGCTGCAACCGTACATGATAACATTGCTTATGGCAAGCCCCAGGCAAGTCGTAAAGAAGTGGAGAAAGCTGCACGAGAAGCGAATGCAGATTTCTTTATTCAACAGCTTCCAAACGGCTATGATACTTACCTGACAGATGGCGGCAGTAGCCTATCGCAAGGACAGGCCCAACTCTTAGCCATCTCCCGAGTTTTCTTGAAGGCACCTAAGCTATTGATCCTTGACGAAGCGACTTCATCAATTGATACACGAACCGAACTATTGGTTCAAGAAGCTTTCGAACGCCTCATGAAGGGAAGGACGAGTTTCATCATTGCCCACCGCCTATCAACCATTGAAACAGCGGATATAATCCTTGTCATGGTGGCAGGTCAAATCATCGAGTGGGGGACTCATGACCAGTTAATGATGCAACGAGGTTTTTATTACCGAATGCAGATGGGAGAAACTTAGTTGGTCAGTGGCAAATGGACTAGAAATCCTCTCCCCCTCTTAAATAAAGAACAGTAGGCAAAATCAAGGCTTCATGAGTCTGGTTTTGCTTACTTTAATTGTTCAATAATACCATGAAAAGGTAGAGAGTGGTCAAAGCAGTGATGTTACAAGAGTGATCTTGATGGTAAAAAGAAATGTTCCAGTAGTTCAAAACTACCATCAGGACCCAGAGTGGCAAGATAATGTGTTTTGGGTGTTATTTCTGGTGAATGTTGTTGCTTTTGATTTAGCGAAGGTGGCACCATAAAATGGCAAAATCTTAGGTTGTTGTAACCCTTTCTAAAACTTTAGTAGCCAGACGACTGAGAGCAGGCCCGATAAGCTAACTATGCGAGTGATGTTGCTATAAACGTTTTTAGACATAGATTAAAGAGAAGAAGGATGAGTTCATGCAAGCGAGTAGACGATGGAAGATGATGGGGACGGTGATTGATTTGCAGATTGAAGCCGAAGGAGCAGAAGCCTTGCTTGATCTCGCTCAGGAGAGGCTGGAAGCATTTGAGCTCATGTTCAGTGCCAATCGATCGGATTCTTATTTGGGAATGGTCAATCAAGCAGCTGGTCAAAGAGCTGTTCCTGTTCCAAAACTTCTATACGATTTGATTCAGAAAGGGAAGGTCGAAAGTCTCTTGCCTGATTCTAACCTTAATATTGCCTTGGGACCTGTTGTTCAGACTTGGCGAATTGGCTTTTCAGATGCCAATATTCCGGAGGCAGATGCTATTGCAAGGGCGCTGGCCTTGACAGATCCAGAAGGAATCGTCTTGAACGATGCTGAGCAGACTGTTTTTTTAGCCAAGGCTGGGATGAAAATTGATTTGGGAGCCCTGGCCAAGGGGTATTTTGCAGACTTGATTCTAGCTGAATTGGTGGAAAAAGGTGCCTGCTCTGCCATGATCAACCTTGGTGGCAATGTTCTAGTGACAGGTCAGAATCCAAGGCGAGACAATGGATTGTGGTACATCGGGATTCAAGACCCTAAAAGGTCACGAGGTAAGCACCTAGGAATTCTTGCTATCTCAGAGCAATCAGTTGTGACGTCAGGAATTTATGAGCGAAAACTGGAGATTGAAGGCAAGAGCTATCATCATATTTTTGACAAGCAGACAGGTTATCCAATTACTTCTGATATGGCTAGTTTGACCATTGTGGCCAATTCATCCTTGGAGTGTGAAATTTGGACGACCAAGCTTTTTGGCAAATCCTGCTTGGAGGGCTTTCAACAAATCGAACAGGCCCCTCATATCGAAGGGATTCTCGTCACAGTGGATGGCAAGCTAGTCGTTACTAGTGGTTTGCGTGAATCATTTGATTAGCCAAAGGAAAAAATAGATAAAATCTAGTTGATGCTCATATAGCCCGTAGTCCTTTTTGGTAAACTGTCAGTAGTAACTAAAAAGGAGTTTATATGGTTGTTTCAATTCTTTTGATTGTTTTTCTAGTTAGGTTAGTATTTCTCAAAAAATCTATCCGCAATGAACGAGCCATCTTGGCTGACGGTGGGTGTGAATATGGTGTAGAAAATACAAAGCGTCTGACTGTATTACATATCTTATTTTATGTGCTATGTCTGATTGAATCAATTATTTATCGCGTTCATTTGGATTCTCTAGGAGTGTTAGGAATTGCTCTCCTCATTTTCTCTATGCTTATGCTCTATCTTGTAACGCAATTATTAGGGGATATCTGGACAGTCAAATTGATGCTTCTAAAAAATCATCGATTTGTTGATCACTGGTTATTCAGAGTAGTCAAACATCCTAATTATTTTTTGAATATTGTCCCAGAATTGATTGGCTTGGGACTATTATGCCATGCCAGATGGACTTGTATCCTTATTTTACCTTTATATGCGATTGTTTTGTTCATCAGGATTAAGGAAGAAGAGAAGCTTTTAAGGGATATTATTATTCCCAATAGTTTATAAGTAGTAGTGGCTCGATTCATTTAGGGAATGCCGTGTCAGTAATACTGAATTAAAATCAAAATTAGATGATTTAAGCTGATACCTGACTTTGGCTCGAATAAATATGCAAAAACTATCTTTTCACCTGTCATAGTGAGCTGAAAACATACTGCTGATACACAAGGTAAGTAACGGCCAGACCCATCTATTACTTATTCAATCTAATTTTGATTTTGAAAGAATATAAAAAATGGGAAATTTTGATTGATATAATAAAACCACCTGATCTTATTGGATGAAAAGAAGCAGGTGGTTTTTAGTTTTGTGAGATAAATGGTTTTTTCTATTTCCCCAAACAAAATTGGCTAAAGAGTTGGGTGATGAGCTCGTCTGGTGCAGCTTCGCCAGTGATTTCACCGAGGATTTCCCAGCACCGGGTCATATCCACCTGAAGGAGATCGACCGGCATGCCAAGAGCAAGCCCTGTATTGACTGCTTCGAGGGCTTCGAGGGCTTTTTCAATCAAGGAGATGTGGCGACTGTTGGATAAATAGGTTGCATCTTGCTCGACTAAGCCTGCATTGTCAAAGAAGAGCTGGTTAATGCGATCTTCGATTTGGTCAATATTTTGATTCTTGAGAACTGAGATAGGGATGAAATTCTCTGGCAGTTCTTGGATTTCAATAGCTTGTGGAAGGTCGGTCTTGTTGAGCAGGATGATGCGGTTGCTGTCTTGGCTGATGCTTAGGAGCTGGCGGTCTTGATCGGTCAGTTTTTCGGCACTGTTGAGGACCAGAAGGACTAAATCAGCTTCCTCAAGGGCTTTTTTTGAGCGCTCAACACCGATTTTTTCCACAATATCATCCGTTTCTCGAATACCCGCAGTATCAATCAGCTTAAGAGGGACACCTTTGATATTGACGTACTCTTCAATCACATCTCTAGTTGTTCCTGCGATGTCTGTTACAATGGCCTTATCTTCTCTGAGGAGATTATTGAGCAAGCTCGACTTGCCAACGTTTGGACGACCTATAATGGCTGTAGACAGACCCTCACGGAGAATTTTGCCACGTTTGGCTGTGCGCAAAAGGTTGGACAGGAGATTGGCAAAATCTTGCGTCTTTTCCCTCAGGAGTTGGGTAGTCATCTCTTCTACATCGTCGTATTCGGGGTAGTCAATATTGACTTCGACCTGGGCCAAGGTATTTAAGATTTCCTGTCGTGTGTTGGTGATGAGAGACTTGAGGGAACCATCCAGTTGCTTAATGGCGACATTCATGGCTTTATCGGTTTTAGCTCGGATAATGTCCATAACAGCCTCTGCTTGGGTCAAGTCAACACGGCCATTGAGGAAAGCACGTTTGGTAAACTCCCCTGGTTCAGCCATGCGTGCGCCTTGGCGAAGGAGGAGTTGCAGGATTTCATTCGTCACAGCAATACCGCCGTGAGTATTGATTTCCACGACATTTTCTCGAGTAAAGGTGCGAGGAGCCAACATGACCGAGACCATGACTTCATCTAGGATCTTTTGAGTCTGAGGGTCAATGATATGCCCATAGGTGAGAGTATGGCTGGCAACTGCTTCTAAATTTTTTCCTTGGAAGACACGGTTGGCAATGGCCAGAGCCTCCGTTCCAGATAAACGGACAATGCCGATAGCCCCTTCTCCCAAAGGGGTTGCAATAGCAGTAATGGTATCAAATTCTTTGGTAATCATAAGCCTATTTTAGCGTAAAAGCGATTCAGAAGCAAGAAAAGGAGTAATAAACTAGGATGCGCTTCAACCGAAAAAGTAACCTCGGAAGGTGACTTAGAGTGAGGGTCTTGCTTAACTCTATGGTATAATAGCCCTATGAAGATTTTTAAGATGCCATTTGCAAGGGTGTATCCCTTGTATCTCAAAAAGGTTGAGCGTAAAGGGCGGTCTAAGGAAGAAGTAGATGCCCTGATTTTTTGGTTGACCGGCTATGATGAAACCAGTTTAGCAACGGTATTAGAGAAACAACTCTCAATGGCTGATTTTTTCGAGCAGGCACCAGCTTTTAATCCTAAGGCCAATCTGATCAAGGGAACTATCTGTGGTGTACGTGTTGAAGCAATCGAAGATCCCTTGATGCAAAAAATCCGCTATCTGGATAAAATAATCGATGAACTAGCACGAGGGAAACATCTGGATAAGATAAGGAGGGTTTGATGGGACACAGTGAACAGAAAAAAACTGTGAGTTATGAAGAGAGTTTAGATTGGATCCACGGAAAATTAAAGTTTGGTATCAAACCAGGACTCAGACGTGTCGAATGGCTATTGGAACAATTGGACAATCCCCAAGATAAAATCAAGGGCATCCATATTGTAGGGACTAATGGCAAAGGGTCTACAGTGGCTAATCTCCAGCATATCTTAACAGCTAGTGGCTATAAGGTCGGCTCTTTTACATCGCCTTACATCGTTGAGTTTAGAGAGAGGATCTCTGTTGACGGCCAGATGATTAGTCAGTCTGCTTTGATGGAGTTGGTGGATCGGGTCTATCCAATTGTAGAAGCTCTGCCGAAGGCGACAGGTTTTGAACCTGCGACAGAGTTTGAAGTGATTACGGTCATGATGTTCTTGTATTTTGCGGAGTTTGAACCTGTTGATGTCGTTTTAGTTGAAGCGGGTCTCGGTGGGCGATTGGATTCGACCAACGTTTTTAGGCCACTGTTGAGCATTTGTCCGTCTATCGGGTTGGATCATCAACCGATTCTTGGCGATACGCATGTGGCAATCGCTCGTGAAAAAGCAGGAGTCATCAAATCAGCTGTTCCCTTTTTGTTTGCCAGTGACCGTCAGGATGTGACTGCTGTTTTTGAAGAGGTTTGTCAGTCTGTTGGAGCCCCCCTTTATCAGGAAGGTGTAGATTTTTCTCTTGAGGCCGGGGATTACAAAGATAAGGAAGGCAATCATTTGTCAGGAATTGTTCCTGGTCTTCCTGGGCGCCATCAAATCGTCAATGCTAGCCTCGCGATTAAAGCCTGTCTCTTACTGATGAAGAATTTTTCAAAACTCACAACGGAAACGATCAAGACAGGTTTGGCAACAAGTTCCTGGGTCGGGCGAACCGAACGTATAACGGACAATCTGATGTTAGATGGAGCCCACAATAATGAGTCTGTCAAAGCGCTTTGTGACTTACTCAGAGACCACTATGGCGATAAGCAGATTTCTATTTTGGTGGCTGCCATTGCTGGAAAACCGATTGAGTCTATGCTAGACCAGCTACAAGAAGTCGGGAAAGTAACGGTAACGACTTTTGATTATCCGACAGCGCTTGATCTGTCAGATTACCCTTCGCAGCTGCCAAGAGTAGGTGATTTTAGGCAATGGCTGGCGCAGATTGAGCCCGCATCGTCAGGTATCTTTTATGTGGTGACAGGCTCTTTATACTTTATCTCGCAGGTCCGTAGAGATTTAATGAAAAAACACTATTCAGAAAAAATTTGAGGAAAATATGACAAAGACAGAACAAGTTGAAGCTGCAGTCCGCCAGCTTTTACAAGCTTTAGGTGAAAATCCTGATCGCGAGGGACTCCTAGATACTCCTAAACGGGTTGCCAAAATGTATCAAGAGATGTGGACTGGTCTGGATAAGGACCCTAAGGATGAATTCACCGCTGTTTTTTCAGAAGGCCATGAAGAAGTGGTCTTGGTTAAAGATATCCCGTTTTATTCCATGTGCGAACATCATCTGGTTCCCTTTTATGGCGTAGCCCATGTTGCTTATCTGCCAAGCAAGGGGCGGGTGACTGGGCTTAGCAAATTAGCCAGAGCTGTTGAAGTTGCTAGCAAACGCCCTCAGCTACAGGAACGTTTAACAGCTCAAGTTGCGACAGCCTTGGAAGAAGCCTTGGCTCCTGAAGGGGTCTTTGTGATGGTAGAAGCAGAGCACCTGTGCATGACCATGCGAGGTATCAAAAAACCTGGAGCAAAGACGGTCACTACTGTGGCCAAAGGCATTTTTAAGGAAGATGTCAACCAAAGACGGGAAATTTTAGACATGATTCAAAGGGGGTAGTATGGGCATTCGAATTCACGAACTAGCAAATCGGGTAAGTATTATGGGAATCCTGAATGTGACACCAGATTCTTTCTCAGACGGAGGAAACTATGTCGAACTGGATAAGGCCCTGGCGCAGGTTGAGCAAATGCTGACAGAGGGGGCACTTGTCATTGATGTTGGCGGAGAATCTACAAGACCTGGTGCTACCTTTGTCTCCGTTGAGGAAGAGATTGCTCGTGTCGTACCTATTATTAAGGCTATCAAGGAACGTTTTGACTGCTTAGTGTCAATCGATAGCTACAAGACAGAAACGGTGCGGGCTGCTCTAGAGGCGGGAGCAGATATCATCAACGATGTCTGGGCAGGACTCTACGATGGACAAATGTTGCATTTAGCAGCAACATACGATGTCCCCATTATCCTCATGCATAATCAGACGGAAGAAATCTATGAAGATATTACAGTAGAAGTGTGTGATTTTCTATCAGCGCGTGCTCAGGCCGCTTTAGATGCGGGAGTTAAGGCGGATAAGATTTGGTTGGACCCAGGCTTTGGCTTTGCTAAGAATCCTCAGCACAACATTGATCTCCTTAAAGGATTGGATCAAGTTTGCAAGCTAGGGTATCCTGTGTTATTTGGGATTTCTAGGAAGCGGGTGGTTGACCATTTACTAGGTGGAGGAAGTAGTCCTTTAGACCGTGATCAGGCAACGGCAACCCTATCCGCTTATGCTATGGCTAAAGGGTGTCAGATGGTCCGAGTTCACAATGTTGCAGCCAATCGTGATGTGGCCAATATCTTAGAACAGTTGAGGTGAAGATGGATAAGATTTTTTTAAAAGACTGTCGATTTTATGGTTATCATGGTGCCCTTGCCGAGGAGCAAGTGCTGGGACAGATTTTTGTAGTGGATTGCGAGCTAGAAGTTGACTTACTGACTGCTAGTCTATCGGATCAGTTATCTGATACGGTTCACTATGGCATGGTCTTTGAAACCATAAAAGAACGGGTGGAAAACGAAAAATACCAATTAATAGAGCGCTTGGCTGGTGCTATTTGTAAGGATATCTTTGACCATTACCCAACAGTGATGGGAATCACTCTAACAATTAAAAAGGAAAATCCGCCGATCTCTGGTCACTATGCACATGTCGGAATCACCTTGGAGCGTCACAGATGAGTCAGGTATTCTTAAGTTTAGGTAGCAATATGGGCAACCGAGCCAGTTATTTAGACCAGGCAGTTCAAGGGCTCAAACAGTTACCAGCCACTCAATTGCTAGCCATTTCGCCTATATATGAAACCAACGCTTGGGGGAAAACAGATCAGGCAGACTTTCTCAATCTTTGCCTAGCCATTGACACAGATCTTTCACCGCAGGACTTGTTGCATCATACCCAGGCTTTGGAATTATCGCTGGGCCGGGAACGCCATGAACATTGGGGACCTCGAACGGTTGATATTGATATCTTGCTCTATGGTCAAGACGTGGTGCAGGAGGAAAATTTGACGCTCCCACATCCTCTGATGCAGGAGCGTGCCTTTGTCCTTGTTCCCTTGGCGGATATCGCTCCAACTATTCAACATCCTATTTTTCTTAAAAGCATAGCAGAGCTGCTAGAGGAAGTGAATGCTGAAGGGGTTAGAGCTGTCAATCAATAAAGAAATCATTTTCGTGTAAATCAGGAGGCTGGGACAAACATCCTAGTCTCTTCGTTTTATAATTGTCAGTTACCCAAGATGCAGTGGTTGGCGTCAATTCTTATTGGTTTAACCCGTTCTAGAGCTTCCACTGAACAAGGGCATTAGGTATTTTAGTGTCAAAGACTCACTTCAATTTTCATTCTTCAACAGCCCCTTCGGTCATTGTTAGGGGCGGAGTGGGACTATAAAATCGGATGCTGATGAGTGATTTTTAGTCTACTCTTTTTGTGTTTTGTGATTAGATCAAATCGTCTAGACAAATGGTTTCAAGAAAATTTTTCAAAAAAATACTTGACCAGTTAATTAATTAGTGGTAAAATAGCTTAACTAGTTAACTAAATTCAGAAAGGATTTTTTTAGAATGACAACCTCTAACAGAATTAGATTATTGACAGTTGCAGCCTTAGCAACAGTGACTTTAGTAGGGGCTGATACAGAGCCTAGGGTTTTTGCCCACACACATACAGCAGTTACTGCTGAGCAGGGAAATTTCAGCTTTACAGCTATCGTTTTAGGTGAAAATGGTAAGACTTTGGCTAACAAGACAGTCAGTCTGACCCCAACTACTGGAAATGGGCAAAGCCTCTCAGCACAAACAGATGATAAAGGCATGGCCGTATTTTCTAGTCTACCTCTCAATACTAACTACAGCGTTAGTGTGAATGGCGTAGAAAAAGGTTACACTATTAGAAGTGGGGTAGCTGGTGAAGCGATGGTGGCTCGTTTTACGTTACCTGAGGATGGTATAGACACTCCAAACTACAGTACACAAAAAATTATGATAAAGGTAGTAGATGAGGAAGCAGAAGGTTTAGCTGGGCAAACCGTTGAGCTGAAAGATCCTACCGGGCAAGTTGTCGGACATGCGGTAACACAAGCAAATGGTCAGGTGGCGTTTGCTGATTCCCTCATTGACGGTACCTTCTATGATATTTTCGTTAATGGCAAAGCGAAAACTAAACTTCGACCTGGACAAGATGGTGTCGCCTTTTTAGAAAGTAGTGAGATTGTTAAGCCGACTACTGTAGCGCCTACACCAGTTGATGAATTAGAAGCTAAACGCGCTTATGTGGCTAAAGGCGCAGGAGTTGACTTGGATAAGGTTACGGTACTGGATACACCTAAGGGCAAGGCTCTGATGTACCCGCATGATAATCATCACCACGTTATTTTAGTAGCGGATATTGATGTGACTAAACCTTTTAACGATGGTCATGACCATCATGAACATGAGCATGATGCATCACCTGTATCTGGTCAATTCACCTTTGTAGCGACTGTTGTTGACCAATTAGGTAACGCCCTGCCTAACCGTGTTGTGAAATTGATTGATATTACGACTGGCGAAGGCAATGAGGTCGCTACAGCCAAAACAGATGAGAATGGTCGCGCTGTTTTAACCGGTTTGCCTTTGCTCAGAAGTCTAAGCGTGCTGGTGGACGGGAAGTCTCAAGGGCATACCGTTCGAACTGGTCAAGATGGCGATGAACGCTTCGGAGCTTTCATCGTTGATGGGGTAGGAACAAGTAAGCCAGTCGACAGCAAGCAAGTCTTGACTGTTCAGGTGCGTGATGAAGAAGCAGTAGGGTTGGCTGATCAGACAGTTACCCTAAAAGATAAAAATGGTCGCTTGGTTGCTGAAACAAGAACGGATAAAGAGGGGCGTGCCACCTTCAATAGCGGTTTAATAGACGGTCTCTTCTATGATGTTTTTGTCAATGGCAAAGCTCTGGCTAATGCATTTCCAGGACAAGAAATCTCCGTAGCTCTATCCGGGGATCAAATCGTAAAACCTTCCGTCAAAAAACAAGAGTCTAAACCAACTCCTAAAAAGCCAGATACGTTGAAAAAAGCTCCTGTCAAAGAAAAGGAAAAAATATCACATCCAAATCCATCGAATCTGAGTCCAAAAAACAAAGAAGTGATGCATTCTGCACAATCTGATAGAGCTAAAAAACCAGTGGCAAATCAGAATACAACTCCGAAGGCGACACAATCTGTCGCTAAAACAGAAAGCAAGAAAACATTACCTCATACAGGAGATAACAGAGGAATCGCAGTCCTTATCACAGGTCTGTTATCCTTCTTAGCCTTAATTGGTCTAGCTGTGAGAAAATCCCTACGCTGATGATGCAAAAATGCTAACAAGGCGAGTGGATTGAAAAATTGGACTAGCCAATAACCAATGTCAAACGAATGAATGGCTGTTAGTCTCATTAGGCTAACGGTCATCGTTCGTTTTTTATTATGTGACTTTAAGTCCGTCACGCTCCGAAGGTGCGTGACCAATAAACCACCCGCTATGCGGGTGCGCATCGCAGGTTATACCAAAAAACTCCAAACGCGATACAATAAAGGTGTTCAAGCCTATTGTAGAGCGA
>NZ_JAAXPR010000018.1 GCF_012396585.1 Streptococcus ovuberis
AGAAAACGACCACAAGAATGGTCGCCTTCATCGAAAATTGGATTAACAACTATCCAAAGAAATGTTTGAACTATTTATCTCCTAGACAATTTTTACTAAATGCCTAACTTGGACTTGAAATTTAGCTAAAAGTTAGTATGAAGCACAAAACTATTTTAAACACCCGGTTCATGAAAGGGTTCTTTAACTGAACTAGAGGAAGAGTCACCTATAATTATTTAGCTACTCAGCTAATATTTAATTAAATTCAAAACCTGAGCATAGCAGGCTCTTCGACTATTTTGGGAGTTGCTACATGGTTCAAACAATACGTACTCGATGACTACTAAATGATTCAGGTTTTGATTTTTGTTAAGTATAAGGCACTCTACACAAGCACTGATGGAAAAGTGGCTGCAAGACTAAAAAATAAAAACCAATAGGCTCGAGTTCCCATTGGTCTCTTCTTATTCGTCTCTTAGGAAACAGCTAAAACTTTACGGCCTTTACGGCGACGAGCTGCTAATACGCGACGTCCATTTTTAGTAGACATACGGTTACGGAAACCATGTTTACGCGCACGACGGATTTTACTTGGTTGAAAAGTACGTTTCACAATGAATACCTCCTCTAGAATTTTCGTATTCGTTTAGCCGGCTATTTTGATCAGTTACTAAACATACCTTACTATTCTATCCAAATAGCTTCTATTTGTCAAGCTACTTATCACTGTCTTGGTTAATATTTTGCAGAAAAACAGCTAAACGTCTTTTGGGGTAGTCAAAACAGGACGTTCCTAAGTTCTCCCCTCCCCCTATTCACTACCCCAAGCCCATCAATAGCAAGAGGCAGGGACAGACTAACGGCTCCAAGGACTATTCATCTTTTCCATCAATATCAATAACGACATAACGGTGCGGCTCATTGCCTTCTGAATAGGACGTCACACCATCCACCTTGGATACGATACGGTGAATCATCTTGCGCTCGTTGTTAGACATCGGATCCGTATGGTAAGCCGAACCTGTTTCTAAAACCCGTTCAATAACCTTTTGCGCATAGCCCTGCAGGACCTCGGCACGGTGTTCTGCATAGTCATTGACATTGAGGCTGACATAGAAATGACGTGAATAGTTGTTGTAAATGTAATTCTGAGCTAGGAGTTGAAGTGACTTCAAGACCTTACCATGATAACCAATCACTCGCCCTGGTTCATTGGTTTCAATCTGAATGTTAATCGAGCGGTTGTTATGACTGACATCTAATTCCGCCTCAACATCCATGCCATCAAGAACACTTTGAAGATAGCTAGCTACCTCTGCTGACACATCCTCCACTTGGTGCTGTTTTTCCACTTGGATATCAAGATCTTCAAAGCTCGTTGCTGTCGTAGCTTCCGCCTCAACTGTTTTAAGAATCTCAATCTTACCTGTTTCTTCTAAAATAGTAGTTGCCGATTTGTCATTCTTCAAAATTTCAGCCTTAACATCCTCACCGACAATTTCCCCTTGTTTCTCGTATTCTTTAACCGCTGCGACGACACGACTCAAGTCAACCGTTTCCTCACTAACGCTTTTAACAGGTTCATTTTTAGCATTGATTTCATCAGGCACACCACGAACAGCCTTCTGGTTGGCTTTTTGGACAGTTACTTCGTTAATCGCTTCAACCTCAACTTGAGCGGGTTTTTTCCCAATTCCTAGAAAACCTTTTTTCTCACGCGCCACAACTGTAATATGAGCCTTATGACGAGGGATATTTAAACTTTTTAGACCATTTTGAATCGCTTCTTCAACAGAATTTCCAGTAAATAACATCGTTTGTCTCCTAAATGATTTATTATGATTATTTTCGTTTCTTAGCTTTTTTCTGGGCTTTTCGGATTCTGACCATACGTTGCTTTTCTGCTAACCTCTCCGCTTCTCGCTCTGCTATGATTTTAAAAGGATTATTAAACAAGAGGGTCTGGAATACTTGGTAGGCGTTGCTGACTGTCCAGTAAAGAGCTACACCACTAGAACTCCTGAGGGCAAACCAAAAAATCATGGCAGTCATCAAATAAGTCATCGCAGTCATCATGCCACTTTTTTCCAACTGAGCCTTGCTCATCAACCAGGAGCTCAGGAAGGTAAAAACAGCCGCCAAAATCGGAAGGATATAGTAGGGATCTGTTTGGCTAAGATTAAGCCAAAGGAATTGCCCTGTTTTTAGAAAATCAACACGGCTCAAGGCTTGAAAGAGAGCGATAAGGATTGGCATCTGAACAAAGAGTGGCAACATGGAAGCCATCTGATTGACGCCTTCTTCCTTATAAAGTCGCTGAATTTCTTCCGTCAATAGTAACTGATTGTCTCGACCAGGATATCTCTCTCTCAGTTCCTTAACTTTAGGTTGTAAGTCCTGCATCTTACGGCTAGATGCCATCTGAACTTTAGAAAGGGGCAAAAGAAGCGTCCTAATAATTAGGGTAAAGAGAATGATCCCAATACCGATATTACCACCCACCCCTAAAAAGCGAATCGCTTGGGCAAAGAAATAGACAAATTTGTCCCAAAAATCCGTTGTCTCACTGGTGATAGGCCCTGTTCCACAGGCCGTCAAAACCATTAATCCAACCGCTAGCATCAGCGTTAGTTTAATCTTTCGTTTCACGTTGTTTTCCTTCTTGGTAAATAGTTGCTAATTTTAAAACATGTAAGAGATTGGTTTCGAGCTCTTGATAACTCAACTGCTCTACTCCCTTACGAGCAATAATAACAAAATCTTCGGTCACGATATGATTGCGATGGGCTATGAGAATATGACGCAAGCGTCTCTTGATCGCATTTCGAGTCACTGCATTTCCAAGCTTTTTGCTAACCGATAGGCCCACCCGAAAATGCTTCTGATTCTGTTTTAAATGATAGACGACAAATTTTCGATTGGCCTTGCTCTGACCAGTATTGAAAATAGCTGAAAAATCCTTTTCTTTTTTGATACGATAGCTTTTTCTCAAAGATAACCTCCACCTATCAATTCCTTTATCATTATAACATATTTTTCAAAAAAACCAAGAATACACGCGTATTCTTGGTCATTCTCCTTATGATCAGCTAGTCAATCCTGCCAACACTTGATTGATATGTGCAATTGATTTTTCACGTCCCAAAAGATAGATGGTATCTGGCAATTCAGGTCCGTGCATTTCTCCTGAGACAGCAATCCGAATTGGCATAAAGAGGCTTTTGCCTTTGACTCCCGTCTCTTTTTGGACCGCCTTAATTTGCGGGAAGATATTTTCTGCAACAAAGTCTTCTTCAGGAAGGGCCTCAAGCTTAGCCTTGAAGGCTTCCAGAACAGCAGGAACTGTCTCAGCTGCCATGACTTCTTTTTCTGCCTCACCTAATTCTGGGAAATCTGAGAAGAAGAGATCTGTCAAACCAACAATTTCATCTGCTGACTTGAGTTGTGGCTTGTAAAGCTCTACCAGCTTTTCCGCCTTGTCAGTTAACCGGCCAGCTTCTTCTAGGTATGGTTTACAAAGGGCATAGACTGTCTCCAAATCGGCTGTTTTTAGATAGTCATTACTCATCCAGTCCAGCTTCTTCTGGTCAAAGGCTGCTGGCGACTTGCTGAGGCGGTTTTCATCAAAGAGTTCGATCAACTGCTCCCGAGAGAAGATTTCTTCTTCCCCACCAGGATTCCACCCCAAAAGCGCAATGAAGTTAAAGACTGCTTCTGGTAAGTAACCTTTTTTGCGGTAGTCTTCGATAAATTGCAGGGTATTCGTGTCACGTTTGGATAACTTTTTGCCTGTCTCACTATTGATAATCAGTGTCATGTGGCCAAAAGCTGGAGCTTCCCATCCGAGGGCTTCATAAACCATAAGCTGCTTAGGCGTGTTAGCAATATGGTCATCTCCACGGATAACATGGGAAATCTGCATTTCATGGTCATCAATCACAACAGCAAAATTATAGGTTGGATACCCATCTTTCTTCTGAATAACCCAATCCCCTCCGATGTTGCCGCCTTCAAACTCAATCTCACCTTTGACCATATCGGTCCATTTGTAGATACCCACTTCATTCACAGCCAAGCGAACTGTTGGAACGACACCGGCCGCCTCACGTTCTGCGATGTAGGCTGCTTTTTCGTCTTCTGACATACCAAGATACTCGTTGATATAACGCGGTGTTTCACCTGCTGCTTCCTGGCGCTCCCGTTCAGCAGCCAATTCTTCTTCTGTGACATAGGACTTGTAGGCCTTGCCTTCCGCAAGCAGCTGGTCGATATACTTCTGATAGAGCTCCAAACGCTCAGACTGGCGGTAGTTTTCGTGGGTCTCTGGACTTTCGTCCCAGTCAATCCCTAGCCAGCGCAAATTTTCAAGCTGGCTACGCTCGCCGTCTTCGACATGGCGTTTGCGGTCAGTATCCTCAATACGGATCAGAAAAGTTCCTCCGTGGTGGCGGGCATAAAGATAGTTAAAAAGGGCTGTACGGGCATTCCCAATGTGCAGGAGCCCTGTTGGACTTGGTGCATAACGCACGCGAATAGCTTGTGTCATCATTTTTCCTCTTTATTTTTTTCAATCGTTTCTATTATAGCACGTTTTCCGGAAAAATGAAGACGAAAGACCATTGAAACATGCCGTACGCATGAAGAAAATGCATGCAACCATTTTCTAGCTACATGCATTGTTTCAAAAAATTTCTTGAAAACATTCAGATAATCAGTACCATTCTGTTCATATCACAGAAATTATACCACAAATTTTATCTAGAAAGCACACCAATTCCCTGAAAAATTGTTTTCTGAAACCAAAGTTTTCTTCATACGTTTGTCGTCCCATTGAAAATCAGGCCATCTTTTTCTTGATCAAGCCTTGACCCAAAGACGAGTAAACTGCCACGATGATTCCTAGGATCAGAAAGCCTAGTAGGAGCATGTCTAGCGGAACGGCCACAACCAAAGCTGAAACTAATAAGCGAAAGACCAAAGTTCCCAAGTGAAAATAGGTTCCAATTCCGTTGCTAATCATAGCAATCTTTTCTTCGGGCAGGCGGTTCATAATCAGGGCATTGAGCTTAGGATTGACTCCCGCAGCCAGAAGCATTGCCACAAAGAGAACCACGAAAAATCCAGGAAGGAAACGCAGATAAAAACCAAGAAAGAGCAATGGCACTAAAAGAGACGTAAACTGGATCATGCGCATAATACCTAACCTTTTAAAAACGGTCATTCCCAATACACTGCCTAGGATCCCTCCTACCAGCATGGAAACAGAAACCGCAGCAAGGGTGGTCGCAGGATTGATGAGCACAAAGTGAGGATCTCTATTGATGGCTACCGTCAACAGAATAGGCACAACACTAAAAAGGGCATTGATCAGGGGCACAATGACCATGATGGTCCGCAACTCCGGCAGAGCCAAACATTCCCTGACTGCCGTCTGTAAGCTCTTGAAAAGGTCAGACAGGAAACTCTCGCCTTCGGCTCGTTGCTCAATTTTCAAGGGTCTTTGCGCAAGCATTCTTGCAAGACTAGGATGTAAGAAGAGCATCGTCAATAGGCAGACCAAAAAGGTCCCACTGTTTAGCCAGGCGATCGCTCGATAAGAAAGGACAGAAACCAGCATGGCGCCCGCTGTTTGAAAGCCGATGGAAAAAATAGAAGAGACTGCCCGCTGAAAGGAAAAGGCGACTTCCCTATCCTCATCTGCCACAATCCGCAAACTCAGCGGCGTGTAGAGGCTGTTTTCGTATTGCCCAGCCAAATCAGACAAAAGGTTAATCCCAGAAGCCAGAAGGGCAATCCCCAAGCTCGGCCTAAAGCCCATGGCTATCCCAAGAAGGGCATAGAGCCCTGTCCGAAAGGCCATTGTATAGAGAATAGTCCTGACCTTATCAGGGGTCCGGTCTGCCAGATAACCCATGAGAAAGCCTGTCAAAATCGGCAAGGTCTCCGAGACACTGACTAGGGCAATGGCTATTTTGGCATCAGGCAAGTCCAAAACATAGGTCATCAGCGCCAGATAATAAAGCACATCACCAAAGTTGGAGAGCATGTCGCTGGCAAAGACCAGCATAAAAATCTTGTTGCTAAGTAGTTTTTTCATGGGGTTCCTTTCTTCAATATAAAAAGACAGAATTTTCAGACAACTATTCCGATAAATTTTAGAGCAGGCCTGCTGCCCTAAAATTTAGATATACAGAATTTCCAAACTGCTAAAAGCCAAATCCACTTCCAGTTTTAAAGTTTTCTCATACTCAACAGGTGGATGCTCCTGCTCAATCGTACTAAAGGCCTTATCCGCTTGAATGTCTACACGCCAGGTTCTAGGCACATGTAACCTTGCTGATCCAAAGGCAACATCAATAGTAAAACTCGCTGCATCACCTACAATCCTTGCATTATCAAAATAAATATCCGCACTCCCAAAAGCGATATCTGCGCCACCATGTTTAAAATCATCGTCGTTGATATACCGGGTGACCGAGCCAAAGGCCACGTCTCCATCACTCGACTGAATACCTCTTACAGACTTTAGACCACCTGACCAGGTCCGTTTTTTAGGAACCAAAATCCTTATCCCACAATAAGCCAAAACGAGAGCAAAAAGCAAGGTCCAAATCCCAACTTTGATCCAGCCATACTCACTATTTAGAAGGACAAAGACTAAAGCAAAGCCAATATAGCTACTTTTGATGTCTTTTCGAAACACATTTTGGAGTGCATCTAGTCCAAAACCAGCCACCAAGAGTAATTTCCACCAGGGCAGAGACAAGGTGGGAAGATAATGACCAAAGACCAACAGGCCTGCCAGCACAATCAGACCGACCCCCATCATTGTTTTTTTCATAGGCTACCTCGTTTCTCGTAATTTTTCTTTTAATAGTTGATAATAATGCCGCGAGACATGGACCTGCTTGTGGGTATCATAAAACCGAATCGTACTGGTCCCTGAAAAGGACTTGTCCAAGGAATAGATGGACTTGGTGTTGACAATGGTCGCCTTGGCCACCCGGCAAAAGTAACTGGGCAAGTAATCCTCTAGTTCATAGAGTTTGAGCTTGACTTCATAGGCCTTGTTCTTGGTATGTCCATAAATCTTTGCCCCGTCTGTCTCGAAAAAGAGAAGGTCCTGAACATCTAGGAAGTACTCGCTGTTGCCCTTGTAAAAAATCAAAGGAGGGCGCTTGGCTTGGGCCAATAGCTGCTGAATCTGCTCGATCTCCGGCCCCAATCGACTAGCACGAATCACGACTTCTACATCATCCAACTGCTCATCCAGCTCAATCTTGATTTTCATCTAGGCCCTCCTTTTCTTTTGATGTTCTTATTATACCAAGCAGATTGGAAAAAACAAGGCATTTTCAGTAAGTGGTCACCAATACCGCCTAAGTGGTAAAAAAACCTACCCAGACTAGTGACCTTGGTAGATTCTATGCGATTTTATACTGATAGCCGTTAACAACTCGCTGCGATAATCCCCTGTTCTATCATAAACTTCGCTTCCGAAGCTATTTTTGATTTTTGTTGAGTATCAGCTGGAGTGATTAGCCTACTGATTACTTTCTTATTATCAGTCTCTTTGTATTGTTTTAACAAAACATTGATCCGCCCACTCACACCTATTATTCATAAACGGGAGCTCAAAGCCTTATTAATCTTTACAGGAAAAATTGTCTTGAAGTTATAACAAAAACACACACTCTTTCAAGCGCATGTCTCATGATTTATACTACCTCTATCACATGACCACTGTTGACATCGTAGACAGCTCCGCATACCACCACTGCATCTGGGAACAAAAGACCCTTCTTTAGACAGGTCACATCCTCTCTGATCCTGTTCTCCAAATCAACAAAGAGGTGCACTCTATTTCTCTGACTGCCAATCAGAGCCAATCATCATAACCACCAAAAACCTTAAAATATTCCTATAAGGTTAAGCCAGACTCATAAATTTCTTTGACTTCTTGTCAATCTATCGCAAATGCCCAGTTTCTCCCCTAGAGCCTACGATTTCTTCTATATCGCTAGGGTAACGGATCATATAGACATAATCATGCGCATGCTTTTCAAGTCAAGCGACCGCTTCAAGCTCTTCTGACAATTAACTAATCCCATCTAAGACATCAAAGACAGCCGTCTGATGTTCACTGTAACCGGCTCTAGCAGAATAACGATCTGCCCCTGCCTGCCCATCTCTAGCGACCTAGGCACCATAACGGCTAGCCTGATAACCATAACCGCGATTACCCACTGTACTGATTAAAACTCGAGAATCCTAACGCTTATATTTGTGTAAGAATCCTCAAAAAAAGTAAGCCGGGCTTCTGAAAGCTTACCTAGTGCATCATCAGCCGAGCCGATAAAGGTACTTTTTACTGACGAGAATAATCTCTCACCATACACCCTCTGCAGTACGACCCGTGATGGGCAGGCTCCGTCTTCTCTTCTAATGAAGAGGTCGTAGAAACGGTTGTTGGTTTTTTGTTTGCTAACCGAACAAGCGGACATGCTCATCAAAAGGAGATGTGCCAAACCTATTTTTCTAATTTTTTCATTTCTTTACCATTCGTCTGCAAAATGCGTGTGCTTGGTGATCCATTGCATTAACCTGACATAGACCCAAAAACCATAAATACCAAAGGTAATCAGGGTCAGTAACCACCATTTGATCCAGTTTCCAAACAACTGAAGACCTGTGCCATCAAAACGTAGGCGACGCCCGCCAATGACAGTATGTCGAACCTCCCATTTCTTCCAGGCACATAGGGCCCAAGGCAGACCAAGACCAAGGGTCACGACCATAAAGAAAGCAACCCCTACAGAATAGATGATATACTCTAATACACTGCCATCAAAATAGGAACCCGTGTCTTTAAAGTTCGCCTGTTCTTGGAGCTGGCGCTCCTTGGCGTCCTTGATATACGTCGCTGTCATGTCCACACCTTCCTTGGCATAGCTCGCTGCCAAACTAGCGCCATCTTTTACTTTTTCTGCAACAATCCCTGAATAGAGCTTGGTCTTTTCCTTCAACTGATCAAGAGATTCAGGCGAGATCAAGGGATCTCCAGCAGTTGGTGTTACGTCATTAGTCTCATCTGATGAAGTTGAATCTGGCATTTCTTTCCAATCAACCTTCAATGGACCTCGCTGATTAACCAGGTGTTTGTCCGCTAAATCTGTCAACCCTTGAGGGTGTGGCAAGGGATCATTTTGCCTAAATTCTCCCTTAGTTTTGGCCACCAGAAATTCTTCTGGCAAGGGATTACGGCCGTTCACCGCTTGAAACCATTCCACCCATTCTTCTTTAGTCATAGTCGCCTCCTAAGCTGCTCTTGTCCTTGTTTTGAACCTATCTTACCATTTTCTCACCTTATAAACAAGGATTATGAAAAACCCTCTGAAAATTTGATTTCAAAGGGCTTTTCGTCTATATACAAAAAGAGCACACACCTTACTTCGCTTAGGGCTGCTGGATTCCTCCCCTGACCCGCTTCACGCAAAGATGTTGCTCCAGAATCTATTATATCATAAATCGACAGATAAGCAAGTCTCATAGATTGCCTGTTAAATGAGTGCTAGTTCACCTTTTTTTGCTCGCGTCTCGCCTTAAAAAAAGATCGCATCACAGAAGCGCAAGCTTCTTCTAAAACGCCCGTCTCCACCTCGACCCGATGGTTGAGGCGCTCATCCCTCAAAATGTCATAGAGGCTACCTGCTGCACCAAACTTGGCATTGGTCGCCCCATAAATGACTTGTGGAATCCTAGCCAAACCAATGGCCCCACTGCACATGACACAAGGTTCAATGGTCACAAACAGGGTGCAGTCCAAAAGTCGCCAATTGCCCACATGAGCGTTCGCCTCGGTAATAGCCATGATTTCGGCATGCATGACCGCCTGATTGAGCTCCTCACGCGCATTGTGCCCGCGACCGATGATTTCCCCGTCTTTGACTATGACACAACCGATAGGGATCTCGTCCTTGTCCAAAGACTTCTCGGCTTCCTTTAAGGCTTCCCGCATAAAGCCTTCTTTTTCTTCAAGTGTGTATTCCATAAAGCTATTCTATCAGATCTTCTTGACTTTGTAAGCCCCTATGCTATACTTAGCTATAAAATAACCAATCGAAAAGGAATGCCTATGACGTGTATCTTTTATCACCTTCAACACGACGCCCACTGCTTGAAACAGAGCATTGTTACTTAATCTTTGACATCGACCCTATCCAGGCAAGGCATTTGCTGATTATCACTAAAGCGCTTTTGGTCAATCTGACAGATCTATCCAATCAGGCTGCGCTAGAGCTTCTTCAGGTCCAAAAACAGTTCATTAGTGCCCTTTACAATCTCTATCCAAATTATGACTGGACCTTTGCCTGTAACAATGGGCAGCTCATGGACCCAGGCACACACCCGCATGTCCATGCCATTCTAGACAATCAAGTGATGGTTTCTGGGAAACCATTTCGCCAAAAGCTCTAGACCTAGACAAAGCATTGTTGTTTCAAGCACTGCAGACTTTCTAGCAACCAACTGACACGCCAAGCACTTCTCGATTATATAGAACAATGATCAAGCAAATCTAAGCACAGCACTTGCTAACACGGATATAGATTACGTCTGCCGCAATCGCTTCAAGTATTTTTTCTTAATTGAACCTCTTTATCAACTGTAGTGGGTTGGCTCATATTATTTGATCAGTGAGCTACCTTTCACACCGACATTGTGAAAATCCACGACTGATTGTTTCAAGTCGCCCGTATAATGGCGGCGTAGTTTTCCAAACATATAATTCCCCTATTTTATTTAGTGTAGAATACTTTATAAGACTGTCTATTCTTAGTGTAACTGCTTCATACCGCCAATCTAGGAGTGACATATCCAAATCTCTGTTTCAGTACTATAAGAAAAGAGACTGGGCAAAAACTAGTTTCAGAATAGAAAAAACGAGCATTTCCGCAGTTAGAGATGTCCGTTTTTCCATATAGTTTCTCACTTTCAAAATGTTTGCTATTATTTCAGTACTGGCCAATAGTCTTTATTGGCCTCATAAAGCTCATCAAGAACCTTTTTACCAACAGTATAATTAGGAATGGTTTTGTTCAGCATCACGGCTTCTAGGGCAGTTTGGTAGGAACCTGTCAGAGCCGCATCAACTGTCTTTTTCTCATAAGCTTTTTGCATTTCCATGAGCCCTTTTTGGAACGTTGGGATTTCACCGATGTTGATTGTCTCTGCTCCCATACTGCCGACATAAGCAGGTACTTCCACTACAGCTTCAGGGTCAAAATTTGAAATAGCACCGTGGTTCTTTTTATTGACTGTAAACCGCTCCCTTGTATTGTGTATAATGGCATAAGCAATGTCTACAATATAGTTTCCATGCACACCTGCATGTAAAGAAGAATCTTTTGCTGTTCCTGCAGCAATGACACGACGACATTCTTCATAGATACGCTTTTCACGTCCCTCCATAACATAGTCACCACGTGTAAAATTAATATCATCGTGTTCCAGCATTTCGTCAGGTGTCAGATAATACTGCAAATAACAGTTAGGGAAGTAATCCGGGAACCTCTTGAAGAGACTAATCATCTGTTTGTAAGTATCAATCCAATACTGATCTGCTTTTGTTTCTTCATTTGATTGAAGAAGGGTATCCATTTTACCAGAAAGAACATCCTCCCTTAGCTGTGGCAACAGGTCCTGACCTTTTTCAAAGATTAAACCCCTCCATTGCTCTTAGTTGAATGGAGGGGGTTATAAGGTTTAAACTGGATTAAGCTAGCGTGACTGTAAAGGTCGTCTGACTAGTAAAGACAGCACCAGCTTTTAGGGTAATATCGCCAAAACCAGGATTGACCATGGCATCTGGCAAGAGTTGGGTCTCTAAGGTAAAGGCTCCGTGTGGCACAATCTCACGTCCTTCTGCCACAGGCCAACCGTAAGTATAAATAACAACAGACGGCAAATCTGTATCCAAAGTTAATCTCATCTTGCCATCAGAGGATTTAACTTCTACTTGAGGAGCTTCAGCGTCAAGAACCCAAGCATGATCATAACCTTGTGCGATCTGATGCTGCAGGTCATCACGATGGAACCCTTGGCCAATCGGTGCAAAGTCACGGAAGTCAAAAACTGTATCTGCTACGTTTTCCAAATGCCCTGCTGGGGTATTGTCTTCTTTCAGCGGTGCGTACTGATTGGCCTTAATCTTTAATTTGTGATGACCAATCACCTTAGTCACATCACCATCCAAGTTAAAGTAGACGTGGTTGGTCGGATTAAAGACGGTGTCTTTTTCAGATACCCCTTCCACACGATAGGTTAGGGCATTTCCAACCAACTCGTAGATGACCTTGACTGCAATCGGACCAGGGAAGCCATTTTGACCGTCCGCTAAGACGGTTGTGAAGGCTAGGGATGAATCGCTCAAAAATTCTGTATCCCAATAGGCTGTGTGCAAACTTTCTGGACCACCGTGAAGGTTGTTACCTTTTTCGTTTGCCGTTAAGTTGAATGTCTCCTCACCCAAAGTAATCTCTGCCCCAGACAGTCGCCCGGCAACTGGACCTACTATTGCGCCAATGTATACATCCTCTTGACGGTAAGCTTCATCACTAGCATAGCCAACAACAATATTGCGTTTACCATCAGAATCAGGTACCCAAAACTCAACGATACGAGCCCCAAAGTTAGTCAAGGCTACCTCCACTCCTGTTTCACTTGTCAGGCGATAAAGTTTAGATTGTTCTGCTCCAAATTCACTCACTGTAATTGCCATCTTATCCTCCTTGTAATCGAAAACGGAAGTGGGAGAAAAAACTGTAACTCAAAACAGTCAATTTCCCCTCCCTTTTTATTTTTCAAATTCAGGCTGAAGGAAGTCTATCCTCAGACCTGTTTCGACACTTGCTCTGCAAGTCCCATTTCCCGATTAAAAAGGTCTGAGAGACCTTTTAACCACCTCAGCACATCTCAAAAGATTCGGGGAGGCTTTTGAGGTTGGGAATTCGGGAAACATGTTTCCCCAATTCATTAGAGCTGTAAAAGGTATTGAAATCAGTATTTTAGAGAATAGCGTTGCTTTGCAACTCACGTTTTCCCACCTTCAAGGCTCAAGCACCTCGAAGCATCAGCATTGTCTCATTGATGTTAAAGCACCTAACGATCTGTCTAGGGGTAAAACTAACAAAACCAGCACTGTCTCTTTTCAATTTCTAGGGAACAACTTGTACCGCCCAACTCCGGCTGTGCGAGTTCCCATTCACTGCGTCTTTCTTCATTGACTAAAATATCATTAAAGGCCAGGACCCTCGTCCCAGCCTTATTTCTTGTTAGGCTTATCTTTAGTATAGCCTTTTCTCTAAAAAATGTTAACTAAAAACCTGATTTTTGGGGTATTATTCGTCTTCGTCGTCCTCATCAGACGCTGCCAGTAAATCATTGACTTTTTTGATGTTAGTACTTGCAAATTCCACCAAGTCCTCATTGGTTCCTACCAATTCGTTATTGATGAAGCCAATCACCATTGGCATGCTCATACCAGCATAAAGGTCGAACTCGCGTCCTTCTAAAAGAAGACGTGAGGCAACATTACAGGGCGTACCTCCAAGTAAGTCTGCAAAGATTACGACATCCTCGAAATCATGGATCACAGCTTCAAGCTTAGCGCGGAAATCTTCAACTCCCTCTGAGGGTTCCAAAACAACTGTATGGATGTTATTTTGAGGACCCATCAGCATTTCTGTGCTGGCCTTCAAGCCTTCACAGAAGCTTCCATGACTAATCAATACTAATTGCTTCGCCATAGATTACGCCATTCCTAACACGAAGTGACCAAAGGCAGACAGGGCAACCGCAAGAGCAATGATGATCAAGATCGCTTTGGTTGAGTTCATGCCTTTACGGCCCAAGAGCCAGAAGACAAATCCTGTAAAGATCGCAGGTACCAAACGAGGGAAGATCGTGTTCAAGATATCTTGAATATCAATGGCTTTCTCACCGATAGTTGGAGCCCACGATACTTCAAAGTTAATCATGGTAGCAATCAAGGCACCCATCATGAAGACCCCAAGAACTGAAGCGGCATCAATGATAGCTGTGAGGGTATCACGCATAGTGGTGATCAGCTTAACCCCTTCCTTGTAGGCAAATTCCAATTGTTTCCAACGGAAGATGTCGTAAACCACAGCAACCAATACCCAGAGCAAGACGCCCCACCACTGGCCTTCTCTTGCTGCTGTCGCTGCAATAGTACCCATGATAGCTGGTACCAAGGAACCAAAAATTGTATCACCCAGAGGGGCAAATGGCCCCATGAGACCTGTCTTGATCCCGTTAACCGCATCTTTTGAAGCGATCCCTTCTTTTTCTTCCAAGGCGAGGTCAAAACCTGTGATAATAGTATGGAAGAAAGGAGAAGTATTGAAGAATTGCGTATGCAATTTCATCATTTCTTTCAATTCGGGTGTGCCGTCTCCATACATTTTGCGCAACTGTGGCAAGATCATGTAGAGGTAACCTGATGCCTGCATCCGCTCGTAGTTCCAACCCAATTGATAGGTGAACAAGCTACGTTTGTTAATCTGATTAAAATCTTCTTTGGTTAATTTGTAATTAGAATTCGTCATCTTCGATTTCCCCGCTTTCTACGTTAGATACTGGCGCTGCAACCGCTGTACGACGAGCGTTTTGGTAGTGAAGGACTGCCAAGAAAACACCGATGATAGAAATACCGATCATTGACAAGCCTTTGAAGTTGTTTGTGAAGGCAATCGCTGCATCTGCACCAAGCGTTTCATTAACCGCACCAACCAAGCTGCCTACAGCTCCACCGAGACTTGAAATGTTGCCATAAAGCACAGTCAACATAGCCGTCAAGCCAAAGCCCATTGCCAAATAGTGGAAGTAACGTTTTGCAGGAAGGGTGTGAAGCAAGATCGCAAAACCGAGACCTGGCAACATACGACCAGCAAGAACCAAACCGTTTGCGAACCACTTGTAGTTATCGATAGTAGCTACCAAGTTTTCAACGAAGCCACCACCAAGCCACAGAGCAAGGAAGACAGGAAGGGCACGTGAGAGACCCCATGGAATGGCACCGAGGAGATAGTTCAACTCAATGCCTTTGTAGTCGAAACGCTCAATGGCTGCATCCACACGGTGAGCGAAGAAAGTTGTTGACATACGACCTAAGATATCCAAGTAAGTCAAGAGAGCCGCTACCGGTACTGCAATCGTTACAACCGCCTGTTCAGGGTCAATCCCTTGGGCAACCGAGAAGGCTGTTGCAAGAACCGCACCAGACGTTGCATCGATACGCGAAGCACCACCGAAGGTACCGACACCGAGAACCATAAGCTGCAAGCTACCACCGATCAAGAGACCGGTCTGAACATCTCCCATAACGAGACCGGAGATAAATCCAGCGAAGACTGGCGAACCAGCAGATGAAACAATCGTTAACTCATCACAGATTTGATAGAATGAGTACAACGTGAGTAAAAGTATTTGCCACCATTGAATCATGATGTTTCCTCCTAAAAATTTAAAATGATTTCCGAAAATTAAGGTTATCTTACCTTCTCAAGAAGCGGTAAGAAGTCTTTAGCAGCATCGTTTGGCACCATTTGAGCAATCAGTTTAACACCTTTTGCATGTAGGGCGTCAAAGTCTGCGATATCTTTGTCTACAACGTTGATGGAGCGCGTCACAGAACGTGTTTCAGGACTTTGGGACATATTCCCAACGTTGAGTTCTGGAATGGTCACCCCATGTTCAACCAGTTTCAAAAAGCGGTCTGGGCGACGGGCAACGATAAAGAGACGTTGTGAGTCATACTTACCAGCTAGAATGTTTTCAGCTGCTTTAGCTACTGGCAGGATAGATAGTTTAACGCCTGGAGGGCAAGCCAATTTCAAGCCTTGCTTCTCGATGTCATTTTGTGCCACTTCGTCGTCAATAACCATGATACGGCTAGCTTGCAACTTAGAAGTCCACAAATTAGCTACTTGACCGTGGATGAGACGTCCGTCGATACGTGTTCCTATAATTGCCATAAGTTATTCCTCCTCCATTTTTAAATAATGGTGTTTTTTGATTAAGTTAATTGTGTCAGGCGCTTGCCCTTCCGTCTCAAAGACGATAATTTCATTTCGGCCTTTTTTGAGATAGCCTTTCGGAATATAGAGGGAAAGGATCGGTCCCACCTGCCAAAATCGGCCGAGATTAACACGATTGATAAAGGCTACTCCTTTGCCAAACCCTTCCAAGTCCAAGAAGGTATCTTCCAATTCATCTAGCTCTACTTCGTATCGATAGAAGGCTGGTTGACCGCTCTGCCATTGGCCCGAAAAATCAAGCGCTTCGAGGTTGTCTAGCGGCAGACAATACTGCTCCCATTCTGTCAGAAAATGAAGATCAGCCATAACGCCTTGTCTGAGACCTTTACGTTGGGTTTCCGTCAAGAGTTTATGTCCATAGTTAACGCGGCCCATGTTTTCCATGAGGATGTCTAGCTGGCTCTCTCCGTCTGGAAGTTGGTAGAAGATGTCGTCGCCAATCTCCGACTGATATTGGGTGATCACATGCTCTTGATTCACGAAGACTTGCGCACGGTCTCGGCCGTCAATCAGCCGAAGGCGTTCTGGCTCAGACTTATCATTCTCAAGATGCGTGCGGTAGAGTAGATAGCCGGTAGATTGCCCCAGTTCTTCCATGGTTTGTGGATAAGTCGAAACCGTCGGCTTTGCCAGAGAATCTATAGCCTCAAAGAGCGAAACCTTGTCCTTGAGCGGAATAGCCTTATACTCCAAGCTAGCTTTGATGAGAGGCTCTTTTTGATCTATCTCAGGATAAAGTTCTTGGAGCATCTTTTTCAGAGCATAATATTTAGCGGTTGGATTGCCCTGCTCATCAAGTGGCGCATCATAGTCATAAGATGTTACTTGGGGAAGATCTTTCTCACCTCTAGCCGAGCAACCGTTCATAAAACCAAAATTAGTCCCACCATGAAACATGTAAAGATTGATCGAACCAAGCTCCAAGCACTCCTTGACCGACTGAGCCAGCTCTTCTGGATCCCTTCGAATAATAGGTTCCTTCCACCGGTTGAACCAGCCATCCCAAAACTCCATACACATGAGAGGCCATTTTTTGCCATGTTCGTCTAGGAAGTCCTGAACAGAGGTAAACCGTTCTTTTGCTCTTGAACCAAAGTTAGCTGTCACAAGGACATCGTCCTCAATCATGCTCCCCGCTCGAAGAGTCGCTCGCCAAGAGCCATCCGAGGTAAAGAAGGGAACACCGACGCCACGTTCCAACATGAGATCTCTAATCGCTCGAAGATAAGCCTTTTCCTCCCCAAACGAACCATATTCATTTTCGATTTGAAGCATGAGGATATTGCCACCGCGATCAAGTTCACGTTCGACCAACTTAGGCATGAGCACATCATAGTAATCTGCTACATGTCTTAAGAAAACTGGATCATACCGACGAATCTTAACCTCCTGAGTCAATAGCCAAGCCGGTAATCCCCCAAACTCCCATTCAGCACAAATGAACGGCGAAGGCCTAACAATCGCGTACAGGTCAAGACTTTTAGCCAAATCCAGAAAGCGTTCCAAATCTAGAATCCCTGTAAAATCAAATCGACCCTTTTGCGGTTCATGGGCATTCCACGGAACATAAGTCTCAACGGTATTAAACCCTAATGCCTTAAGGTTGTAAAGCGAGTGGTACCAGTCATCAGGGTGAACGCGGAAGTAATGAATCGCCCCAGACATAATTTTGAATGGTTTATCATCTAGATAAAAGTCATCTTTTATCTGAAATCTTGTCACAATTACCTCCTTTCTCCTCCAACAATCCTCTTTTAAAGGAACCGCTTTCGTATATTGATATAATATTATTTTTGAAACCGAAAGTCAATCATCGCATTTAACATTTTTAATTTTTTTGGTGCCGTTTTCAAAAAAATATCATCTCATTTTAATCAAATCAAATCTTTTTCCCAAGTTATGAATTCGCTTTATTTAAATTTTATTTTATGTTAATATGATAAGTGAAGAATCTTAAAAACTAAATCTTATGTTAGAAAGGATAGACGCCTATGAGAACCCCTAAATATCAGAAGATCAAGAATGACCTAAAACAGCAACTCCGATCAGGTAAGTTTGCAAGTGGCGATAAATTCTACACCGAAGCAGAGCTAATGGACATCTATCAAGTCAGCTCAATTACAGTCATTCGTTCCTTAAACGACCTAGTTGCAGAAGGTTACCTCACGCGCCAACAGGGCAAGGGAACCTTTGTTTCCAGGGCACGCAAAGGGAAACGTGTCCTTTTTTCAGATGTCGAGCTCTTCCCTGTTGAACAGGACCAGGTGACCGTTTTAGCCATTGTTCGCGAGCAAGATCCTAACATTCTTAAAAAGCTAAAACTAGGGAAAAACGGTGCCTATTATCGCATTGAGAGAATCCGACAAGCCGATAATGTTCCTTATATTTACCAGAAATCTTTCATTCCTGAAGCCTATATCAACGAAGACTACCCAGAACTTTCCTATTATAATTCGATTTACAAACATTTTAAGGAGGACTTCAACATCCATATGAATGAAGAAGATTTCATCGAGACCAATGAAATCACTCTTCCGACACCAGAACATGTTGCTAAACTCCTTAACACGACAACAGATGAACCTGTCGTCCTTCAAATCCGCACCACCTTTAATGAGGCTAGCAATACTGTCTACGAATACATTGAATCGTATAAAAAATGGAATTTTTACAAATTCCAGTTAACCTCCGACCATTAATCAACTACTATCCAAAGGAGTTCCTATGTTTACCAAAACTTCAGCGATTTCTAGAAACCATTTTTTTAGGTCCGTTCCCAAAGACGGACCTAAATCCCATAGGATCCACAACCTTTCTCTGACGCGCAAGCCAATCACTCACTATTTAGCCTATGATAAGCCTATTTATTTAACAGCTACATCTGGCATTACAATGCTGATTGTATCCGAAAAAGTCAGTGGTCCTTTTGAAAAATTCATCCTCCACGGCACCGTCAAACTGTTCTCCAATGTTTATTTTAATGTAACCAGCATCTCGGAATCTAGCCAGGTTCAACTCAAGCATGCACCCGACAGTCAAGCGATTGAGCAACTTTTAACAGACCCTATTCCGAAACAATCAATCGAACCAGAGGTACAGTTATCTGAAATCTATGCCCTCTATTATCAAGTGAAGAAAGCACCTTATCACTTCGGTGTTGATCGCCACAATTATTGTGAACTGACCATTGTAGAACAAGGCCAACTAGAAACAACCGTTGATGGTGTCTCGTATCACCTGGAACGCAATGACGCCATTCTTTATCAGAAGAACCAGTCACATTCCCAAACCGTTAAAGTGGATGAAACGACTACTTATATCACTATTTTATTTGATATGACCCTTGAGGACCCTAGATTTTTCGACCGAGTTTTCCATCTAGACTCTGGACAAGTTTCTCAGTTAGAAGGGCTAATACGGATCAGCGAAGAAGAGGACACACCCTATAAAAATGATCAATTGCTGGCTCGCCTTAAGCTGCTCATCCTTTCTCTGATTTCAGAAACAAGACCGACAACAGGCAGCGTCACTTCGATGAAAGAGAAGTACGACGAGGATACCATTCAGCAAATCACAGACTATATCAAGCAAAGTCCCGGTATTCGAGTGATTGATATCAGTCATCATTTCGGCATGTCTCGTTCTAATATCCAAGCTCTTTTCCAACGATTCGTTGGCATGCAGCCAAGAGCCTATATCGAAGAACAGCGCCTCAAACAGGCCAAGATTCTCATGCGCGATTCTAGCCATTCTCTCACCGAGATTTCTCGAATGGTTGGCTACCAATCCCTACCAGCTTTCTCTCGGTCCTTTAAACACGCCTTTGGCTATCCTCCTTCGGAATATGCTAAAAAAATCTACAAGCAGATTTAAACATTGCTTACTCAATCACTGAAACTCTTTGAAAAAGCTTGGAATCGGCAGTTTTGTTTATCGATTCCAAGCTTTTTATGCCTTTTAGAGGTCTAATCAGTAGTCCTTCCTAGATTTTCTATGAGCCTTTTATGAAATCGTTCATTTTGAAAACAAGGCCTATAATTTTGTTAAATTATCATCTAGGTTTTTTCCAAAAAAAGGAGTACAATAGTGGTAACTGGTCATTACCAATTCGGAGGTGATTTATATGATTGAAATGAAACCCCTGTATCTTCAATTGAGCGACCAACTGATCAAAGAGATCAAGTCTTTAGGCAAACCTCAAAAATTTTTGTCCGAAAGAGAGATTTGTCGCCAATACGACGTCAGTCGGACCACTGTTCGTGCTGCACTAAACCATTTAGAGCATCTCGGTTATATCTCTCGCCAGCACGGCAAAGGAACCTTCACTTCGTCTGCTTGGCGTGACCACCCCAAACTAAGTATGGGCTACAGTTTTTCAGAACAAATGCAGTCCTTAGGTAAAAAGCCAACTAGTCAGATTCTAGGTTTCGGACAAGTGGTGGCTGACGACAGGCTCGCTAAAGAGCTAGAAGTCGAGCCTTATGCGCCTCTCTGGTACCTTTATCGGTCTCGTTTGGCTGATGATGAGCCTATGATGCTGGAGATGACTTATCTGCCGGTCACATACTTCCCCAATTTATCCGCTCAAGATATTGAAGAGCGCTCGCTCTATCACCTATTTGAAACCCAATACAATCAGAGCATTCAATTCGCTGATGAGATTTTTATGGCTGATCTATTGACCCAAGAACAAGCGAAGCTTCTAGGAGTCAAAGCAGGAGACGCCTGCCTCAGCCTCAGCCGGAAAGCCTATAATCAGGATAGAGCAATCATTGAGTATACTTCAAGCGTTGCTCGCCATGATCGTTTCTTCTATCAAGTGAGGCACTATAATAACCGTTAATTCCTTTATGGGCCAAAAAGCCTATAGCATCACTATTTCCAAGGAGGATGTTTATGTTTCAATTACCGACGACCGAGTTAGAGAAACTGGGTGCCGAAATCACAACACGTGAAATCCGCCAGCAACCTGAACTCTGGTTAGAAGCCTTCGACTACTACAAGGCTAATCTTACCCGCATCGAAGATTTCTTTGCTCAGCTCCCTAAAGGTCAATTACGCTTGATCTTCACTGGAGCTGGTACTTCTCAGTATGTCGGAGATACGATATTGCCTTATCTCAAACGTGTCGGCGACGAAGATCGCTTCGATTTCCAGTCAGTAGCTACCACAAACTTAGTTTCAAACCCACACGACTATTTCAAGGCTGATATTCCAACGATTTTGGTCTCCTTTGCCCGCTCTGGCAACTCTCCTGAAAGTCTTGCCAGTGTCCAGATGGGGCAACAAATCGTCAAAGACTTTTACCAAGTCACTATCACTTGTGCACCAGAAGGTAAATTGGCGCAAAATGCTCAAGGCGATGCGCGCAACCTCTTATTGCTTATGCCTGAACGCTCCAACGATGCTGGTTTTGCCATGACTGGCAGTTTCACTTGTATGACCCTGACCGCTACCTTAATCTTTGATCAAGCAAGTCTAGAAGACAAAGAAAGCTACATTCCTGCTATTGCTAAACTGGGGCAAGCTGTCATCAATAGCGAGGCTGACTTACAAACTTATGTTGACCTAGACTTTGACCGCGTAGTCTATCTTGGCTCTGGTGCTCTAGCAGGTCTTGCTCGAGAAGTTCAACTCAAAATCCTCGAATTGACAGCTGGAAAAATCGCCACTTGCTTTGATTCATCGCTTGGTTTCCGTCATGGTCCCAAATCCTTTGTTAACGACAAAACCCTAATCTTCGTTTTCGTTTCAAACGATCACTACACACGCCAATACGATCTTGATATCCTCAACGAAATTTCTGGCGACGGAATCGCTCGTTTGACTTGTGGTATTCAGGTTTCTAATGACCTTGACTTTAGCGGCGAAAACTTTACATTCGACAAGGCTTATAGCACTATTCCAGATGCTTACCTCGCGCTTCCATACGCCATCTTCGGTCAAACCATCTCTCTGCTCACAGCTATTAAGGTTAACAATAAGCCTGATACCCCCTCTCCGAGCGGCACCGTTAACCGCGTTGTCAAAGGGGTTACGATTCACCCACTGACTTAGAAAAGAGCTCACTATGACAAAATACCTTTATGCCAAACAATTTTATTTTACGGATGAAGTAAAGGGACCGGGATACCTCCCTATTCTAGAAGACGGAACCTTGGGAAGCTATCAAGACAATCAGCCTGATGGCGAGATTATCGATTACAGTGCTTACAGCATCGCGCCTGGCCTTGTTGACACCCACATTCATGGTTTTATGGGCCATGATGTGATGGATAACTCCGCCGAAGGTCTTAGGGCCATCTCTGCTGGCCTTCCCTCCTGTGGGGTAACTTCTTACCTTCCAACAACCCTGACAGCGCCCAGAGACCAGCTCAATGCTGTCTGTGAAACGGTCGGCCAAGTGGCTGATCAAGGCCTTGAAGGCGCGAAGATTCAAGGAATATTTCTTGAAGGTCCCTTTTTCAGTGAAGTTTACAAGGGTGCGCAAAACCCCAGCTACATGAGCGATCCCGTTACCGATTATCTAGATGACTGGCAGAAGCTCTCCAATGGGTGGGTCAAAAAAATCGCCCTAGCGCCTGAACGTGACGGTGCAATTGACTTCATCAAGCACGCCAAATCCCAAAATATCTATAGCGCCCTGGCTCACACAGATGCCACCTATGAAGAGTGCCGTTTAGCGGTCGAAGCAGGCGCCAACATCTTTGTCCACACCTACAATGGCATGCGCGGTCTTCACCACCGTGAGCCTGGTGTGGTTGGTGCAGCCCTGACCCTAGGCCAATATGACGAGCTCATTTGTGACGGGCACCACGTCCATCCCGTTTCTGCTAAAATCGTCATGCAGGCAACCGGTCCTGAAAAAACAGTTCTTATCACTGACTGCATGCGTGCCGGAGGCATGGGTGAGTGCGAATCAACTCTAGGAGAATTCGATGTTATCGTCAAAGACGGTACCGCCCGCCTCAAACACAACGGAAGTCTAGCTGGCTCTATCCTTGAACTGATCCAAGGTGTTCAAAATGTGGTCAACTGGGGGATTGCTACCCCTGCAGAAGCCCTTCGTATGGCCAGCCTCAATCCAGCAGCTTCTGTTGGCATCGATGACCGTTGCGGCAAGATTGATCCAGGTTATCCTGCTGATTTCATCGTCTTAGATGACCAACTTAATCTCAAGGCAACCTTCATCAATGGGGAAGTCTACTATATTAACGAAACCATCCACTAGAAAGGAAGCATTATGACAAGATTAACACTTACTCCCGGAAAACTTCAACACCTTAAGAACCTTTCAAACCAAGAGGATATCATTGGTGCCCTAGCCATTGACCAACGTGGCGCCCTTCGGAAAATGATTATCGCAGGTGGTGGCTCTACTGGTGAGGAGTCTATCATCCGCTTCAAGGAATTGATTTCTCAAGAGTTGACCCCCTTCTCCACTTCGATTCTTCTAGACCCAGAGTACGGTGTTCCAGCCACCAAGTTGCGGGCAGAAAATAGCGGGTTGATTGTCGCTTACGAAAAAACAGGTTATGATGCAACAACTGTCGGCAGAATTCCAGATCTTCTGCCAAACTGGTCAGCTAAACGTATCAAGGAATTAGGAGCAGATGCTGTTAAGGTCTTGATTTACTTTGATATTGACGAAAGCGACGAGATTAACGACATCAAAAAAGCTTGGGTCGAACGTGTTGGTTCTGAGTGTGTAGCTGAAGATATCCCTTACTTCCTTGAAATCTTAACCTACGACGCAAGCGACATTGATGTCAAGGGCGAGGAGTACGCTAAAGTTAAAGCCCACAAAGTTATTGAAGCCATGAAAGTCTTTTCAGAAGCTCGTTACAATGTTGACGTCTTAAAAGTGGAAGTCCCTATCAATATGGCCTATGTCGAAGGCTTCACGAAAGATGGTGTCGCACCACTACATACCCGCCAAGAAGCGCTTGACCTCTTCAAGGCTCAGTCCGATGCTACTCACCTGCCATTTATCTTCTTGAGCGCAGGTGTCTCAGCCAGCCTCTTCCAAGATACTCTACGTTTTGCCAAGGAAGCTGGATCAGACTTCAACGGTGTGCTCTGTGGCCGTGCAACTTGGGCAGATGCAGTCGGCGTATATGCTGCAGATGGCGACGATGCTGGGCGTACTTGGCTAGCTGAACATGGTCGTAAAAATATGGAAGACCTCAACAGTGTACTAGCTGAAACAGCTAGCCCTTGGACTGACAAAGTAAGCCTCGGCTAAACCATCTCAACAAAGGATACCAAACTATAGAGCACTGCTAAGCCATTTCAGGATAATGACCGCGCTAAGTGTCCCTTCATTTCTCCCTTGTTTCTAGTTGAACTGCGGTGCCTGTTTGAGAGAAAAAGCGATCAACTTAATCGTTGAGCGCTTTTTTTCTTTTCATTTCAAGCTTATGATGGTTTCTGTAGCTTATAGCAAATACCGAAATAATGAGTAAAATAATCCCAAATAAAGTTACTGGTGTTTTACTGTCTCCTGTCGTCGGTAGGTCGGATTTTTGACGGTGTCTTGTTGGAATCATATTCTCAACAGCTCTATTAATAATTGAAGCGATAGCTGATTCTTCCTTTTTCTCCTTTACTTCTGAGTTTTGCGGATCAAATGATTGAACAAAATAAGTCTTATCACCTTCTTCTACAATTTCACCTGAAATATAGCTGTAACCAGCGATGTCGTAGACAGGAACAAAGCCGTCTTGGCGGGTAGCAATCTCCTTACCAGTCTGACGATCAATGAATCGCGTATAGTCTGTCAAGCGGACATAGTAATGACTACCTGCATAAGAAATGTAGTCGCTATCTGTCAGATAAAAAATCTTATAAACTTTTTCTCCGTTTTCTTCAACCACAAAGCCATTATAATAGTTAAAATCTCCGATTTTAGCTTGGAAAGCTTGGCCTTTTTGATCGGCTTGAAGTTTTTTTCCAGATGTCCCATCAAGATACTCTGTTCGGCTAATCGTTTTATCCAAATGGGTCGCATCCTGATAGAGGTGAACAAGGGCTGGGCCTTTTTCAGTAGTTGTAACGATAGTAGATAGATAAGTGTACCCTTTCAAAGCCAATGGGGCTTGGTAACCTTCGACATTTCCATGAATTTCCTTGCCCTCAACATCTGTCCGAAAAAGGGTCTGTACAAATTGAAACTGGGTTCTTTCTAGCCATGCACGCACCTTATTATCGTTTAAAACATCTGGCTTTACAGTTGTGAGATCCTTTTCGGCTGGCGCTTCTGATGCTGGAGTAATTGGTGTAACTGTTTCTTCCTTTCCCTCTCCCTTTTCAAGCGTTTCAGAAGGTGTTTGATTAGCCTCCGAGGTTTCCACTGTAGTAGGAACTGTTTCAGCGGAAGTTCCTGTCGCCACAACTGTTGTCGTTGCCACAGGACCTTGCTCACCTTCAGCCTGAGCAGAAGTAGTCTGATAAAGGCTAAGTGCCGCAACTGCTACTAGCAGACCTGATTGGTAAATGTGTTTCATTGTCATAACTGTTTCCTCCAAGATAATAGTCAATAAACGTCTACTGAGCAGCACCTTTCGCCAATGCCTGTTCTCAGAATGAGTCGGGTATCTTTACCAGTGATCAACAATCGCTATTCTTTAAAACTCAACAGCTAGAGCATCAGATCCATTCGCTGTGAAACCAATAATCCCCCTCCTACTAAGGCTTGTTGCCTGTCCGTTTCACTTATGAAATAGCCTTTGTCAGTCACTACCGACCACTGTCTACTCTAGGATCGTTTTCATTGAACAGCTGATCAGTGATCAGCATTTTTACCCTTCTACCATCTTATTCGTAAATAAATTAAAAAAACAGGAAATGTTTTGAAATTTTTTATCAAACTATTTTCAACCTCATTCCTCCTCTTGTTTTCTTCTTTGTGTTATACTACTCTTATGAAAAAAGTTACCTGTTCTTGGGTCAAAGCATCCAATCCTCTCTACATCAGCTATCACGATACTGAATGGGGGAGACCTCTCCACGACGACCAAGCGCTCTTTGAATTGCTTTGCTTGGAATCCTATCAGGCTGGCTTATCTTGGGAGACCGTCCTCAATAAGCGCCAAGCCTTTCGGAAAGCTTTTTACAATTATGATGTAGAGCGAGTAGCCACCATGACTGACCAAGAGCTCGATAGCCTACTAAACAATCCTGATATCATCCGTCACCGCGCCAAACTGTATGCTACTCGTCAAAATGCCCAGGCTTTCAGACAGATACAGATAACATTTGGCAGTTTTGACCACTACCTCTGGTCCTTTGTAGACGGATCCCCTATCGTTAACTCCGTCCCAGATTATCACCTATTGCCCAACCAGACAATTCTTTCTCAAATTATTTCTAAAGATCTCAAAAAAAGAGGATTTAGCTTTGTCGGGCCAGTCTGCATTTACTCCTATCTCCAAGCTGCTGGCTTAGTCAATGACCATGAGGATCATTGTCCCTTTAAAAATAGTTCAGGCTAAATCAAAATCAAACCATCAACCATTAAGTCTTAAAAATACAAATCCTCAGCACCTAGCAACCAGACCTCCCCTTTTATCAGTCAGCTTCCCCAATCTCTAGTGTATTGGGGATTTTTTTGCTAAAATGGAAGCAGTATTACGAATAAAGAGGTAGGTTACCCATGAAAGCTGAGCTCATCGCTGTCGGCACCGAAATTTTAACCGGTCAGATTGTCAACACCAATGCCCAATTCCTTTCTGAAAAATTTGCTCAAATAGGAATGGATGTGTTTTACCATATCGCTGTTGGGGATAATGAAGAACGACTCTTAAAAGTCTTAAAAACAGCTTCCAAACGAAGTGATCTCATTGTGCTCTGCGGTGGTCTAGGACCCACAGAAGACGATTTAACCAAGCAAACACTCGCTAAGTTTTTGGGGCGTCCCCTTATTTTTGATCCTGATGCCATGGACAAGCTAGACCGTTTTTTTGCGAGCAGACCCGATTATGTTAGGACCAGCAACAATGATCGCCAAGCTCAGATTATTGACGGTAGCCAGCCTCTACCAAATGTAACTGGTTTAGCTGTCGGAGGCTACCTTGACGTTGATGGCGTAACCTATATCGTCTTGCCTGGCCCTCCGAGCGAGCTGAAACCTATGGTCAATCAAGAGCTAATCCCCTTACTGGATACTACTGGTCAAAAACTCTACTCAAGAGTCCTACGCTTTTTCGGTATCGGCGAAAGCCAGCTGGTAACCCTATTGTCTGATTTGATTGCCAAGCAGTCCGATCCGACCATCGCTCCCTATGCGAAGACAGGAGAGGTGACCTTGCGCCTATCTACCAAGGCAAGGGACCCCCAAAAAGCCGATGAAAAGCTCACCAAACTAGAAGAGGAGATTCTAAACCATGGGCAATTGAGAAATCTTATGTACGGATACGGTGATGATAACAGCCTCGCTAAGCTTGTCTTCGACCTCTTGTCAGCTAGACAAGAGACAATTAGCGCCGCAGAAAGCCTCACTGCAGGACTCTTTCAGGCCACTATCGCTGATTTTCCAGGAGCTTCTGCTGTCCTTGAAGGCGGTTTTGTGACTTACAGCCCCCAGCAAAAAGCGCAACTGTTACAACTTGATAAAGAACAGTTGGCGCGTCAAGGAGTTGTTTCTGCCTCTACCGCTTGTGACATGGCAGAGCAGGCGAGAGCTATTGTCGGTAGCGATTATGGCATTGCCCTAACAGGTGTAGCTGGTCCAGAGCACCTAGAAGGACATCCAGCTGGCACTGTTTTTATCGGCCTTGCCACACGAGAATTCAGCAAGGCTTATCCAGTCAATATTGGAGGACGCAGTCGGCAAGATATCCGTCATATTGCCTGTCTGCACGCCTTTAACCTAATGCGACAAACTTTATTAAATGATGGAAATTTGGTATAATAGACAAACAGCTTGTTGATTAAACAAGGTAGAATAGGAGAATTATTTTGGCAAAAAAACCAACCAAAAAATTAGATGAAATCACCAAAAAATTTGGTGACGAACGCAAAAAAGCCCTCGATGACGCCCTAAAAACCATTGAAAAAGACTTTGGGAAAGGGGCTATTATGCGTCTTGGTGAGCGTGCAGAACAAAAAGTACAAGTTATGAGTTCAGGTTCACTGGCGCTGGATATCGCTCTTGGAGCAGGCGGCTACCCTAAAGGTCGGATCATTGAGATTTATGGTCCTGAAAGTTCAGGTAAGACTACCGTGGCCCTTCATGCAGTTGCACAGTGCCAAAAAGAGGGGGGCATTGCAGCTTTCATTGATGCAGAACACGCCCTTGATCCGCTGTATGCCCAAGCTCTCGGTGTCAATATTGACGAGTTATTGCTTTCTCAGCCGGATTCGGGTGAACAAGGTCTTGAGATTGCAGGCAAGTTGATTGATTCTGGGGCGGTGGATTTAGTTGTTATTGACTCGGTAGCGGCTCTTGTCCCACGTGCAGAGATTGATGGCGACATCGGTGATAACCATGTTGGTCTGCAGGCTCGGATGATGAGCCAGGCCATGCGTAAGCTTGGTGCCTCAATCAACAAAACCAAGACCATTGCTATCTTCATTAACCAGCTACGTGAAAAAGTGGGCGTCATGTTCGGTAACCCTGAGACTACACCAGGTGGCCGTGCTCTGAAATTCTACGCTTCCGTTCGTTTAGATGTGCGTGGCTCAACCCAAATTAAGGGTACTGGCGATCAGAAAGACCAGAGCGTTGGTAAAGAAACCAAGATCAAGGTTGTCAAAAACAAAGTTGCCCCACCATTCAAAGAAGCCTTCGTCGAAATCATGTATGGCGAAGGAATTTCCCAAACCGGTGAATTGGTGACAATCGCGAGCAATCTAGATATCATCAAGAAGTCTGGGGCTTGGTTCTCTTATAACGGTGAAAAAATTGGTCAAGGCTCTGAAAATGCCAAGAAATTCCTCAAAGAAAATCCAGAAGTTTTTGCAGAGATTGATCGTAAAGTTCGGATTCATTATGGCCTCATTGAAGCCAAAGAAGGCGAGGAAACCTCTACAGTTCAAGTGGAAGAACCACTCTCAGAAGAAGTCACTCTTGATCTTGATACCATAGAAATCGAAGAATGACCAAAATAGGTCTTCCGACTGATGGCAAAAAATGGTATACTAGTTATAATACTAGTATCATAGCAAAAGGAGCTACTGAATGATCAAGATTTATACTGTATCAAGTTGCACCAGCTGCAAAAAAGCCAAAACTTGGTTAAATGCTCATCATCTCCCTTATAAAGAACATAACCTTGGAAAAGAAGCCATTACGAAAGCTGAAATTTTAGAAATTCTATCCAAAACCGAAAATGGGATCGCCTCTATCGTCTCGTCCAAAAACCGTTATGCCAAAGGCTTAGGGGTTAATATTGACGATCTCAGTGTCAATGAAGTGATTGACATTATTACTGAAAATCCAAGAATTCTAAAAAGTCCTATCCTGATTGATACCAAACGCCTTCAAGTCGGCTATAAAGAAGATGATATCCGAGCCTTCTTGCCACGTGCTGTCCGCAATGTCGAGAATGCTCAAGCCCGTTTACGTGCTGCACTTTAATTCCAAAAAGCTCTCAGAATGATCATCTGAGAGCTTTTTGATTTATTTCCTTAAAACGGATAGAGAGTAAAATAGTCTCTCTCTTAGAAAGGGCACTGAGAAATAGAGTGGTTTCTACTTCAATCCTTCTACAGTTGTAATCACATTATCAACCGTAAAGCCATAATTTGCAATGACTTCTGCTGCCGGGGCAGAGGCACCAAACGTATCAATACCGATCACTGCCCCATCAAGACCAACATATTTGTACCAGTTTTGAGTAGATCCCATCTCGATAGCCACACGACGGCGGATTGTATTTGGCAAGATAGTTTCTTTGTATTCCGCTTCTTGTGCATCAAAGAGATTAGTTGAAGGCATGCTAACGACACGAACCTTAGTTCCTTTTTCAGACAAGGCTTTGGCAGCAGTTACCGCTAGCTCGACCTCAGAACCAGTCGCGATCAAGATTGTATCAAAACCTTCCTCTTCATAAACGACATAGGCTCCCTTAGCCACTTTATCAAAATCGGTTCCCTCTTGAACGGTCAAGTTTTGACGAGTGAGAACAAGAGCTGTTGGTGTTTGACGGCTATTCACTGCCAAGTACCAAGCTGCCTGCGTTTCACGCGCATCTGCTGGACGGATCACATTGAGGTTTGGCATTGCACGTAAGCCTGCCAAATGCTCCACCGGCTCATGAGTCGGACCATCCTCACCAACAGCAATCGAATCGTGAGTGAAGACATAAGTCACTGGCAACCCTTGCAGGGCAGATAGACGTACAGCAGCTTTCACATAGTCTGAGAACACAAAGAAGGTTCCCCCATAAACGCGTAGGCCACCATGAGCTGCCATACCGTTCAAGATAGTTCCCATGGCAAACTCACGAACACCAAACTGGATGTTGCGGTTGAGGCGCTCCGTATCATCTTGAAGGCCTTCACCTTTGATCACCGTCATATTAGAGTGGGCCAAGTCTGCTGAACCACCCAAGAAATTAGGCATCTTAGCAGCGATAACATTGAGGGCATCCTGGCTAGAATTACGGGTTGCTTGTGAGAATCCATTTTCGATAGCTGGGAAATCTTCTGGCTTCACAACAACAGGGTCTTTACCTTCCAAAATCGCGGTAATTTCCTCTCCTAGTTCAGGGAAAGCTTGTTTGTAATCCGCCACTAATTGTTCCCAAGCCTTATGGGCTTGTTGACCACGCTCTATCACATTTTTCTTGAAGTCTGCATACACTTCTTCTGGAACTTCAAATGGGGCGTAATCCCAACCAAGATTTTCACGGGTAGCAGCAGCTTCATCTGGACCAAGTGGCGCCCCGTGTACTGCATTGGTACCTGCTTTAGCAGGAGAACCATGACCGATGACGGTCTTGATTTCAATCAAGGTTGGCTTGCCAGCAGCTTTAGCTTCTTCAATAGCCTCGTGAATAGCATCTAAATCTGTGCCTTCTTCAACCAGAATAGTATGCCAACCGTAAGCAGTGTAGCGGGCACGGACATCTTCTGTGAAACACTCAGAGGTCGGACCGTCGAGGTTGATATCGTTTGAATCATAAAGAACAATCAACTTGTCCAATTTCTGCAAACCAGCATAGGACGCCGCTTCGGCAGAAACACCTTCCATAAGGTCCCCATCGCCACAGATTACATAGGTATAGTGGTCAAACAAGTTGTAGCCGTCACGGTTGTATTTAGCAGCTAGGAAGCGTTCTGCTTGGGCAAAACCAACAGCGGAAGCAATCCCTTGACCGAGCGGCCCAGTCGTGATATCCACCCCTGCTGTGTGCCCTAGTTCAGGGTGCCCTGGTGTTTTAGAGCCCCACTGGCGGAAGTTTTTGATCTCTTCTAGTGTGACATCTTCAAAACCAGAGAGGTGAAGCAGGGCATAAAGCAGCATCGAACCATGACCCGCTGAAAGCACAAAGCGGTCGCGGTTAATCCAGTTGGGTTGCGCCGGGTTCACCCGAAGGTGCTTGGTAAAGAGGCTATAGGCCATCGGTGCAGCCCCCATCACGATTCCTGGGTGGCCAGATTTTGATTTTTCAATCGCATCAATCCCTAGGAAGCGAATAGCGTTAATAGATACGTTAGACATAGGTCTCTCCTTTTTATGTAGTCCCTTACATTTTACCATAAAAGAACCGCTGGGCAAAGTCCCAGCAATTCTCAAGGACTTTAGATCGCTAATTTTTTATCGACTGACAACAGAAAGAGGCAGAACATTTCCCGCCTCTTTGATATAGTGCTCTCTCCTATAGGAGGGCTTTGAACGGAATGTTTGAATCATGCTCAAAAACATCATCGAAACCACGAGGGTGGTGGTACTCAATGCGGTCCTTGTCAAGCGGATAGGTGTACTTGCCACCTACTTCCCAAATGAAGGGGTGGAAGTCGTACTGGAGACGCTCTTTTCGCATCTTCCAAAGTTGAATAATCTCGTCTGTTGAGGCCATGAAGTTTGACCAGATGTCATAGTGGACAGGGATGATGACCTTAGCACGCAGGTTCTCAGCCATACGGAGCAGGTCGATAGAAGTCATCTTGTCTTGGATCCCAATCGGATTATCTCCGTAATTGTTGATAGCAACGTCAATGGTGAAATCACGGCCATGTTTGGCAAAGTAGTTTGAGAAGTGAGAGTCCGCCCCGTGGTAGATGGTGCCGCCTGGTGTTTCAAAGACATAGTTGACTGCTTTACGGGCCATGAGCTCGTCCGTTACCGGCAGACCAGCCAAGCTACCGCCATTTTCTTCGTAACCATCGATTGGCAGAGTGACCAAGCAGGTCCGATCGAAAGACTCCACCGCATGTACCTTGATATCCTTAAACTCAAAATGATCGCCCGGTGCGATACGGATAATACGGTCTGCTGGCACCCCCCATTTTTCCCAAATGTCGCCTGATTCAACAGGACCAACAAACTTAACATGGCTAAGATTAGGATTATTGAGGATGGCAGCTGCTGTATTGATGTCCATGTGGTCACTATGAACATGGGACACCAGATAATAGTCCAACTCATTGATGGCAAATGGATCGATGACCATCGGCTGCACTCGCAGGTTCGGCTGGAGCTTGCGCACACCGGCCATGTTGGCCATCTGGTGTCCCCAGACCATGTCTTTGACTTGTTTGGTTGATTTGCCGCGCGATGACCAGAGGTCCATGACGAGGTTGGCACCGCCTGGCGTCTTGATCCAGACACCACAGTTGCCCAGCCACCACATGGCAAAGTTGCCTTCTGGCACCACTTCCTGCTCGATTTCTTCATTGAGCCAGGTCCCCCACTCTGGGAAGGTGCTCAGAATCCAGGATTCTCTTGTAATATCTTGTACCTTAGCCATATTATAATATGCCTCCTTATAGTTGGTATGCCTACCCTTAAAACCAAATCCCTTCTCTGTGCACCATTTTATAGCAGGTCCTGCATACTTTTGGAACACCACAGAAGCAAGAGTCGTTTTCATGAGCATCATTGACCAAAAGCTTTGTTTTCTACCCTTATCATATACTTATTAGAGCTCTAAAAAAAGCCCAAATGAGACACAAATTTGTGTTCATTCTTGGACTGTTCCTTGCATTATTCTGACATTAAGCCGATCATCAAGTTATCACGCATCAATTTTTGCAGTTTAGCTCTAAAGAGTTGTTGGTTGTCTTGATTGGGAATGTAAGCTTCAATAAGCGTTTCCAACTCCTGATCAAGTGAACCATGGCCAAATGAGGTCGGGTGCAGCAAGATCTTACCAACCCTCAAAACATCATCTCTACTCAGGATAGGACTAACCTCCACAGTAGGAAGACTGGTTTCCAAACTATCGCTGGTCTGAATGATAGCATCCACTTCTAAGATATCTTCAACACTCTTAAACTGTTCTGTCGTAAAAACAGCAACAACCGTTACGCTCGGGAAATGATACTCCAATTGCTTCAGTAAGAGACGTTGAATGGCTATCCCTTCATCACAGATCAGGCAGACGCGCTCTGGTGGCCGTTGGACTTCCATGCTTCTAAGCGCCCCTCCCAGATGAATGACAATGTGGGCAATATCATCGTCCGTTAATTGGATCAGCCAAGCCTCTTCAAGAATGTCCACACAGAAAGCTGTTGCCTCAAAGAGAGAAGCGTACTTATCCTTAATCTGAGAGGTCAGAGGATTCTTGGACAAAATCCGATAAGTCTTGCGGAAAATCAGTGCCTTGCAGTGAATGAGGAGACGCTTGGCAAGTTCCGACCGCTGAGTCACCTGAAAGGGAGTATGCCTTTCAAATTTCTGCAAAAACAACTCGATCGCTTCTTCAATGTCTCTAAAATCCAAAGTATTGGTATGGCTATCATAGTTCTTGCGTGATGATAGCAGCAAGATCCCTATCAGAGCCAGCTCAATATTGTCCAAAAAGATAGCGTAGTGTTGGGCGAGGTGAAGGCTAATCTGCTTGGCTATTTTGAATTCCATCCGTTTGTGAACAAGACTAAGCTCTCTATTAACATCTTCCCGTTCTTGACTGGACAATTCACTATTACGATAACAAAGGAGAATATAAGGGAGCATACGAATCATCATCTCCATATCCGAATCGTACATCTCCTTGCCCCAAGTCTTTCGGAGATCCTTTAGCATCTGAAACAGGCCTTCCGAACTTTCCTGCGAAAAAAGCGACATGTCATCTGCTATTTCCTGGAATTTTTTGACCAAGATGCTCCTAAAACTCTCATTACTGGAGGTGAAAATCGTAAAAAGCAGCGAGTAAATATATTGGATCTTGTCCAGAAGATGGCAATTGATAAAATACCCTCGGCTTTTAGTCACCACCAAGGGCAGATAACAATACTCTTGACTCAGCCGTTCTCGGATAGCATTCAAATCGTTGAGGGTTGTATTGCGGGAAACATCCGTCAACTGCATCATGCGCTCCAGAGTGACCCTCTCTGGAGAGACCAAGATATACAAGAGCAACAACTCTATCCGCTCCTCCATGCTCATGATATAGCTATAGTCATCCATTTCATCAAGCAAAAATTGGCAAGCCATCTTTTGCTGGGCGGTCAAACAAATGCCAACCCTTGGAACACTGATAATGGGCCCCACATGCTCTGGCAGGGCCTCATTCAATTTTTCCAAGCTATAGTAAATTTTTCGTCTTGATTGATCAATTCGCTTAGAAATGGTCATAACTGTCTCAGGAATCTCTAAATCCATTAAGTATGTTAACAAAGCGTGCGAATCCTTATCCAGTAATAACATGACTTCCTCCTCTAACCATTTTCCCCGACCTCACCATGCCCATACCTCTCTACAGCATTCCTTTTCAAACTAGATCACATCCCCCTACCCCTTGGTATCTAGAGGTTTTGGTAGACCTTTTGCTTAGAAAAGAATACCAGGGTGAGTTTGGTATTAAAGAGCACGAGACGGATCATGCATCTCCTACTATAGCACTTTCCTCAGGATTTGACCACACACTCCTGTGATTAAACGCTCGACATGTGCTGTGGGGAGAAGAATGACTGCCAAATCAATCTTTCTGCCATCATTATTCCTGACCCTTTTGCCCATAGTAGGCATTTGGACCGTGCTTGCGCAGGTAGTGCTTGTCCATGATGTACTGAGGAGCAGGCTCCACCCGCGGATTGATTTGCTCAGTGTAGCGGTTCATACGGGCCACTTCCTCTAAGACCACACTGTGGTAGACCGCTTGTGCCGGGTCCTTGCCCCAGGTAAACGGCCCATGGTTACGGACCACGATACCAGGCACAGCTACAGGGTCGATGCCACGGCGGGCAAACTCTTCCACGATGACGATTCCTGTCTCTTTTTCATAGGCGACATTGACTTCATCAGCCGTCAGAGAACGGGCACACGGGACTGGCCCGTAGAAATAGTCAGCGTGGGTCGTCCCATAGAAAGGAATGTCACGACCAGCTTGGGCCCAGCCAACAGCTTCAGTTGAGTGGGTATGGACAACCGCGTGGATATGGGGCCAGGCCTTGTAGAGCTCCACGTGGGTTTTCAAGTCTGATGACGGGTTGAGATCCCCCTCAATGACATGGCCATCAAGATCTGTCACCACCATGTTTTCAGGGGTCAGCTTGTCGTAGTTCACACCTGATGGTTTGATGACGATGCGCCCCAGTTCACGACAGACTTCGGAGACATTGCCCCAAGTGAACTTAACCAGACCATGCTTTGGCAAATCCTTGTTGGCCTCGCAGACCCGTTTTCTCATTTCCTGTAACTCTTTTGGCATTAGCGTAATCCTGCTTTCTCAATCAGTGGGTAGAGGAAATCCTGCGCCTCCTTGATGGCTATCTTGGTTTCCTCGACGGTTTCACAGTTTTCTGACCACATTTCAATCAAGAATGGGCCTTGGTAGTTGGATTTCTTGAGTACATCAAACATGCCTTCCCAGTCCACACAGCCTTGACCAAAGGGGACATCACGGAACTGACCTTTTGAGGTTTCGGTCACTGTGTAGGTGTCCTTCAAGTGCAGGGCGGCAATAGAGCGGTGCCCCAGATAAAACTCGCTCCAGATGTCATTGTGCCAGGCTGATATATTGCCTGTGTCTGGGTAGACAAAGAGATAGGGCGAGTCGATTTCTTTCTCGATGGCCTGGTATTTCTGGATGGAGTTGATAAAGGGATCGTCCATGATCTCGATGGCCAAGATAACTTGAGCCTGCTCCGCACAGTCGCAGGCTTTTCGCAGGTTCTTGATAAAGCGAGCCCGTGTTTCTGGCGATTTTTCCTCATAGTAGACGTCATAGCCCGCCAACTGAATCACGCGAACCCCCAAATCTTGAGCCAGTTCGATACATTTTTTCATGGCAGACAAGGCTTCTGCTTCCAATTCTGGATTAGCTGATCCCAGCGGATAGCGACGATGCCCTGAGAAGCAAATGGTCGGGATCCGAACACCAGTCTCATAGATGGCTTTGACCATGTCCAGCCGCTCTGCCTTGGTCCAGTCCAGGCGTGCCCAGCGATCATCTGACTCATCAATAGACATTTCCACAAAGTCAAAACCCAGTTCTTTCGCAAATTGCAGGCGTTCCAACCAGGTCAAGTGCTTGGGTGTCGCCTTTTCATAGATACCAATCGGACGTGCCATACTTACCCCCAAATCCGACGAATTTCATCTTTGAATTCACGAGCTGCTGCCGCTGGATTTTCAGCTTCGGTGATGCCACGACCAGCGATGAAGGTGTACACCTCAACCCCTTCAAAGAGCTTGAGGGTATTCACGTCCAGACCACCTGTCACCGAAACGCGGAAGCCCATTTCAATGAGTTTTTTAACCTTATTGAGGTCTTTTTCCCCCCAAGTCTCGCCAGCAAGAAGAGCGTCACGTGATTGGTGGTAGATGGCTTGAGAGATTCCTGCATCTAGCCAGAGTTGGGCTTGCTCAAAAGTCCAGTCGCCGTAGAGCTCGATTTGGATTTCACCCTTTTCACCATTGACTTCTTGGATGGCTTTGAGGGCTGCTTCCATAGTAGGAATGGTCGCTGAACAAATACAGGTCATCCAGTCTGCCCCGCGTACAGCATTATTTTTCGCAATAGTCCCACCAGCATCCGCACACTTGGTATCCGCTACGATAATCTTTTCTGGGAAGAGGTTGCGCAGCACCTCCACCAACTCGCTACCAACTTGGAGCAGGCAAACTGTACCCGCCTCGATGATATCCACCTCGTGACCGACAGAGACTGCCGCCTTGATGGCTCCCTTAAGGTCAGAATGGTCCAGGGCCACTTGCAAGTTAGGAATAGGTTTTGTCATGATATTCTCCTTTTCTTTTGGGAAATGGCAGAGCCAATCCCTTACTCACCCCTATTATAAAACGCTTGCAAGACCTAAAAAAGACCAAATAAAACACAGGACTGTGTCCAAAGTTGGACGGTAATCCTCATCAGCAGCCATCGTCAAGTCCGACAAATGCAACGAGCAAGCCTCTTCTTACTTTAAAGACAATGCCTGCCTTGAAAAATGGATACAGTTCCTATAACCTAGGCCAGAACTTTCGGGTTATAGAATTCCTCAGTGGTATAAGATGCTAATGAAAGTGAGGCTGGGACAAAAGTCTATGCCTCTCAATGATTTTTGATTGGTTGAGTAAGACGAAGGGGTTGGGAGCTTTGACAGCCTGAGGCTAGGCTGTCCAAGCTTGTCTCCTAGAAATTAAAGAGAAACAATGCTAGCTTTACCAGTTTTAGTGTTACCCCCTGCATAGTTCCAAAGGTCCGGGGGACCTTTGGAAGTTGGAAATAGAGCTGACAACGTCAGTGTCAAAAAGGTCCGGGGGACCTTTGGAAGTTGGAAATGAGACTGGGCAAAAAGTCAGTTCTATTAAAACTATGCTAGAAAAAACAGCTTGCCGCAGTGGTTGATTGGCAGTTTTTGTTCGCTTTATAGGTTATAGGCTCCAAAACTGACCCAATCAACTGTGCGGGGTAGGCTAACGACTCATCGAATTCTGACGAATGACCGATTGAGTTCCACTCTCGCCCAGAAACGCCATGCTATAAAACATTCCCAAAGAAGCAGGTCAAGAAAAACAGGGCTCTTCCCTTAGAAGGCTAATAGTTAACGACACAAAAAAGATTGAAGAGTGTCACCAAATGGATTCTCTCTTCAACCTAAGCAGTTTTAAGTAAGAAGTCTCGTTTTTCAATAAAACTGTTCTCCAAGTTTCATTAGGATAGTTATCTTCTAGCCAACAACTCCCTAATCATCAAGATCAAAGCCCTCTAAGTAAGGACTAGACTTCGATTCTTCGACCATTGCCAAAACTTCCTCTGGTGATTGGCAGGCCACTAGGCGTTCAATAGCCCTATCTAATTCAAATAAGGCAATAATTTGAGGAATGGCCACCGAGGTATGAATCGCTGGTGTTGTGGCAGCCAGAGTTAAAAGCACACTGACTTCTTTGCCATCTGAAAAAGTAACCGGCTCTGTCAAGGTAATCAAGGAGAAGGAATCTCGATAAACGCCTGCTCCAGCCTGAGCATGTGGCATGGCCATGCCAGGCATGAGGACATAGTAGGGACCGTATTCTTCAGTTGAGGCGATAATAGCGTCATAGTACTCCCCAGTGACTGCTCCACTCTCAATCAGCGGTTGCACCGCCAATTCAACTGCTTCCTGCCAGCTGCTTGCCGTTAAACCTAACCGAATCGAATTATTTTCTACAAAAGCCTTTTTTAAATTCATGGCTATCTCCTTCACTATCAAAGATAAGAGGCTGGTCAATCTTCCAGCCTCTCAGACTAACCTACTCCAGTACCGCTGCTAGCTTGGTCTTGATTTCATTGTCATCCATCAGATTGTCCAAACCGACCAACTTTCCTTTGGTGCGTCCCTCTAATTCAGCAATCAAATGATTAGAAGCCACCACAATATCATAACCTGCTGCCAGGCCCTTGGCCTCGCCAACAGAGCAAGAAGCGGATTGGATATCTGTCACACCGAGCTGTCTCAGAGCATTTTCAACCTTCATCTTGATCACCATAGACGATCCCATGCCATTGCCACACGCTGTTAATACTTTAACCATCATTTCCTCTTTTCTATTTTTTGTTTTTATAATTTCTATCTTAACACAAGCTTAGTCCGCTTGGACATCTCCACGGTAGTAAGCCTCTTTATCCTTGGCTTTGGCAAATTGCAGTTGCGGAATAGCCAGCAAGAACAAACAAACCAAGACATAACCAGCAATCCCAAGAGTTTTAAAGCTATAAGCAAACGGCAACCACGGTAAAACAAAGTCAATATTGCCATGATAACCACCGAAGTTGGCGAGCCCTAAAAGCGCTACCGCAACGGCACCAAGCGCCACCTGGAGGACACCTGATAAGAAGGACAAAATCACTGCTGCCTTCCAACCACCCCGTTTGTCTGCGTAGACCGCAATAGCCGCGTTGTCAAAGAAGACTGGGACAAAACCAGTAATAATCAGGACTGGATTTTTAAAGACAATCAGAAGCACAATCGTAATCAACTGACCCATCAAACCAGACACAAACCCAAAGAGCACCGCACTTGAAGATCCAAACCCATAAGAAGCAGCAACGTCAACCGCTGGAAAGGATCCTGGCAATAATTTGGCAGAAATCCCTTGGAAAGCGTTGGTCAATTCTGCCACGAACATCCGCACCCCTTGCATTAAGATGAAAAGGTAGACGGAGAAGGTAAAGGCCACCTCAATGACATACATAAAGAAGGCTTGCTTTTCAGGGCCACCATAGAGCGTGCCTGATGTGATGACTTCTGGATTGGCCATAATGTCAGGCCCTAGAACAAAGAGAATTGCTCCAAAGAAGAACATCATTAAGGTGGCTGAGGCCACTACTGTATCGTGGAAAATATTTAAAAAGGCTGGTAACTTCAGATTGTCTAAATTCTCTTCTTTTTTCCCTAGTTTAGGAGCTACCTTATCCACAAACCACAAAGCAAACTGCTGTTGGTGACCGATCGCAAAACCGCCGCCACCTGTCAGGCGCTGGGTTGCTTCCACGGTCATATTGGAACTGACCGCCCAATAAAGCCCACAAACCAAACCGATCAAAAGCGTTGCAAGTCCTGTATTTTCCCCAATAAAGCCACCTAACATCAAGACAACAATCAAGGAGACTGTCGTAGCTTGCTGAACCATAATATGACCTGTGATAAACAAGGTCCTAATCTTTGTCACCTTACGCAGTGCTACCAGAGCAATATTGACAAAGAAACCAATCAGCAAAGCAGAGGCGGCTAAGCCAGCAAATTTCGGAAATTCTTCTGCAATCTTGTTATTGACTGCTGCAAGACCGAAATAGGGGTCAATGACTGCCGCACCGATGTTGAATTTGTAGTTAAGAGCAGCCAAAATCGGTCGGAAAGTGACCACCAAACCTCCAGCAGCCACATTCAAAATCATGTAACCAACCGTCGCCTTGACAAATCCTGCAAAAACATCATGCAGGGGCTTTTTCAAAAGCAAGTAGCCAATGAATACCAGCAAACCAACGAAAAATGCTGGCTTCTGCAAGATATTCTGCGAGAACCATTGAAGGGGTACAAGGAATTGTTCCATGTTCTTTACCTCTTTTCGTAAATATATTATTAATGACACTTCTATTATATTTTTTGAAAGCGATCACAAAAAGACCAAAGAACACACAAATATCTGTTCAAAAGTGGACTGATAGCCACTAGCAGATAATGATAGACTAAAAGGCTAGGAAATCCTAACCTTTTAGTGGGCTATCACCTAACTGCACTACATCATCCCGCCCATCATAGATGGATCCATGGCTGGTGCTGGGCTTGCAGGTTCTGGGCGGTTTGCGACAACCGCTTCTGTGGTCAAGATGAGACTAGCTACAGAGGCTGCATTTTGGAGAGCTGAGCGACTAACCTTAACAGGATCAATGATTCCCGCCTCAATCATGTCAACCCATTCACCTGTTGCTGCGTTAAAACCAGCTCCTTGGTCTGCATTTTTCAAACGATCAATGATGATAGAGCCTTCATAACCTGCGTTGTGGGCAATCTGGCGAACAGGTTCTTCCAAGGCACGCAAGACAATGTTACGACCAGTTGCTTCATCACCATCCAACTCTAGAGAGGCAACCTTAGCCATCACTGTTACAAAAGCAGTTCCACCACCAGCGACAATCCCCTCCTCAACAGCGGCCCGAGTGGCGTTTAGGGCATCCTCGATACGGAGCTTGGTCTCTTTTAATTCTGTCTCTGTAGCTGCACCGACCTTGATCACTGCGACACCGCCAGAAAGCTTGGCTAAGCGCTCTTGGAGTTTTTCACGGTCAAATTCAGAAGTAGTCGTTTCGATTTGAGCCTTTAAGACACCGATACGATTAGCAATCGCATCCTGAGCACCAGCTCCTTCAACAATGGTCGTATGGTCCTTATCGACCACTACTTTAGCTGCCTGACCGAGGGCTTCAAGCGTTGCATCTTTTAACTCCAAGCCAAGATCTTCCGTGATGACTGTACCACCTGTCAAGATTGCGATGTCTTCCAACATGGCTTTTCGACGATCCCCAAATCCAGGTGCTTTGACCGCAACCACGTTGAAAGTCCCACGGATCTTGTTCAAAACAAGAGTCGGCAAAGCTTCGCCATCCACGTCATCCGCAACAATCAAGAGTGGACGATTGGTTTTTAAAATAGATTCTAAAAGCGGAAGGACTTCTTGGATATGAGAAATTTTCTTGTCCGTAATCAGGATATAAGGGTTATCCAGCTCTGCAATCATCTTTTCATTGTCTGTCACCAGGTATTGAGAGAGGTAACCACGGTCAAACTGCATCCCTTCTACAACAGAAAGCTCTGTTTCCATACCACGTGATTCTTCGATAGTAATGACCCCGTCATTTCCAACTTTTTCCATGGCTTCAGAAATGTACTCTCCGACTTTCTCTGAACGTGAAGATACCGCAGCAACCTGAGCAATGGCTTCCTTGCCAGACACTGGCGCAGCGATGGCCTGGAGTTCCTCCACAGCAGCAGCAACAGCCTTCTCGATCCCACGGCGGATGCCGATCGGGTTAGCTCCTGCAGTCACATTTTTAATGCCTTCACGCACAATAGCTTGGGTCAATACAGTCGCTGTTGTTGTCCCATCCCCTGCGATGTCATTGGTCTTTGAAGCAACTTCTGAAACGAGTTTTGCTCCCATATTTTCAAAATGATCTTCTAATTCAATCTCTTTTGCGATGGTCACCCCATCATTGGTGATGAGTGGAGAGCCAAAGGCTTTTTCTAAAACCACATTGCGGCCTTTAGGACCTAAGGTCACCTTGACTGTATCTGCTAAGATGTCAACACCACGCACCATTGCAGCACGCGCATCTGCTGAAAATTTAATTTCTTTTGCCATATTGTTTCCTTTTCTTTTCTGATAAATACTAAATAGGCTCTATTGTCCAGTTAGAGGCCCAATTCTCGACATCCAAGGCCTGACGACAGTAGCTAGCTAGATGTGAGCTTTCCCAAGCCCAACTGGTAACCCCTAGCGTGCGATAGCACTGTAGCTAAGCACGCATAGCACAAGGTTTGCTAGCTAGCTTGGAATAGCCTTCTCCAATGATTCCAAGCAATTCTCTTTGAGAGGTGAGGAAAACTTGAGATCACCTCTGATTACTTGAAACCAGATGTGTTAATTGGTTAAACAAGTCACTGTCAGACAGGTTTCAAAACCATCTTGCTCATCACTAGCTTGCCCCAAGGCCCTTCAGAAGCAGGTTAATCGCCTCTCTACTGTCACTGTAGGCTAACTAACAATAGCCAGAACGTCTGCCTCACGAATAATAACAAACTCTTCGCCCTCGTGTTTGATGTCGATACCAGCCGACTTGTCCACCAGAATGGTTTGACCTACAGCGACTGACGGAGCAATTAGCTCACCTGTCAACGTTCGGATTCCTTCCCCAACAGCCAAGACTTCAGCTGTTTTGGTTGCTTCTTTTGAAGCGCCAGCCAGCACAAAGCCGCCAACCGTTTGCTCTTCTTCTTTTGCGACACGCACAATTAGGCGGTCACCCAATGGTTTTAACATACAGACCTCCGATATTACAATTGATAATTTAGCACTCTCTATCTTTGAGTGCTAATCCAATTTCTATTTTATCACTTGGTCAAAAATAGTCAAGAAAAAGAAATGGTTTCTCTGAAAAATCCGCCCCAAGATGGAGAAACGGCTGCTCTATGCTCCAACAAGAAGATTCTACCGATACTCGTGAAATGATATCTAAAAAGAGGATAATAACTAGAAAGGGTGTCAGAGAGAGGTTATAAGCCCTTCTGAAATACCCCGGCGCAACCTCTTTACTCATTTTTTGAAAGGTAATGCTATTGGTATAATTGCTCAGCTTGGAAATAGGCAACACTGCCCGCAACTTGTAGCAGCTAGGATGGATGACACGGAGTTTTGGAACAATCTGGCAACTTCCACCCCTAAGCATTTCTCTTATAACCATAAAAAATCGTTAACACTGTGACACCCTAGTTGTTGTTCCGACTCAGCTCGATGATCGAAGGGCTATGAGATCCTGTAAAATCTGGATAGCAAGAAGGGGCTGAACAATCAACAAATTGTACCCTAGCTTGAAATGGTGGTAGCTGGTGGGGATAGGTTCGCCAACTCTATACGTTATGAAAGCTACCCCATGTCTACAAAGCCCTTGCTGGAGGTAGTCAAGCCATCGATTACATTAGGTGATTTTCGAGCCACCTATTTCCATGAGAGCAAATCAATTTGGCATTGACGTTCTATTTGCGCTTTAGGGTTAGACTTTATCAGTAGCCGTCAACTCCTTTGAAGGATAACACCAAACCATGCCTACCAAATGAAAACAGCATCATAATATGCCCTATTCCCACAGAAGGCAACTAGGCTTTGCTTATCTCAGATCGTTACTCTAAACAACTAAGGAAGTGACCTTCTCAGACCACTTCCTCAACTTAAATTAGCTTTGTTTCATCCTACTTTAAAACGGTAAGGCTTCTTCTTCTAAGACCAGGTCTGCTAAATCCTGATTGGTATTGTTTTCGCGCATGGCACGCTGGGCACGACTCTCTAGTAGTTGAAACCCATGGCACAATACCTCTGACACGTAGTGGGTGTCTCCATTTTTCTCATATTTGCGAGTCCTTAATTCCCCATCAATAGAAATAAGACTGCCCTTGGTCGCATAGCTTGCCAGACTCTCTGCCAGTTTACCCCAAGCAACGGTTTGGATAAAGTCAGTCTGGCGCTCACCATCTCCGCTACGGTATTTGCGATTGATGGCAATAGTAAAACGAGTCACATGCTTGTCATTGGTGGTTTTTTGCAACTCAGGTTGGTGGACTAAACGGCCAATCATAATCATTTTATTTAACATTTTGATATCCTCCTACCTCTCTATTCGTAGGATTTTCCAAAAAATGTTAAAATGAAGAAAATAGTAATGACAAGGAAAACCTATATGCATGCCTTAGAACCTATCAAGTCCCTTTTAAACACTTACCAGCCTAAGCCGATTCATCAGAAGACCAGCTATGCTGTCTTGCTACCGCTCATCAAAATGGATAATCATTATCACGTTCTCTATCAGATACGAGCTCAACACATCTCCCAGCCAGGAGAAGTCGCCTTTCCAGGCGGTAAAGTAGAAGCAGGTGAAAGCCTAAAAGCTGCTGCGATCCGTGAGACGGCGGAAGAACTCAACATTGCTTCCGATCAGATTCAAATCTTAGGTGAGATTGACTTTCTAGTCAGCGGTTCCAGAACTGTTCATTGCTTTGTTGGCGAGATTTTGATAGAAGATTGGCAGGCCATCACTCCCAACGAAGAAGTCGAGCGGCTCTTTACCTTACCTCTAGATATGCTACTAGAAGACGATCCAGTCTACTACTCTCTGACGTCAACATTAACAGCAAATGGCGATTTTCCATTTGAACGCATCACAAACGGAATGGGCTACCCCTTCAAGGATTTTCACCGTACCATTCCCTTCTACGATAAGCTAGACGAAAACCTTTGGGGAATGACCGCCTTGTTTACCCATCGGTTTGTGGAAATGATCAGGTCTGGCAAAAAGTATCCGAGATAGTGCTCTAATCGTCTGTCTTCCCTTGCCTAAACCTAATAGTCGTTGCACTATTCAAATTGGCTCCCTCACTCTTTTCAACCAAACGAGCCAGAAAAAATAGACTACACCATGAGCCATTGAAAACCCAACAAATGTCTCCTAGACACCCTGCGCCTCCCCACCTTTTGGGGCAATTTTTAGACAATATGAAGTTTCTATGAAAAGGCAACCCTTTTCTGTACAATTTTTATAAAGTGTTTTTGTTAAGCGATTACTCGCTTAGCCATAGGTGTTTGATAGTTGAGACTACCGTGAATGCGGTTATGATTCCACCAGTGGACATAGTCCTTGTTTTTCAGGGTTAGTTCTTCGAGTGAATGGAAGGTTTCTTGGTTGATAAACTCCAGTTTGAAAGAGCGGTAGGTGCTCTCGGCGACGGCATTGTCATAAGGACAGCCCGCTTGACTGAGGGAACGGGTGATTCCGAAGGCCTCCAGCATGTCATCAATCAGCTGATTATCAAACTCCTTGCCACGGTCAGAATGAAATAGCTTGACTTTGGTCAGAGCATAAGGAATGCTCTGAATGGCTTGTTTGACGAGTGTTGCGGTCTTCTGCCAACCGACTAACAGACCGATGATTTCACGATTATAGAGGTCAATCATCAAGCAAACATAAGCCCATCGCTTACCAACACGGACATAGGTCAAGTCAGTGACAAGGACTTCCAGAGGGGTTTCTTGGTTGAATTGTCTGGCTAAGCGATTTGGGATGGGTGCATCATTTTTCCCTTTAGACTGCGGTTTGACTGCGGCTTTCTGGTAAATAGAAACCAAGTTCAATCGCTTCATTATCCGACGAATGCGACGATGAGAGAGTTGGATGCCTTCAGATTCTAGACACTTTTTGATTTTTCGAGCACCATATCTCGATTGGCTCTCAAGGAAAATTTGTTTCACCTTTTCTTCAAGCGCCGCTTCAGCTACTGATTCTGAGGCTTTATAGTAATAACTGGAACGCGGGAGATTCAACCACCGACACATAGCGGAAATGCTGTATTTATCCTTGTTAGCAGTGATTATTTCCCTTTTTGTGCCATAATCACTGCTGCTTGCTTTAGGATATCGACCTGCATTTCAAGCTCTTTGTTTCGCTTTCTAAGAGCTATCAGCTCCTGCTGTTCATCGGTGAGGTTATCAACCGTTTTAAATGAACCCGTTGTTTTGACCTGTTTCACCCATTTGTCAAAGGTCGAGGGGGTTAGCTCATATTCTTTGATCAGCGCACGTCGTTTCATACCGGCATTATAAAGGTCAACGATTTGGTGTTTGAAATCATCCGTAAAAAGACGACGTATTTTTCTAGACATATTGTTTCTCCTGTTTTCTTTAGTGTAGAACACTTTATTCTTCTGTCTAGTTTAGTGTAACCGATTCATTTTAATAGTTTAAAATAGAAAGTTCTAAAATGAAGTTAGCCAGTTGAGAGTATGCAAAAACATCTCAGAGAGATATAATGTAGTTCACCACAAACACATTAAAAGGAACTCTGAGATGCAAAACCATTATACTACAAAAGGCA
>NZ_JAAXPR010000019.1 GCF_012396585.1 Streptococcus ovuberis
ATCACTTCCTCTTGAACCTGTCAACACTTTTTTGAAACTTTTTTTATCTTTTTTTCTCAAAACTGTTTCGCCTTTGAGTTCCCTGTGACAACTTCATTATTCTATCACCTTCTTCTCGCTTTGTCAACACCTTTCCCCGACTTTTGTTTGATGGATTCTTCTATTAGGTAGCAATGGCGAGTGGATAGCCAACTACCCACCCTCGTTTGCCATCACCTGGTTAATGCTTTTCGCCTTCTCCTATCCCTTAAAATCTTTCAGATAGCTCTTAAGGTCACGTATCATCTCTTTACGTCCCTTGAATTGCTCGCCTCCTAGCAGCTTATCGTAGTGCTCCTTTAACGACTCAGGAAGTTGCGATCGATACTGCGAAAGCATGTCTCGTAAAATCAGTCGGTCTTCCATCGCCATCTCTCGAATGTGTAGCTTATGGGCTATCGTTCCTACCTCCTCATATGCCTGACGGTTTATCCGACGCTTGTAACTTTCCTGCTTACGAACCATGTCCAAGACATAGTTGCGAAACTTGGTCTTGAAGTACCGATACAGGTCCTCTTCGCGTTCTTCAATCCCTGGACATTCTAGCAGCAATCGGGACAGTATAATCATCCCTTCTTGATCCCAGTCCGACTGCTCCCATAGCTGAATGTAGTATTCCTTCCGCGTCTTATGCACAATACCTGTGACTTTAGCATAAATTCTTTCGAAGCGCATCGTTACCTCCTATATCTAGCTTTAGTACAGTCTACTACTTCTTCTGCTAATTGAAACAGCCTTTTCATAAACGGTCTCTTTTTGAGCATCAGTGGTCGGTTTTTATCTATTCTGTCACCCGTCTCCCCAATTTTTAGCACTACTGGTTTGAAGGCGAAAAACTGCGTCTAGAAAAACCCACCGTCACTTTACAGATGACTTTAAACCGCAAATCGTTGTCCTTAACAATGCCGGTATGAAACGACAGGCTCTGACCAAAGAATATGACTTAACCTCCTCTACCTTTGACAAATGGGTAAAACCGGCTAAAACAACGGGTTCATTTAAAACGGTTGATAACCTCACCGTTGTAAAGCGTGAGCTAATTGAACCTAGGAAGTAAAATAGAAAGTTAGAAATGCAACTAGATACCTTAAAGAAAGAACAAGTGCTAATGCACTAAAAGGAAAATAGTCATTGCTAACAAGTACAAATATAGCATTCCAGCCATCTATCGTTGGCTGAATATCCCCCGTTCCAGCTATTATTACACAGCCGTGGAACCAGTATCGGAAACAGAGTTGGAAGAAATGGTGAAACGAATTTTCCGCAAGGGCTAATCGAGATACGGTGCTAGAAAAATCAAGCAATGTCTGACCACAGACGGGATCATCCTATCTCGTCGTCGTATTTGTCGGATTATGAAACACTTAAATCTCGCTGTTTACCAGCAGGCTAGCTTCAAACCGCAGTCTAAAGGGAAAAATGATGCCCACATTCCAAATCTCCTAGCCAGACAGTTCAACCAAGAAAAACCACTAGAAGTCATTGTAACAGACCTGACCTATGTCCTTGTTGGCAAGCCGCTAGGCTTATGTTTGCTTAATCATCAATCTCTATAGTTGCGAAATGTCTGGCTTGTCAGCGGTTGGCAAAAGACTGCAGAACTCGTTAAACAAGCCTTTCAAACCAATCCTTATAAACTGACAAAAGGCAAAATGTTTCATTCGGATTCTGGCAAGGAGTTTGATAATCAGGTGTTTGATGTGATGTTTGAGACCTTCTGAATCACTCGCTCTCGCAGTCAAGCGGGTTGTCCTTATGACAATGCCGTAGTCAAGAGCACCCATATCATTCTTCAAACTGGCGTTTATTACCCAAGAAACCTTCTATTCGCTTGATGAACTAATCCTTAAAACTAAGCTTTATGTCCACTGGTGGAAATACCATTGCATTCATGGTAGTCTCAACTTTCAAGCACTCATGGCTTAGCGAAGTAGCATTTAATAACAAACACCTTATAAAAATTGTACAGAAAAATGTTACCTTTTCATTCGGGCTATTCTTAAAACAAAGGTCACTAGCTGATTAAGATTACACAGCTTTATTCAAGTCATTGTGGGATACTATTTTAAAACTAAAAACCGCATAAAATATGGTCTTATGTCTTAAGTTTAGCAATTCACACTTCTCAGTTGTCAGAGAACCTAAAAACCACTCGGATTGTTCCAAGTGGTGTTATGTTTTACTACTACAAAATGTCCTTTTGATAACTTGCAATTTCTGCCTCATTGCCCCAGACAAAATGTCCAGGCTTGAGTTCAGCCATATAAGGTTTAGAAACACTGTAGTCATGCTGTTCTGGATCATAGACTACCAACTCTTTTTGACGTTCCAAAAGCGGGTCTGGAATAGGAACAGCAGACAGAAGCGACCGGGTATAGGGATGAATCGGGTTACGGAACAACTCTTCTGTCTCAGCGACCTCAACGATGACCCCCTTATAGATAACAGCAATGCGATCTGAAATAAAGCGGACCACAGACAGGTCATGGGCAATGAAGAGATAGGTCAACCCGAATTCTTTTTGCAGTTTTTTCAAAAGGTTTAAAACCTGCGCGCGAACAGAAACATCTAGGGCTGAGATTGGCTCATCCGCAATAACCAATTCTGGTTGCATCACAAGCGCTCGAGCGATCCCAATCCGCTGGCGTTGGCCACCTGAAAATTCATGTGGGTAACGTGTCAAATGTTCTTCTAACAACCCTACTTCAGTAATGATATCTCTAACCTTCTGACGGCGCTCTTCTTCATTGGCATATAACTTGAAGTTGTGAAGACCTTCAGAAATGATGTAGTCAACGGTTGCTCGATCATTAAGACTAGCAGCAGGATCCTGGAAAATCATCTGGATTTTCCGAATGACATTCTTGCGTTCTTCCGAAGACAGCTTGCCACTAATTGATTTTCCATCGTAGAGAATTTCACCTGAGCTGGTAGGATTCAAACCAATAATAGCACGACCAATCGTTGTTTTACCTGAACCTGATTCACCAACAAGAGAGAATGTCTCTCCTTTGTTAATAAAGAAATTAGCATTTTTTACAGCTGTAAATTTCTTCTTCCCTTCACCGAAGGAAATTTCTAAATCTTTAATTTCAACTAATTTTTCAGTCATTTCCTTCCTCCTATTTTGCTGCTAGCATTTTCTGCTTAATTTTCTCATGAAGATTTTGAATAGCTTCTGGCTTATCAACTTTAGGCGCTTCTGGGTGCAAAAGCCAAGTCTTAGCCCAATGGGTATCTGAGACATGAAAGACTGGTGGATGTTCTTCAAAATCAATCTTCATGGCATAATCCGAACGCAAGGCAAAAGCATCACCTTTCAACGGTGTGTAAAGAGATGGTGGTGTTCCTGGAATCGAGAAGAGATTCCCTGACTCATCTGCTAGCTGAGGCAAACTTGAAAGCAGACTCCAAGTATAGGGATGGCGAGCATCGTAAAAAACCTCTTCAACAGTCCCATACTCAATCACCTCACCTGCATACATAACGGCTACTTTATCTGCAATAGCCGCTACTACACCCAAATCATGCGTGATAAAAACAGTGGTAAAATGATACTCTTCTTGGAGACTCTTCAATAGGTCGATAATCTGCGCTTGAATTGTAACATCCAATGCAGTCGTCGGTTCATCACAAATCAGAATATCTGGGCGACAAGCCAATGCGATAGCGATAACAATACGTTGACGCATCCCACCTGAATATTGGAAGGGGTATTCATTGAAACGTCTTGCAGCTTCGGGAATACCGACCTTCTGCATATAATCAATCGCTAATATCTTAGCTTCTTCCTTTGTTTTTCCCTGATGCTTGACGATAACTTCGACTATCTGTTTCCCAATCGTCACAATCGGATTTAGGCTGGTCATCGGATCCTGGAAGATGGTGGCAATTTTTCTACCACGGATCTTTTCCCAATCCTGGTTAGTATTGAGTTCTGTCAATTCTTGACCACGATAGTCAATGCTACCATTAGCCACACGACCATTGGTTTCTAGCATACCAGTGAAGGCACGGGTCAAGACCGATTTCCCAGAACCTGATTCTCCCACGATTGCTAAAACTTCGCCTTCTATTAAGTCAAGAGAGACGTTTCGGATTGCTGTTAAGACACGATCACGGACTTCAAATTCCACAACCACATCTTTGGCGCTTAAGATTACATTATTTTTGGTCATAAAGCCTCCTTATCTGTGGGTACGTGGATCGCTGGCATCGGCAAGGTTTTGACCAACGATAAAGAGCGAGAGCGATACTAAAATCAATACTGTCAACGGAATCCAGAAAAGATAAGCATTGGTTGTCACGTTTTGAGCGTATTTGGAAATCAAACGCCCTAAACTAGGAACCGTTGCTGGCAAACCCAAACCGAAATAAGATAGGAAAGCCTCATAGTTAATGAATCCAGGCAACATTTGCGAAACAGAGGTCACGATTACAGAAACCAACTGTGGCAGAAGGTTTTTAGCGATAATTTTATAGGTTGGCGTACCTAAGGTTTGACTAGCCAAGTTATATTCCAAATCACGATAGCGCATAATCTGAACACGAATTCCAAAGGCTGTCCCAATCCAGCTAGTGACTGTCATCGCAAAAATCAAATTCCAGAAACCAGAACCGATGGCATAAGTCAAAACAATAACAATCAAGAGAGACGGAATATTCGAAATAACGTTATAAACTTCCATCATGATACGGTCAAAAGACTTGGAAACACCCCAAATACCACCGACAACCACACCAATAACCATGTTAATCACTGTTGCAATAACAGCAATCAAGATAGAGTTTCTCGCACCAAACCAAACCGCATCAAATAGAGAGTGAGCATTTGCGTCTGTCCCAAACCAGTATTTCGCATTCGGCCAGTTATATCGTGCTGAGAAGTTGTTGATGTTACTTACATCATTAAAATCGTAATCCGAGAAGAAAGGGTAAATCGCACTCATCAAAACAATCACCAACAAAAGCCCTAACATAAGAATCGTTGACTTTTTCTTGAAAAATTGTCTGAACACAGAATTCCAATAGGAATAACTAGGGGTATCAATCGTCTCAGAGGCAAAATCATCCCGCTTGACAAATTCAAATCTACTTTTATCGATTGTTGACATTATTTACCTCCTTTCTTAACGGATAAATTGATACGTGGGTCGATAACAGTCATCAAGATATCTCCCGCCATCGCAGCAAAGATAAAGAGTGAGCTGAAAATGAAGGTTAAACCAACTACCATAGCACTGTTAGAGGCTCGCACAGAGTCAATCATCATTTTACCCATCCCTGGAAAGGCAAAAAGAGACTCCGTCAAGGTTGCACCAACAATGACCCCAACGATAGAACTTGGCACAGAGGCGACAATTGGCACCATAGCATTTTTAAAGATATGTTTATAGGAAATTTCTTTCTCAGACAAGCCCTTGGCACGCGCAAAGCGCACATAATCGCTCGAATGTTGATCGATCAAATAGCGACGCACCCAAACCGTTAGACCAGGTACACTGAGAATCCCTAAAATAAGCGCCGGTAATACATAAGATTTAGGATCCTGAGCACCTAGAATAGGGAAAGCATTTGGCATGCCTACTGCCGAACCAGCCGTCCGCACAATGTAAGCCAAGGCCACAGATGGCAGAGACATCAAAAAGGTTAATGCTGCTGTCGAAATGCTATCGAAACGGCGTCCTTTATACCGTGACATAAGAATCGCAAGAGGCATACCAATCGCATAACCGATGATTACCCCGACAATCCCAATAATGGCCGAGCTTACAATCATAGATGGATCAGTATAATTGTTCAGAGTAGCAGTATAAGCATCGCCTGCTCCAAAGTTCGCAACCGTTTGAGAGTCCGCTTTATCAGGAGAGCGATAGGTACGGCTATAGATATCTATTGAAGAATTTTTCTTTTGCCCGTTAGGAAATGTCACTTCCGACATTTTTTTACGTCCTTGCCCTTGGGTAATGACCTGCAAAACAGGCGTGTTTCGGTAAGTTGGATAAGATGTTCCTAGATTGAGGTTAATAAAATTTTGATGGATGAACGGAAACTTACCGTTAAAGTATAAAAGGTACTTATGCTTGGTTCCTGAACCAACGACAGACCAACCCACCGAAGGGTCATTCTCAATGGAAAGCCCCCGTTTTAGATCCTTATTGCTAGCGTCTTTCACCTTCCACGGATGATCAACTTCAATCAAGTTAGTATAAAACTCAAAAACCCGTTGGAAAATGGGAACTTCTCGAGTCGCATAAAATTGCCCAGACTCTTGAAATTGATGCAATTTCCAACCATTGCCCAACTGCTTTAAATAAGCTTCATAAATCGCTTTGTTAGCTTCCGTTCCTTCAACCGTCACGCTACTATCAAAACTGCTAGCTTTATCTTGAAGTTCTCTCGTTGTGTAATAATCAATATAACCCATGCGCTCAAAGATTGTATTTTCATAATCCGCTTTTTTGTCAGGGGTTTTGGTCATTTTTGTGTAGTTTGTGTCATTCTTGAAAATCTGTCTTCTTGGTACCAAGGTATAAACAATAGTATAGATCAAAGTGGTTACCAAGAAGATAGACACCAAGGAGCGCAAAATACGGCTAAAAATGTACTTTTTCATTAGGTGTCCTCCAAATTCCAAAAGAACTTTCTCTAAAGGGTAGAGAAAGTTCTCCTGAAATCAATTTTATTCTACGTGATCCGCCAAAGCCTCTTCTGCTTTAGCATTAGATTCAGCTTTTTCCTTCAACCAAGCTTCATAAGCCTTGTCGTAGTCTTCTGTTTTAACGATATCTTCTTGTAACTTGAGATACTTGTAAGTCGCAATTCCCTTGTTCCCTACTTGGGAGTAAGCACCTGTAAATGGTGCAATTTTACGAACAGACGGCAAAGCGCCATTAGAAGAATATGGAATAATTACCGAAGCATCAACTAACCATGCTTGCGCTTTAGCATACCCTTGGTAACGCGCCACAACATCTGTTGTTTCTTTTGCTGCATCATCCAACAACTTATCGTAGGTCTCAAATCCAATAGTCTTCGCAGCAGCACTGTCTGAACCACCGTCAATACCAATCACGTAAGAGTGAGAGCCCTCAAGAGCTGTGTTAAAGATATCAAGGTAAGTAGATGGATCTAGGAAATCAGGTCCCCATCCTGTCGCCAGAGAAAGGTCATAATTTAACTGAGAAGCGCTAGTCGCAAAGTAAGCCGCATTATTATAAGCATCTTCATCCATCATTTGCAAATCTACGACAACATTGTCTGCACCGAACGCAGATTCAATAGACTGTTTGAAGGATTGAGCACGCGCTACACCTACTTCAAACGCTTGGTCAACAGGGATATCCAAGTGAATTGGGAACTTCACGCCTTGAGCATCTAATTCTTTTTTAGCCTTAGCAAACTCTGCCTTAGCCTTATCCACATTGTATAAACCATCTTGGGCATCATCTAACTGTACATCTGCCCATTCTGTTCCGTAGCTAACCAATTCTTTCTCAACGAGATCACCAAAGTTCTCGCCACCAGCTGTTACAAAAGCAGACGGCACTAACGATGTACGGACCCCTTTAAGAGCTGCATCTTTACCTACAGATTGAGCATTGTACCCTTCACGGTCAAACGCAAATGCAATCGCTTGACGGAAATCCTTGTTCAAGATAGCTGCTTTAGTTGCTGCTTTCTCTTCATCTGTAGTTTTTGAGGTATTCTCATAATTTTGACGATCTGTATTGAACAGAGCATAGTAAGTAGTTGAAGCTTGTGGGCTATAGATAATATTGTCGCCATACTTTTCTTTTACTGTAGAGTAAAGAGAAGAATTAGGGAAAACACGTGCTTGGGTATAGTCGCCACTGTCAAAGTTTTTGAAGAGGGAGTCTGAATCAGAGCCATCAAAGAAGGAGAATTTGATGGTGTCAATAAACACATTACCAGCATCCCAATAATTTTCGTTCTTCGTGAATTCAATTGAAGACTTCGCTGTCAAGGCGCTCAACAGATATGGTCCGTTGTAAAGAATAGTAGATGGATCAGTAGCTGTACCAAATGCATCTCCCTGAGCAGCTAAAAATTCTTCATTAACTGGGAACAAGATGTTCATTGTTGTTTTTGAATTCCAGAATGGTTCTGGTTGTTTCAACGTATATTGAATAGTCTTGTCATCCAGCGCCTTAATCCCCACAGATGAAAAGTCTTTGTTTTCACCTTTTAGGTAGGCATCCAAACCTTTAATAGAATCTTGGACAATGTAAAGTCCTTCTGACTCTTTATCTGCTGCATATTTCAAACCAGTGATAAAGTCCTGAGCAGTTACTGGCGCATACTCTTCACCGTCAGCCGTAAACCACTTAGCATCCTCACGCAGGGTATAAGTATAAGTCAAACCATCTTTAGAAACCTTCCAGTCTTCCGCCAATGATGGAATCAAATTGCCATATTGATCGTTTTCAAGCAACCCATCAATCAAGTTAGAAGTGATATCTGACGTTGCAGCTTTGTTAGCTAGAAGATAATTCAAAGTATCTGGATCAGTTGAATAAACATATGAATAGGTTGATGGCATTGACGCCCCTGAACCATTTGACGAAGAGCCCCCGCTACAAGCCGCAAGAACACCAGCCGCAAGCAAGCTTACACCTGCAAGAGCAACCATTTTTCTTTTCCGCATAATAATCTCCTTTGATTCACTAACTACAGCAAGTTAGCTGATAAAGTAGATTATAGCAAAATTTTTTTAGAATGTAAACTATATGAGTAGGAAATTTTCTGAATGTTTTGTTAAGAATTCTTTTCTACTCATCCATTACTAAATAAGCTAGGGCAACAGCCCTAGCCTATTCAGAGTATCCTCGATTAAGCAAATCGTATCGATTGGACGGCCTTGCTTATTCTAGAGTGGCCACTAGACAGACCGTTCATTGAACAACTGATTAATAAACCTCTGTTGAATAGGTCAATCAAGGCATTTGAACCTTAGAGATAGGTAACTCTAAGTCGTAAAGCAATTCCCTCAAATGCGCTAGGATTGTCAACTGTCTCCTGTCGACAAGGGAGTTTTCGCTCAGTTTCCTAACTTCAAACACTCGCTACCCTTGCTTTTCGATCGGTGTTGAGGCAACAAACGATTTAGGAAGAGACCACTTCAGGTCGAACACTTCCGAATGAAGAGAAGATAGGCGAAAACGTGATTTCTAATGAATGAACGCTTTTTATCCACTCCCACTTCTTAACTCCTAATCTCAGCCTACTCCACATGATCAGCTAAAGCTTTTTCCGCCTTGGCATTAGACACTTCTTTTTCTTTCTTCCAATCTTCAAGGGCCTTGTTATATTGCTCTTGAGTCACTAATTCAGACTGAAGTTTCAGATACTTATAGCCCATACCATCCTTGGTACCAACTGTAGCACTAGCTCCAGAGAATGGCACAATATAGCGAACAGATGGCAGTGCTCCATTTGAAGTGTATGGAATCACAACAGCCTCATCGGTCAACCACGCTTGAGCTTTAGCGTACTTCTCATAACGCTTGGCAATATCAGATGTCTCGGCAGAAGCCTCATCCAAAAGTTTGATGTAGTCCTCAAAACCAACTTTCTTAGCGATTTCGCTATCTGAACCGCCATCAATACCGATAGTAAAGGTCATACTGCCTTCTTTTGACGTGTTGAAGATATCAAGATAAGTGGATGGGTCTTGATAGTCTGGACCCCAACCGGAAGCAAGGGAGATATCATAGTCCGTTTGAGAGGCATTAGCAGTATAGTAAGTCGCTGCATAATAAGCGTCTTCATCCAACATCTGGATATCCACTTGAACATTATCCCCGCCAAGGACATCTTCAATAGACTTTTTGAAAGATTGAGCCTGTTGAACCGACACTTCATTGGCCTGATCAATTGGCACATCAAGACGGATCGGGAAGTTTACACCTTCTTTCTCAAGTGTTTCCTTGGCTTTAGCAAATTCGGCCTTTGCCTTATCCGCATTGAAAATACCGTCCTGACCATCATCAAGCTGAACACCCTCCCACTCTTTACCGTAAGAGACGATTTCCTTCTCAACAAGGTCTGCAAAATTATTTTCACCAGCAGTTACAAAGTCAGCTGGAACAACCATGGTACGGAGCGAGTAAGCCGCACCATCCACACCTTTACTTTGTGCATTATAGGCTTCTCTGTCAAAGGCAAAAGAGAGCGCTTGACGGAAATCCTTGTTTTGAAGAGCAGCAGCTGTAGCCTTTTTCTCATCATCGCTCGTCTTAGAGGTGTGATCATACTTAGTCCGCCCCATGTTCAGCATCGCGTAGTAGCTAGACGTCCCCTGTTGTGTATAGACGATATTGTCACCGTACTGTTCCTTGACACTTTCGTAACTTGAGCTATTAGGATACACACGTGCCATTGTATAGGCGCCATCAGTAAATCCCTTGATGAGACTTTCCGGATCTGATCCATCAAAATAAGTTAACTTAATATCTTTGATGTGAACATTCTCTGCATCCCAGTAATTGTCATTTTTAGTGTATTCAATTGAAGATTTAGAAGTGATAGCCGTTAGGAAATAGGCACCATTATATAGCAACGTTGACGGATCTGTCGGAGTCCCAAATTTGTCCCCTTGGGTTGATAAGAACTCTTCGTTAACAGGAAAGAGAATTCCCATCGTTGTTTTTGAGTTCCAGAAGGTTTCTGGTTTATTCAGGGTGTATTGAACGGTACGGTCATCAAGCGCTTTGACACCTACCGTGCTAAAATCTTTTGTCTCTCCTTTTACATAGGCATCCAATCCTTTGATGGAATCCTGAACGATATACAGCGCTAAAGACTCCTTATCCGCGGCATGTTTAAGTCCTGTGACGAAGTCCTGAGCGGTCACATCCGCATATTCTTCGCCATCTGCTGTGTACCACTTAATCCCTTCACGAAGGGTATAGGTATAAGTCAAGCCATCCTCAGAGACTTTCCAGTCTTCTGCCAATGATGGAATCAAGTTACCATACTGGTCATTTTCTAAGAGACCATCCACTAAGTTAGTGACAATGTCTGAACTGGTGGTATGGTTGTCATAGAGGTAGTCCAAGGTCTCTGGATCAGACGCATAGACATAAGAGTATGTTGTTGGCGCATCTGCCGAACTACCGCTTGATGCATTATTATTACCACTACATGCCACTAAAACTGCAGTTGATAGAAGTGTAACCCCTGTTAGAGCCATCCATTTTTTCGTTTTCATAAGAACAATCTCCTTTTGTTCAGGATTCAATCCCAAATCTTTATGCGTTTTATTATACCATCCACTATTTTCTTTGTCAATGTAATTTTCTGATTTTTTTGTATTTTATAAATGTTAAATCATGTTTTTTTAATCAAAAAACATGCAGTATATTCATTTCGAATGATGTCGCCCTGGCTTATCTTTTTTATGGTATAATAAGACTTATGAAGTTCTTTAATGTAAAACCCAAGCTATTTAAACACCTTTTAACAGTACTGATGTTCTGCCTGATAGCCCAATCGCAGCTTATCCAGGCACAAGAACATGAAGGCTTTGATGTCCCCGCAAACCATGTCATGGCCATTGAAGCAACAACTGGTAAGATTCTTTATGAAAAAGCAAGCGAGACGGTTACAGGAACCGCATCAACTTCCAAACTCTTGACTGCCTATATGGTTTATGAAGCAATTGACAACGGCAAAATCACCTTATCTGATGCTGTCTCGGTTTCAAACTACGCTTATGAGTTATCATTAAATACCGAAATCGCTAATATCCCCTTAGATGCTAGACTCTATACGGTCAAAGAACTGTTAGATGCTGTTCTGATCCACTCTGCCAATGGAGCCTCTGTTGCTCTTGCAGAGCATATTTCCGGGACAGAAGCACGCTTTGTTGACGCCATGTCTGCCAAACTTAAGGAGTGGGAAATCGACGACGCCAAACTAGTCAATGCTACCGGTATCAGCAATCGCTACCTAGGAAATCACCGTTATCCTGATAGCAAGGAAGATGCTGAAAACATGATGAGTGCTCGTTCTCTGGCCATCATCGCTCGAAAGTTGCTCCAAGATTATCCACAAGTGACCGAAACAACTTCGCTCTTATCCGCTAATTGGTCTTATACCACCATCTTCACTTGGAACTTACTCTTGAAAGGCGCAATGTATTCCCGTCCTAGCGTGGATGGGCTAATGACCGGAACCTCTGAAAAATCAGGGTCATCTCTCGTGGCGTCCAGCACCGAAAACGGGATGCGTGTCATCACTGTGTTACTCGGTGCTCATGGAGGAGAAGAAGATCCAGATGCCCGTTTTGTAGCAACCAACCAGTTGCTAAATCACATCAAGGATTCCTACTACTTCTGGACTATTCTCCCCAAAGGCAAGGCCTACGAAGGAAGTAAATCTCCTGTTTTCAACGGGAATAAAAGCCATGCAACGGCAGTGGCCAAAAGTGATTTTAATGTTGTCCAAAAAATGGGAGAACCTAATCTGAACTTAACCTTCAAAGCAATTAAAAAAACACCTGAAGCCCCCATTAAGCAAGGACAGACTATCGGCCAGATCACCTTTGAAGACGATGGCTATCTAGGCACCCCGCCAACGATGACCATGGTCGCTAAGGAAGACGTCAAGCGGGCTATCTTCTTTAAAGTCTGGTGGAACAACTTTGTCAGATGGGTCAACGAAGATCTCTAATCCCAAGTAACTTCCAAAACTCTTCCCAGCTAATTTCATGTGCTGTCGTAGTCAATGTTACTTCAAAAACTCTCCCAACCAGTGTAACGAAAGGAACACAGCCACCTTCCATCTCACTAAATCACAAAACGTTCTCCTTGAGCTACTCACCATTCATCAGCTATAGCATTCGCAAAACAGAAAAAACTGAAACAGGGCCAATAAGCTAACCCTGTTTCAGTTTTTTCTTATCCTACCGATCCTTCCATTTCGTAAGCAATCAAGCGATTGAGCTCAACGGCGTACTCCATCGGAAGTTCTTTCGTAAAGGGCTCCACAAAGCCCATAACAATCATCTCAGTTGCTTCACCCTCAGACAAACCACGGCTCATAAGGTAGTAAAGTTGTTCTTCTGAAATCTTAGAAACCTTAGCTTCATGCTCCAGAGCTACCTGTGAGTTATGGATTTCATTGAAAGGTATGGTATCCGATCTAGAAATATCGTCCATCAAAATGGTATCGCACTCGATGTGACTGATGGATTTCTTCGAGTTGCGATTAAAGGTCACTTGACCACGATAATTTACCGCACCACCACCTTTTGCAATTGATTTCGAAACAATAGAAGAGCTAGTATGAGGCGCGTTATGGATCATCTTAGCCCCCGTATCTTGGTTTTGCCCGGTATTGGCAAAAGCGATAGACAACATGGTCCCACGCGCACCTTCCCCATCTAGGTACACCGAAGGATACTTCATCGTCGTATGAGCACCTAGATTTCCGTCAATCCATTCAACAGTCGCATCCCGCAAGGCACGTGCTCTTTTGGTCACGAGGTTATAGACATTGTCCGACCAGTTTTGGATGGTGGTGTAACGCATGTAGGCACCATCTAAAGCAAAAATCTCAACGATAGCCGCATGCAGGCTAGCTGTCGAATAGGTTGGAGCAGTACACCCTTCTACATAGTGGACACTAGCGCCTTCATCAACGATGATCAAAGTGCGCTCAAACTGCCCTGTCCCTTCGTTATTAATCCGGAAATAAGTCTGCAGGGGAATCTCACATTTAACCCCTTTTGGCACGTAGATAAAGGTTCCACCTGACCATACCGCTGAATTAAGCGCAGCCAACTTATTATCTGTCGGCGGCACCAATTTCGCAAAATACTGCTTGAAGAGATCTGGATACTCCTTCAAAGCTGAGTCGGTATCTGTGAAAATAATCCCCAGTTTTTCAAACTCTTCTTTCATGTTGTGGTAAACCACTTCAGATTCATACTGAGCTGAGGCACCGGCTAAATAAGCTCGCTCCGCCTCAGGAATACCAATGCGCTCAAAGGTTTCCTTGATCTTTTCAGGAACCTCGTCCCAAGAACGAGCCGGCTTATCAGATGGTTTTTGATAATAGATAATCTCGTCAAAATCAATCTGAGAAAGATCCGCTCCCCAAGTTTCCAATTCCATCTTCTTAAAGGCCTCGTAGGATTTTAGACGAAAGTCCAGCATCCACTCAGGCTCATCCTTGATTCGAGACATCTCGCGGATAACTTCTTCTGACAAACCTTTTCCTGTTGAAACAATCGGTTCTACATCATCATGAAAACCGTACTTGTATTCACCAAGGTCAATCGGTGTCGGTTCTACTTTTTCGTTTTCAGACATACGCTTCCTTTCTTTTTCTCCTTCATTATCATTGTCATTTAGATTCTCGATGGCGCGCCACCACCTCTTTAAGAGCATTCCAAGCCAAAGTAGCGCATTTGATTCGTTGAGGAAATTTGGCCACTCCTGCTAGAAAGGCCGCGTCTCCTAACTTATTCTGAGCGGCATCACTCTCTCCCTGCACCATACAGGAAAAGATAGTCGCTAGCTCCTCAACTTCTGCACAGGTTTTTCCCAAAACCGCATCGGCCATCATGGAAGCCGAAGCGGTTGAAATGCTACAGCCGTGTCCATCAAAAGCAATCTCCGACACCCTATCCTCTTTAATCTTGACGGAAAGTTGTATCAAATCGCCACAGGTGGGGTTGTGAAGTTCTAAAACTTCAACATCGGCTAGGCGCCCTCTATGATGAGGTGAGCGCGAATGCTCTGTCACCACCGCCATATAGAGACTGTCTAGTTTAGAGAGTGCCATGAAAAAACTCCTTTGTCTTGATGACTGCTGCAATCAATCGATCACAATCTTCCTTAGTGGTATAGAGGGCAAAACTGGCTCGTACCGTGGTCGGAACCCCTAGGTAGGCCAATAAAGGCTGAGCACAGTGGTGTCCTGCCCGCACAGCAACCCCTTCATAGTCCAAAGCTGTTGCCACATCGTGAGGGTGGAGATCATCCAGATTAAAAGCAATAACGCCTGCTCGATCTTCTGGAGCTTTTGGACCGTAAATCCTCACACCGTCAATAGCTGCTAACTTCGGCAGGGTATAGGCCATCAATTCCGCCTCATGCGCAGCTATTTTAGATAGGCCAATCCGACTAATGTAATCAATAGCAGCTCCTAGTCCGATTGCCCCTGCCATATTGGGAGTCCCAGCCTCGAGCTTCCAAGGTAATTCCTTCCAAGTAGCCGATTGCTCAGTTACCGTAGCGATCATCTCACCACCAAATTCAACAGGAGTCAGCTGTTTCAAATGACTTTCCTTGCCATATAGAACTCCGATACCTGTTGGACCGTAAAGTTTATGACCCGAAAAAGCCAAGAAATCAACGTCCAACTCTTGCACATCAATAGGCATATGGGCAACAGACTGGGCAGCATCTACCACAACCAAAGCTCCTTTGGCATGAGCAAGTTGGGCGATAGTCTTAATGGGATTGACAGCGCCTAGGACATTGGAGATATGCGTCAGGGCGACTAATTTGGTCCTTTCCGTCAAAGCCGCTTGGAACCCGTCCATGTCTAGCTGCCCATCCTTGAGGTAGACGTAGCGTAAGGTCGCACCTGTAGACCGACAAACTTCCTGCCAAGGAATGAGATTCGCATGATGTTCCATGATCGAAATCAAAATTTCATCTCCAGGCGACAGCCATTGGCTTGCGTAAGAAGCAACCCAATTTAGACTGGTCGTGGTTCCTCTGGTAAAGATGACCTCTTTTAAGGAAGTCGCATTAATAAAGGCTCTGACGGTTTCTCTTGCCCCTTCGTAAGCTTGGGTCGCCCGTTCTGCCAAGGTGTGCACCCCGCGATGGACGTTAGCGTTATCGCGTTGATAATAAGACTGAAGCACTTCAAGAACTTGTTTAGGTTTTTGAGTTGTTGCTGCGTTATCCAAATAAACCAAAGGCTCATCATTGACCACTTGGTCCAAGATTGGGAAATCTTGGCGAAAAGATTTCAAATCATCTAGCATCTGCTTATCTCGCTTGTAACTTTGCTTCTAGAACCGCAATCATCTCCTCGCGGACAGACTTGATTGGCATTTCTGTAATAACCGCACCGAGGAACCCACGGACAACCAAGCGTTCAGCTGTAGCACGATCCAAACCACGGCTCATCAGATAATACATATCCTCAGGGTCCACCTGACCAATTGAGGCAGCATGACCTGCGGTAACGTCATTTTCATCAATCAACAAAATTGGATTGGCATCTGACCTCGCTTTATCAGAAAGCATGAGAACCCTACTCTCTTGTTGGGCATCCGCTCCTTTAGCACCACGCAAGATGTGCCCGATCCCATTAAAGGTCAAGGTCCCTTGTTCAAGGATTACACCGTGTTGCAGGATATGACCAATAGAATGGCAACCTTGATTGGTGACACGAGTATCAATCCCTTGTACTTGACGCCCCGATGACAAGGCAACAACCTTGAGATCAGAGTGACTGCCGTTGCCGACTAAATCACTGTCAAAATCTGCAATGACATTGCCTTCATTCATCACGCCTAGGGCCCAGTCAATCGTCGCATCACCGGCCAAACGTCCACGCCGTGCCATGTAGGTCGTCACCTGATTACCTAAGCGATCGATAGCCGCAAATTTAACCTGACTACCCGCTAAGGCAATCACTTCAACAGCAATATTAGCTGTGACTGGAATATCAGAGGGATTCAATGTTTCAAAGCGTTCTTGGTAGGTAAATTTACTATTTTTCCCAGCAATAATCAGCACGCGCTTATTGAACGGCGTAGCGCTGGAACCATCTTGATAGTACAGCCCTTCAATCACCTCTGCAACTTCGACACCATCTGGCACATAAAGTACCGCTGTGCTATTAAAATAAGCTGTGTTATAAGCAGCCAAGCGGTGGATATCATCAGCAATCGCTGACGATAAATAGCGCTGGACAAGTTCCGGAATCTGCTCTAAAGCTCCCATCAAATCAGTGAAGACCACTCCAGCCTCCACCAAGGACATCGGTAACTGCTCCAAGACCGTCTGCGTGCCCACTTGAACCAACTTCGGATTGTCCCCAAGTTGGGTAAAATCAGGCACTGCACCAAGGGCATCATTGTCAACCAAGGTGCCGTCCCCTAAATTCCAACGATGAAATTTGACCCGCTCAATCTCTGGCAAGGCCAACTGATCTAGTTTATCAAAAGCTTTTAACCGCTTGTCAGTCAGCCAAGACGGCTCTCCTAGACCTTCAGAATAAGCTTGAATTACATGTCTCGTCATGTCTCCTCCTCTTGCATTTCATTCCTTGAGTTTTAGCACTTAAACTTCTTCCTCGTAATGGAGACCCAACTCTTCTGCAATCTTAGCATACCCCTCTTTTTCCAAACGTAGGGCTAATTCCGGTCCACCAGATAAGACCACGCGTCCTTCCATCATGATGTGAACCACATCGGGTGTGATGTAGTTTAGCAAGCGTTGATAGTGTGTGATGATCATGGCACCAAAACCTTCACTACGCATCGCATTGATGCCTTTGGCCACAACCTTCAAAGCATCAATATCAAGACCTGAGTCAATCTCATCCAAAAGCGCAAAGGTCGGTTCCAACATGAGAAGTTGGAGAATTTCATTCCGTTTTTTCTCACCACCAGAGAAACCTTCGTTTAAGTAGCGCTCTGCCATTTCTTCTTTCATGTTGAGCAGCGCCATCTTCTCATCCAACTTAGTGATAAAGTCCCGCACGGATATCTTCTCATCATCTTCTTTTCCAGCGTTCATGGCAGCACGCAAAAATTCTGCATTGGTAATCCCAGGAATTTCTGACGGATATTGCATGGCTAAGAAAAGCCCCATACGAGCACGCTCATCCACTTCCAGTTCCAAAACATTGACGCCATCAAAAAGAACCTCTCCTTGGGTCACCTCATAGTTTGGATTACCCATGATAGCGGCTGACAGGGTTGACTTCCCTGTTCCGTTTGGTCCCATAATAGCGGCAATCTCTCCTGTTTTAAGGGTCAAGTTAACCCCTTTTAAAATTTCCTTATCTTCAATAGAAACATGAAGATTTTTGATTTCTAAAACTGACATGATAGTTCCTTTCTCTTGTAAACTACAGTTTAGAGTTGTACCCTGCAAAAGCAACATACACTCTTTCTCGTTTACTGTTTATTATAGCAGAAAAAGCCTATCTAGGCTTTCCTTTTGTCTTTTTTCTGACGAACTCTGTCCCTATTTCGACGTTTGGCCAACACCTGATCACGATAACCGCTATTGCCAATAAAGCGCAAGAGATTTAAAATAGGGGTTCGCTTTTCACCTAAAATCCCAATCAATTCTGCTAGGAGCCAGACCCCAAACACCAGGCCGATGACCAATAAAATCCCTCCTAAACGACTGGAAATATTAAACAGAAGCGAGATACTCGAAAAAATGAAGGCTATGGCATAAATGACCAACACCGTTCCTCGATGAGAGAGCCCCAAAGAGAGTAGGCGGTGATGCAGGTGCATCTTATCTGGTTCATAAATTCGTTGCTTGGATAAACTTCTCCGAATGATAGCCATCAGCGTATCGGTTATCGGTACTCCCAGAATTAACATCGGTGTCCCAACAGCAACTGCCGTTGAATTTTTCAAGCCCTGAAGAGAGAACACCGCAATCAAAAAACCGATAAACAAAGCCCCTGTGTCCCCCATATAGATAATGGCCGGGTGATAATTGTAGGGCAGAAACCCTAAAATCGCCGCAACCAGTAAAAAAATGAGCATGGTCAAAAACAAATTACTGTCAAACAGGAAAAAGTAAGAGACTACTCCCATGGTCGTTAAAGAAATGATTGAAACTCCTGCCACAAGCCCATCTAAACCATCCATCAAATTAACCGCATTCATGATTCCAATAATCCAGATGATGGTTAAAAAAAAGGTTACGATAGGATCAAATTCGATAAATGGACCACCGAAAGGCAGTTTAAATTTATCAAAATGGAATTCCGTAAAAAAGTAAACCAGACAAGCAGCCAATAATTGACCGATCAACTTCTTTTTAGCCGATAGCTCCACGATATCATCAATCAATCCCGTGACACCGATAATCAAACTACTGGCAACAACTGGCCAGACATAGGCAATGTAGTCTCTGCCATGAATATCCGTTGTTTTGATGATCAGAGGCAAAAAAACCAAGCAAGCAATGGTAAAAGCAATGATAATAGCCATTCCTCCAGCACTTGGCATCGTCACCTTATTGATTCGCCGTGCATTAGGGTGATCAACTGCTCCGATTCGAAAAGCTAAAAAACGAACCAAGGGGGTCATTGTTACAGCGATCAAAAACGTTCCAATAAAAACTAAAATATACTGTAGGGCAAATGGAATCATTCGTTGTGAACCTTTTTCAATTGCTCAATGGCATTAACCTGAAGAAGCGTGTAGGCATGCTCCTGAAGGTAGGGTCTGCTGTAACCAGTATCCTCAGCATGTTCCAAAATTCTAGAGTGGATAAATCCAGCATAAGACGGCTCCTGATCTAGCAAATCAATCAGCAAGGTCATATAGTAGGCGCCATTATACTTGTAGAGTTCCGAAGTATCGACAGGATAATCTACCCCTCTAGCGAAAGATATAGCTTCTGGAACATCTGAAAACCGCAGTGTAAAGTAAATATAACGTCCCATTGACGCAGAAGAAGACTCCTGCTCCTCGAATTGATTTTCTAATAATTCCAAGGCAGCAACAGCTTTTTCATCCGCAGAACTCTTACTTTTTAACGTCTTTTCCAAGGTTTTGAAAAATTCATCTGGCGACAAGTGCGAAATATCCTCCACATTAGCCATGTCTGCTAAATCTTGGAAGTCCAGTTCCTGATCAATATCTGACTTGGTCACAAAAATATCCAACTTATCCGGCTTAGGTGTCACTCTAAACGATAACATCCCTGACTGCCTGAAGTGGTCTGGCATGTCCAGCTCCTCTAAAATGCTATAAAAGAACTCTTCCGTTTTTTCTTGAGGCATCAAAAAATCAGCCAATTCCATGCCTCGTTCTTCCAGATCATCCATTTTGATCGTGATTTTTAAAGTTGAATCACTAATTTGTTTGATTTCCATCCTCTACCTCTTGCATTCTTGCGTGTTTTACCATTATATCTAATTTCTGCAGATTTTTCAAAGAGAAAGAGGTTGATAACATACTGTACGAAAAACCATTGGCTCTAAGACCCTTGTTACACCTTTCATCTACACCAATCTTACCGTTCTTCTATTTATCTTCTCTATCGTTCTCCTTCATTTCCAACACCTCCCATTTTATTGCCTGTAACACACTCCTATCGTGAGTAACCAGCACTATGGCACCTGAATACGTCTGCAAAAGCTGTTTGAACTCCTCCTGCGATGTTGGGGAAAGGTGACGAGTCGGCTCGTCTAAAAGCAAGACATTCGCTTTTTCCAAAACCATCTTGGCAAGACAGATTTTTGCTTTTTGGCCACCTGAGAGCTGATGAGCCGAATGATGAATTTCCTCTCTCGTTAGTTGCAGACGCGCTAGCAAGGTTCTGGCTTGTTCTGCTGTTGTAGAGTCCTTTAAAAAATCCAAGGCCGAGATCCCAATTGGCAAGACTTGATGATAATCCTGAGGCATGTAGCCCAAAGAAATCCCCTCTCGTTGGCTAAGCTCAGACTTGATAGCTGTTAGTAACCTCGTCTTGCCGATGCCGTTTTGACCGATAACGGCTAACCTATCCTGACCACGCAGGATCAAGTTAATGGTCTGACCGGTTGACAATGTCCTATCCTGCCAATCCAGTAGAATTTTGGAGGCTGGTAAGGGTTCTACACCAGAAAAGAAGAGATTGATTCGGTCCATGTCCTGAGGAATATCGGTAAAATCCTTGCTCTCTCGTTCGAAGCGTTTTTCTTGCGACTGTAGGCTTTTCATCTTTTTAGCCAAGAGGCGTCCTGCAACATCATTTTTAGTGTTCCTCAATTGATGCTCAACGCTTTTCTGGATTCGCTGGTTTTTGGTTAAGCGTTTGGTTTGTTCTTCTCGTTGCTTGCTGGCCACTTGCAAGTCCTTGTCAAACTGGCGTTGCCGGTCAGTCTTGTAACTTTCATAGTCACCCTTGTAAAACGTCCAACGCGGTTCCCGGCGTTTTTGTAAGAGTTCCAGATGGAGAATACTGGTCGCTGATCTGGATAATAAAGCCTCGTCATGGGAGATAAAGAGGATTGTTTTTTCACTCTCCTGGATAAAACTTTCCAACCAAACTAAGGTCTCCATATCCAAATCACCACTTGGCTCATCTAAAATGAGCAAGTCAGGATCAGTTGCTAATAATTTAAGAAGCTGTAGCTTGATCTTTTCACCCCCAGATAAGTTGGCTAGCCTCAGCTTCTGCTCTTCAAAACGCTCGATTGGTAAATTGAAACGATCTGCCATAGTCCAGAAAATCTGAAAATCAAAGACAGTATAGTCCAGATCAGTATAGATAAAATCACTCACCGTCTGATTCAACTGCTGAGGGAGTAAATTTTGAGGCAGGTAACCGATCTGAGTGAAATGGTTGATTATTTGGCCATCCAACTGCGCATAGGAGCTGATTTGTTCTGGGTCCAAAATGGCCTGGATAAGCGTGGATTTACCAGTCCCCTCTTCTCCAATAATAGCCAGTTTATCTCCTGGATTGACAGCTAAGTCAAGGTCTGCAATTAAGGTCTGTAAGTCCTTGAGATGAGTAATGGTGATAGCTTGTAACTTTAACATATGGCCCCCTTGTATCAAAAAACTTCCTACCCTATCAAGTAGAAAGTTTACGAGCATGCACAAAGAAGCCCCAAGGGGCGATGTTAGAAAAAAGAGGCACACTAAAAAACAAACTTGATAAGGTCTATCACTGCTTGCTTCTTAGTTGTTCATGTCCCCTTTACCTCCAAAATAGGTTTGATATCATTTTAACAAAACTTAAAACACTTGTCAATCTCCCCTTTAGTAAAGAAAACCAATTCCATACGACCTTCTTTAAAAGATGAGCTTGATGCTAGAGTATACCAATAGAAAGACGCCCAGCGCAATCCGGTACTTCCCGAACAAGGTGAAGTCATGGCGTTTAACATAATCCGTCAAAAAGCGAATCGCAACCACAGAAACCCCAAAGGCAACCAGCATGGCAACCAAAAGTACAGTCAATTGGCTGACGGTTAGCACAGTCCCCGACAAAAAGAACTTAAGCACCTTGAGCAGACTAGCCCCAAACATGACAGGAATGCCTAAATAAAAGGTAAATTCTGTCGCAACAGACCGACTGGTCCCCATCAAGATCCCACCGATAATAGTCGCTCCTGATCGACTAGTCCCTGGAATAAGCGCTAAAACTTGAAAAAAACCAATCATCAGAGCTGTCTGATAGGACATCTTAGACAAACTGATTACCTGAGGCTCCGTCTTACGATAACGCTCTATCCAAATAAAGACAAGCCCATATAGAATCAAGGTCGTCGCCACTACTGGAATATTGTGAAAATGCGTATCCAGCCAGTCATCTAAAGGCAAGCCAATGACTAGGGCCGGCAAACAAGCAATCAGAACCTTGGCCCACAACTGCCAAGTTAACCGCACCTGAACAGCGGTCTTAGAACGCTTAAAGGGATTGAGCTGATCAAAGCGAATAACCATTACAGCGAGAATCGCTCCCAACTGAATCACCACATTAAACATTTCCGTGAATTCTGGAGTCGCCGAACGAAATTTGACCCATTCTTCTAACAAAATCAAATGTCCCGTCGAAGAAATAGGAAGCCACTCCGTTATTCCTTCAATGATTCCATACAAAATCGCTTTTATCAATTCCAGTAACATTTCAACCTCCAGTTATCTTCTCATCAGTTCATTATATCAAATTTTCTTGCAAGTCTCCATTGCTATCCTAAATTTTCACCTATTAGACGATAGCTTCTAGTAACTTTTTTCTCCCATCCAAAAAGACTAGGACCGTCAGGTCCCAGCCTCCGATTTTTCCTATAACTGATTGTAGCTGCTAGCGATTTGAGCGCCGACTTTAGCATTATTATAAACCAATTGGATATTGGCTGCTAAGCTCTTACCCTCTGTCAATTCCACAATTTTGCCCAGCAGGAACGGTGTGATATCCTTGCCAACAATTCCTTTTTCTTCTGCTTCTGCCACAGCTTTTTCAATGATACTGTCAATATAACTTGCTTCCAATTCATGTTCTTTAGGAATCGGATTGACCACCAGGAGTCCACCATTTAATCCTAATTCCTCACTAGTCTTAACAATTGAGGCCAAAGTGTCCACAGAATCTGTATGGCTATTTAAACGATACGGACTGGTTCCAGTGTAGAAGGCTGGTAAAACCTCCGTCTTATAGCCGACAACCGGAACACCTTTGGTCTCTAAGTATTCCAAAGTACGTGGCAAATCAAGAATAGACTTAGCTCCTGCACAGATAACCGTAACTGGTGTTTGCGCCAATTCATCCAAGTCCGCAGAGACGTCCATTGTCTCTTCAAAGCCACGGTGAACCCCACCGATCCCACCTGTCACAAAGAACTTGATGCCTGCAAAGGCCGCACCGATCATAGTGGTAGCGACAGTTGTTGCACCGATGCGCTTAGTCGCAATAATTTCAGCCAAATCACGGCGAGAAACCTTGGCAACATTTTTCTCAGTTGCCAAACGCTCAAGATCCGCCTCAGATAAACCAATCTTATATTTCCCATCCATAATAGCAATGGTGGCTGGAACCGCACCATTATCGCGGATGATTTGCTCAACGGTCTTAGCCATCTCTACATTCTGAGGATAAGGCATCCCGTGTGAAATAATGGTTGATTCCAAAGCTACAATCGGCTTACCACTAGCCTTGGCTTCCGCTACTTCTGGAGAAAATTCTAAATAACGTTCAATTGTCATGATCAAACAAATCCTTTCTTTCTTGTAAAAAACTGTGACGAGATAAGGTCTTACGCACCGTATCCGAGGATAAAATCGTATGGTAGGCATTGGTCAAGCCAAACTCTAAGATTTCCTTCTGGTCATACCCATTTAACCAGCCAAAGAGAACTCCCGCAGACAAGGAATCACCTGCTCCCGTCGCATCAACCATGTGGGGAACCCTCTTAGGCGAAACCAAAAGCCGCTCACCGCTGGACTTGGCATAGAGCATAGGCCTGGCACCTCTGGTAATCAAAACCTGTTTAACCCCAAGGTTCAGCCACAACTCAGCCAACTCCTCAAAATCAGACTCTGTGTTGGCCTTTTGACCAAAGAAAAATTCACTCTCATCCTGATTGACAATCAGCCATTCAACACCCGTCAATTCTTGAGGAAGATGGGCCATTTTTGGAGCCGATACGGGAATAAGTGCCAAGGATACCCCTCTTTCCTTAGCCAACTCAATGAGATAAGCAACGCTTTCTCTAGGGAGATTTAAATCCACCACTAAGAGACGCGCACGACTAAGCAAGTCTTCATACTGCTGGAGCCAAGCAACCGTCATTGTATCACAAATCGCCATATTCGCTAAGGCCATACTCATTTCGCCATCTAGGTCAATAACGGCTGTATAAGAACTGGTCGCCTGATCAGGAGCGATATCAACCTGTCTGAGATTGATATATGACTGCGATTGCTGCTTAATCAATTCCCAATCTTGGTCATCGCCTGCTCGCGACAGCATGAGGACACTTTCCCCCAACCGTCCTAAATTTTCAGCGATATTACGGCCCACACCACCGATTGAAACTTCACTTCTAACAGGATTTGATGTTTTTAGAATCAATTCCTGGCAAGCATAGAACTTACGATCAACATTCATGCCACCAATACAGATGACTGGGGCATCCTCATTGATAATATAGGCCCGTCCAAGAAGGTAATTCCGCTTAATCATATCCGAAATCATGTTAGCAACAGTAGACCTTGAAACACCTAAATAATCAGCAATCTCCTGCTGGGAATAAAACGGAAACTGGCGAATCACTTCTAAAACAGCCTGCTCTTTTTCATTTAAAACCGCAACCACCTCCTGACAAACTTCTAAAAAATGATTTTTGTTTACAGCTCTATTGTAACCCCTTTCTTCATAAAAAGCAAGCAAAAACATCGCAGAAAAAAATGGAGGCCAGGACAAAAGTCCTAGTCGCTCCTTTTTATGATTATTCACCCATTAAGACGCAGTGATCAGGAGCTTTGACAGACTGGAGTCAGGCTATCAAAGGTTGTCTCCTAGACATTGAAAAGAGGAAATACTAGCCACTGCTGAGCGCTTCAAAGCATCTTCCTTGAAAGCGGGAAGTTGGGAGTCTCAAAGCAAGTCTACTGCCTAATACGCTGATTTCATCAGCTGAATAGCCTGCTCAACTTTGCGGAGGCGGGTTCAAAAGGTCTGGGGGACCTTTTGAATCGGGAAATGAAGCTTGCAAAGCAAGTGCCGAAAACGAACTGGGGATAGTTCTTTTTCAGCCTGAACCTGAAAAATGAAAAAGGGAGAGGAAATCGCTCCCCTTTGGGTTAACGATTTTTCTCCCACTCCCATTGATCTGTTAGTCATCATATTTTTCATGATTTTTATCATAAAAATCAATCAAACCTAAAGCTGTTGCAAATGAAATATTGTCAATTTTTGCACGCCCTTGAGCCAATGCGATAATAGACATCTCGCGCGCGTTCGTTTCTTTACTGATACGGTAGCCAGTCAATTTCTTCTCACGCACCCAGTTGACAACTGCTTCGACTTTTTCATAGTTAGTCACTTTTGAGAACCTCCTTTTTTTGAATTTCCTAATTATGTATTATAGCATATAAAATTGGACGAATCAATCACTTCTCTCCATTTTTTAAGTCTACTTAACTTTTAAAGCGGATAAAATTTGTGTCCTGATATCATCGATCGCTTGTGGACTATTTGGCAAAAAGATGGCTTGATTGCCTTTTTCAGCAAACTGATTAAGCGTATCTAAATATTGGTTGGTCAAGAGAATGGACATGATCTGCTCCTCATCCAAGGAAATATTGGCATCGCGCAATTCCTGAATGGAATCGGCTAGCCCATCCACAATCGCCTTACGTTGTTCCGCAATACCAACCCCATGAAGACGGTCCTTTTCAGCTTCGGCTTCAGCTGCCGTCACGATTTTGATCTTGTCAGCATTGGCAAGTTCTTGAGCAGCCACCCTCTTTCGCTGAGCGGCATTGATTTCATTCATGGACTGCTTAACCTCGCTGTCCGGATCAACACGAGTAATCAGCGTTTTAACAATGATATACCCATAGGTAGACATCTCCTCAGCTACCTGCCGCTGAACCTCAAGGGCGATTTCGTCCTTCTTCTCAAACAGTTCATCCAAGGTCAGTTTCGGAACCGATGACCGCAGTGCGTCTTCAATATAAGACTTAATCTGCTCTTCTGGCCGCATCAGCTTATAATAAGCATCAGTGACATTTTGCTCATCCACTCGATACTGAGTAGCGACATTCATTGTCACAAAGACATTATCGTTGGTCTTTGTTTCTACAATCATATCATTCTGCAAAACCCGTAATTGGATACGAGCTGCAATGCGATCAATCCCAAATGGGAACTTGAACTGAATACCAGCCGTTGCCGTTCGTTGGTATTTCCCAAACCGTTCAACAATGGCCACCGTCTGCTGCTTAACGACATATAAACAGGATGCCAGAACTAATAACAGAATAGCCACTAGGGTCACAAAAATCGTTAAACCAATGAAACTTTCCATCTCATAACCTCCTTATTGATAGTCTCTATAGTAGAGTATAACAAACCAGTAAAAAAATGTAAAGCAATACAGCAAAGACGACTATCATTAAGCAGCTAAATGTTGGCTTGCAATCTGCTTCCTAGTTTAGTCTTCATTCTCCTTTTTTCTAAACGCCCCAAATAAGCCGACAACTAACGTAAGCAATCCAACCTGCCCTAACGTTCCCTGAACCGCATCACCGGTTTGCGGGAGTTGTTTTTTGGCCATTTCTGGCGATTTTTGAGGAGTCATTGCTGGTTTAGAAGAGGCTTTCCCAGCAGATAGCATTCCTTTGCGGTAGGTTGGGAAGGAAATGTCAGGAGATTTTTGGTCACCTTTATCCGATTCACTCTTCTTCATCATTTCATCTTGTTTTTTCTCAGGAGATGATGGCAGAGGTGAGCCGTTTGGTTTCAGCACTTTAGACTGAGGAACACTCGGTTGCATTTCCTTCTTCGGTTCAGAAGGGAGATTCTTTTTCTTCTCTGGAAGACTTGGAGTGTCTGTTTCGGAAGGAGCTTTTTCTTGCTTCTCTGGAAGGCTTGGAGTATCTGTTTCGGAAGGGGCTTTTTCTGCTTTCTCTGGAACAGCTGGTTGTGTCCGTTCTGTCGGCACACTCTCTTGCTTCTCTGGGAGACTTGGAGTTTTTGGCTCAGATGGAACTGGTGTGTTTTCCGTCTTTGGTGTTGGAACCATACCGTTCTGCAAGGCTTCTATTTTCTTGAGTAGCTTTTGCTCTGTTTCGACTAACGTCGCTTGTTCTTGTTGCAAACGATTCACTTCTTGATTAGCATCTTCAAGACGCTTCCTCAAGGAAGCCAATTCTTGCTCAAGTCCGGCCTTGTCCTCTCTCAATTGTTGATTATCCGCTTGAGCGTTTTGAAGTTCCTTGGTAATAGCTTCCAATTCTTCTGTCTTTTCAGCTAAAGTTTTCTCAGCAGCTTCTTTTTCTGCTTGCAAGTCTTCTTGAGCTTTCTTAACTTCAGCCACTTTATTGGCAAGCTCTTCTTGTAGTCGAGTCAATTGTTGATCTTGTTCTTGGACTTTTTGCTGAAGGGTCCCCTTCTCCGTTTCAAAATCTTTTCGTTGTGCTTCTAATGTTGCTAGTCGACCCTTGAGTTGTTCAAGCTCAGTGTTAGGTGCAGGGACTTGAGGGTTTTCGTCAGGAACGACTTTATTTTCCAGCTCTTTTTGTAGGGCATCAACCTTTTCCTGAAGACGCGCTTTTTCAGCGTTCAAAGCATTTTCTTTGTCTTGCAACTCTGTCAACCGTTGTTGGTTATCAGTTACTTCTTGCTCCAGGCGAGTCTTGTCTTGTCTAAGCGTTTCTGCTTGGTTTTGAGACGCTTCCAACTGTTTAGTAACTTCTGCTACTTTTTCTTGTAGCTCTTGACGCTCTTGTTCAAGCCTTTCTTTATCAGCTTTCAGTTGGATATTATCAAGACGCTCGTTACCATTTGGAGCTTTCCTAAGCGCCTCTTCTAATTCAGAAATCCTAGCAGTTAGCGTCTCTTTTTCTTTCTCAAGCTTAGCTTTCTCGCGGTCCAAGATTTCTATCTTATATTTTTGAGCGTTCTTTTCAGCCTCGATGTTTTCTTTTTCTTTTTTAAGCGCTTCAGCTTCCTTCCGAGCTTCCTCTCTCTGTTCTTGTAAGCTTTGTCTATCTTGTTCAGAGTTTTTTAGCTTCTGTTCTAATTTCTGATTTTGAGATTCCAAGTCGCTGTTGTTATGCTCTAGAACTTTCTTTTCTTTTTGCAAGCTATCGTTATCGGCCAATACTTTTTCCTGTTCTGCTTGCTGCTTTTTCAGTTCTTGCATCAAGTTTTCTTTGTCTTTCTTAGCACTTTCCAACTGCTTCTGAACTTCGTCTAGTTTTTCGTTAAGTTCCTGTTTTGCACGTTCTGATTCTTGGGAAGCCTTCGAATCGTTTTGTTGCTTTAATTTTTCATTTTCCTTGGAAAGTTCATCAAATTGCTGAAAAATTCGCTGATTATGTTCAGACTGTTCTCGCAACTCTTTTTTCAGGCTCTCAATCTGTTGTTCTTTTTCAGCAATCTGTTGTTCTTTTTCAATAAGCTCTTTTTCTAATTCAGACTTCTCTTTAGGTTGCTTGTCTGATTGTTTCTTCAACACCTCAGGAAAACGTGTACCGATTTCTTCTAAGAAAAGTTGTTTTAGCCGATTAACAGCATCAGTTTCTGTATTAACTAAAATAGAAAGAACCGTTGTATTATTGTAATAATGAACCAAGGTTTCAGGCAACAAGTCTTTCAACACCGGCTTAACATCATCAGGTTTAAAATCCTTCCCATCCTTAAGAGCCGCAATCAATTTCTTTACATTAGGGTCTTTTGAAATAACTTCGTTTGCAGCTTTTGTTGTCTCAGCGTCAACCTGAGCCAAGACCACTCCTGTCTGGCCAACCGCCATCCCAGACAAGAGCGCAGCTGTTAGTGCAACTCTACATAATTTTCTCAGTTTGCGTGATTCCATAGAAAAAAACCTTCCTTCGCTATTTGATAGCTATATTATAGTTTATTATTCTATTAGGTATCTCGGTATAATCTGTTTTTTATCTACTTTTTTGAACTTTATTATTTTAAAGTCCAAAAAGACTGATTATTTCAACCTCTTGCAAAATGAGCTTTCACCTTCGGTGCGACCTCTTCACCATAAATACGGATAGCTTTCAGCGTTTCCTCGTGTGGCATTGAGCCAATAGGCAGGTGGAGCATGAAACGGTCTAGGTCGAGGTTCTCGATCAGGCGAATTATCTTGTTAGCCACCGTTTCAGCATTCCCTACAAACATAGCGCCATCTGGGCCAATGGCTTGTAAGTAATAATCATGGGTCATCGGCCGCCAATACGAACGTGTTTTTCCGATGCCATCTGACATGGCCTTGGTTGGATAATAGTAATCGGCTACAGCCTTCTCATCCGTCTCAGCCAACCAGCCCCACGAATGAGCTCCAACCTTGAGACGGTCTGGCTGATAGCCTGAGCGACGGCCAATTTCACGGTAGGCTTGAATGAGTTGACGAAAAGCTAGAGGATTGCCACCGATAATCGCATAGGCAATCGGCAACCCCTTCTCCGCAATTTTCACAGTCGAGTCCAAATTGCCTCCAGTCGCTACCCAAATCGGAAAATCCTCCTGCACTGCTCTTGGAACAACAGGTTTGTCCACAACAGTCTGTGTGTGCTTGCCTGACCAAGTGAGGTTGGTCTGTTTCTTAATTTCTAGTAGCATGTCTAACTTCTCATCAAACAGTTCTTCATAATCCTTCAAGTCATAGCCAAATAGCGGAAAACTTTCCGTAAACGAGCCACGCCCTGCCATAATTTCTGCTCTGCCATTTGAAAGAGCATCAATGGTCGCATACTGCTGGTAGAGGCGAACCGGATCCATCGAAGACAGGACACTGACAGCTGAGCTAAGACGAATCTGCTTTGTATTGACCGCCCCAGCTGCCAGGACAATCTCTGGAGCAGATACGGCAAAGTCTTCCCGATGGTGCTCTCCAATCCCATAAAAATCAAGACCAACTTGGTCTGCCAACTCAATTTCTTCAACCAAATCTCGTAAACGCTGTGCATGACTGATGGCTTGACCTGTACTTTCTAGTTCAGTTGTATCTCCAAAAGTTGAGATGCCTAATTCGATTTGTTTCATTTTTATGACCTCCATTTTTCTCTATATTATCTCTAATTAGTGATATTCGCAAGAAAAATGCTTATCAAAAAAGCCCCCAGGAAATGTCGGACCATAAAGGGGCGCTATTTTTAAACTAAAAGCCCATACAAGGTCTCATTGCCTTGAAGGTTGATAAAGTGAGGATCAAAAGAAGTTAAACGCTCAATAAAGGCGTCGTAATCTCCCTTGTCACCAAGAGCAATGCCAATCAGAACCGGTCCCTTGCCACGGCTAGCCCGCTTGATGTACTCAAATCGGGTGATGTCGTCATGCTCACCCAGGATATTGTTGACAAATTCCCGCAAGGCCCCTGGACGCTGAGGGAAATTAACCACAAAGTAATGCTTAATCCCGTCATAAATCAGGGCACGTTCTTCCATTTCAGGCATACGGTTAATATCGTTGTTCCCCCCTGAAATCACACAACAAATGGTTTTTCCCTTGATTTGTTCGCGTAGTAGTTCCAAAGCAGCAATTGTTGCTGCTCCAGCAGGCTCTGCCACAATCCCTTGTTTGGAATAAAGGTCAATCACCGTCTCAGAGATCAAGCCCTCATCTACTGCGATCAGTTGGTCAACATAGCGTCTAGCCACCTGATACGTCGACTGACCGACTTGCTGAACCGCAATCCCGTCTGCAAATTTGTCGATTTGCTCTAACTTAACAGGCCGACCAGCTGCAAAGGCAGCCGCCATCGAGGCCGCTCCGCTGGCTTCGACACCGACAATCCTTATCTCTGGAGCCCTTTCTTTCAAATAGGCCGACATACCAGAAATCAAGCCACCACCTCCGACAGGAATAAAAATGTGATCAAAGGAGATGCCTTCATCTTCAGCCACCGCTACAATCTCATAAGCAACAGTCCCTTGACCAGCCTGCACCTGCGCATCATCAAAAGGATCAATAAAGGTCATTCCTTTCTCCCTTGCATAGGCTAGGGCCGCTTGGGCAGACTCATCGAAGGTATCCCCTACTAAACGGATCCTAACAGCTTCTCCTCCAAAAAATTGAACCTGGTTTACCTTTTGTTGCGGCGTTGGAACCGGCATAAAAATAGTAGCCGGTATCCCCATCTCATGGCAGGTATAAGCAACACCTTGTGCATGGTTTCCCGCAGACGCACAGACTACTCCTAGAGCCTTTTGTTCATCAGATAATTGGCTAATGGCATAGTAAGCCCCTCGCAATTTGAAAGAACGAACTTTTTGGGCATTTTCGCGTTTTAAGTAAATAGCCGCACCATATTTCTCCGACAAGTAGCGGTCATAGTCTAGAGGTGTTTCAAGAACCACATCCTTGAGCACTTGGTGAGCTTTTATCACGTCACTGGCTGCTAACATACATTCTCCTCATTCCCATAATATCCCTTATTATAACAGAAAAATCAGAATTTTTCATCTATTATTTAAACCCAAGGATTAAAATCCTTACATCACTCTTTCACTTGAATAATGGCATTTAAAAAAGATTTATGCAAGAGAGGCACAACGCCAAGTTACTGTTTACACTATCTAAGCTATTTTTTAAGAGGGAAATGCTGGCGCTTTCCATTTTCAATAAAAAGAAGGAGGACCCATTGCCCTCCTAAATTCAAGCTAACCTACTACTTACTGATCATATGGTAGGATAAAATAGGGTTTTCCTGAGTAAAATCTTCCTTATGAATCAAATACTCTCTCTTTTGCACTTCTCCATCTATTGTTACTGTTTGACGAATCGTATAAGCCGCTTTTGGTAAATCTCTAAAAATCAAGTGGCCGTCTTTATCCATAGAACCAGAAGAAACAAATTCGCCCGTATCTGTTTTAAAGAGTTGAACAAAGCCTCCAACCACTGGTAGTCCTTGCTCGTCTTGAGCTTGAATGTGTAATCCATAAATCGATTGTTGAGCATAACCACCCGCTTTCTGGTAGTTATAACCCCCATTAACCACTTCACTCTCATACCCAGCTCTATCCAGACGAACTTTATTTTCTAAGCGTTGCCCCAAATTAGGTAGGGCAGTCAATTCGGTTTTGTATACAATTCTGATGCCTTCTTCTGGCAATACATCACCTAAAGATAGTTCATAGGATTGAGGACTGGATAGCAAAGAAACGTGGTCTGTAATATCTACTGAATCCAATAAGACCCATTCGTTGTTCTGCCAAACCCACCTCCCCTTGTATACCTTAAAGCTATCTAAAAGGTAAACCATTTTTTGATGTTGTAAACTTTCAGAGACGACAACATTCTCCATAGACTCCTTAATCCGATTGAGGGATACCACATGAGTTGCTTCGTTGAGATTCAGATCTTCTTGCCAGGCAGACTTGTTTATACGCGTCACCACCTGTTCCTCCTTGCCAGCAAAATTCAATTCTCCTGCAGGTACCCTTTGTCCATTAACCGTAAAATCAACTGGAATCATGTCGGGAAGTTCCTGACGATGGTCCACTTGGGCGTAGAAGAAAAATGTTCCCTTAGCTTTTGGACGACTGAGCACTTGATCTGTATAAGTCAGGGTCAAGGTCTTGGTCCCAGGATTCATCCGAGCTTTACCGATGATAGCCCCTTCTTCGTCCTGAACATCAAAAGCCGCCAAGTTCCCAAACTTCAACTCTGAAGGCAGCGTGATTTCAAGCTTATCTCCACCCCGAGCTATAGTCTCAGGGATAAAAAAATCAACGTTGACACGAAAGAGTTCCCACTGCTCCACAGAATCAAGGGGATCCTCTCCTTGCGCATGACTCAAATACAAGCGTTCAATCACAACTTCCGTATCCTGAGAATTGGCAGTAGCCCGATTGGAATCCAGTCCTAACAAAGCAGATAGGGTCAGAAACAGAACAACTATTTTCTTCATTTGATTATCCTCCTTAAGCTATTCAGCTAATACTAGCTAATCAAAGTTTTATATCAGCTATAAGCGGATTTAGTGTCAATAGATTAAAGAATTGAAGTATCATACCTAATCCTATCCTCACCTCTGTAACATCTTGAATAAGCAATCCTTACTGAAGAAATATCAAAAAGGAGAGGATCCGCTTGATCCTCTCCAGAGGTTACTTTTCAATCCCCCAGTAAAGTTAGCAAAAACTTTTCTTAGCTTAGTTATAAATCTTGAAGTTATCATCATCGTTGCGACTGACAAACGGCATCGCCTTACGAAGGTCTGCCCCAACTTTTTCAATCTCAAGATCCGCTGCTGCATCACGATAGGCCTGAAGTTTGGGACGACCAGCCTTATAATCGTTGACAAAGTCATTGGCAAACTTACCAGATTGGATGTCAGCGAGAACTGCTTTCATATTTTCTTTGACCTGATCTGTGATCACACGTGGACCAGAAACGTAGTCTCCGAACTCAGCTGTGTTTGAAATAGATTGGCGCATCTTCTTGAAACCACCTTCATAAATTAAGTCAACAATCAACTTCATCTCGTGGAGAGTCTCAAAATAAGCCAATTCTGGCGCATAACCAGCTTCTGTCAACACTTCAAAACCAGCTTGAATCAAGGCTGTCAAACCACCGCAGAGAACCGCTTGCTCACCAAACAAGTCTTCCTCTGTTTCTTCTTTAAAGGTTGTTTCAAGGAGGCCAACACGGGCAGAACCGACACCCTTAGCCCAATCCATGGCAATATTTTTGGCATTCCCTGTCGCATCTTGGTAAACCGCATAAAGTGCTGGAACCCCGAAACCTTCTTCATAAGTCCGGCGAACCAAGTGACCAGGCCCTTTTGGTGCTACCATGAAAACATCTACATCCGCTGGCGCCTTGATGAATTCAAAGTGGATGTTAAACCCATGAGCAAAGCCCAAAGCATTGCCGGCCTCCAAATTTGGTTCAATTTCTTCTTTATAAGTATCTGCTTGGATTTCATCTGGCGCTAAGATCATAATAACATCTGCCAATTTAGTGGCTTCTGCGACAGAATAAGCCTCAAAGCCATCTTCTTTTGCTTTATCGAATGACTTACCTGCACGCACACCGATGATGACGTCATTGCCTGAGTCACGCAAGTTTTGCGCATGAGCATGACCTTGTGAGCCGTATCCGATAACTGCAATCTTTTTACCTTGAAGAGCTGCGACTTGAACATCTTTTTCGTATTGCATTTGAACTGCCATTTTATTTCTCTTTTCTTTTTTGATAGATAATGCTTTTTAAGCCTGTGCTGGCTAATCTCTCGTAAAGCCTGTCACCCCTGTCCGAGCAACATTCTTGATTCCATAGGGGGTAATCACCCTGAGTAGAGCTTCTATTTTTTCAGAGCCACCCGTCATCTGAATCGTGATTGACTTAGGAGCTACATCTACTACCGAGGCCCTAAAAGGTTGAATAATAGCCAAAATTTCTGCACGTTTGACAGGAGGTGCCGAAATCTTAACAAGAATCACCTCTCTCTCCAAATGCGGGAGATCCGTGATATCTCTGACTCGAACAACATCAATCAAGCGATTTAATTGCTTAATGATTTGTTCTACTTCGTCTAAGGTTGCTACATCAATAATGAGCGTTACCCGAGAAATGGATTTATCTTCTGTATGACCAACCGAAATCGATTCGATATTGACCTGACGACGAGAAAGCACACCGGTAAAGCGATTGAGAACACCTGTTGAGTTACGGAGTTTTGCTGTTAACATTCTACGCATTGAATTCCACCCCCAACATTTCAAAATTACTCTTGCCACTTGGGACCATCGGATAAACCCGCTCACGGTTTGAAATCGAGATTTCTACCAACATGGGAACATCCTCCATAAGTACCTCTAGATCCTTGACAATAGTCTCTGGATTAGTGAAGCGATGAGCCTTGACACCATAGGCCTGGGCTAGGAGCTGAAAATTAGGTTCTGCGTCAAAGGTCGACTCACTTCGGCGCTCATTATAGAAGGATTCTTGCCACTGGCGAACCATTCCTAAGGAGTGATTGTTCAATAAGATAATTTTTATTGGCAAACCATAGCCATTTAAAATGGCCATTTCTTGGTTGGTCATCTGGAAGCCCCCATCACCAACAAAAAGAATCACTTCCTTATCAGGATTAGCTAATTTAGCTCCGATGGCTGCTGGAATCCCAAATCCCATCGTCCCAAGCCCACCCGATGTCACAAGCTGACGGCCGTGTTTATAGGGATAATATTGGGCCGCCCACATCTGATGTTGACCAACATCCGTTACTACAATCGCTTCTCCCTTGGTCAATTGACCAATCACCTCAATAACTTCCTGAGGCTGAATGAAGTCTGAAGACCTATGATACGGCTTCACGCGATTCTTGTTAAAGGTCACTTGCTTGATCCAAGCAGACGTGTCGACCTCAACTGTTTCTAGTTTCAGCAACCCCTCAAGCGCCTTCTTAGCATCACCCACAATAGGGATGTCTGCCCGAATGATTTTAGAAATCTCTGCCGGATCAATATCAATGTGCGCCACGAAAGCATCCTTGGCAAAGGTGGTGACATTTCCCGTCAAACGGTCATCAAATCGGGAGCCAAAATTAATCATGTAATCCGCTTCTGTTAGAGCCATGTTGGCCGCATAAGAACCATGCATCCCTCCCATGCCAAGATTCAAGGGATGATCATAAGGCATAACCCCTAAACCTAAGAGCGTGGTCACCACCGGTATCTGATAGCGTTCTGCAAAAAGGCGCAAACTATGCTCCCCACCAGCATAAGCGACACCTCCACCAGCTAAAATGACAGGTCTTTTAGCAGAAGGAAGCTGCTCCAGCAATCGTTTCAGTTGTAGGCCATTGGGCTCAACCGTTGGCTGGTAACTCGGTAAATCAAGAGTTGGATTCGTGACTTCCGTAACTTCCCGCTCCTGTATATCCTTTGGAATATCAATAACAACCGGCCCAGGCCGTCCTGTCGTTGCAATATGAATCGCCTCTGTAATCACCCTAGGGATATCTTCTGTATGGCGAATTTGATAATTGTACTTGGTGATTGGCATCGTCAAACCGACAATATCCGCCTCTTGGAAAGCATCTTTGCCAATGCCTGGCGTTGCGACCTGACCAGTAAAGACAAGCAAGGGGACACTATCTCCCATAGCGTCTGCAATTCCTGTGATCGCATTGGTTGCGCCAGGACCAGAAGTGACTAGAGCGACCCCAATTTTTCCAGTTGATTTGGCATAACCTTCTGCCTCATGGAGAGAACCTTGTTCGTGCCTTGACAAGACGTGTTGAATGCCCTCAAATTGATAAATTGCATCATACAGTGGTAAAACAGCACCACCTGGATAACCGAAAATCGTATCAACACCCAGCGCTTGTAAGGTTTCAAGAACTAATTGCGAACCTTTCTTAGGCTCATCAAGCTTATATTTCGCCATATTCCCTCCTTTTCACTATTATCTAAACATTCTAAAACTTTCTTAATATGATATCATCTTTTCGAAAAAATGCAACTATTTTTTACCATTTTATAAGAAAAACTCCTCGCCCAATACAGGAGAGGAGTCTTTAAACTATTCGACACTAAATAAATAAGGGTAAACCGGCTGATCACCTTGATAGATTTCCACTTCTAAATCTTCAAATTTCTCTTGCAAGTGAGCCGCCAAATCGTGAACAAGTTCCTGATCCGCTCCCTCACCCAGATAAATAGTCACAATCTCACTATCTTCGTCTAACATGTGATCAAACGTGTCTGATAATGCCTTAGCTATATCTGGCTCGGATACAACAATCTTACCGTCTACCATTCCAAGATGATCATTTTCATGAATTTCAAGGCCATCAATAGTGGTATCGCGCACAGCAGTTGTAATGCTACCACTAACCACCTGCTTCAAAGCTTGCGTCATGGCTTCAAAGTTAGCTTCAAGGGTCTTACTCGCATCAAAAGCCAAAAGACTCGTTAGCCCTTGCGGAATTGTCCGAGACGCCACAACGACAGTCGGTTGCTCTGCAACTTCTGCAGCTGCTTCGGCTGCCATCTGGATATTCTTGTTATTCGGCAAAAGAATAATGTTCTTCGCATTTACTTCTTCAATCGCTTTGACAATATCCTCTGTCGATGGATTCATGGTCTGCCCACCGGAAATAACATAATCAACACCTTGAGCAGTAAAGATATCAGCCAGACCTTGTCCTGCTGAAACAGCAATAATGCCAAATTCTTTTTGAGGCCCAGCCGGAGTCGCCACACGCTCTACTTGAGCTTCATGCTGCTCACGCATGTTGTCCACCTTAACCTTAACAAGGCTACCATATTTGAGCCCTTCTTGCATGACTAGTCCTGGGTCTTCTGTATGGACATGGACTTTAACGATTTCATCGTCGTTAACCACCAACAGGGAATCTCCTAATTGACTCAAATAGCCCTGAAATTCTTCGTAGTCAAATTCCTTAACATAGGTCGGTCCTTGACGCAGTGCTACCATAATTTCAGTACAGTAGCCAAAGGTAATGTCCTCTGTCGCCACATGGCCAACGACAGCCTTGTGATGCTCGGCATTAATCATCTCACTCATCACAGCTGGCGTCACTTCAAAATCTTCTGAGGCGATGTATTCTCCTGTCAAAGCTGACAAGAAACCTTCATAGATGTACACAAGACCTTGACCCCCTGAGTCAACGACACCGACTTCCTTCAAAACTGGCAAGAGGTCAGGTGTTTTCTTGAGCGCACGATTAGCACCATCAAGCGCTGCTCGCATCACTTCTACAGCATCGTCGGTTTCCTCGGCTTTTTTCAAAGCAGCAGTCGCGGCGCCACGAGAAACGGTCAAAATGGTCCCTTCTACAGGCTTCATAACCGCCTTATAAGCGACTTCGACACCATTTTGAAAAGCACGAGCCAAGTCTTTACCATCGAGTTCTTCTTTATCACGAATCGCTTGACCAAATCCACGGAATAACTGAGATGTAATCACACCTGAGTTACCACGCGCTCCCATCAACAGACCTTTTGAGAGAATTTGTCCCACCTCTCCTACTGTTGACGCAGGCTTACTAGCGACTTCCTTAGCACCATTTGTAATGGTCATTCCCATATTGGTTCCTGTATCACCATCTGGCACTGGGAAAACATTTAACGAATTAACATAGTCTGCCTGTTTGTTCAGACGCGTTGATGCTGCCTGAACCATTTCTTGAAATAAACTGGTTGTGATTTTTGACACGATTACTCTCCTACGACCTTGATATTTTGAACAAAGACATTGACTGTCTCAGCTGAAATCCCTAAATGATTTTGCAAGTGAAACTTGACACTTTCTTGAATATTCTTAGAAACCTCACTAATCTTAACACCATAGCTCATCACCGTGTAGACATCAACTGCAATACGGCCTTCTTCATCAGTCTTGATCACCACACCCTTGGCATAGTTTTCACGGCGCAACAGGGCATTAAAATTATCCTTAATAGCTGCCTTACTGGCCATCCCAACAACACCAAAAATCTCTGTTGTCGCAGAGCCAACAACAGTCGCAATGACATCATCTGTCAATTCGATTTGACCATCTTTTGTGTTAATCTTTACAGTCATTTTTACTACCTCATTTAGTCTGATACTTCATTTTACCATATTTAGGAGCAAGTGTAAAAATTAAGCCTGCAAAATATGGCCGTTACAGGCAAAGTGTTGGCTATCTCCTCATGTCTATAAACAGACTAACTCGCTAATCTCAGAACACAAAAAAACAGCCTCACGGCCGTTTTTTTAAACGCGTTCAACTTTACCAGATTTAAGCGCACGAGCTGAAGCCCAAACTTTTTTTGGTTTGCCATCAATAAGGACAGTCACTTTTTGAAGGTTTGGTTTCACTGTACGTTTGGTTTGGTTCATAGCATGCGAACGGTTGTTGCCTGATACAGTCTTACGACCTGTAAAATAACATACTTTAGCCATTTTGTATTTCCTCCTACGTAGTCTATATAAGGATGTGCTAGCACCACATACTTACACAGTATATCAGATTACCGATCATTTAGCAAGTGGGTTTTCTTAATATTTTACGAGAAAGTGCAACTCACTTAAAGAAAACGCATGCAAAAAAACAGTTGACCCTTTTCTATTTTAGAGTCTCTCCAGACCGTCTCCTTAAAGGGCTTCCCTTTAATAGGCATTCAATGTTTCATCATCCCAAACAATCCGAATTAGCGTCATCAAATAAAGCCAGACCAACACGTTATATGTACTGATAGAGCAAGTTAGCACTTGGTCAACTGCCCCCTAACATGGTAGTCTGCCTAAAAATTTGATTTCCACTGTTAGACCAATAAACCTTTGCTCGATAGCCATTCGTTTGGAGTGTCATTTAGGGTAAATCTTCTTTAAACGACAACAAAAAGAGCTTCCAGTAGGAAACCCTTTTTTAGTCTCATTACGCTTTGTTAGCTGAACCGAAAACGTCGATGCGCTCTTCTACCATACCTTGAACAGCTTTCACGCCATCTGCAAGGAATTTACGTGGATCGAAGAGTTTTTTCTTATCGTACTCAGCTTTGTTAGCAGAGTAGTCCGCTGCAAATTTAAGCGTCGCTTCTGTAAAGGCAATTTGTCCTTCAGTGTTCACGTTAACTTTAGCCACACCAAGACGGATTGCTTCTTGGATTTGCTCGTCAGGGATACCTGAACCACCGTGGAGAACGATTGGCGTGCCAGGGATGGCTTCTGTCAATTTCTTCAAGTGTTCAAGGTCAAGACCTTCCCAGTTTTCTGGGTATGGACCGTGGATGTTACCGATACCAGCTGCCAAGAAGTCAATACCAGTTTCAACCATAGCGATAGCATCTTCGATTGGAGCGAGTTCGCCCTTACCAACGATACCGTCTTCTTCACCACCGATAGTACCAACTTCAGCTTCTACTGAGATACCTTTTGCGTGAGCCAATGCAACAACTTCACGTGCTTTTTCAAGGTTTTCCTCAACCGGAAGATGTGAACCGTCAAACATGATAGACGTGTAGCCCACTTCGATACACTCAAGAGAGTCCTCATAGTGACCGTGGTCTAGGTGAATCGCAACTGGTACAGTAATATTCATAGACTCGATCAAGTTTGCAATCAGGTTGCGAGCAACCTTGTAACCACCCATATATTTTGCCGCACCCATAGAAGTTTGGATAAGGATTGGCGCTTGTTTGGCTTCTGCTGCACGCAAGATAGCCTGAGTCCACTCAAGGTTGTTGGTATTAAATCCGCCGACAGCGTAGCCGTTCTCACGCGCTGCTTTGACAAATTCTGCTGCTGAAACTAATGGCATGTTATAGCCTCCTTTATTTTTTGGGGTTTTCCCATACGTATCTATTTTACCACTTTTTTTCGAAAAATGCTAGCTGAATTTTTAACTGATTGTTCAATTTTTCACAGATTTTCAGAAAAAGCGATTATGATACCTAAGGCCGAATCTTCTTTATAGGCCTACTTAGCATACTCTTTCACATCGTCCAGCATCAGTTGAGTAGATTCAAGACCTCCTCCACTGAGGTACCAGAGATCGGCTGTTAAATGGATAATCCCATTATTTTTACCGGCATTTGTCGCTTGGACCAATTCATTTCTAAGAATCGCCTCATTGCTCGAATTGTCACCGCCGATGGCCACTGTTCGATTCAAGACAAAAATCAAGTCTGGATTAATCTCACGAATGCCTTCAAAACTAATTTCTTGACCATGGCGAGACTCTTCAATCTTGGCATCCGTTGGATGGAATCCAAGAGTATGATACAAGAAGGCAAAACGCGAGTTTGCTCCGTTAATGGCCATATTTCCTTCATTTAAGACCATAGCAAGAGCTTTTTTGTCCGACTGTTGATTGAGTGCAGCTAGCTCTTGAATTTGTGTTTCCAGATTTGCCAACTGCTTATCTGCTTCTGCTACAGCTTCTTCTCCAAAGATGGTCGCTAAGCTAGCTATATTTTCTTTTACCGATTGCCAATAATTAGCATTGTCCGTTTCAAAAATAATGGTTGGTGCAATCTCTTGGAACTGTTCTAAGTATTCAGCGGTTCGACCAGAGGCGATAATCACATCTGGTTTTAAAGCTGCAATAGCTTCTAAATCCGGTTCCTTCATATTGCCGACACCAGCCCTATCTGCAAATTCTGACAGGTAAGTCGGTAGGCCTTGGGTAGGTAGACCAACTATCCTTTCTTCTTTCCCCAAGGCTCGAATAGTATCCACAGCTCCCAAATCGAAGGAGACAATTTTTTTAGGATTAACCGGGATCGTCGCATCGCCAATCCTTACTTCTGTCGTAGAAGCTTGTTTTGAAGCAGACGTATTTGTTTTGTCATCTTTAACGGATTGGTTTCCACACGCAACTAACACCAAAGCCATTACAAGTGTCACGAAAGACCACAGAGCTGTTTTTCCATATTTTTTCATCATACATTTCCTTTTCTATTTTTAATATACACAAACTTGTTTGCCATCCACCTCAACTAATGTGACCGACATATCATATAGGGCATCCAGTACCTCCTTTTTCATGACATCCCTTGTCTTCCCTTTGACAAATACTTCTCCTTCTTTAAAAGCCACGATTTCGTCTGCAAAACGACTGGCCATGTTGATATCATGGATCACCATGACAATTGTTTTGCCTAATTGATCCACTAACTGACGTAGCGTCATCATAATGGCTAAACTCTGTTTCATATCCAAATTATTTAATGGTTCATCTAAGAAAATTAGCTCCGTGTCTTGTGCTAGTACCATCGCAATGAATACACGCTGGAGTTGCCCACCAGACAAGGTATGAATATAGCGTTTGCGTTCAGCCTCTAATCCTAGATAAAGGAGAGCCTCTTGAATCTTTTCCTCATCCTTAGCCGTTAACCGATTGCCACTGTGGGGATAACGCCCAAAGCTCACCAATTCTTCAACTGTTAATTTGGTTTGAAACGAGTGGGATTGCTTCAGCAAGGATAACTCCTTAGCCAACGCATTGGTGTCCCAGCTCTCTACCTCCTGCCCCTTAATCCAGATATACCCAGAATCCTTAGCTATCAACCGACTCATTGTACTGACAAGGGTTGATTTCCCTGCCCCATTTGGTCCTATAAATGCTGTAAAACTAGCTGGAGTAATCTCTAAAGAGACTTCCTTTAGGACTTCTTCTTTTTTAAACCGTTTCGAAACCTTATCTAGCTGCATCACTGTTTCCCCTCTCTAAAAATAACCGCAAAGAAGAGAGCACCCCCTAACCATTCAATAACCATGCTACTATTAACCCGATAGCCAAACAACCGTTCCACCAAAAACTGTCCCACTAGCAAAAGCAGAAAACCCACTAAAGCAGATATAATGAACAAATAGTGATGCCGGTAGGTCTGGGAAATCTGATAGCTAATATTGGAGGCTAAAAAGCCAATATAGGTTAAGGGCCCAACTAAAGCAGTTAAAATTGCTACGATTAGCACCATTAGCCAAAGTAGCCATTTTTCCTCTCTTTGAACATCCACCCCTAGCAATACCGCGTTGTCTCTTCCAAGATGAAGAACATCCAGGACGGCAGCTTTTTTCCAGACCAATATTAAGATAAGCGCTAGAAGAACAGCCCCTAATCCTAAAATGGGGCGATTAATCCTCTGAAAACTTGGAAACAAGCGCGCCTGTAATTGGTCATATTCATTTGGATCCATCGTCACCTGTAAAAAGGTCGATAACTGTCGAAAAAGAGTCCCTAGTGACATGCAAACCAGGAGAAACCTTACCATTCCTTGCCTAGACAAAGAGCTCAATACTGGTTGCAGAAGGAGAAAAAAAACACTTTGAAGAGTAATCAATAGCAGAAAAGATAGCAAGGGATGCAAAATAGACTGTCCAAATAAGCGCCAAGAAAACCAGTAAAACATCGTCAACAAGAGAATATAGAATGACTCTAATCCAAGAACACCTGGAGTGAGAAGCCGATTCCCCGTAATGGTTTGAAAACTAATGCTACTGACCCCAATTCCCGTCGCAACTAGTAGGTAAACCAAAAGCTTTTGCCCTCTTGCCTTGACAGCATAGGCCGTCAGGGATTGGCCCAACGGTAAACAATAGAGACAAACCCCCACGATTACCAAGGCCACTAAAACGAGAAGCCGTTTTTTCAGCTGGTCCGTTTCCTCAGTCATAAGCCCCTCCCTTCCATAATAAAAGAACAAATGCCCCACTGCCAATTATTCCTAAAATCAAACTAACAGACAGCTCATATGGAGCAATGATGATACGTGCTAAGCAATCACACACTAGCACTAAGAGAGCTCCCACTAAGGCCACTAGCCCAATTGTGCGACCGAGATAATCACCGCTATACAATCTGACGACATTGGGCACAACAACCCCTAAAAAGGGAAGCGAGCCCACAGTAATTGCTGTTACGCTAGTCGTTAAGGCCACTAAAACAATAGCCAGCCATTCATATTTGCGATAATCCAGTCCCAGCACTTTACTTGAGTCTTCTCCTAGTCCCATTAAACTAAAGCTAGCTGAGAATCGCCAAGTGACGACTAAAATGATCAGATTCAAAAATAACCACTCATATTGATTGGTTTGTATCATTGAAAACGATCCCTGCAACCAAGAAGAAAAGGACTGAACCAGATTAAAATGGTAAGCCAGTATACTCGCTAAGGAGCCGATCATCCCACTATAAACGAGACCAACCAACGGCAACAGCCATCTCTCCTTTAATTGTAACCTGTTGATTAACCTTAAAAATAGCATGGTCAAAAGTAAGGAAACGACAAAAGCAAAGGCCATCTTCTGAAATAGAGTAGCTGACGGAAACACAAAAAGGCTCAACAATAAACCCAATTGGGCTGATTCAATGGTTCCAACCGTTGAAGGAGCTGCAAAATGATTTTGCATGACCGACTGCATCAAAAGCCCCGCCACTGCCATAGAAGAGCCTGCCAACAAGATACTAACCGTCCTAGGTAGGCGTGAGGCTGAGAAAACCAACCAAGTAGCCGAATCGCCTTTTAGCAATCCTTCCCATGAAAAATCTCTCGAAGCACCAAGCATCAGTGAACATCCAATTAAAATGAATAAAAGAATGCCTAGAGCCAAATGATAGTTACGAATAACTTTTCCTCCTTCCTCTACTCAATCTCTTTACAATAACCTTACCAAAAAACACCAAAAACCGCAATAGTATATTAAAATTTTCTGATATTTTAATAATACCCAACCAACCCACCCTGTTGAATACAATCTGGAGTGTCCTTAAAGTAACCATAAAAGCGACACACTTCTGACTTAGAGGAAATAGCCATCCTTCCTTCGTCAGAAGTTGTTTAACTCGCATGGCCATTTCGACATGTTTGACCAGAAACAGGCTCTACCCAGAACGTTTCACTTCATCCTACGCAGTTCGAATAGCCCAGGGATAACAGCTTGTAGTTAGCTATTTAGTAATATTTTTCTCTCATTCGTTAGAGGTTTAAAAATTGACGACATCCGCGTGTTAGGAGCTCAAGTTGCTGTGCCACTCAACCTATTCTCACTTCAGCAGCAGTCTATCAACCTTAAAGTCCCTAATGCCTGACCTGTGGAAAGTCTAGAATCGACTGCGTCGATCAGAACGATTCCCAACCACTACGCCCTGGGTAATTGGGAATACTAAAACAAAGAGCCTGGAACTTTTCTCCCGGCCTTGAGTAGTTTGTTTAATGGACACCCAAAGCTGAAAAATCCGGCTCTGGAAGCAAAGAAAAAGCAGACCTTACAGTCTGCTTTTTCTTTCTTAATGCGGAGAGTGGGACTTGAACCCACACAGCCTAAAGCGGCCACAGGATCCTTAGTCCTGCGCGTCTGCCAATTCCGCCATCCCCGCTACTAACAACAAAAACTATTTTATCAATTCTCCCTATTCTTGTCAAGAGGAAATTTCAATTTTTTCATTTTTTTCGCTAAAAGTTAGTATAGAAAGTTCTAAAATGAAGTTAGCCAGTTGAGAGTATGAAAAAACATCTCAGAGAGATATAATGTAGTTCACCACAAACACATTAAAAGGAACTCTGAGATGCAAAACCATTATACTACAAAAGGCAAACATTTGACACTAACAGAACGTCGTTTGATTGAACGAT
>NZ_JAAXPR010000002.1 GCF_012396585.1 Streptococcus ovuberis
AAAATCTAGGCGATTATGAGATTGATACCGTTATTCAGACGCGTGCTAAAAACGAGTGCTTACTGACACTCACAGACAGGAAGAGTCGCTTTCAAATCATTCGTCTCATTCCTGACAAGTCAGCGACATCAGTAAATCAAGCCTTGAAAGGGATTCTACGAAACTATCACATCAACTCAATCACAGCGGATAACGGGACAGAATTTAGTCGCTTGGCAGAGGTCTTTAATCCTGAGTGTATCTATTATGCTCACCCTTACGCCTCTTGGGAAAGAGGAACCAACGAGAACCATAACCGACTCATTAGACGATGGTTGCCAAAAGGCACTAAGAAAACGACCACAAGAATGGTCGCCTTCATCGAAAATTGGATTAACAACTATCCAAAGAAATGTTTGAACTATTTATCTCCTAGACAATTTTTACTAAATGCCTAACTTGGACTTGAAATTTAGCAAAGTCCAAATTTTTAGGTGTTTTATGAGATTTTACTCAAAAATATTTGACTTCTTTTCTATAAATAGCTCTTGAAAAGATTGCATTCTATGACTATTGTCCTTGACTTCCTAACTTTTCAGAATAAATTTTTGTATTTCAGAAATTTATTGGAACTTTTTTCTTCATGCGTTTGGCGTGGATTGATCCTTGCCACAATGGTTTTTTAAAGAATGCTGTGGTATAATAAAGCTATGGATGCATTAGAAAAAATTGAAGCGATGGAGCAGGTGCTCAGTCAAAGTATAGAGCAGTCAAACCGGTTGTGGCAGATCTTGGAAACTGCTCAAGAGCATATGCCCCGGCTAGAGGATCTCTTTGCCTACTATGGTAGTCCAGAATGGCGCGAGCATTTTGAACTGGATGAGCAGGGGAAAATTCCTAAGCATCTTCCGCGAGGGGTCTTGTCAGAAGATGGGATTTATAATACTATCCTAGATTACCGTGAGTTAGCCCAAACCATGCGAACTCTAGCTGACCAGATTGACCAAGCGATTTCACCTGAAGAATAGAGGTATTTAGGCTAGGATGCTAAAGGGTTAGTTGAATGATAAGGCGAGAGAGGCTGAGGGATTGCTCAACCTCTTTTGGGTGTTTTTCTAGCTATACCTAACCTTTAGGAGTAGCTTAGTGCTTTTTAAAAGGCTGCTAGGTTAGGTTTAAAAAATAGAGATTTTAAGTATAGCCTTTGACTATTTAAGGCTTTTAGCGTAAAATAGGAGGGAGACAAAATGAAGGAGTCTAAGATGGAATTTGAAGTATTTGCTGGTCAAGACAAGACAGAATTATCAATGATTGAAGTAGCGCGTGCTATTTTAGAATCTCGTGGTCGTGATCATGAGATGTATTTTAATGATCTGGTTAATGCGGTACAGGAGTACCTAGGGCGTTCTAACGGGGAGATCCGTGATGCTCTTCCTAATTTCTACACAGATTTAAATGTGGATGGCTCTTTTATCTCTTTGGGAGACAACAAATGGGGTCTTCGGTCATGGTATGCTATTGACGAAATTGATGAGGAAGTGATCAGCCTTGAGGATGAGGACGAGGATGGAATTCCTAAGCGCAAGAAAAAGCGTGTCAATGCCTTTATGGATGGGGATGAAGATGCCATTGACTATAACGATGACGATCCAGAAGATGAGGAGCTGTTAGACCGTGACGGCAGCGAGTATGATGACGAGAATCCTGACGACGAGAAGGACGAAGTAGAGTCTTACGACGCTGAATTAAACGAGATCATCCCAGATGATGAAATTGATGAGGATGTCGAATTATCGGAAGAAGATGATGACTACTCAGACGAAGATGTTGAAAATGAAGACTAGACTCTGTTGTGAAACGTTATTTATTGAAAAAAAGCCTTGCAATAGGCTTTTTTTTGTGCTACAATAATCTTTGTGTGAAATAACAGCAGGACAAAATAAAGCTCGTCAACAGCTTGTCTGCAATACCAGTAACCTTTGCTGTTTGGGCGAAGGCAAGCTGCACGAATTAGGTTTGTCTACATCGTTATTTCCATAAAATTTATTTATGGAGGACATTGATATGTCACGTTATACAGGACCATCTTGGAAACAAGCGCGTCGCTTGGGTCTTTCACTTACGGGTACAGGTAAAGAATTAGCACGTCGTAACTACGTACCAGGGCAACACGGACCAAACAACCGTTCTAAATTGTCAGAATACGGTTTGCAATTAGCTGAAAAGCAAAAATTACGCTTCTCTTACGGTTTGGGTGAAAAACAATTCCGTAACTTGTTCGTACAAGCTACCAAAATCAAAGAAGGAACTCTTGGTTTCAACTTCATGGTTCTTCTTGAGCGTCGTTTGGACAACGTTGTTTACCGTCTTGGCCTTGCGACTACACGTCGTCAAGCACGTCAATTCGTAAACCACGGCCACATCCTTGTTGACGGTAAACGTGTAGATATCCCATCATACCGCGTTGAAGTTGGTCAAGTGATCTCAGTTCGTGAAAAATCTGCTAAAGTTCCAGCTATCTTGGAAGCTGTTGAAGCAACTCTTGGACGTCCAGCTTTCGTATCTTTCGATGCTGAAAAATTGGAAGGTTCATTGACTCGTCTGCCAGAACGCGACGAAATAAACCCAGAAATCAACGAAGCCCTTGTCGTAGAATTCTACAACAAAATGCTTTAATTTTAAGAGTTATCTTACAGAAAGCCTACAACAGTGGGCTTTTTGCTTTGTCTTAAAATGTTGATTTCTGGGTTTGTTCAGTTATGGCTTCAAGCCAGTTTTTCTCGGAGAGAAAAATGAGAAAACCACCAGCTAAGCTGGTGGTTGATAAGGCTTCTAGCTTCCATTTATTTTTCCTAGTATAATCTAATTGTTCAGGTTAGATACAGAAAGGAGTAAAATAGTCCAATGGACTATTTTAGCAATGGCTAAAACCAGTTATAGTTTATCACACACCAAATGGATGTGCTCTATCACATCGTCTTCACTCCGAAGTATCGTAGAAAGTCCATCTACTATAAAATTAGACAAGACCTCATCGATATTTTCCGTCATCTATGCCAGTACAAAGGAGTAGAAATTATAGAAGGGCACATGATGCCAGATCACGTTCACATGCTTGTGCTGATACCACCCAAACTAGCGATTTCCGATTTTATGGGATATTTAAAAAGTAAGAGTGCTTTGATGATATTTGATAGACATTCGAATTTAAAGTATAAATACGGAAATCGTAAGTTTTGGGCGAGGGGTTATTACGTCAGTACTATCGGATTAAACGAACAAACCGTAGCGAAGTATATTCGCGAGCAAGAGAAGGACGACATAGCTCTAGATAAGTTGAGCGTTAAAGAATACGAAGATCCCTTTTCAGATGGAGGATTTAGAACAAGATAAAAGCCCGTTGTTACGGGCAATAGTCAAGTAATAGAAGCATAACCTGAACAACGTTCAGCGAGCGTCTTTAGACGCTACTGGAGTTTAACGGCTTATAGCCGGTGTACAAGCCACCCGTTTTCACGGGTGGTTATGATTGAACGTTAAGCTCTTTTAAACGGTCTGAATTAACAAGACTAACCACACGCTCTAGAGTATCGTGAGATGGACAACCATCGCTCAAATCAACCTATTCTCCTAAAGGACCTTCATTCATTTCAATAAAATCTTCCATCTCTTTCCATGTTTCAATCCCAGCTAACTGACAAACAAAGACAAGAAATAGAGTGGTTGATAAGGGATAGCGAGTTTTCCAAGATTGACGACGATCCAATTCACCTGCGCAATCATCAATAGAAATAATAAAATCAATCTAGCTTTCTGAAAACAATATCTCCTTCATGCGTTTGGCGTGGGAAGCATTGAAATGTCTTTTCTTGAGAATGATTTGCCTGTGTTTCAAACACAATAAAATCTATTCAAGAAAGGGCCTTTTTAAGGGGCTGTCTGACAGGGGTGAGTTCGTTGGCGTTGAATTAAGTGTCTTTTGAGTTAGTTCTTTTTCCAGAGATGTGATAAAGCACGGGCGCTTTACAATCAATACCGTAAGTCATCCCTCTAGTTTATTTGAGTAAGTGTTCATCTATCTCTGCTTTTGTTTGAAATATCTTAGCAAAACCGTTACAATAGAATAAGGAATGTTTCTTAAATTAAAATGGAGGGCAGTATGTCATACGCTAACTTAAAGTTGTTTGCGCTATCGTCAAATCAGGAACTGGCTAAAAAAGTGGCTGATAGTATGGGGATTTCGCTTGGGAAATCAACGGTCAAGCATTTTTCAGATGGTGAAATTCAGGTCAATATTGAAGAATCGATCCGTGGTTCTCAGGTCTATATCTTGCAGTCAACTTCGTCACCAGTTAATGATAATTTGATGGAAATTCTCATTATGGTGGATGCTCTCAAGCGTGCTAGCGCTGAATCAGTCAATATTGTGATGCCTTATTACGGTTATGCCCGTCAGGACCGTAAGGCTAGAGCGCGTGAGCCAATCACGTCAAAATTAGTAGCCAATATGCTTCAAGTGGCAGGTGTTGATCGCCTTTTAACCATTGATTTGCATGCTTCACAGATTCAAGGTTTCTTTGATATCCCTGTTGACCATCTTTTAGGGGCACCTTTGATTGCGGACTATTTTGAACGTCGTGGGATGACAGGTGCTGATTATGTAGTGGTTTCTCCAGACCACGGTGGCGTGACCAGGGCGCGTAAGTTGGCAGAATTTTTAAAGACTCCTATTGCCATCATTGACAAGCGTCGGTCAGTGGATAAGATGAACACTTCTGAGGTGATGAATATTATCGGTAAGGTAGACGGCAAGACCTGTATTCTGATTGATGATATGATTGACACAGCAGGAACCATTTGCCATGCGGCGGATGCTTTGGCAGAGGCGGGAGCAGTAGCTGTTTATGCTAGCTGTACCCACCCAGTCTTATCCGGACCTGCCATGGATAATATTGCTAAATCTGCGATTGAGAAATTAGTTGTTCTGGATACGATTTATCTGCCGGAAGACCGCTTGATAGATAAGGTTGAACAGATTTCGATTGCTGACTTGCTGGCGGATGCTATTGTGCGGATTCATGAAAAACGTCCTTTATCTCCTCTATTTGAAGGAAAGAAGCTTTAATTTAAAGGGACTTTGGGAAAGTAGAGAAGTGCTTGGGGAAAACTTGAATCGGTGACACTAAAATCTCAATCCAATATAGTTGAGTACCAGATGGCTTATCGTTATGCAGGTGGAAAAGACACCACTAAGAAGGTCTTGTCAACGTGGTATGAGGGAGTCAGCTGGTAAGTAATTTCATGGGTAGCTTTTAGAAATAGATGGAAATTGGGAGAAGGTGAGCCTCTTCCAATTTTTTGACGCCTCCTGTCAGGGAGTGCTTTCTCATTTAACATTTTCTGAAAATTGCGATATAATAGTCTAAAGATTGGAGAAACCTATGGATTTAAGTAAACGATTTAATAAACAATTGGACAAGATTCAAATTTCAATGATTCGTCAGTTTGATCAGTCGATTTCGGATGTTCCTGGTATTTTGAAGCTGACGCTGGGAGAGCCTGACTTTACGACGCCAGAACATGTAAAAGAGGCTGCTAAGGCAGCGATTGATGCCAACCAGAGTTATTATACAGGAATGAGTGGACTCTTGGAGCTACGTCAGGCAGCAGCTGACTTTGTCCAAGAAAAGTATAACCTAACCTACGATCCAGCTAGCGAAATCTTGGTGACAGTAGGGGCGACAGAGGCGCTTTCCGCTAGCTTAGTAGCTATTATTGAGTCGGGTGACACCGTTTTGTTGCCTGCGCCAGCTTATCCTGGCTATGAGCCGATTGTGACTATGGTTGGTGGTTCCATCGTTGAGATTGATACGACAGCGAATCAGTTTGTCTTGACCCCGGAAATGTTGGAGACTGCTATCTTAGAGCAAGGGGACCGATTGAAAGCAGTCATCCTTAATTACCCCGCCAATCCGACAGGCGTGACCTACTCGAGAGAGCAGATGGCAGGTCTTGCCGAAGTGCTGAAAAAGTATGACATTTTTGTTATTTCAGATGAGGTGTATGCAGAATTGACTTATTCTGAAGGACGCCATGTATCCATTGCAGAATTCTTACCAGATCAAACGATCGTTATTTCAGGTCTTTCGAAGAGCCATGCCATGACAGGTTGGCGGATCGGATTGATTTTTGCCCCAGCTACCTTGACAGCGCAGTTAATCAAGAGCCATCAGTACCTCGTAACAGCTGCGGCGACGGTTGCCCAGCATGGTGCCTTAGAAGCCTTAAAAAATGGCAAAGATGATGCTCTGCCGATGAAGGAAGCTTATATGAAGCGTCGGGATCTGATTATTGAAAAAATGACTGCTCTTAGCTTTGAAATCATCCGTCCAGATGGTGCTTTTTATATCTTTGCCAAGATTCCAGCGGGTTATAATCAAAATTCTTTCGACTTTCTGCAAAAATTTGCTCGTAAGGAGGCGGTAGCCTTTATACCTGGAGCTGCCTTTGGGCAATATGGTGAAGGTTATGTTCGGATTTCTTATGCAGCTAGCATGGAAACCATTGAGGAGGCCATGAAGCGTTTGGCGCGTTTTATGGAATCGGATGAATCGCGTTGAGACAAAGGGTTTGGTCCTCTATAACCGCCCTTATCGCGAGCAGGATATGCTGGTAAAGATTTTTACGGAATCTTATGGCAAACGGATGTTCTTTGTGCGGCATGCTCATGACTCTAAGTTGACCAGTGTTATCCAGCCATTGACGGCCTCGTCTTTTATTGTTAATTTAAATGCGACAGGCTTTAGTTTTATTGAAGATTATCGAGAGAGTCATACCTTTCCAAAGGTTAATGGGGATATTTTTTCGCTGTCTTATGCCACTTATCTGCTTGCTTTGGCAGATGCTGCCCTTCAAGACAATGTGTCAGATCCAGCCCTCTTTGCTTTTTTATCAAAAACCTTGGCTTTGATGGAGCAAGGACTGGATATTGAGGTCTTGACCAATATTTTTGAAGTGCAAATCTTAAGCCGATTTGGGGTCAGTTTAAATTTTGACGAATGCCTGGTCTGTCACCGTGTTGGTCAGCCTTTGGATTTTTCCTATAAATACAACGGTTGTCTGTGTCCCCAACATCAGCATCAGGATAGCCATCGTGTTCATGTAGACCCAAATGTCATCTATCTCTTGAGCCGTTTCCAAGGAATTCAATTTACGGACTTGGAGACGATTTCGATTAAGTCAGAAATGAAACAAAAATTGCGAACCTTTATCGATCAGCTGTACGAGGAATACGTGGGAATTCATCTCAAGGCTAAAAAGTTTATTGATGATATGGCTCAATGGGGTCACCTCCTCAAGGATAATCGCTGAAGAATATGATAAAATAGAGCTATTGATTGAGCTATAGCAAAGGAGAGAAAATGAAACGAATTGCTGTTGATGCCATGGGAGGGGATTACGCACCTCAGGCGATTGTCGAGGGGGTTAATCAAGCCATAGAGCTTTATAAGGATATTGAGGTCCAACTTTATGGGGATGAGGCAAAGATCAAGCCTTATCTTAAGGAAAATCCGCGTATCCGTATTGTCCACACCGAGGAAAAGATTGATTCGGATGAGGAGCCGGCTAAGGCGATCCGCCGTAAGAAACAGGCATCGATGGTTCTGGCAGCTAAGGCGGTCAAGGATGGCCAAGCAGATGCTGTTTTATCAGCGGGAAATACAGGTGCACTCTTAGCGGCGGGTCTCTTTGTGGTTGGACGCATCAAGGGAGTTGAACGGCCAGGGCTCTTATCTACCTTGCCGACTCGGGATGGTCAGGGGTTTGATATGCTTGACCTAGGAGCAAATGCTGAGAATACACCGCATCACCTCTATCAATATGCTGTTCTTGGTGCCTTTTATGCTAAGCATGTGCGCGGTTTAACTAATCCTCGCATTGGCCTTTTGAATAATGGCACTGAAGAGACAAAAGGCGATAGCTTGCGTAAGGAGACCTATCAGTTGTTGGTAGCTGATCCAAATCTGAATTTTATTGGTAACATAGAGGCTAGAGAACTTCTGAATGGTGTGGCAGATGTTGTCGTGGCAGATGGGTTTGTGGGAAATGCTGTGCTTAAAACCATTGAGGGAACAGCCATGTCTGTCATGAGTCAGCTCAAATCAGCCATTGCTTCAGGAGGGCTACGTGCTAAACTGGGTGCCCTTCTGCTTAAACCAAGTCTTTACCGATTAAAAGACAGTTTAGACTATTCTAGCGCTGGTGGGGCAGTCTTGTTTGGGCTTAAGGCGCCTGTGGTTAAGGCGCACGGGTCCAGTGATGCCAAGAGTATTGTCAGCACGCTTCGTCAAATTAGGACCATGCTGGAAACGGATGTGGTCGGTCAGTCGGTTCAAGAATTTTCAGAAGAGGAATAAAAATGTCACAAGAAGTTATCTATCAAAAACTCCTTGCTTTAGTTAAGGAATTCCAAGGCGAAGGCGTTGTGCTTTCTGAGGATTTGCTACTTCGGGATCAGTTTACCGATTCTGTCGCATTGATGGAATTTGTCATCAGTTTGGAGGATGCTTTTAACATTGAGATTCCAGACCGAGATCTAGAAACTTTTCAGACAGTAGCAGACCTGGTTGATTATATCGCGAAAAGCAATCGCCAGTTTTAACTAACATGAGTATCGAATAGCACTTGATCAAAGGAAGGAAGATCAGGTGCTTATTTTTGGCGCACTAATTGTTAAAATAAGTCAGGCAAGTCATCCAACTCCCCAAAACGGTAGTACTCAATAAAAAACAGATAATTTAGGGACATTACCGACTGATTGTCAAAGAAACACTATGGGTTAATTGCCAAATGCCGCAATTAACCCAAAACTTTTCCAATAGTCTAGGGGACTATTAGAGAAGTACCCTATGGAACTGGGAAAACTAGTGACGGTAGGACTAGACATGATACAGTCCAGTAAACGAACCATTTATATGTTTGATTTTGAAAGAGTATAGAGGTACTAGTTGTTTAGTAATGATTAGAATGTTATCTTAAGGAGGGGAAACAATTGAGCCATTATCAGAATGTGATGAGTTGTTATCAACCGTTACCTTAGTCGTTCCTGCAGTGTAAACGAACTGTTTAAGGTGATAGTTAGGATCGTTACAGTCCTAAAGCTGTTTGGGTGATGAATTCAGTGGATGAGATAAATGGCGTTGCACCTCAGCTTTTTGCCTTCAAAAGCCCTACACTTAGGGACATTTAAGAACCGTATCTCGGTGACATGACGATAAACAGTAGAGGTCGGACAAAAAATAGAGTACAGAAAAGGCACAGAATTGCGTTATGAGAATCGTTTCTTCTATGCCTTTTTAGTATTCAGTGTGTCAGTATTTTCTAGGAAGGTCTAGCTTAACAAAGAAAAGAGCACTGACACGTTTTTTTGAAATGACGCAGTTAGAAGTTACTTCCACGATCACAGGGATTGGTTTTATTTTCAGGAGATAATGGGATATTGGGGCATCTTATGCGCACGTGCAAGGGCGATGTCCTCCTTGGGAAATTTGGTTGTCAAAGGAAGACAAAATTGGCTTATCAGAGTGTGCTACCAATGGGTCTGGATAGGAGCGGGATAGGTCTGAGAGAAATCATTTTTCTTGGCTCTGTTTGGGAGGAATTCTGAATGCTTTGTTTACATAAAAATATATGCAAAGAGAAGTTCATTGGTTTTAAAAATCAAGAATAGTCGACTTGATCCTAGCTAAGACAGACTTTGCTCATACTAGAAAGAGTTGGCAGCAGTTGTTTTTTTAGAGAGCTCTATTGTTATAGCATGGCGAACCGTTAGTTTTAATGGGGAAGAAGGATTGGAGTTAAGCTAGTGATGGCATCAATAGATTCATAAGCTTATATCCTATCTAACGGTTTTGTTTGCGCCATTGGCTTGGAGATTGATGAAATTGGCGCTTAAAAGCATTGGAAAAATTAAACTGGTTGGAGTAGCCAACAGTCTCAGCAATTTCTTGTAGACTTAGTGTTGTATTTTTAAGGAGTTCGCAAGCTTCACTTAATCGGTATTGAATGATAAATTGTTGAGGAGAGATGTTCATCTCTTTTTTAAATAGGCGACTAAAATAATGTTTGTTGAGATTACAGCGTTTGGCCATATCTTCTACACCAATAGGAAGATGGTAATTTCTCTCTACAAAATTAATCCCCTCACGAATATAGAAATCTTTGATATCCTCATGCGAAATGGATGTTTGCTCTATAGATTCCTCGATCAAGTGGAAAATAAATAGGTAGAGGTGCCCTAATAAAAGAGAACTTCGGCTGTTATTGAGATCAAGGATCGTTCTCATCTCTTGGTAGACAGGGCTTTCCAAGGCTGCTTTCTTCTGGGTAAAAATGGGTTGTTTAGCAGATAGACCAGCTTGCTTGATAAAATGCTCGGCTTTTAAGCCGTCGAATTCAATCCAAATATAGGTCCAAGGGTCCTCAAAATCGGCTTCGTAGCTACAGATCATATTAGGGGAAATTAAGAAGCCTTGACCAGCCGTTAAGGGAAAACAACGTTCTTCACCTGTGGAATAAAATGTACCAGATCCCGAAATAACATAATGAAACAGATAGTGTTGCTTCATGGTTGGACCAAAAGAGTGCAGGGGTTTACATGCTTCCATGCCGAATTGAATGGGATAAAAATCAACGTACGACCTATTATTAAAAACATAAAATTTAGCTTTTTGTACCATAAACCTCACCTAAAGAAAACAAAAAATATAGGACTATTATAGCATTTCTATATGCTTTTGTAACTTTTTATATTAAAAACAACAAATTGACCTTAAACTCATATAAATCAAGTCAAATCCCCCTATTTATTGAAAGCGTTATCTTTGATAAACTTAAATTACAAATAACAAGGGATTCCCTTGAAAAAGGAGATTAATGATGAAGACGCTCGTACGTTTTTGTAGCTTAATGGCAGTGTCAACTTTATTAGCCGCATGTGGATCTGGTACTTCTGATAACAGTTCATCCTCGTCAGAATCTCAATCCAATAATTCTGGCAAAACAGAATTATCCTACGCCATATGGGATTCCAACCAAGAACCTGGGATTCGTCAAATTGCTGATCAATTTGAGGCTCAGAATCCTGATATTAAGGTTAAGATTCAAGTAGTTAATTGGGATAATTACTGGACCATGTTGGAAGCAGGGGCAACAGGAGGGTCTTTACCAGATGCATTCTGGATGCACTCTAATGAAATCTACCGCTATGCTTCTAATGACATGCTGTTGCCATTGGATGATTATTTAGCCAAAAGCAAGACCGCTAGTCTATCGAATTTCCCAGATGGCCTGAATGCCATTTACAATATTAATGATAAGCAATATGCCTTACCAAAAGACTTTGACACCATCGGCTTATGGTATAACAAAAAAATGTTTGACGAGGCCGGCATAGCTTATCCAGATGAGACTTGGGATTGGGATAAATTAAAAGAAGTTGCTAAAAAACTAACCAAAGACGATGGTAGTCAATATGGTTTTGGAGCAGGTTTCAGTAATCAAGAAGGTTTCTACAACTTTATTTACCAGAATGGTGGTCAGGTTCTGGCAGATGCTAAAACATCTGGATATGATGATCCTAAAACAGTGGAGGCGTTGGATTACTACTTCAGTTTCGTCAAAGAAAAATTATCTCCTGTGATGACAGAGGATCGAAAACGCGCAGAAGCCTTCCAAAACGGTCAAGTAGCTATGGGAGTCTTTGGTTCGTGGAATTTATCTGGATTTTCTTCTAATGATTATGTAAAAGCGAATGCAGATGTCGCCGTTTTACCAAAAGGGCCAAATGGCAAACGAGCTACCATTTTTAATGGTTTGGGAAATGCGATTGCAGCAAACACCAAACATCCTGAAGCAGCTTGGAAATGGGTGGAATATTTGAGTTCCAAGGAGGCTCAAGAAATGCAAGCTAAGTTAGGTGTGGCCATATCAGCCTATGAAGGCGCTGCTCAAACCTGGGTTGACTCGAATAAAGATTTTGCGGTTCAAAAATATGTTGATATGCTCGAGTATGCCCAAATCAGGCCTTACTCTCAAATGACCCTTAAGTGGGAAGAAAAGGCCTATGAGTTATTAAAACCAGCTTATTTGGGAGAAGAAAAAACGAAAGATGCGGCTCAAAAAGCAGCGGATCAAATGAATGAGGTGCTTGCTTCAGAGAAATAAAAGCACGAAAGTCTGGATAGCTGGCTGTCCAGACTTTCGATTAATGGAGGAGTTATGGCGACAAAAAGAGAACAGAGGAATCAAGCTTTGTGGGGCTTAGGAATGGTAGCTCCGACGATTATTGGACTCATGGTCTTAAATATTATTCCTATTTTTCAGACGATAAAATTGAGTTTCTTTAAAAGTGGCGATTTCGGCAAGAGCGATATTTTTATAGGGTTAGAAAATTATCGTCGTTTAATGACAGATCCTCAAGTCTGGCAGGCAACGTGGAATACGATTAAATACACGCTGTTAGTGGTGCCGATAACGGTTATGCTTGCAATGCTTTTAGCTGTTTTACTTAATACAAAATTGAAAGGCAAGCATGTCTACCGAACCATTTTATTTTTACCGATGGTCGCGGCGCCTGCTGCAGTGACTATGGTGTGGAGATGGCTGTATAATACGGATTTTGGCTTGATTAATCATGTGTTAGGGCGATTTGGCATTGGCCCTGTGAACTGGATTGAGAATCCTAGTATAGCCTTATACGCTATAGCAGCAATCGGGATCTGGAGTACGGTAGGGTATAGCATGATTCTCATTTTAGCAGGCCTTCAAGAAATTCCAAACGATTTTTATGAAGCAGCGATTATTGATGGGGCTAGCCCTTTTAAGCAATTTTTCAATATTACGCTACCACTTGTTTCTCCTACCTTATTTTTTGTAGTTGTGACAAGTATTATCCAATCTATGCAGGTTTTTGATGTCATCTACATGATGGAAGATATTAAGAGCCCAGCTTATGATAAGACCGTTTCACTGGTTTATCTATTTTATAATCATTCTTTCAAATACTCAGATAAGGGGTATGGGTCTACGGTCGTGATTTTATTGCTAGGACTGATTTTACTACTGACAGTAATCCAAATGAACGTCCAAAAAAGATGGGTTCACTATCGCTAGGAAGGGGAGCAAATGCAGTCAAAATTCTTAAAACAAAACCTTTGGATTCACCTTTTACTCATAACTGTTTCTTTTGGAATGATTTTGCCCTTTATTTGGATGGTTTTAACTTCCTTCAAGTCGGTTACAGAATCAACCCAGATGAACCCCTTCCAAATTTTACCGTCTAAGTGGTTGGTGGGGAACTACACAGAAGTTATAAGAACCAATAATTTTATAGTACTCTATTTGAATACTATTCTGATGATGGTCTGGCGCATCTTTAGCTCGGTGATGTTCTCTGCTATGGCAGCCTACGCCTTTGCCAGATTACAATTTCCATTTAAAAACGTTTTATTTGGATTGGTTCTGTTTCAAATGATGGTGCCTCCACAACTCTTTGTTATTCCGCAGTATTTGATGATTGACCAAATGGGCATGAGAAATACCATTTTTGCGCTTGTCTTTCCTGGTTTGGTGAGCGCTTTTGGAACATTCTTGCTTCGTCAATTTTTCATGGGTTTACCAAAAGAGCTGGAAGAATCGGCTAAGTTAGACGGTTGCAACATTGGGCAAACTTTTTTCAAAGTAATGTTACCGCTGGCCAAGTCTGGTCTGATTGCTTTGGCGATTTTTACAGCTCTGTTTGCTTTTAAAGATTTGCTATGGCCGTTGATTATTAATGCAGACCCTAGTAAGGCGACGCTATCTAGCGCTCTATCTAAGATTCAAGGCGCCTATACGGTTAATTACCCTCAGTTGATGGCTGCAAGCGTACTAGCGATCTGGCCGATGGTTATCTTGTACATTATTTTCCAAAAGCAGTTTATTCAAGGAATTGCCAGTTCAGGTAGCAAACTGTAATGACTGGTTAAAAGAAATTTATACAGATTGGAGTGACTTATGGGGATTCTATTTAAACAAGAAAGCCAAGAGTTTCATCTTTACAATGAGACAATCAGTTATGTGATGGGCATTCTTCCAAACGGGCATATTGGGCAACTTTATTACGGGAAACGTGTTAGTACAGATCTTTCTTACCGCTATTTGCTGGAAGATGAGTATCGCGCGCTGACGTCTTTTGTCTATGACGATGGGACTTCGTTCTCTTTACAGCATACGCGACAGGAATATGCCTGCTATGGCACGACCGACTATGGTTTACCTGCTTTTGAAATCGAACAAATAGACGGTAGTTGTTTGTCGCATTTTGAGTATCAGACTTACCGCATCCTAAAAGGGAAACCCCACTTAGAAGGCTTACCAGCCTTGTATTTGAATCAGGAAGACGAAGCTGAAACCTTGGAAATAGAGCTTTGGGATAAAGGTTCCCAAACACGACTGGTATTGAGCTATACCGTTTTTAGGGGCTATTCGGTCATAACAAGGCAGGCGCGGTTTGAACAAGAAGGGGATTTACCAATCATTCTTAATAGAGCATTATCAATGAATTTGGACTTGCCAGATCGAGATTATGATTGGCTACACTTGGATGGTTCTTGGGGACGAGAACGTTATGTTGTGGAAAATCCTTTGCAAAATGGTTGCCAGTCCATCTATAGTTTAAAGGGTTCAAGTAGTGCGGAGCATAACCCTTTTCTAGCCTTAAAACGCCCTACAGCAGATGAGCACCAAGGGGAAGTTCTTGGGTTTTCTCTCATCTATAGTGGCAATTTTTTAGCACAGATAGATGTCAATGCGTTTGATAAGCTCCGAGTAAGTTTGGGGATTCATCCTGAGCGCTTCTCTTGGAAATTAAGCAAGGGAGAGCAATTCCAAACGCCTGAAGTAGTCATGGTTTATAGTGATGCTGGTTTAAATGCGATGAGCCAGACTTTTCATAAAGTTTTCCAGAAACATTTAGTGAGAGGTTACTGGCGTGATAGGGAACGTCCAATATTGCTGAATAACTGGGAAGCGATGTCCTTTGACTTTGATGAAGAAAAGATTCTGGATTTGGCCAGACAGGCAGCAAATGTAGGAGTAGAGTTCTTTGTACTGGATGATGGTTGGTTTGGTCAGCGTAATCACGAACATGCTGGCCTAGGAGACTGGGTGACTAATTTGGAGAAGCTTCCGCATGGTCTCACAGGGATTATTGAGCAGATTCATCAGTTGGGAATGGGGTTTGGTCTGTGGATTGAACCAGAAATGGTCAATAAAGATAGTGACCTATTTCGAGAGCATTCTGATTGGATTTTGCACCACCCGAACCACAGTCAATCGCATGGCCGCTTTCAATACACACTTGATTTATCGCGTGAAGAAGTCTACCAAAACATTTACCAACAACTTTACCGCCTCTTATCAGACCATAAGATAGACTATGTCAAATGGGATATGAACCGTTACATGACAGAGGTTTTCAGTCTGATGCGGTCAGCTGATCAACAAAACGAAACTTTTCATCGGTATATTTTGAATATCTATCGTCTTTATGACCAGCTGACAAAGGCTTTTCCAAAAGTTCTTTTTGAATCCTGTTCAAGTGGAGGTGGTCGTTTTGATCCTGGTATGCTTTACTACGCTCCTCAAGCTTGGACCAGTGATAATACGGATGCTATAGAGCGCCTGAAAATCCAGTATGGGACTTCTATGGTTTATCCACTGAATAGTATGGGCTGTCATATCTCAGCCAGTCCTAATCAGCAAATGGGTAGGCTAACACCGATGGAAACACGCGCAAACGTTGCTTTCTTCGGCAGTTTTGGTTATGAATTGGATTTATCCGAATTGAGTAAGGAAGAATATGAGGCCATTAGAGAACAGATTGCCTTTTATAAGCACTACCGTTCCGTTTTTCAATTTGGTACCTTCACACGTCTGAAAAGTCCGTATGAAAGTGACTTATCAGCTTGGCAAGTGGTTTCAGAGGACAATGAGACGATTATTGTGGGACAATACAGGAGATTGGCTAGAGCGAACATCGGTTATCAGCGCTTACGTCTCAAGGGATTGCAAGCAGACGCTTACTATGAGTGCGATCATCAAATCTATTCAGGCAGTCAACTGATGGAAGCCGGTTTCTTAATTCGGAATAAAGACCATGTTGGTGAGGCAAAAGATTTCACCTCTCGGCTCTATATTCTGAAATGCCTCTCATAACTCCATCCTTCTTTTTAGCTAATAATGAAGGATCGCGTGATATTCTGTTACCGTAGATATCAGCCAACGATGTCATAGATCTTTTTAGCATAGTTGATTTGAAGGAATAGATGGAATCAAGGCTAGCTTTGTTAGAAAAAGCTAGCAAACGTTTTAGAGAGTTAAGAGACTCCCTATATAGTATCTAGTAAAATAACAACAATGAGTTTGCTAGATACAGTATGGGGAGTCTTTAGCTGTCTCAAAGAAGTCCAAAATCAGTAGAAGAAAAAGTAGCAAATGAATTTCCGAAATGGCAATGAAACGATTCGCCTAAACGAGAGGGTTTTAGAAGCCTAAAATAAACAGGTAAGATCCCTGTTGAAAATGCATTGCCCCTTCATTGGTGGCTCTAAACAACAACGTCATAAAGCAGAAAGACGCGATAGTGGACGTATCAAGGAATAGGATTGAACCCCATCACTGCTACTCGGCGTGTGATCATGGTTTTTACAAGTGTGAGGAATTTGACAAAAAATGGACCACGAAGGTCCATTTTGCCTATCCTTTGGGATAGATGTAGTGTACTGGTCCAGGAGAATAGCCGCTACCGTTCCAAACTTGGTAGGGGTTGAACCAGCCACGGAAGTTGCTGATGTATTGCTTACCAGCGTAGTTGGATTCTAAGACTTGGATACGTGTCGGGCTGTCAACGTGGGTGACGACAGCGACATGACCGAATCCTCCTCCGTCTGTCGGCCAAACAGCTACGGCTCCAACCCGAGGAGTGTCACTGACGATGTAACCTAGGTTTTTGGCGGTGTTAGCCCAATCTTTGGCATTTCCCCACCATTCTCCGACCCAAGGAGCCACTTGTTTGACTCCCCAGGTGCATTGACCTACTGGATAATTTGTGGCGACATAAGTTTTTGGAATGCTTGGTGTAGTGATGGGAGCAGGAGCTGGACTTGTCTGTGTCAGATGGTTCGGATCTACGGTGAAGCTAGTTGACAAAACACCTGATAAGCCAGTTCCGTTGCGTTTATAGATATGGAAATGATAGAGACCACTGTCCTTGTGTTTGTTCAAATCCAATTGGAAACCATAACTACTAGAGCCAAGGGAATTAGCGGTATACCAACCGATGTCATCTTGTCCGTTTTTGTCAGACCAAACAGCGAAGAGATATTCGCCGGTGCTGGCATTGTTGAGACTCAGCTCGTAGGTGCCTGACCGGACAAAACGGCTACTGGCTGTTGGGGTATAGGTGACTGGAACAGTCGTGCTAGGTTTCGTTAAATCTGCAGTGTTTGCAACGTATCCAACTCGAGTGCCATCAGCATAATTGATGTAAACATGATTATGATAAACTCCTGATATATTTTGGTGATTAGCAATAGAGACCGCAAGACTATAGCGATTGCTTGCATTAGCGCTTACTTTATACCATTTGATATTGCTTTGATTGCTGGTGCTCCAGACGGCAATGTCCATAGAAGTAATAGTTTTCTCAGGTTGGACGTTGAGAATATAGGATCCTGTTGCTTTGTTGAGGCTTGTCAGCGAAAATTGAGGCGTTTTAGGGGCAGAAGGAGTAGGGGTAACCGTTGAAGTGGTTGGTGGTGTGACCGTTGTTCCTCCGATACCAATGAGAGCTTCTCCAGCTTTGTTACGCCGGTAAAGGTGGAGGTTATAGACGCCTGTTTCATTGTTATGGTTTTTGAGGGGAATGTCCAGTAAGTAAGATCCATCTGCCTGGCGTTTCATTCCATACCACTGAATATCGTCTTGACCATTCTTTTCTGTCCAAGTAGGGAGAAGGACTTCGTACGGATTATCTGTAATCCCGGTAACCTTAACAGTCAAGATATGTGAGCTACTAAAAGCAGTAGTGATTTTAGGAGAGGTGCTTGTTGCAGAACGTTCAAGTAGGTTGGCTGCCCTTGTATTGGTTTCAGATGTGCTGGTAGTCGTAGGTTTGGAAATAGACTGACTCGTAGTTGCTTGGGTGACAGTGGTGCTACCTTTGCTAGTGGCTTGAGTTGCGGTGGTTTGGTTAAGGGGTGCCGTAGTCACCTGCGCCTGAGGGGTTTGGCTCGTTTCTGTCGCTATGTTGCCTGTAGTACTCGGGGTGGTAGTGGATGTCTCCAGTCTGGTAGTAGTGGTAGGCGGAGTGACTGTTGTGGGATTTGGTTGAATATTGGTGCTAGAAGTGACTGGCGTATCGGTTTGTCTCTCGTTGTCTAGAGACTGGAAGGTTTCTGCCTTCAAAAGGCTCTTCTGACCATTTTGCACCAGATATGTTTCAAGATGATAGGTTCCGGAACCTGCATGATTTCGTAATGAAATGTCGGCAAAGCCGGCCTGGCTATTGTAAAAAATCAGGTCATCTTTACCGTTCTCTTCTGACCAGATAGCGTATTGAATAGATGCATTTTCAGGGAAAGCCTCTAGATAACGTAGTTTCAACTTAGTTCCACTGACCTCTATAGAAACAGGGGAAAGATGTTGATTAGCTTGCACAAGAGTTGCCTCTTGAGTGGTCAAACTGCCTAAAACTAAACTTGATAATAATAATGTTTTGATTTTCATATTATCTCCTTTCACAAATTCTATTCGTTGAAAAATATCATTTCTATGAAAAAAGATGGATGACAGTGAATGGTTCAAAGAAACTTACTACGTGCCCCCAATGGGGACCGACTAGAAATAAGGGTTAGAGCAGTTTAGAGGAAGTTACCTATAGGAGCCTCTTTTCTCCCATTTGCCAAGTCTTTCAAGACGTTAGAATCAAAATAGTTTGAATCTCCACTTGACTGAATCATGGGACGAAAGATTTCTTGGCCAATAAAGTAGGTGTGACCGTGGCACCTTACAAGGTGGTGACTTCTAGCCTTGACTTGGAAAATCTTGACTTCTCAAAAACCTATGTCCTCAAAACTGCCGCAGATGGCTATGATGGCCACGGTCAAGTCGTTATTCGCTCGGAAGCAGACTTTGAAGTAGCCAACAAGCTGGCTAATGCTACCGAGTGCGTCCTGGAGGAGTTCGTCAATTTTGACTTGGAAATCTCGGTCATCGTATCTGGCAATGGCAGAGATGTCACCGTCTTTCCCGTTCAGGAAAATATCCACCGCGACAATATCCTGTCAAAAACCATCGTCCCAGCCCGTATTTCAGACGACTTGAGCGCTAAAGCGCAGGCGATGGCAGTCAAAATCGCAGAGCAGCTCAACCTGTCTGGCACCCTCTGTGTGGAAATGTTTGTGGCAGGCGATGAGATTCTGGTCAATGAAATTGCTCCACGCCCTCACAATTCAGGGCATTACTCTATCGAAGCCTGTGATTTTTCACAGTTTGACACCCATATTCTGGGCGTGCTAGGTCAACCCCTGCCAACGATCAAACTCCATGCCCCAGCCGTCATGCTCAATGTCCTCGGCCAACACATAGAACAAGCTAGAAGCTATGTTGCAGAAAACCCTAGCGCCCACCTCCACCTCTATGGTAAAATAGAAGCAAAGCACAACCGCAAAATGGGACACGTGACGGTGTTTAGTGATAGGTTAAACGATGTTGTGTTACCCAGATTGGAGTAGGAGGGGATTAATCATTAAAGATGCTTCGATTTAAAAAATATTATAATGAAATATATTTACACATATATTTGGAGAACGGCAAGTTTAAAGAAAATATATTAGAGGAAGATTTCTCAAAAAAGATTATTGACTTTACTTTAGATTTAAATGAAGAACAGTATAGAGATGATATTATGAATCGAAAAATTTACGGCGTTTTTCCGTATAATAAAAGTAGGTTGGATAAAGAAGAATCTCTGGATGAAGATCATTTAGCAACAGTTAAAGAATTGGCAATATTTGAAAACCAAAAGATTAATCTATTTTATAATCACACAATAGATAGATATGATAATATTAAATATATTTGTTTAAAGCCATTTAACATTCATGTAGAAAGACTACCGAATAAAGAGTTTCCTGTTTCCCCGCTCATAAAAATTATTAACAATCAGTATATACACCTATCTATCAACTTTGTTGATAGATACTATTTAGATAAAGGGTCTAAAAAGTATGATACAAATAATTACAAAAGTGATTTAGATTTTTACGAAAATACAATTCACTTAGATGATAAGGTATCTAAGTTATCTGGAAATTCAGCTTTAATACCATTCTTAGGTCAAAGCTTTTTTCACGGTAAGGAATTACAAGAGGTATTGTTAACAATTGTTGATAGGTACTTTGATTATGAGTCTCAATCTTATAATATGAGATGTTTATACAGCTTAAAAAAAACAATCTTTCTAGAAATTTAATTGATAAATTTATTAATGTAGATAGAGATTCTTATTTTATAAAAAGTAAATCTATTCCCAATTTTGCTAATCCGAATGCAAAAGATAGCTTATGGATCTTCTCACCGAGTACGACCTTGATAACTATAGATAATCAAGAAGAACGTGAAAAGTCGTTTATATATTCAAGAGTAATAGAAGAATATGCGGGTCAAATGTATATTTTGAATTACTCTACTCTTAATAATATAGATTCAAATAATATTTCTGCTTTAATCAACAGGAAAGTGGAATTGATAAAGTTAAGTGAACAAAGATTACTATATAAAAACAGTGTCAATATGTTAAACGATATTTTAGATTATTTGTTTTTGGATATCTATAATATTGATAGTTTAATAATATTAACTTCAGAAAAAATAAATTTACACTTGGCGATGAGTGAGTCTCAAAAAAATGATGACAATTTTCAATTACAAAATTCATTAGCGATAATTTCACTATTGTTATCTACATCACCAATATATGAATTTGTAGTGGCGCCTTTAATAATTTTATTGATGGATGGGGTTAATTTGATTTTGAATCATTGGAATAAGGAAAAGATTTCATACGAATCGTTAGATAACCTATTGACTTTGTTTGGGTTTATACTGACATTTTTAGTAGTTTATCGATTTTTAAAAATTATTTTCCCAAATTTAAATTTATTGATTTTAAAAAGTAGAAACTCAAAGTAGAACCCGTTGTAATAAGCCGTTATTACCGTATTTGAGGTGAAGAAAACAAATGCTATGCTTGGTTGGGGAGAATGTATAATAAAAATCATTGTTCATGCTTTTATTGAAAATGGCGAAGCAGGAGTTGTCGAAGTTGTCTTTGCTTCGGAAAATTCTCAAGCTATTTCTAAAAAAATGGCAGAGCTACAAAATCAATACCCGAAAGATTACCTTGCCATCTATGATTTGCCATTGGATACAGATTTGTCAAAATTGCCACATCATCCGGGAGTGGTAATAGAGAAAGAGGAGTTTGATAATGTGGATGAGGCTACGGAGGTTATTTTAACCTATGAGGATGATATTGTTATTCCTAAAATTGCTGATACAGAAGGAATAAAAATCATTTCTCAAAGTGAACATCAGATTGTACTAGAGTATACTTGTGATGAAAAGTGTGTAAAAGATTATCTTGCAACGTACGGTTTACCTAGAACACCAAAACGCATTTCCTTTGAATTTGAAGTAGAAATTGATGAGGATGATGATATATTTGGTGTGACTGATGAGGAGTTATAAAGACTGCTTAGTTTGGTAGTAAGTTACTCGTAGAATTATTATTTAATAAAATGAGTTTGCTATGGTGAATACAACCGCAAAATGGGACACGTGACGGTGTTGGGGGAAGATGCGGAAGAATTTATTTAGGAGGGCAATCATGTTGGTTATTATTGGAGGTTCGGGAATGTTGTTTGAGGCAAGTAGAATCCTGACCCAGGAGAGTTCGAATCCTGTCATTCTTTGCGGGAGACATCGAGAACGTTATGAACCTATCCTCTTAGAAAATGAAAAGGCACAATTTGTCTTGTTTGATTTTTCTAAGAAAGAAGACTTTCAGCGCTTAGAAGTCTTGTTGGATTCTTCAAAAACTCCTTTAACTCTTCTTGCTTGGGTACATAGCCCTTATTATCCTTACCTAGTTGATTTGATAAAGGGGTTAGGCTCAGCGATAAAGGATGTTTATTTGGTCAAAGGAAGTAGCAATCATCCATTTTTAATAGAAATGATGGAATCTCAGCGCTTAGTTACCATTCAACTAGGTAGACATCAAACAGAAGATCGCTGGCTCACTAATCACGAAATTAGCCAACAAGTTGTTGAAACCATACAGGACTATCAAGATCATTGAGGAGGAAGTGGAGGCTGGAGATTCATAGATTATTGATGAGGATTGCTTGACTAAGTCCTTTGGGGAATTGGGCTCATATCGCTACTATAAACATTAATAATTGAATTGTTGCTTTGGAACGTTTGGAGGCGTGCTCAAATGTTTTATAGGGAGATGAGATAAATGTTCCTCACCTCATTTGGTAGGAAGAGATGATGCTAATCTCGAAACTATTGCAAGTGACTTAACGCAGTTACGACAAAAAGCCGAAGCATAAGGCATTATAGACTATCAAGTGCTAGAAGACCATTATTGGTACTTTGATTTCCTAAATAAGAATATTCTACTGCTTGGTTAAAAGAGAAAAACATGACACAAATTATTGTTCACTCTTTTATTAGAAATGGGGAACCATGTGTTGCCGCAGTCGTTTTTGCTTCAGAAAATTCTCAAGCAATCTCTGAAAAAATGGCAGAGCTGCAAAATTTATACCCATATGATTATCTTGCTATCTATGATTTACCACTAGATACAGATTTGTCAAAACTGCCACACTATCCGTCATTAGCGGTAGGGAAAGGGGAGATTAGTAAATAAATTTATGGATAACGGAAGTAATTCTAATATAAAGCAGTTTTTATCTATTATTTTAGGATTTATATCTATGTATTTAGTGACTACTAATAATAAGATGTTGATGCTACTCTCAATGGGGCTTATTGTAAGTTTAATCTGTTCTTGGTATAGTTCTTTAAAAATTTGGATACATAAAGTGGAATTACTCTATAAAGAAATACGAGCACGGAAGTATTTTTTTGTCACAGATAATGGATATCGAACGGATTTAAAAAAGCGTAGAGAGTTAGGAGAATATATATATAAGATTACTAATTTTGGCTTCTTTTTTATTGTTTTTATGTTAATTATATTTTCAACCTTTTTTGGAAAAATAGTATCAGTTCCGATTTATATGTTAGTAATCATTTTTTTATGTATTGCTATGATTGGAATAATATTACAAGCACGAAATTATTTAACTAGTCTATATTATTACTTGATTCCTATATTACCATTATTGTTCTATATAGATTTATTAGGAAGCTCTGAGATAATAGCTCTAATACTCTTCTTTTTGTTAATAGCAGTAATTTATTTGATATTTGTATTAATTATTCCAATTCATTTCTTAAGGAAGATCAATAATACGACATTAATTTTTGGGGTGTTGTTATCTATTGTCATACCGATACTATTTGATGTAATTAATGGATATTTTTCTGAGAATTTTCTATCGAGAATTGATTCCTTAGTTTATTCAGAATTTATCAATTCCATAGAGAATCAGCAAGTTTTAAACTTCATTATAGATAATCCAGATTTAAACAATTTTCTAAAAGTAATATTTCATACTATGGGGAGAGTATCGTTAATTGAACAGAAAGAGTTTTTATCTCAAATCAGCTTCTTATGGTTGTCAAGTTATGCAATTGGGAGTTTGATAATAAATACAAAACTAAAAGTTGCTAGTCTAGTTGCAGAAGATTTATATAGTAAAATCCAAGATATCAGAAATAGGGAGAACATTGAATATGAAGTGGTTAGAGATTGCATATATTTCGGTGGAGAAAGATTTCAAGAATTAATTTTTTATGACAAATCACTTAAATGGAAGATTCGTGAAAAAGAAAAGGAATTGCAGTTTTATCAAGAAACCAATAAGGCTATTCGATTTGCTCAATGGATGAGAACAAAAATTATAAAGTTATTAAAAAGATTGATTTATAAGGAGATACATTAATGCTAACACGTTATTCCCGCCCTGAGATGGCGAACATTTGGAGTGAAGAGAACAAGTACCGTGCTTGGTTGGAGGTGGAAATCCTAGCTAGCGAGGCATGGGCTGAGTTGGGTGAGATTCCCAAGGAAGATGTGGCGAAGATTCGTGCCAATGCGAGCTTTGATATCGACCGTATTTTAGAGATAGAGGAGGAGACCCGTCACGATGTGGTGGCTTTCACCCGTGCGGTTTCTGAAACCCTCGGTGAGGAGCGCAAGTGGGTTCACTATGGCTTGACTTCTACCGACGTGGTGGATACGGCTTACGGCTACCTCTACAAGCAGGCCAACGACATTATCCGTCGTGACCTTGAAACCTTTACCAACATTGTGGCTGAGAAGGCCAAAGAGCACAAGATGACCATCATGATGGGTCGTACTCACGGTGTGCATGCGGAGCCAACGACCTTCGGTCTCAAATTGGCGACTTGGTACAGCGAAATGAAGCGCAACCAAGAGCGTTTCGAGCGCGCAGCAGCTGGTGTTGAGGCTGGAAAAATCTCTGGTGCCATTGGAAACTTTGCCAACATTCCTCCATTCGTCGAGGAGTATGTTTGTGGTAAGTTGGGCATCCGTTCGCAGGAGATTTCGACCCAGGTCTTGCCGCGTGACCTCCACGCCGAATATTTTGCGGTTCTCGCAAGCATCGCGACATCCATTGAACGCATGGCAACGGAGATCCGTGGTCTGCAAAAGTCTGAACAACGTGAAGTTGAAGAGTTCTTTGCAAAAGGCCAAAAAGGCAGCTCTGCTATGCCTCACAAACGTAACCCAATCGGTTCAGAAAACATGACAGGGCTTGCGCGTGTCATTCGTGGGCACATGGTGACAGCTTATGAGAATGTGGCGCTTTGGCATGAGCGTGATATTTCGCACTCATCAGCGGAGCGGATCATCACACCAGACACAACGATTCTCATCAACTACATGCTCAACCGCTTTGGCAACATCGTCAAGAACTTGACGGTCTTTCCTGAAAACATGATTCGGAACATGAACTCTACCTTTGGTCTCATTTACAGCCAGCGTGTCATGTTGAAACTCATCGAAAAAGGCATGACGCGTGAGGAGGCTTACGACTTGGTACAGCCCAAAACAGCCTACTCATGGGATAATCAAGTGGACTTCAAACCGCTTCTTGAAGCAGACGAAAAAGTCACCGAAAAACTCACCCAAGACGAGATTGATGAACTCTTTAACCCAGCCTACTACACCAAGCGGGTCGATGAGATTTTTGAGCGATTGGGATTGTAGTCACGATTCAGAAGACGATGTTATGAAAAGAACTTCACCAAGGATGAGGCGTGAAGTTCTTTTCTATATGACATGGCGAAAGAATATGGCGTTATCCGAGTGAGGAATAGGCTATGTCAGCAATAGAATGCTAAACGGAGACCGGAAATTGAGAGGCTTAGCATTATGTAAACGGATAGTCTATGTTAAGAGAGAAAAAAATTATTTAAAAGTCTTGCAAGGAAGGAAGATATTTGGTATACTACTATGGTGCCGTAAAAAATACGGCTTTAGCTTTGACGCAGGAGGTTGCGACACGCTTGGTTGCATTGCCACGCAACTCGTGTTGGTTTTCCTGAAGAGCTAGCCTATTATCTTAAATAGACGAAAAAGGAGACAAAGATGGCAAACAAAAAAATCCGCATCCGCTTGAAAGCGTACGAGCACCGTACACTTGACACAGCAGCTGCAAAAATCGTAGAAACTGCTACTCGCACAGGTGCGACTGTTGCTGGTCCAGTACCACTTCCAACTGAGCGTAGCCTCTACACGATTATTCGTGCGACTCACAAGTACAAAGACTCTCGTGAGCAGTTCGAAATGCGTACCCACAAACGTCTGATTGACATCATCAACCCAACTCAAAAAACAGTTGATGCATTGATGAAATTGGATCTTCCAAGTGGTGTAAACGTCGAAATCAAACTTTAATCAAGAAAAAAAGAAGAACACGTGTCCAGGTAACTGAGCACGGGCTAAATACTTCGTGAAAAAGGTCCTTCCTTGAAGCTTTGGTTTCGTCGCAAGACTCCCTGTTTTCATCTCGTGTTTAACGCTATTGTATCTTGATGTGAGCATGAAAAACGCTCGTTAAAAACTTTTTAAAAAAGAAGAAAAGGAAATAATTTTCTCATGACAAAAGGAATCTTAGGGAAAAAAGTGGGAATGACTCAAATCTTCACTGAAACTGGTGAATTTATCCCTGTTACTGTCATCGAAGCAACTCCAAACGTAGTGCTTCAAGTGAAAACTGTTGAAACAGACGGCTACGCTGCTGTTCAAGTTGGTTTTGATGACAAGCGTGAAGTGTTGAGTAACAAACCTGCCAAAGGCCATGTAGCGAAAGCAAACACAGCTCCTAAGCGCTTCATTCGTGAATTCAAAAACATTGAAGGCTTGGAAGTTGGTTCAGAATTAACTGTTGAACAGTTTGAAGCCGGTGATGTTGTGGATGTCACAGGAACATCTAAAGGGAAGGGTTTCCAAGGTGTTATCAAACGCCACGGTCAATCACGTGGCCCGATGGCGCACGGTTCTCGTTACCATCGTCGTCCAGGTTCAATGGGACCTGTTGCACCAAACCGTGTCTTCAAAGGTAAAAACCTTGCAGGACGCATGGGTGGCGACCGTGTAACGATTCAAAACCTTGAAATCGTACAAGTTGTTCCAGAAAAGAACGTTCTTTTAATTAAAGGTAACGTTCCAGGTGCTAAGAAATCTCTTATCACTATCAAGTCAGCAGTTAAGGCTGCTAAATAATAAAGAAAGGGGAATCAGTCGAAATGGCAAACGTAACATTATTTGACCAAACTGGTAAAGAAGCTGGCGAGTTGACCTTAAACGATGCAGTATTCGGCATTGAGCCAAATGAATCTGTTGTGTTTGATGTCATCATCAGCCAACGTGCTAGCCTTCGTCAAGGGACTCACGCAGTGAAAAACCGTTCAGCAGTTCGCGGTGGCGGACGCAAACCATGGCGTCAAAAAGGAACTGGACGTGCGCGTCAAGGTTCTATCCGCTCTCCACAATGGCGTGGCGGTGGTGTGGTCTTCGGTCCAACGCCACGTTCATACGGCTACAAACTTCCACAAAAAGTTCGTCGCTTGGCATTGAAATCAGTTTATTCAGAAAAAGTTGCTGAAAACAAATTTGTAGCTGTAGAATCTCTTTCATTTGCAGCTCCAAAAACGGCTGAGTTTGCAAAAGTTCTTGCAGCACTTAGCATTGATACAAAAGTTTTAGTTATCCTTGAGGATGGAAACGACTTCGCTGCTTTGTCAGCTCGTAACCTTCCAAATGTTAAAGTTTCAACTGCAACAACTGCAAGTGTACTTGACATCACAAGCGCGGACAAACTTCTTGTAACCAAAGCAGCTATCTCTACTATCGAGGAGGTTCTTGCATAATGAATTTGTACGACGTAATTAAAAAACCTGTTATCACTGAAAAGTCAATGACTGAACTTGAAGCAGGGAAATATGTTTTTGAAGTTGATACTCGTGCTCATAAGCTTTTGATTAAGCAAGCTGTAGAAGCTGCTTTCGAAGGTGTTAAAGTAGCTAATGTTAATACTGTAACAGTGAAACCAAAACAAAAACGCGTAGGCCGTTATGTTGGTTACACTAACAAGGTTAAAAAAGCAATCATCACTTTGACAGCTGATTCAAAAGCAATCGAGTTGTTCGCGACTGAAGCTGAATAATCTAAGGAGGAATTAACGTGGGTATTAAAGTTTATAAACCAACGACAAATGGCCGTCGTAATATGACTTCTTTGGATTTTGCTGAAATCACAACAAATACACCAGAGAAAAGCTTGCTTGTTTCTTTGAAAAAGACAGCAGGCCGTAACAACGCTGGCCGCATTACAGTTCGTCACCACGGTGGTGGACATAAGCGTCATTACCGTTTGATTGACTTCAAACGCAACAAAGACGGTGTTGAAGCAGTTGTCAAAACGATTGAGTACGATCCAAACCGTACAGCTAATATTGCTCTTGTACACTACACAGATGGTGTGAAAGCATACATTCTTGCACCGAAAGGTCTTGAAGTTGGTCAACGTATCGTTTCTGGCCCAGATGCAGATATTAAAGTTGGTAACGCATTGCCACTTGCCAACATTCCAGTTGGTACAGTGATTCACAACATCGAGTTGAAACCAGGTCGTGGTGGTGAGTTAGTCCGTGCTGCAGGTGCTTCTGCTCAAGTATTGGGTCAAGAAGGCAAGTACGTACTGGTCCGTCTTCAATCTGGCGAAGTTCGTATGATTCTTGGTACTTGCCGTGCGACTGTTGGTAGCGTAGGTAACGAACAACAATCACTGGTTAACATTGGTAAAGCAGGCCGTAACCGTTGGAAGGGGATCCGCCCAACCGTTCGTGGTTCTGTAATGAACCCTAACGATCACCCACACGGTGGTGGTGAAGGTAAAGCACCAGTTGGACGTAAAGCGCCATCTACGCCTTGGGGCAAACCAGCGCTTGGTCTTAAAACACGTAACAAGAAAGCACGTTCGAACAAACTTATCGTTCGTCGTCGCAACGAGAAATAATCAGCTAGTTAGCTGATAGACATCCGCCAGCTCGGTAGGGTTTCTACTGGACTTGAAATTCCAAGGATAGTTTGATTGAAATACCAGTTTGACGCAGTGGTTGATTGCAGTTTCTAGTAGCTTGGCTACCTCGAAACGGCTAATCAACTGTGCGGGGGCTGAACAACGAACATGGTCTTGGGGTTCTGTCCAGAACCCAGGCCGCTGTGGTACATATTTTAAAGGAGAACACTACAAAATGGGACGTAGTCTTAAAAAAGGACCTTTCGTCGATGAGCATTTGATGAAAAAAGTTGAAGCTCAAGCTAACGACGAAAAGAAAAAAGTCATCAAAACTTGGTCACGTCGTTCAACGATTTTCCCAAGCTTTATCGGTTATACTATTGCAGTTTATGATGGACGCAAGCATGTGCCTGTGTACATTCAAGAAGATATGGTAGGTCACAAACTTGGTGAATTTGCGCCAACACGTACTTACAAAGGTCACGCTGCTGACGATAAGAAAACAAGACGTAAATAATAGAAGGAGAACACAATGGCAGAAATTACTTCAGCTAAAGCAATGGCTCGTACAGTGCGTGTTTCACCTCGTAAGACACGTCTTGTACTAGATACTATTCGTGGCAAAAACGTTGCAGACGCAATTGCCATCTTAACATTCACTCCAAACAAAGCTGCTGGAATCATCTTGTCAGTTTTGAATTCAGCTATCGCAAATGCTGAAAACAATTTTGGTTTGGAGAAAGCTAACTTGGTAGTCAGCGAATGTTTCGCAAACGAAGGACCAACAATGAAACGTTTCCGTCCACGTGCGAAAGGTTCAGCTTCACCAATTAACAAACGTACATCACACATCACTGTGGTTGTATCTGAAGTAAACTAGGAGGTAAAAACGTGGGTCAAAAAGTACATCCAATCGGTATGCGTGTCGGTATTATCCGTGACTGGGATGCCAAATGGTACGCTGAAAAAGAATACGCGGATTACCTCCATGAGGATCTTGCAATCCGTAACTTCATCAACAAAGAATTAGCAGATGCATCTGTTTCAACCATCGAAATCGAACGCGCTGTTAACAAAGTGATCGTTTCACTTCACACTGCTAAACCAGGTATGGTTATTGGTAAATCTGGTAGCAATGTTGATGCACTTCGTGCACAATTGAACAAATTGACTGGTAAACAAGTCCACATCAACATCATTGAAATCAAACAACCTGATCTTGATGCACACCTTGTTGGTGAAGGAATTGCTCGTCAATTAGAGCAACGTGTGGCTTTCCGCCGTGCTCAAAAACAAGCTATCCAACGTGCAATGCGCGCAGGTGCTAAAGGAATTAAAACTCAGGTTTCTGGTCGTTTGAATGGTGCGGATATCGCGCGTAGCGAAGGTTACTCTGAAGGTACAGTTCCACTTCACACTCTTCGTGCCGATATTGACTACGCTTGGGAAGAGGCAGACACAACTTACGGTAAACTTGGTGTTAAAGTATGGATTTACCGTGGTGAAATCTTGCCAGCTCGTAAAAACCAAGGAGGTAAATAACACATGTTAGTACCTAAACGTGTAAAACACCGTCGTGAATTCCGCGGAAAAATGCGCGGTGAAGCAAAAGGTGGTAAGCAAGTAGACTTCGGTGAATACGGTCTTCAAGCAGTAACTAGCTCGTGGATCACTAACCGCCAAATCGAAGCTGCCCGTATCGCTATGACGCGTTACATGAAACGTGGTGGTAAGGTTTGGATCAAGATCTTCCCTCATAAATCATACACCGCTAAAGCTATCGGGGTTCGTATGGGTTCTGGTAAAGGTTCTCCTGAAGGTTGGGTTGCACCAGTTAAACGTGGTAAAGTCATGTTTGAAGTTGCAGGCGTTTCTGAAGAAATCGCTCGTGAAGCTCTTCGTCTTGCTAGCCACAAGTTGCCAGTTAAATGCAAATTCGTAAAGCGCGAAGCAGAGTAAGGAGAAGACATGAAACTTAAAGAAATTAAAAAATTCGTTGAAGAGCTTCGTGGCTTGTCTCAAGAAGAGCTTGCTAAGAAGGAAAATGAGCTCAAGAAAGAATTATTTGAGCTCCGTTTCCAAGCTGCTGCAGGCCAACTTGATCAAACTGCTCGTTTGAACGAAGTGAAAAAGCAAATTGCACGTGTTAAGACCGTGCAATCTGAAATCAAAGAATAGACTAGGGAAGGAGAATTTCAATGGAACGCAATAAACGTAAAGTTCTTGTCGGACGTGTTGTATCTGACAAAATGGACAAAACCATCACAGTTGTAGTTGAAACCAAACGTAACCACCCAGTCTATGGTAAACGCATCAACTACTCTAAGAAGTATAAAGCACATGATGAAAACAATACTGCCAAAGAAGGCGATATCGTTCGTATCATGGAAACTCGCCCACTGTCAGCTACAAAACGTTTCCGTTTGGTAGAAGTTGTGGAAGAAGCAATTGTCATCTAATTAACCAGAAAGGAGAAAACTTAAATGATTCAAACAGAAACTCGTTTGAGAGTCGCTGATAACAGCGGTGCACGTGAAATCTTGACCATCAAGGTTTTGGGTGGTTCAGGACGTAAGTTCGCAAACATCGGTGATATCATCGTTGCATCAGTAAAACAAGCAACTCCTGGTGGTGCGGTTAAGAAAGGTGACGTTGTTAAGGCTGTTATCGTTCGTACCAAGACAGGTGCTCGTCGCCCAGATGGTTCTTACATCAAATTCGACGATAACGCTGCTGTTATCATTCGTGAGGACAAAAACCCTCGCGGTACCCGTATCTTTGGCCCAGTGGCACGTGAATTGCGTGATGGCGGTTTCATGAAAATCGTTTCATTGGCACCAGAAGTACTTTAATCAAAAGAAAGCAAACGCAGTCCCCTGACAAGTTTGTCAGGGTGCCCTTAGGGCGTAAGAATAACTAGGAGAAATCAAATGTTTGTAAAAAAAGGCGACAAGGTTCGCGTGATTGCCGGTAAGGATAAAGGCAAGGAAGCAGTAGTGCTTGCAGCTCTTCCAAAAGTAAACAAAGTTATCGTTGAAGGTGTAGCTATCATCAAAAAACATCAAAAGCCTAACAACGAGTTCCCTCAAGGAGCAATCGTTGAAAAAGAAGCACCTATCCATGCTTCTAACGTTCAAGTTTTGGACAAAAATGGTGTTGCTGGACGTGTTGGCTACAAAGTAGTAGACGGCAAAAAAGTTCGTTACAACAAAAAATCAGGCGAAGTGCTTGACTAATCACGAAGGAAAGGAGAAGTAAAATGGCTAATCGTTTAAAAGAAAAATATCTTAATGAAGTTGTGCCTGCTTTGACAGAACAATTTAACTATAGCTCAGTTATGGCTGTGCCAAAAGTTGATAAAATCGTTATCAACATGGGTGTCGGCGATGCAACTGCGAACGCGAAAAACCTTGAAAAGGCTGCTGAAGAATTAGCATTGATCTCTGGTCAAAAACCATTGATTACAAAAGCTAAGAAATCAATTGCCGGCTTCCGTCTTCGTGAGGGTGTTGCTATCGGTGCTAAAGTCACTCTTCGTGGCGAACGCATGTATGAATTTTTGGATAAATTGGTATCAGTTTCTCTTCCACGTGTACGTGACTTCCATGGTGTACCAACAAAATCATTTGATGGTCGTGGGAACTACACATTGGGGGTTAAAGAGCAATTGATCTTCCCAGAAATCAACTTTGATGACGTTGATAAAACACGTGGTATGGATATCGTAATTGTTACAACTGCTAAGACTGATGAAGAATCACGTGCATTGCTTACAGGCTTAGGGATGCCTTTTGCAAAATAATAGGGAGGTAAAAAATGGCTAAGAAATCAATGATTGCTAAGAACAAGCGACCAGCGAAGTTCTCAACACAAGCTTACACGCGTTGTGAAAAATGTGGCCGTCCACATTCAGTATACCGCAAGTTTAAACTTTGCCGTGTTTGCTTCCGTGAATTAGCATACAAGGGACAAATCCCAGGCGTGACTAAAGCGTCTTGGTAATAACATGATACGAGTGCGTTAAAAGCTCACAGTGAAAACAGGAGATTTGACACAGGCGACTTGCGTCTGGGAGAATCTATCATTTTCACTAAGAGCTTAGCACGAGTTCAAATCGACTGATAAACGGATTTGAACAAATATGCCCAATCGGGCATCATTAACTGGTAAGTGCCATGCAAACTGCCAGTAAGAGGAGAAAAAACAAATGGTTATGACTGACCCAATTGCAGACTTTTTGACACGTATTCGTAACGCTAACCAAGCAAAACATGAAGTTCTTGAAGTGCCTGCATCAAACATCAAAAAAGGGATTGCTGAAATCCTTAAGCGCGAAGGTTTTGTAAAGAACGTTGAAATCATCGAAGATGACAAACAAGGCATCATCCGTGTCTTCTTGAAATACGGAGCTAACGGTGAGCGCGTTATCACAAACTTGAAACGCGTTTCAAAACCAGGTCTTCGTGTTTACTCAAAACGCGATGACATTCCTAAAGTTCTTAACGGACTTGGTATTGCAATCATCTCTACTTCAGAAGGTCTCTTGACAGATAAAGAAGCTCGTCAAAAGAACGTTGGTGGAGAACTTATTGCTTACGTTTGGTAATCTGATTTTTCAGATTAGCTTACATAAAAGAACGAATTGAACACGGGCTAGAGCCTGTGTGAAAAAGACAAATCTTCCTAGAATGCAAGCATTCTTTGTCAGATTTTCTATTTTCACTTTGGCTCTTTAACGCCCTTTGTATCTTCGTTCACCCCGTGAAAACTGGTCGCAAGACCTGACAATCTAACAGGAGAAAAATAAAACATGTCACGTATTGGTAATAAAGTGATTACATTGCCTGCAGGCGTTGAGCTTTCTCAAGCCGATGGCGTAGTTACTGTAAAAGGTCCAAAAGGAGAGTTGTCACGTGCACTCTCTACAGATATTGAAATCCGTGTTGACGGTACTGAAGTAACCCTTCACCGTCCAAACGATTCAAAAGAAATGAAAACAATCCACGGAACGACTCGTGCCCTCCTCAACAACATGGTTGTTGGCGTTTCAGAAGGCTACAAAAAAGAGCTTGAAATGAAGGGTGTTGGTTACCGTGCGCAATTGGCTGGCAACAAGTTGACACTTGCTGTCGGTAAATCTCACCCAGATGAAGTAGAAGCACCAGAAGGTATTACCTTTGAACTGCCAAACCCAACAACTATCCACGTGAGTGGTATCAACAAAGAGCTTGTTGGTCAAACTGCTGCTTACATCCGTAGCTTGCGTGCTCCAGAACCTTACAAAGGGAAAGGTATCCGCTATGTTGGTGAACATGTTCGTCTTAAAGAAGGTAAAACTGGTAAGTAATCTTAGGAATCGGCTGATCAATTTTCGATTGGCTGCCTAAAGACTTCCAACTTTGATAGACAAAGACTATTAAGAGGAGAAATAAAGTGATTTCAAAACCAGATAAAAATAAAATCCGCCAAAGACGCCACAAACGCGTGCGCGGTAAAATCTCTGGAACAGCTGAACGCCCACGTTTGAACATTTTCCGTTCTAATACAGGCATCTACGCTCAAGTGATTGATGACGTAGCGGGTGTTACACTCGCTCACGCTTCAACTCTTGATAAAGCCGTTTCAAAAGGAACTAAAACAGAACAAGCCGTTGCTGTTGGTAAGCTCGTTGCAGAACGTGCAGTTGCTAAAGGTATTACTGAAGTTGTCTTTGACCGCGGTGGATATCTCTATCATGGACGTGTAAAAGCTTTGGCTGATGCAGCCCGTGAAAACGGATTGAAATTCTAATAGGGAGGACACTAAAAAATGGCATTTAAAGACAACAATGCAGTTGAACTTGAAGAACGCTTGGTTGGCATCAACCGTGTTACAAAAGTTGTTAAAGGTGGACGTCGTCTGCGTTTTGCAGCCCTTGTCGTTGTGGGTGACCGCAATGGTCGTGTAGGATTTGGTACTGGTAAAGCCCAAGAAGTTCCAGAAGCTATCCGTAAGGCTGTTGAAGCTGCTAAGAAAAACCTTATTGAAGTTCCAATGGTTGGTACAACAATCCCTCACGAAGTTTACTCTGAATTCGGAGGCGCTCGTGTCTTGTTGAAACCTGCTGCGGAAGGTTCAGGGGTTGCCGCTGGTGGTGCAGTTCGTGCCGTTGTTGAATTAGCAGGTGTTGCAGATATCACCTCTAAGTCACTTGGTTCAAATACACCAATCAACATCGTTCGTGCAACTGTTGAAGGTTTGAAACAATTGAAACGTGCAGAAGAGGTAGCTGCTCTTCGTGGCATCTCAGTTTCTGACTTGGCATAAGAAAGGAGATTCAAATGGCTCAAATTAAAATTACTTTGACTAAGTCTCCAATCGGACGCAAACCTAACCAACGTAAAACAGTTGTTGCGCTTGGACTTGGCAAATTAAACTCGTCTGTTATCAAAGAAGACAACCCAGCGATCTTGGGTATGGTTAACACCATCTCTCACTTGGTAACTGTTGAAGAGGTTAAATAAGTAACACAAATGATCATTGATCGTCAGCGAATCGCTAGAGGATTAGTGATGAGTACGGTAAGAAGAGTGACTCAGGTGAAAAAATGCCGGTCAACTCTTTCCTTACTACTATTAATTATCACTTAAGTCGCTTGGTTAGCCATGCGGCTTAAGTACCATTAACGTATAGGCGAGTTTCTAGCCTGCGTGTCCTGCACAGGTTAGAGGCGCTAGCAGTTTACAAAAAAGGAGAAAATTTATAATGAAATTACATGAATTGAAACCTGCTGAAGGTTCTCGTAAAGTTCGTAACCGTGTAGGTCGCGGTACGTCATCTGGTAACGGTAAGACTTCAGGTCGCGGTCAAAAAGGTCAAAAAGCGCGTAGCGGTGGCGGTGTGCGTCTTGGTTTTGAAGGTGGACAAACGCCATTGTTCCGTCGTTTGCCAAAACGTGGTTTCACTAATATTAATGCTAAAGAGTACGCTATTGTTAACTTAGCTGCTTTGAATGCCTTCGAAGATGGTACAGAAGTAACGCCAGTAACACTGATCGAAGCAGGTATTGTTAAGGCTGAAAAATCAGGTGTTAAAATTCTTGGTAACGGAGAATTGACTAAGAAATTGACTGTTAAAGCAGCTAAATTTTCAAAATCAGCTGAAGAAGCAATCACAGCTAAGGGTGGCTCAATCGAGATCATCTAACGAGGTGGCTCTATATGTTTTTTAAACTTCTTATAGAAGCGTTGAAGGTAAAACAGGTGCGCTCTAAAATCCTGTTTACCCTCTTTATTATACTAGTCTTTCGAGTAGGGACTCATATTACAGTGCCTGGTATAAATGCCAAAGCCTTGGATGAATTGAGCAATCTGTCTTTCCTCAATATGCTTAGTCTGGTTTCAGGGAATGCCATGAAAAACTTTTCAGTCTTTGCTCTGGGGGTTAGCCCCTATATCACTGCATCGATCGTTGTTCAGCTCTTGCAGATGGACATCTATCCTAAGTTTGTGGAATGGGGCAAGCAAGGTGAAGTTGGTCGCCGCAAACTTAATCAAGCAACGCGATGGATTTCTCTTTTCCTGGCCTTTGTTCAATCGATTGTTATCACCGGTGGGTTTGAAGCTTTAGCGAGTGCTAATCTGGTTCCAAATCCGACTTGGCAGACCTACCTTGTTATTGGCATGATCATGACCGCAGGTAGTATGATTGTAGTGTGGTTGGGAGAGCAAATTTCGGATAAAGGGTATGGGAATGGTGTTTCCATGATTATCTTCTCGGGGATTGTCTCATCCATTCCAGATATGCTTTATTCCTTATACGAGGATAAATTTGTCAACGTTTCAAGCGATCGGCTGACATCATCTTATATCTTTGTGGGGATTATGATAATTGCGGTTCTTGCTATTATTATGTTTACTACATTTGTTCAACAGGCAGAATATAAGATTCCGATTCAGTATACGAAGCTAGCACAAGGTGCACCGTCGACCTCTTATCTACCTTTGAAGGTCAATCCAGCTGGTGTTATTCCAGTTATCTTTGCCAGCTCCATAACAGCTGTACCAAGTGCTTTGATTCAATTCTTTAGCGCTCGTAATCAGAACCTAAGTTGGTTGAGTAAATTAAATGATTTCTTTGTGACAACAACTCCAAGTGGAATGTTGGTTTACTTAGGTTTGATTATTCTGTTCACCTTCTTCTATACCTTTGTTCAGGTTAATCCAGAGAAGACAGCTGAAAACCTCCAAAAGAGCGCAGCCTATATTCATGGGGTGCGTCCAGGTCGGGAAACAGAGAAGTATTTGACCAACTTATTGCGTCATCTTTCACTAGTCGGTGCTCTTTTCCTTGGTTTTGTAGCGATCCTACCGATTCTAGCTCAAAATGCATTTGGCCTGTCCAATGCAGTTGCGCTAGGTGGTACGAGTCTCTTAATCCTGATTTCAACCGCTATTGAAGGCATTAAGCAGTTAGAAGGTTACCTACTTAAGCGTAAGTATACTGGCTTTATGATTGGTTCAAAATAGAATATGGTGTGGGACGACAATCCAGGTTCTTTCGCGGATGATTCGTTCCACCCTCTCTATTTTGTTTTTTAATGAGTTTGTCAGTTTTATGGCAGACCGATTAAAACACAAAATAAGGAGTTTTTATGAACCTTTTAATTATGGGCTTGCCGGGTGCTGGAAAAGGGACTCAGGCCGCTAAAATTGTAGAGCAATTTGATGTTGCTCATATTTCAACAGGGGACATGTTCCGTGCTGCAATTGCCAATCAAACAGAGCTTGGCCTTCTGGCCAAGTCTTATATGGATGGTGGTAATCTGGTGCCGGATGAAGTGACCAATGGTATTGTTAAAGAGCGCTTGGGACAAGATGATATCAAAGAAAGAGGTTTCTTGTTAGACGGTTATCCTCGGACCATTGATCAGGCTTATGCCTTAGATCAAAACTTGGCTGATTTAGGTATTGCCCTGGATGGTGTTATCAATATTGAGATTGATCCAGCTAAACTTCAAGAGCGCTTGAGTGGCCGCATTATCCACAAAGAAACGGGGGAAACCTTCCATAAAGTCTTCAACCCACCTGCAGGTGATTACAACGAAGACGATTATTATCAGCGCGAAGACGATAAGCCAGAGTCTGTTGCTCGGCGTTTGGAAGTCAATATTGCACAAGGGCAGCCGATTATTGACCATTACCGTGCCAAAGGACTAGTTCACGATATCGATGGCGATCAAGACATCGAATTGGTGTTTGCAACTATCGAAAAAGTCTTGAATAATTTGAAATAAAGTGTTCGCATGGCTTGCTTTTTTACTGGGAAAATGGTATGATAAGCTAGTCTGACTTATAATTGTTACCCCTCTTTATGGGGGACATCAAATCGAAATTTAAAGGGGGTCTTTTGCGTGGCAAAAGAAGATGTGATTGAAATTGAAGGTAAGGTAGTTGATACCATGCCCAATGCAATGTTTACTGTCGAACTTGAAAATGGTCATCAAATTTTGGCAACAGTTTCTGGTAAGATTCGTAAGAATTATATCCGTATCTTGGTCGGAGACCGTGTTACTGTTGAATTGAGTCCTTATGATTTGACACGCGGACGCATCACATACCGCTTTAAATAGTCGAAAAAATTGGAGGGATAGAATGAAAGTAAGACCATCGGTTAAACCGATTTGCGAATACTGCAAAGTAATTCGTCGTAATGGTCGTGTTATGGTAATTTGCCCAGCAAATCCAAAACACAAGCAACGTCAAGGCTAAACATAGAAAGGAGAAAAAATGGCTCGTATTGCTGGAGTTGATATTCCAAATGACAAACGTGTAGTAATTTCATTGACTTACGTTTACGGTATTGGTCTTCCAACATCTAAGAAGATCCTTGCTGCCGCAGGTATTTCTGAAGATATTCGTGTGAAAGATTTGACACCTGAACAAGAAGACGCAATCCGTCGTGAAGTTGATGCGATTAAAGTTGAAGGTGACCTTCGTCGTGAAGTTAACTTGAACATCAAGCGTTTGATGGAAATTGGTTCATACCGTGGTATTCGTCACCGTCGTGGCTTGCCAGTTCGTGGACAAAATACTAAGAACAACGCTCGTACTCGTAAAGGGAAAGCCGTTGCGATTGCAGGTAAGAAAAAATAAAATAGGAGGTAAAAAAATTGGCTAAACCAACACGTAAACGTCGTGTGAAAAAGAATATTGAGTCAGGTATTGCTCATATCCATGCGACATTTAACAACACAATTGTCATGATCACAGATGTGCATGGTAATGCGATTGCTTGGTCATCAGCTGGGGCGCTTGGATTCAAAGGTTCTCGTAAATCAACACCATTCGCTGCTCAAATGGCTTCAGAAGCTGCTGCTAAATCAGCACAAGAACACGGTTTGAAAACAGTTGAAGTTACAGTTAAAGGTCCTGGTTCAGGTCGTGAATCTGCGATTCGTGCTCTTGCTGCCGCTGGTCTTGAAGTAACCGCAATTCGTGATGTGACTCCTGTGCCACACAATGGTGCTCGTCCTCCGAAACGTCGCCGTGTATAATTGATCATACAACTGACACAACGGACGTTGAAGAGGGAGTACAGTAAATGATTGAGTTTGAAAAACCAACAATAACAAAAATTGATGAAAATAAAGATTATGGCAGATTTGTAGTCGAACCGCTTGAACGTGGTTACGGGACAACGCTTGGAAATTCTCTTCGTAGAGTCTTGTTGGCCTCACTCCCTGGTGCGGCGATTACCTCTATTAAGATTGAGGGAGTTCTTCATGAATTTGACACTGTTCCAGGTGTTCGTGAAGATGTTATGCAAATCATCCTTAACATTAAAGGAATTGCTGTAAAATCATATGTAACTGACGAAAAAATAATCGAACTTGATGTAACTGGGCCAGCTGTTGTGACTGCTGGAGATATCCTGTCTGATAGCGATATTGAAATCGTCAACCCTGATCATTATCTCTTCACCATCAGTGAAGGAAAAACCTTCAAAGCTGTATTAACAGTAAATACTGGACGTGGCTATGTTCCAGCTGAAGGCAATAAAAAGGATAATGCCCCAGTAGGTACCTTGGCCGTAGATGCAATCTACACGCCGGTAACAAAAGTCAATTACCAAGTTGAACCTGCCCGTGTAGGTAGCAATGATGGTTTTGACAAATTGACACTTGAAATCATGACAAATGGTACCATTATTCCAGAAGATGCTCTTGGTCTTTCAGCGCGTATCTTGACTGAGCACTTGGCTCTCTTCACTGATTTAACTGAAGTTGCAAAATCAACTGATGTGATGAAAGAAGTTGAAACAAGCTCTGAAGATAAGATGCTTGACCGGACAATTGAGGAACTTGATCTATCTGTTCGCTCTTATAACTGTTTGAAACGTGCAGGAATTAATACTGTATTTGATTTGACAGAAAAATCTGAGCCTGAAATGATGAAAGTGAGAAACCTTGGCCGTAAGAGTCTTGAAGAAGTTAAATTTAAACTAGCTGACTTAGGTCTTGGTTTGCGAAACGATAAATAATAGAGGAGGAAAACATGGCATACCGTAAACTTGGACGCACTAGCTCACAGCGTAAAGCGATGCTCCGCGATTTGACGACTGACCTTTTGATTAACGAATCAATCGTAACAACTGAAGCTCGTGCTAAAGAAATCCGTAAAACTGTTGAAAAAATGATTACGCTTGGTAAGCGTGGTGATTTGCATGCTCGTCGTCAAGCAGCTGCTTTTGTTCGTAACGAGATTGCTTCAGAAAACTATGATGAAACTACTGATAAGTATACTGCTACTACAGCACTTCAAAAATTGTTCTCTGAGATTGCACCTCGCTATGCAGACCGTAACGGTGGTTACACGCGTATCTTGAAGACTGAACCACGTCGTGGTGATGCAGCACCGATGGCAATCATCGAATTAGTATAAAATCATCAATTTTGTTGAGTGTTATGATGATGGTTGCCTACACCAGGTAACTTAGTCTAGCTCTGGTCTACCGTCAGGCTTGTCCTGACGGTAACACTCATCATCATTGGGATTGTAAAACGTAACGCTTGTTTACGAAATAACTATAGACAGTAGTTATTCCGTAAGCAGGCGTTTTATCTTATTTCCTTCCCTAGGAAATGGAGTGATTTGGCGTTGCAGAATTTCTTATACTGTTTTGGTGACTGCTCAATGACGCAGCAGCTATTTAAAATTTTCAGTGTCTTGATCGGCTTTGCAAGTTCTTCTATCTACTATTTTTTGAATGTTTCTAGCTCCCAGTAAATAACCTCTTGGACCTGTATTTTGGCGAGATTCCTCATTAGGTAATGACTCCAGGAGCTAGTATTTTCCAACATAAAGGCTATATCGTTTAGTCGTTTTCAAGAGGCTTAGAATGATAAGCCTGATATAGTTCTTTTTAATACAGTTCTAGTAGAGCAAACTATTTTTCCTAGTCTTTCTATGATCAGGAGAGGACGATGAGGTCTTCTCTTTTTTGTCAAAATGGAGGAAGCTTCTTTTCAATAATGCTTACCTTCTAGAAAATAGAAACAGCCATCTCCTGTAGGTAAAGCAGGACATGGCTGTTTTTATATCGGCTTGGGAAGGGAATTTCAAGAAATCAAGTCGGTATCATTCTAGTTTTTTGGGAAAAAAGCTTCGTAAAGGGCTTGAATGGCTGCATTTTTCTGAGCAGTCTTAATGACAAAGAGGATAGAGACTTCACTTGACCCTTGTGAAATCATTTCGATATTGATTCCTTTGTCAGATAGGGCCTTGGCAGCTGTTGCTGTGACACCAATATGGCTCTTCATATTTTCGCCGACAATCATTAAGATGGAGAAGTCACGCTCAATTTCAGCATGATCGACTTCTAATTTGTGCGTTAGTTGGCGTAAAATTTCTTCTTCTTTGATGGGGGTTAATTGACGTTCTCGAATAATCACAGACATGTCATCAATTCCTGTCGGAATGTGTTCAAAGCCAATGTTTAAATCTTCAAGGATTTGAAGAACTTTTCGACCAAACCCAATTTCACGGTTCATCAAGTATTTTGAAATAGTGATGCTGACAAAGCCATCGTCTGCTGAGATACCAACAACGGGTTGCTGGTTACGAGAATGCTTTAGGACGATTTTAGTACCAGGATGGCTAGGGTTATTCGTGTTTTTGATGACTAGCGGAATACGGCCGCGATAGGCAGGAATAAGTGCTTCATCGTGTAAAACTGTGAAACCAGCATAGGCGAGTTCCCGCATTTCGCGGTAGGTTAGTTCAGAGATGGACTGAGGATTTTTGATAATACCCGGATGAGCAGAGAAAATGCCATCCACATCAGTAAAGTTTTCATAGAGATCTGCCTTGACACCAGCGGCGACAATAGAGCCAGTAATATCAGAACCACCACGGGAGAAGGTGCAGATATCGCCTTCTGCAGTAACACCAAAAAAGCCTGGGATAACCACTACTTCGTCATAACCTCTTAGTTTTTCGATACGGTCGTAGCTAGAAGGAATGATTTGCGCATTTCCTGGTTCTGGGGTAACTGTAATGCCTGCCTCCTTAGGGTGGACATAGACAGCAGGTAGCCCATTTTGGTTAAAATAGGCAGCGATTAACTTGGCATTATTATCTTCGCCAGCTGCTAAAAAACTATCGTACAGAAAAAGATTGTCCTGAATTGGTAATTTAGCGAGATCTTTGATGGCTTGTGCAATCTTTGTCATCACTTTAGGCTTTAATCCTAACTCGTCTGACATGGCTTGATAGCGTTCAATAATCCATTCTTGATCAGCGGTAACATTTTTTTCAGCTACATAATGCTTATAATACTGAATGAGGGCATCTGTAACCTTGGTGTCTTGGCTGTCTCGTTTACCAGGGGCAGATACGACAACAAATTTACGTTCAGGATCTGCTTTTACGATATCTAATACTTTTTCTAATTGCTGGGCAGATGCTAAGGAACTGCCGCCAAATTTCACAACTTTCATAATATTTCCTTTATAAAAAATTTAAGCCTATTATAGCAAAAAAAGAGGAACTTGTCAGTAAGTCATATTGGTTATTTTCAGGAAAAAGGGTCTTTTTCGGGATTATTTAGCCGACAAATGACTGGGGTGTGACAAATCGGCTATGATTGTTAATTGAAAATGGGGATAGTTTAGGATAGAATAAGAGCAACTAATTCAACTGAGGAGGCTCTCATGACGTTTAAAGGAATTTTATATCAGGTGGAAGCTGGTGTTGCCCATCTTACGTTAAATCAGCCTGAGATTGCTAATGGTTTTAATATACCAGTCTGTGATGAAATTCTGGAAGCTCTTGCTAGGGCTGAAGAGGATGCTAGCGTCCGCTTGCTTCTCATCAAAGCAACTGGGAAAATTTTCTCGGTTGGTGGTGATTTGGCTGAGATGCAACGCGCTGTGGATGAGGATGATATTGCGTCCTTAGGGAGAATTGCAGAGCAGGTCAACGAGATTGCCTATGCTTTAAAACGTCTACCAAAGCCAGTGGTCATGAGCGTTGATGGTGCAGTAGCAGGTGCTGCTTTCAATCTTGTTTTAGCAGCAGATTTCTGCATTGCGTCAGACAAAGCCAAATTCATCCAAGCCTTTGTAGGGGTCGGTTTAGCACCAGATGCAGGAGGAATGTACCTTCTGACGCGATCTATCGGGATTAACCGCGCTACGCAGTTGACCATGACAGGAGAGCCGGTCAGTGCTGAAAAAGCTTTAGAGTATGGCTTTGTTTACAAGGTTTGTGACTCTGAAAAGTTGGAAAAGACAACCGACCGCTTGATCACAAAATTACTCCGAAATTCGAATAATTCTTATACAGCAATCAAAGAAATGATTTGGCAGAGCGAGTTTGCTGGATGGCATGACTTTGCTAAGTTTGAGATTAACTTGCAGAAATCGTTAGCCTTCACTGAAGATTTCAAAGAGGGCGTTAGAGCTTATACGGAAAAGAGACGGCCTCAGTTTAAGGGTGAGTAAAGCTGTGCTTGGAAAAAATAGTTTTATAGACATACTAAATACTTGTCAAATAATTCATGATCTGATATACTTTGAGTGTCAAATTGTTTTGGTATTGAGGAGAAAGATATGTCTGAAGAATTGATTAATGAGTACATTGTGTCTATTTTTAATAATGTGCTTGTTATTGAGGAAAATAGTCTGAAATCTAGTCAATTCAATGATCTCTCGCTCAAGGAAATGCACACGATTGATGCGATTGGGAGTATCAAAGATTGCCAACCGACTCATGTAGCTCAAACCTTGATGGTGACCTTGGGAACGGTGACGGCTAGTTTAAATCGTCTTGAAGAAAAGGGCTATATCGAGCGAAAACGCTCCATGAGGGATCGTCGTGTGGTTAACTTATATTTGACAAAAAAAGGACGCCTTATCTATCGATTGCACCGAAAGTTTCACCGTCGAATGATTGCTGAAATTGCAGAAGGCTTCACTCCAGAAGAGTTTGAAGTCATGAAAAAAGGTCTCTTTAAACTTCACTCCTTCTTGGAGGGATTGAAATGACTTACCATGCTAAGATAAGCCAGGTAGCCCATTATCTCCCCGACCAAGTGGTGACTAACGAAGAGTTGTCTCGTATCATGGAGACGAGTGATGATTGGATTCGCTCTCGGACTGGGATTCGAGAGAGGCGGATTAGCAAAGATGAGCAGACGAGTGACTTAGCGACAGTAGTCGCCGAAAAATTGTTAGCTCAGTCAGGATTATCTGCTCTCGATATAGACTTTATCATCCTTGCGACAATCACACCAGATTCGATGATGCCGTCTACGGCGGCTAGAGTTCAGGCCAATATTGGCGCTAGTAAAGCGTTTGCGTTTGATGTTACTGCGGCTTGCTCTGGGTTTGTCTTTGCTTTAGCGACAGCGGAAAAGTTGCTGGCTTCAGGTGTTTATCAAAAAGGTTTGGTGATCGGGGCAGAGGTCTTATCGAAGACCTTAGATTGGGAGGATCGGAGCACGGCTGTTCTCTTTGGCGATGGAGCTGGTGGAGTCTTGCTTGAGCTTGATGATCAAAGGCACTTCCTGAGAGAATCGCTACATACAGACGGTACTAGAGGCCAGGCGCTTGAATCAGGCTATCAGGGGTTGCATTCTCCCTACTCAGATTTCCAAAGTTCACATTTGGCTTTGAAAATGGATGGGCGAGCCGTCTTTGACTTTGCGATCAGGGATGTGGTGGCTAGTCTAAAAGACCTCCTGTCTGAGGTTAACCTTACGCCAGATGAAGTTGATTACTTTCTCTTACATCAGGCTAATAATCGGATGCTTGATAAAATGGCTAGAAAACTCGCGGTTCCTCGAGAAAAACTACCAGCCAATATGATGGCTTATGGCAACACTAGCGCCGCTAGTATCCCCATTCTCTTGTCTGAATGTGTCGAGAAGGGGATGATTGAGTTAGGGAGTGGTCAAAAACTGATTCTCTCTGGTTTTGGCGGAGGATTGACCTGGGGCGTCCTGCTCGTATCTATTTAGTTCATAAATTGGTGCTTAGCGCCATTTATAAAAAATTTTTATACAATAAGGAGTTACACTTATGGCAGTATTTGAAAAAATACAAGAAATCATCGTTGAAGAATTGGGTAAAGAAGCGGAAGAAGTCAAATTGGAAACTTCTTTTGAAGATCTAGATGCAGATTCGTTGGATATCTTCCAAGTGATTTCTGAGATTGAAGATGAATTTGATATTACGATCGAAGCAGAAGATAGCTTAAAAACTGTAGGTGACTTAGTCGCTTATGTAGAAGCACAAACGAAGTAAGAATAAGGGAAATGAGAATATCAACCAGTTGGTATTCTCCCTTGTTTCACAAATTGTTTGATAATCAAATGATTTGTGAAGCAAACAATAACAGAAAAGAGACTTATGAAAACACGTATCACAGAACTGTTAAATATTAAATATCCTATTTTCCAAGGAGGCATGGCTTGGGTAGCTGATGGTGATTTGGCTGGTGCGGTCTCCAATGCTGGTGGCCTTGGCATCATTGGTGGTGGCAATGCTCCTAAAGAAGTTGTGAAAGCCAATATTGATCGCGTGAAGCAAATTACGGATAAACCATTCGGTGTTAATATCATGCTTTTGTCGCCCTTTGTCGATGATATCGTAGATCTGGTCATTGCAGAAGGCGTTAAGGTCGTGACGACTGGTGCTGGAAATCCTGGAAAGTATATGGAACGCTTCCATGCAGCTGGTATGGTGGTGATTCCAGTTGTTCCGAGTGTGGCTCTAGCTAAGCGGATGGAAAAAATCGGTGCAGATGCTGTTGTTGCGGAAGGAATGGAAGCTGGCGGTCATATTGGGAAATTGACAACGATGAGTTTGGTTCGTCAAGTAGCAGAAGCCGTGTCCATTCCGGTGATTGCTGCTGGTGGTATTGCAGATGGCCGTGGTGCAGCTGCAGGTTTCATGTTAGGTGCTGAGGCAGTACAGGTTGGGACACGCTTTCTTGTTGCTAAGGAATCCAACGCCCATCAAAATTATAAAGACAAGATCCTGAAAGCGAAGGATATTGATACGGTGGTTACGGCAGCTAATTTTGGCCATGCAGTAAGGGCCATCAAAAATAAACTGACCAAGGAATTTGATCTGGCAGAGCGGGAAGCTTTCAAACAAGAAGAGCCTGATTTAACAGTCTTTGAAAATCTGGGAGCAGGAGCTCTTAGGCGCTCCGTTGTTGACGGTGATGTCGACACAGGGTCAGTGATGGCAGGTCAGATTGCAGGTCTAGTTTCCAAGGAAGAAACCTGTGAAGAAATCCTGAAGGATATTTATTATGGCGCGGCAGCTGTTATTAGAGAAGAAGCTGCTCGCTGGGCAAATGTTGGAGAATAAGATGACACAGACAGCCTTTTTATTTGCAGGACAAGGCGCCCAAAGTTTAGGCATGGCAAGAGACTTGTACGACGCCTACCCGATTGTCAAGGCCACCTTTGATGAGGCTAGCCAGATTTTGGGCTATGACGTGCGAGAGCTGATTGATAGTGATGAGCTTAAGCTTAATCAAACGCGTTACACGCAACCGGCTATTTTGACGACTTCGATAGCGATTTACCGCCTATTGGAGCAAAATGGGATTAAACCGGATATGGTTGCAGGTTTATCCTTGGGAGAATATTCAGCCTTGGTGGCTGCGGGGGCCATTTCTTTTTCAGATGCTGTAACCTTGATCGCCAAGCGGGGTGAGTTGATGGAGACGGCTGCTCCAGCAGGGAGTGGGAAGATGATGGCTATCATGAATACAGAGGCTTCTATCATCGAAGATGCTTGTCAAAAGGCGCTTTATAAAGGCTATGTCGGTCCAGCTAACTACAATACACCGGGACAGATTGTCATTGGTGGTACTGTAGAAGCAGTGGACCAGGCAGTTGCCTACCTCAAGGAGGCGGGAGTTAAGCGGATGATTTCACTCAATGTATCTGGTCCCTTTCATACCGCTCTTTTGGCACCTGCCAGTCAGGGACTCGCCGAAGAGTTAGCCAAGGTCACCTTTATGGAACCAGAGGTTCCAGTAGTTGGCAACACAGAGGCCGCTGTCATGGCAAAAGAGGCCATTCCTAGTTTGTTGGCTCGTCAGGTAATGGAGCCGGTTCGGTTTTATGAGTCTATAGAAACCTTGAAAGCATTAGGAATGACTAAGGTCATTGAAATTGGTCCAGGTAAGGTCTTGAGTGGCTTTATCAAAAAAATGGACAAGACATTAGCTTGTCAATCAATTGAAACATTAACTGATTTAGAAAAATTATTAGAAAATATTGGAGGATAATACTTTGAAATTACAAGGGAAAAATGTGTTTATTACTGGTTCAACACGTGGTATTGGCTTGGCGATTGCCCATAAATTTGCCAGTCTGGGAGCCAATGTCGTAATCAACGGTCGTGGGGAGATTCCAGCAGAAACGCTGGCTGCCTTTGAGCCCTACGGTGTCAAGGTGGTGAGCATTTCAGGAGACATTTCCAGTCAAGCGCAGGCCAAGCAAATGGTTGATAGAGCCATCGAAGAGCTGGGAAGTGTGGACATTCTGGTCAACAATGCCGGTATTACCAAGGATGGGCTGGCTATGCGGATGACAGAAGAGGACTTTGACAGCGTCCTCAAAATCAACCTAACAGGGGCCTTCAACATGACTCAAGCTGTCCTAAAACCTATGACAAGGGCACGTGAGGGGGCGATTATCAACCTCTCGAGCGTGGTTGGTCTCGTGGGCAATGCCGGTCAGGCTAACTATGCAGCCTCGAAGGCGGGTATGATTGGTTTGACCAAGTCCATCGCACGGGAAGTGGCAAGTCGCAATGTGCGTGTCAATGCCATTGCCCCAGGCTTTATCGAGTCGGATATGACAGCTGTGTTGGCAGATAAAATCAAAGAAGCGATGCTGGGACAAATCCCAATGAAACGCTTTGGACAGGCGGAGGAAGTGGCTGATGTGGCAGTCTTTCTGGCCAGTCAAGACTACCTCACCGGTCAAGTGATTGCCATTGATGGTGGCTTGACCATGCAATGAGAATACAGTTGAGTAGGGGGGAAAGCTGATGGTATCGGCTAAACAGCCCTGACGATTGTGGCGAGCCTTGCTCGCTCTATCCACAACCTCAAACAGCCATCTTTAGGCTGTTTGAGCTGTGCAACTCACGATTTCTCGCCGTCAAGGCGCAAACGCCTTGACGCACTCAGCCACTGCGTTTCATTGATGTGACAGTTGTAAAAATCGTACAGTTCAAAAAGGAGAACACCATGACAAAAACCCATCGTGTCGTCGTCACAGGATACGGCATTACCTCCCCAATCGGGAACACGCCAGAAGAATTTTGGAACAGCCTGTATACAGGCAAGGTCGGTATTGGCAAGATTAGCAAGTTTGATACGAGCGAATACAGTGTCCATAATGCTGCGGAAATCAAGGATTTCCCTTTTGACAAATACTTTACGAAAAAAGACACCAATCGCTACGATGACTACTCGCTCTATGCTCTCTATGCGGCAGAAGAAGCAGTCACCAATGCAGGCTTGACGCCGGACACTTTGGATAGAGACCGTTTTGGGGTGATTTTGTCGACAGGTATCGGTGGCATTTTAGAAATCGAGCAACAAGTGGAGCGAATGAACACCAAGGGTCCTAAGCGGATTCGCCCGATGGCTCTGCCAAAAGCCCTACCAAACATGGCAGCAGGGAATATCGCCATGCGGTTTGGTGCCAATGGGGTCTGCAAGTGTGTGATTACTGCCTGTGCATCGTCTAATAATGCCTTGGGGGATGCTTTTCGTGAAATTAAATTCGGCTTCCAAGATGTCATGCTGGCTGGCGGTTCAGAAGCAGCGATTACACCATTTGCCATCGGCGGTTTCCAGGCCTTGACCGCTATGTCAACGACCGAAGACCCGCTTCGTGCGTCGATTCCTTTTGACAAGGAACGCAATGGCTTTGTCATGGGTGAAGGTGCAGGTGTTCTGGTTTTAGAAAGTCTGGAACATGCCCAAAAACGTGGGGCGACAATCTTGGCGGAAATCGTGGGTTATGGCAATACCTGTGATGCCCACCACATGACCTCGCCACATCCAGAAGGATTGGGAGCCATAAAGGCGATGAAATTGGCGCTCAAAGAAGCAGGCATCGAGCCAGCAGATGTGGACTACATCAATGCTCATGGGACCTCCACTCCTGCCAATGAAAAGGGTGAGAGTCAGGCAATTGTTTCCGTATTTGGTAAAAATACACCTGTTTCGTCAACCAAGTCCTTTACAGGTCATTTGCTCGGTGCCGCTGGAGCTGTCGAGGCAATTGCTGTTGTTGAGGCCATGCGTAACTCCTATGCGCCAATGACTGCGGGAACAAACGAATTATCAGATGATATTGAAGCAGATGTGATTTACGGACAAGGGCGTGAAATGGCAATCCATTACGCCATTTCCAATACCTTTGGCTTTGGTGGTCACAATGCAGTCATTGCATTTAAGAAATGGGAGGGCTAATGGAATTAGCAGCAATTAAAGACTTGATGGCACAGTTTGACAGTTCAAGTCTCCGTGAATTTTCTTATAAGAATGGCAGCGATGAGCTTGCCTTTAGTAAAAATGAAGGTAGCGCTTTGGCCGTGACACCAGTTGCTCAGCCTACGGTGGCTAATGCTGCCCCTCAAGCGCAAACGCCAGTCGTTTCCCTAGATAAGCCTGCGACTGCTAGCTCTGCTATTGTTCCAACAGCACAAGCCGAAGGGGAAGTGGTGGAGAGCCCGCTCGTCGGTGTGGCCTACCTGTCGCCAGCTCCGGACAAGCCAGCCTTTGTGGCAGTTGGAGATAGTGTGAAAAAAGGCCAAACGCTTGTTATCATTGAAGCTATGAAGGTCATGAATGAGATTCCAGCTCCGCGTGATGGCGTGGTGACAGAAATTTTGGTCTATAATGAAGATGTAGTAGAATTTGGACAAGGATTGGTGCGCATCAAATGATGGATATAAACCAGATTAAAGAAGCGCTGCCTCACCGCTACCCGATGCTCTTGGTGGATCGGGTACTGGAGATGACAGACGATACGATTGTCGCAGTGAAAAACGTGACCATCAATGAACCCTTTTTCAATGGGCATTTTCCTGAATACCCAGTCATGCCGGGTGTCCTCATCATGGAAGCACTGGCCCAGACGGCAGGTGTTCTTGAATTATCAAAACCTGAAAACAAGGGCAAGTTGGTCTTTTACGCCGGTATGGACAAGGTCAAGTTCAAAAAACAAGTCGTTCCCGGAGATCAGCTCGTCATGACGGCGACCTTTGTCAAACGCCGTGGCACGATTGCAGTCGTTGAAGCCAAAGCCGAAGTCGATGGCAAGCTGGCTGCGAGTGGCACGCTGACCTTTGCGATTGGGACTTAAACAGTCCAGTGGACTGTTTAAGGTTCGATCCTGAAAGTCAGAAAGCGAGAATACAAAAATCGGTAACCCGAAGGGTTCGATGAGTCGTTAGCCCACCTCCACGCAGCTCAAACAGCCTAAAGATTGCTGTTTGAGGTTTTGGATAGAGCGAGTAAGGCTCGCCACAATTTTGAGGGCTGTTCAGCTGATGACATCAGCGTATTAGAACCCACTCAACCACTGCGTCTTGCTGACGTTATGATAATAACATGGAGAGACCGGGACTTTTGTCCCAGTCTTAAGGTTCGAGCATGAAAGTTAGAAAGCGAGAATACAGAAATCGGTTCGATGTCGTTGTCCTATCCCCGCAAGACTTCCAGAGTCAGTGAAGTGACTCTGGAAGGTGCGAGTCTGAAAATCGGAAAAGGAGCAGGTTGGTCACAAGCATAGCGAAGTGAACGCCCCAACAGCTACTGCGATGGAAAAGTGTTCATTGGAAACCTTTGGCTAGGATAGCTGTCTTAGCAGAAACTGCCATAAAGAGAGAAAAGTATGTTCAAAAAAATCTTAATCGCCAACCGTGGCGAAATTGCGGTACGGATTATTCGTGCAGCGAGAGAATTGGGAATTGAAACGGTGGCGATTTATTCGCAGGCGGATAAAGACGCCCTTCATGTGCTCTTGGCAGATGAGGCGATTTGTGTCGGACCTGCCAAATCGATCGACTCCTATCTGAATATCAACGCCGTTTTATCTGCTGCAGTTGTGACAGGTGCAGAAGCTATTCACCCTGGGTTTGGATTTTTAAGTGAAAATTCCAAGTTTGCGACCATGTGTGAAGAGGTAGGCATTCAGTTTATTGGCCCATCTGGTGCCGTCATGGATACCATGGGAGATAAGATCAATGCCCGTTCCGAGATGATCAAGGCTGGTGTTCCTGTCATTCCTGGTTCAGATGGAGAGGTCTTCTCTGCTGAGGAGGCTCTAGCCATTGCGGAGAAAATCGGCTATCCAGTCATGCTCAAGGCGTCAGCTGGTGGCGGTGGTAAAGGGATTCGTAAGGTCGAAAAGGCTCAAGATCTTGTGCCTGCCTTTGAGTCAGCTTCGTCAGAAGCTAAGGCAGCCTTTGGTAACGGAGCCATGTACATGGAGCGCGTGGTCTATCCCGCGCGTCATATCGAGGTTCAGATTTTGGCAGACCGCTACGGCAATGTCATTCATCTCGGTGAGCGAGATTGTTCCCTCCAGCGGAATAACCAGAAAGTTTTAGAAGAAGCGCCGTCTATTGTTATTGGGAAAACCATGCGCACTAAGATTGGTCAAGCGGCAGTAAGAGCAGCGGAGTCTGTCGGCTATGAAAACGCAGGAACCATCGAATTTCTTCTGGACGAGGAAAAGGGCGAATTCTACTTCATGGAGATGAACACCCGCGTCCAAGTAGAGCACCCTGTGACGGAGTTTGTGACAGGCGTGGACATTGTCAAGGAGCAGATTAAGATTGCGGCAGGTGAACCCTTGTCTGTCACTCAGGAAGATGTGACCATCACAGGCCACGCGATCGAGTGTCGGATCAATGCGGAAAATCCAACCTTCAATTTTGCACCAAGTCCAGGGAAAATTACAGACCTCTATCTGCCGAGTGGTGGTGTAGGCTTACGCGTAGATTCAGCAGTCTATCCAGGCTACACCATTCCGCCATATTACGATTCCATGATTGCCAAGGTTATCGTTCATGGCTCCAATCGTTTTGAGGCTCTGATGAAGATGCAGAGGGCTCTTTATGAACTAGAGATTGACGGTGTTGTGACCAATGTAGATTTTCAATTAGATTTGATTTCAGATCCTAAGGTGGTTGCTGGGGATTATGATACAGCCTACTTGATGGAAAGCTTTCTCCCCAACTACCAAAAGGGAAATGATTAAAAAGAGAGGACCCAGATGTCTTAAGGGAGATTGCTTCTCAGTCTCTGGATAGGAGTTTGGGTCTCCTCGTTTAAAAGGAGATGTTATGGCATTGTTTTCAAGGAAGGAAAAATACATCCGTATTAATCCAAATCGTTCGCTGGGCCATGCCCAGTCTCAGACAAAGCCTGAGGTTCCAGACCAACTATTTGATAAGTGTCCAGCTTGTAAACAGATTATTTATCAAAAGGATCTAGGACTTGATAAGACCTGTCCATCCTGTTCCTATAATTTCCGGATTTCGGCCAAGGAGCGCCTGCAGCTGATTGGGGATGAAGGAACTTTTGAGGAATACTTTACAGGTCTTGAGACCAAGGATCCGCTGCATTTTCCTGGTTATAAGGAGAAATTGGCTAAAACCCGCCAAAAAACAGGCCTAGATGAAGCGGTGGTGACAGGTCTTGTTCAGATTAAGGGGCAGACCTGTGCTCTTGGGATCATGGATGCTAACTTCATCATGGCCTCTATGGGGACCATTGTGGGGGAAAAGATTACCCGTCTCTTTGAACTGGCTACAAAAGAAGGACTGCCAGTGGTCCTCTTTACAGCTTCTGGTGGTGCTCGGATGCAGGAAGGCATTATGTCTCTCATGCAGATGGCTAAGATTTCAGCAGCAGTTAAACGCCATTCTAACTCAGGTCTTTTCTACCTGACCATTTTGACGGATCCTACAACGGGTGGTGTAACAGCTAGTTTTGCCATGGAAGGGGATGTCATTTTGGCAGAGCCTCAGACTCTGATTGGGTTTGCAGGTCGTCGTGTGATTGAAAGCACGGTACGAGAGACCTTACCAGATGACTTCCAAAAGGCTGAATTCTTGCAGGAACATGGTTTTATCGATGCCATTGTCAAACGCCAAGACTTGCGAGAGACGATTGGGAAGCTCTTGCAGCTACACGGAGGTACCAAATGAGTGAAATAGCACAGATTATTAAACAGGCTAGGGACCAGAGTCGTTTGACGAGCCTGGACTATGCCAACTTCATCTTGGATGATTTTATGGAATTTCACGGAGACCGTAATTTCCGTGATGATGGTGCCATCGTTGGTGGTGTTGGTTTTCTGGCAGGTCAGCCCGTAACATTGATTGGGATTCAAAAGGGAAAAAATCTTCAAGATAACTTGGAGCGTAACTTTGGCCAGCCCCATCCAGAAGGCTACCGCAAGGCTTTGCGTCTCATGAAGCAGGCAGAGAAATTTGGACGTCCAGTTATTACCTTCATCAATACGGCTGGAGCCTATCCTGGTGTTGGTGCGGAGGAGCGTGGACAGGGGGAAGCCATTGCTCGCAATCTCATGGAAATGAGTGGTTTGAAGGTCCCCATTATCGCCATTATCATCGGAGAAGGGGGATCTGGTGGTGCCTTGGCCCTAGCTGTTGCGGACCGGGTCTGGATGCTGGAAAATTCCATGTACGCTGTTTTGTCACCAGAGGGCTTTGCCTCGATCTTGTGGAAGGATGGTAGTCGGGCTATGGAAGCAGCGGAGCTCATGAAGATCACCTCTTACGAACTCCTCAAAATGGGAGTGGTGGACCAGGTGATTTCCGAGCGCGGTCGTTTTGGGTCAGAACTCATTCAGGATATGAAAGCAGCGCTTATAGAAGAATTACAGGCCTTACAAGCCCTGTCTGTAGAAGAAATGTTAGATCAGCGCTATGCCCGTTTTCGTAAATTTTAAAAGATTGTTCAAAAGCAATCTTTTTTTGAAGGCCATGGTCAGTATAAGCTAATTCTTGGAAGCTCTTCTTTTGGGAAAATAAAACGTTCAATATCCTAGGGGAAATTCATCAGAGCTTAAAGCTTGGTTTGCTTTTATGGGAGTTTGATAGGGCTGGTATGGCTTAGTTGTTGACGATTGGAAGAAGTCTTGTTATGCTTAAAGAAAGGGAGAGGCAATAGGGGAATGGTATGTTAGAGAAAGTAGAAATTTACTTAGCCTATCAAGGCTTCAAATATATCAAGCCTGAAAAGGCGGGAGAGATGAGCGAAGAGATGAAAAGGACCCGCCTTCTTGCTCAAGAAGCCAGAAAAGAATTTGGTCAGCTGGGACGGGAATTGGAAAAACGGATTGCCCCCTTTCAAATGGAGCAAGTCAGCCAGTGGATGAATCAGGCGCAAATCTGCCGACCGCATTTTTTGGTCTATTACCGCCTGCCCTCTGATGCAAGAGATGATGTGGCCCTGGCTATTCGCTTGTATGGACAGTCAGAAGACTGGGGAATTGCTGTGGAGGTCAGCTTTGTGGAGCGTAAGAAATCAGAAACAAGCCTCTCTAAACAAAATCAGGTGCTTGAGATCCCTGTCCAAGAAGGAATCTATTACTGGGTCCAGAAGGATGGGGTGAGTGAGCGAGTAGAAGCGACAGAAGCAAACCGTCGCCTATTGCAGGAGCAGGTCAGAACAGGGCTTGTCCGTAAGGTCTTGGTGAAAACCGATTTTCCCTTGCAGGTAGACCGATCACGAGAAAAAGTTGTCTTGCAACTGGCCTCTATGTTTCATCGGTTACTTCCCTATTATGAAGCGAGTAAAAAAACGGATTGAGTTAATCATCCGTTTTTTGTTATTTAAGGCTCAATGCGCTCAATCCCACCCATGTAAGGACGTAGGACTTCTGGAATGGTGACAGAGCCATCTTCGTTTTGGTAGTTTTCAAGGATGGCTGCTACGGTACGACCGACTGCAAGGCCAGAGCCGTTCAAGGTATGAAGGAGTTTGACCTTGCCATCTGCTTCGTCACGGTAACGGATTTGAGCACGACGGGCTTGGAAATCTTCCGTATTTGAACAGCTGGAAATTTCACGGTAGGCATTTTGGGCTGGAATCCAGACCTCCAAGTCGTAGGTCTTAGCAGCTGAGAAGCCCATGTCGCCTGTGCAGAGGGCAAGCACACGGTAAGGAAGGCCTAGTTTTTGGAGGATGTTTTCAGCGTCAGCTGTCATTTTTTCCAATTCGTCGTAAGACTCTTCTGGCTTGGCAAATTTGACCATCTCCACCTTGTGGAATTGGTGAAGGCGGATGAGACCACGGGTGTCACGACCAGCTGAGCCTGCTTCAGAACGGAAAGATGGGCTCATAGCAGTGAAGTAGATTGGCAGGTCCTTGCCGTCGATGATTTCGTTGCGGTAGAAGTTGGTCAGAGGCACTTCGGCTGTCGGAATCAGCACCAGCGGACGCTCGTCGTCTGCGATTTCAAAGGTGTCTTCCTTGAATTTAGGATACTGCCCAGTCCCAAACATAGAGTCACGATTGACCAAGTATGGTGTGATGATCTCTTGATAGCCTTCGGCATTGTGCTCGTCCAGCATGAAGTTATAGAGTGCGCGCTCCAAACGAGCTCCAAGGCCCTTATAGAAGAGGAAGCGGCTACCTGTGACCTTTGCGCCACGCTCCCAGTCCAAAATGTCCAAGTTTTCGCCTAGATCCCAGTGGGCCTTCGGCTCAAAGTCAAAGGTTCGTGGTGTCCCCCAGCGACGCACTTCCACATTGTCTTCCTCGTCAGCTCCGACAGGAACGCTGTCGTGTGGTGTATTGGGAATGGTGGTGATGATAGCCGTTACCTGCTCTTCAATCTGGGCTAGCTCAGCGTCAATGGTTTTGATTTCCGCAGAGAGAGTCTGCATGGCAACGATCTTGTCGTCAGCTGCTTCTTTATTGCGTTTGGCTTGGGCGATTTCCGCAGAAACGGTATTGCGCTCAGCTTTTTTTTCTTCTGAAACAACCAAGAGCTCCCGGCGTTTTTCGTCCAAGTCCTTGAGGCTGGCAATGGTAGTTGCTTCGACCCCACGGCTGGCTAATTTGTTAGCGACGCCGTCAAAGTCCGCGCGGATTTTTTTAATGTCTAACATGGGATGTCCTCCTTGATAAAAAATAGGCACAAGTAACCTGCTGGAGCGTTGTCTAACGCGGTTCCATCCAGCTTCGCACTTGTGCCTTGATTGATATTGAATTGTAAACACGGTAGAATTTCATCTGGCTTTTCTATCTGCTCGCAACGACCGCAGATTTTCTGAAAGAAAAGGACAAACTACTTATCCGTTAAGGGTATTATACCTGAAAGGGATTAAAATGTAAATAGATAGAGAGCAATTAATAACATTTTATAGGCTAAAATTTTTCCAAAATATTTTTTGTGAAAACGCTTGACAAAATAAAAGGCATAGTATATACTATAGTTAGTTTAACAAACAAACAAACCTAAAGGAGAAATCCTATGGAGAATTTTACCTTTTATGCACCAACCTATTTTGCCTTCGGTAGGGACCAAGAGTTAGAAACGGGACAGTATGTGAAACGTTTCGGTGGGACCAAGGTCTTGATTCATTATGGCGGTGGAAGTGTAGTAAAATCTGGCTTACTAGATCGAGTGAAAGCATCTCTAAGTGCCCAGGATATCGCATTTGTCGAGTTGGGCGGCGCTCAGCCGAATCCGAGAGACGGCTTGGTTTACCAAGGAATTGAGCTTTGCAAACAGGAAAATGTTGACTTTGTCCTAGCTGTCGGTGGTGGAAGTGCTATCGATTCTGCTAAGGCTATTGCTGCAGGGGCTAAGTATGATGGCGATTTTTGGGATTTTTATTCAGGAAAGGTCGTTGAAAAAGATATGGCTCTTCCAATAGCGACTGTCTTAACCATCGCTGCAGCGGGTTCTGAAGGCTCGCCAGATTCAGTGATTACCAAAGAAGATGGTATGTATAAGCGCGGTGCTAGTGGTGAAGGGCTAAGACCTGTATTTTCCATCTTGAATCCAGCCTTGACAGAGACCTTGCCTGCCTACCATACAGCAGCAGGTATCACGGATATCATGGCCCACTTGTTGGAACGTTATTTTACCAATACCAAGCAGGTTGAAGCGACAGATCGTATGATTGAAGGTCACTTGTTGGCTATAATCAATGAAGCGCCAAAGGTTATTGCTAATCCAAACGATTATGAGGCAAGGGCCAATATCATGTGGACAGGGATGATGGCCCACAATAATTCTTGCGGTGTTGGTCGCCAACAAGATTGGGCCAGTCATGACATTGAACACGAGCTATCAGCAGAATATGACTGTATCCACGGTGCTGGCTTGGCAGTTGTTTTCCCAGCCTGGATGTCTTACGTTTACAAGAATGGCATCATGCGTTTTGCGCAACTAGCTACACGTGTCTGGGGCTGTCAAATGGATTTTGAAAACCCAGAACGTACAGCGCTTGAAGGAATCGAACGCTTTAGAGCTTTTCTAAAATCTATCGGCATGCCAGCTACCTTTGCTGACTTAGGAGCCAGAGAAGAAGATATTGAAAAGATGGCAGAACGTTGTGTCTATGGCAATGGACGTTCCGGGACAATCGGTGGATTTGTCAAACTTGAAAAAGAGGATGTTGTTCAGATTTATCGTCGCATGTTATAAGGCTAGATGTTAATTTAGGATCAAAATTTGAGGTAATGCTAATGAAACTTCTCAATCCAGTTATAAAGGGATTCAATGCAGATCCATCCATTATTCGGGTAGAGGACACTTATTATATCGCCAATTCGACCTTTGAATGGTTCCCAGGAGTACAGATTCACGAGTCGAAGGATTTGCAGAATTGGGAATTGATTGCTCACCCGCTTTCAACGGTTGAACACTTGGACATGAAAGGTAATCCAGATTCTGGAGGGATTTGGGCTCCTGACCTCAGTTATGCTGATGGCAAGTTCTGGTTGATATTCACCGATGTGAAAGTTGTTGAAGGGCCATTTAAGGACTGTATCAATTATTTGACAACAGCTGAGGACATCCGTGGCCCGTGGTCAAAACCGATTCCGTTAAATGGTGTTGGTTTTGATGCTTCGCTCTTTCATGACAATGACGGCAAGAAATATTTGGTTCAGATGGAATGGGATCATAGACCCTGGAATCATCCTTTCCACGGCATCAAGTTGACCGAATATGATCCAGAAAGCCAGAAATTACTGCCCGAAACAGCAAAGATTATCTGGGGTGGAACCGATGTTAAATTGGTTGAAGGACCGCATATCTATCGTATTGATGACTATTACTACCTCTTCTGTGCAGAAGGTGGAACAGTTTACAGTCACCAAGAAGTGGTTGCCCGGAGTAAGGATTTGTTTGGTCCTTACGAGTCGCAACCAGAGGTTTTCTTGACAGCCTACGATTCTCCGTTGAATCCTCTTCAAAAATGCGGCCATGGAGCTCTGGTAGATACACCGGATGGTGAATGGTTCTTTGCACATCTAACGGGTAGACCGTGGCATCATGCCACAGAGTCTATCCGTGACCCGAGAGGGTGGTGTACACTTGGCCGTGAGACTGCCATTCAGCGGGTTGAGTGGGACCAAGACAAGTGGCCCTACATCGTTGGTGGCAAACAAGGTAACCTGATAGTCGAGGGGCCTAAAGCTTTGAAGGAAGATGGCGTAGACCGCAAGGTTAACATTTTCGATGACTTTATAGAGCAAGATTTAGGAATTGATTTTAATACGCTGCGCGTGCCCTTTACTGAAAAAATGGGAACAATCGAGGACGATCACCTGGTCTTGAAAGGTCAGGGGTCACCGTCTAATCTGCACGATTCCTCTTTGGTTGCGAGACGTTGGCAGGCCTTCCACTTTGAAGCAGAGACAAAGGTGAGCTTCAGTCCAGATACCTACCAACAGTTGGCAGGTCTGGTCAATCTTTACAACTCTAAACACTGGTCGATGCTCGCTATTACTTGGGATGAGGAAAAAGGTCGTGTCTTGGATATTCTTGAGATGGACCGTGGCAACCTGAATTCCTACCTCCACAAGGATTACATCGTAGTACCGGAAGAAGTGGAATACATCTATATGAAGACTATCGTGGATAAGGAATATTATCGGTATGCCTACTCCTTTGACGGTCAAGATTGGCAGATTATCCCAGTTGAGTTAGATGCGAAGATTCTTTCAGATGATTATGTGAATCAGACCTATGGTGGTTTCTTTACGGGTGCTTTTGTCGGTATGATGGCTATTGATTATAGCGGTTATGATGAAGCGGCTAAGTTTGATTATTTCAGATACACAGAAAGAGAGGAGTAGGTGATCAGATGACAACGTTATTATCGATGAAAGGGATTGACAAATCATTTGGCCCTGTTCAAGTCTTGAAGGATGTTTCGTTCGATGTTAAGGTCGGAGAAATCCATGCCTTGATGGGTGAGAATGGTGCTGGTAAGTCAACCCTGATGAATATCCTGGGAGGCGTTATCCCTAAAGACCGAGGAGAAGTCATTTTTGATGGACAGAGTATCGATCACCTCACTCCTCTTCAAGCGGCAGAACTTGGAATTGGTTTTGTTCATCAGGAGTTTAACCTTGCAGAGCCACTCAGCGTTGCTGAAAATGTCTACATGGGTCGTCTGCCTTATATCAATGAAAAGCTGGGCATCGTAGACTATAAAAAGCTCTATGAAGATACTCAAAATATCCTCAATTTGATTGGGGTGAAATTCAAGCCGACCGACTTGGTTAGTTCTCTTCCTACAGCAGGCAAACAATTGGTTGAGATTGCAAAAGCTTTGAGCATGAATGCAAAGGTCATCATTTTCGATGAGCCAACAACCTCTCTGTCTGACAAGGATGTTGAGGTTCTCTTTATCATCATCAGAGCTTTGAAAGGCAAAGGAATCTCAAGTATTTACATCTCTCATAGGATGGAAGAAATCAAGGAATTGTGTGACCGTATCACTATTCTGCGGGATGGGACCTATATCAGCACGGATGCTGTTGAGGATTTGACAGATGAGCAGATTATCCAAAAACTGGTAGGACGTTCGCTGGAAAATCTTTATCCGACTAGAGAGACTGCTATTGGAGAGTACATCTTAGAAGTTGATCATTTGTCTGATCAACGTGATTTTTTGAAAGATATCAGTTTTAAACTCCGGCGAGGAGAGGTGATTGGCTTTGCTGGTTTGGTGGGGAGTGGCCGGACAGAGATTATGAGGCTCTTGTTTGGAGCAGATAAAGGCTACACCGGCAGTATCAAGTTACGCGGGCAAGAAATCTCCATTTCCAGTCCAGTAGATGCCATCGCTCAAGGGATTTGCTTACTGACAGAAGACCGTAAGCAACAAGGGGTTGCGCTTGGCCTGTCTATCAATGAGAATGTCAACATGGCTGCTGAGACAGGTGCCATCTTAAATCATAAAGAACAACGGCAAACAACTGAAAAATTTGTAGAAGCCTTAAAAATCAAAACGTCAAATATTCAAAATCCTGTTTCTTCTCTGTCCGGGGGAAATCAGCAAAAAGTTGTTTTAGCAAAATGGTTAAATACCGATAGCGAAATCTATATTTTTGATGAACCGACAAAAGGGATTGACATTGGTGCTAAAAGTGAAATTTATGCCATTATCAATAACCTGACAAAGGAAAACAAGGGAATCATCGTGGTATCTAGTGAGATTCCAGAATTGATGGGAATTTGCGACCGCATTTACGTATTGAGCGAAGGACGCTTAACAGGAGAATTAAGGGACAAAAATGCCTTTACTCAAGAAGCAATCATGACCTATGCCACGGCTGAAGTGAAAGGAATTTAAAGATGTTGAAAAACTTAGATCTTAAATCATTATTACTCAAACACTCAGTTTACCTGATGCTGATCATCCTGTTTGTGTATTTCTCATTTGCTAGCCCTATGTTCCTTACGGAAGGAAATATCGGGAACTTCTTTAGGCAAATTCCACCAGTCGGAATCCTGACCATTGCTTACACCATGATCTTGATTACTGGTTACGTGGACTTGTCTATCGCTTCAATTGCAGCCTTCTGCGGAACTGTTGCAGTTTACCTATCGACTAAAGGTATGGGGCCGTTTTTAGTCATTCCGATCTGCTTATTAATCGGTGTCTTGTTCGGGGTTATCAATGCAATCCTAATCAAGAAGATGAACCTGCCAGCCTTTATCCTGACTCTAGGGACTAACTATATTATCCGCGGGATTATCATGTTTGTGACTAATGGTATTTATGTGACAGGGACTCCAGATTGGTTTGCTAAGATTGCGACAACAAAAGTAGTTGGCAATGTTATCTACAGCAATACGATTATCTTTGCCGTGTTAGTAGCTATCTTTGCCTATGTTATGAAAAATACACGCTTTGGACGCAATTGTTATGCGATTGGTTCTAACGCTGAAGTTGCTCGTCTTTCTGGGATTAAGACAGATAAGCATGTCATTAAAGTCTTTGCCATTGAGGGGGCTCTAGCTGCCTTGGCAGGGATCTTGTTGATGAGTAACTTGAATGTTGGTGGACCAAACGAAGGGCAAGGTCTTGACCTCCTAGCCATGGCGGCACCAATCATGGGTGGAACCCAATTCAGCGGAGGTGTCGGTACGATTGGGGGTGCTATCGTTGGTATCTTTACCCTCCAAATCTTTAACAATGGTCTGGCGATTCTTGGGATTAATGCCTTCATGCAACAAGCTGTCACAGGTATCGTTATCGTCTTCTCTATTATTATTGACTATATTCGCCGTAAGGTTGAAAAATAAGTGATTTATGACTTAAGGAACTATCCTTATTTATAAAATGTAAAAAAAACAAAGGAGGAAAATCATGAAAAAGATTTTCAAAACGTTGATGGCACTTCTAGCGCTCTTGCTAGTTATCACTGGATGTTCTTCTGGCTCTGGCAGTTCAGAAGGTGGTAGCGCAGAAGGCGGTGAAGCTGGTAACAAAACCCTTTACTTCATCCCGGTTGTGGATATTGGCGCTTATTGGAACCCAATGCGTAAAGGTGCAGAAGATACCGCTAAAGAACTTGGTTACGACTTGATTGTTAAAACGTCACCTCCTGCAGAAGCTCAAAAGAATGAAAAACATATCGGTTTTATTAACGAAGCGGTAGCTAACAAGGCAGCAGGTATTGCCATTGCTCCGATCGAAGCCAACATGTTTAAAAACCCAATCAAGCAAGCTGGTGAATCTGGTATCCCTGTGATTACCTTTGACGGTGACTTGGATGATCCTGCTGACCGTACAGCCTACGTTGGGACAGATAATATTCAAGCAGGTCAAGAATTGGGCCGTCAAGGTGCAAAACGCCTGAAAGAAAAAGGCATCACAAAAGGTTCAATCGCCTTTGTAACGGTTGACCGTGCTATGCCAACAATGATCAACCGTGAAAAAGGGATCAAAGAAGGCTTTGAAGAAGTCATGGGTGAAGATGCTAAGAACTTTAAGTATCTTGAGACCATCCAAGATAGAGACCAAGCCGCTGTTTCCAAAGAACAATTGGAAGGACAAATCACCTCTAACAAAGATTTGGTACTGGTCTTCTCAATGGGATCTGAAGGCCCAGACGTAGGTGTTATGGAAGCTATCTCTTCTCAAGGAAAAGCTGGCGAAATCCTTCACTTTGGTTTCGACTACACCCCGACTTGGGAAAAAGGAATCGCTGATGGTCGTATCACAGCCATTGTCGATCAAGATGCTTATAATATCGGTGTGCAAGTTATCAAAAATCTTGTGAAATCAATTGAAGGTGAAAAAATTGATTCTGTTATTCCAATCGATGTGAAATTCGTTGAAGCAGATGAGCTTGTGGAATACGGTAAGGAAAAAGAAAAACTGCAAACCACTACAACTGAATAATCTGGAAAAACGGTAGAATATTTGCTAGGCTTTGCAGAAAAGACAAGCTTATTCACCGTTTTTTCTTTGAATAAAGGACGAAAAATAATGGGAGATCAATTTAAATGGGGTTTCATCGGCTGTGGCTGGATTGCTGAGCAAATGGCTCTTGAATTTGAACAGTCAGAGAATCACGTGATTATGGCTGTCTGGAATCGAACAACTAAGCGTGCCCGAACCTTTACGGAGCGATTTGGAGGAAAAGTCTACGAAGAGTTAGACGCCTTCCTTAAGGAGCCAGACATTGATGGTGTTTATATTGCAGTGACAGCTGACAAGCATGCAGAATATATGAGAGCTTGCATTTCATACGGTAAGCCAGTCCTTTGCGAGAAACCTTTTACTGTAAACGCTAAAGAGACAGAAGAGGTTATGGTGTTGGCCAAGGAAAAAAGAGTTTATGTCTCTGAAGCCATGTGGACTTGGCACAATGATGTGGCCAAGCAGGTGAAAACTTGGATTAAACGCGGCCGTTTGGGTAAGGTTCAAGCTGTCGAAATCGCTTATTCATTGCCTATGATTTGGACCTATCCAAGACCTCGTTTGATAGAGCGGGACCTGATTGGTGGAGCGGTCATGGATATTGGTGTCTATGCCCTTCGGTATGCTTATGAGCTCTTTGGCTTGCCAAAATCTCTGACTTGTCAAGGAGACTTGGCTGATACAGGTGTTGATCTCAACGAAGAGATTTGTTTGGATTATGGTGACTTTACCGCTAAATTGATGATTGGCATTAATGGCTCTCGTGGGGAGCACTTGTTAATCTTTGGTGAAGAAGGGACACTCCTGGTGCAGGATTTCCATATGGCCAAGCAGGCGGAAATTTATGGCAGACAACGGGAAACCTATCGTGCGAAGCATGACTTGCTCTTACTGAGGCAGGCTGATTTAGTAGCTGAAGAAATAAAAAGAGGTCAACTTCAGGGCGATCTAACTTTAGACGCTAGCTTGGAGGTTATGGAGTTGTTAGATGAGTGTCGTCGGCAATTAGGGGTGGTGTACCCCAATGAAGAATAAGAAAAGTATTATGCACTATTGAACATTTCTTTATCAAGTGTATAGTGAAATAGTATAAGCTTACGCAACAGTTTGATCTTTTGCTTGGAACGATAAGTGTTCCGTTTTGAGGATTTATGAGTTTATCTATCCTTACTGCTCTGGTGATAATTATAATCGGTGATGTCGGATTGAGAGCGTTCTAAATAGAGCTATATACTCTCTCTTTCCCCTCTACTGATTTGTTTGGTGACAGATAAAAATCCCCTGATGTGTCTAGTAGAATAACAATAGCTATTTCACTAGGCACACATCAGGGGATTAGAGAGGGACTCAGCAGGCCTATTTCCTGCACGGATTAATCCGTTTGGGTGTCGCTGTCAATGGCAGAGATAGATTTTGTTGGTGTTTTAATGGCACGTTGGACGTCTTCCATCTCGCGCTTGATCTGTTTAAGCTGGCGGGCATTAGCCATATTTTTAGGAAAGGCCAAAAGAAACTGGATTAAAATCCCTAGAGCAACCGAAACCAAAATCAGAAGGATAAGCGGCATGCGAAAGTATCCAAAGAGATAATTCACTTCGACATACTGACGGTTAGCAAGAGCCAGTGCAGCAGTGGTGATAATGGTGAAGATCAATAAAATAATGGTTAAATTCTTTTTCATGCCTCCATTATAAAGGAAATCGAAGAAAAAAGCAAGGTTGCATATTTTGAAAAGCTATCTTTGATTGATGTTTTTTGCATGCAATAAAGGAAGTATCAGCGCCTATCCCGCCTTTGTTTTGAAAAATTTGAGTGATGGAAGATTTAAAAACTGGCTAGTAACAACTGAAATACCGCCAAAGAGGGTCGCTTCATCTTCCAGGGTGCTGATAGTGAGGCTCACGTCCCTGGTAAAGGCACTTTTAAGATTTTTCTGTAACACCTTCAGGTACTGAGGGTTTTTCTTGTAAATAGAGCTATTGATAATGACAACTTCTGGATCATAAAGCATGATGAGGGTATTGAGACCGATAGCAAGCTCAGCCGCTTTTTCTTCAAGTAAATTGAGGGTAAACTCGTCATGTTCAGTTAGGCTCTTAGTGATCACATCAGAATTGACATCTGGCTGGCCTTTGTGTGAAGCATAGGCATCATAGATGGCCTTGTTCGAGGCATATTTTTCCAAGCATCCGTTGTTGCCACAGGCACAAGGAATCCCATCTCGATAGAGAATGGTGTGGCCGATTTCACCAGAATGGCCATGGGCTCCAGTCTGGAGCACTTTATCCTGGACAATTCCAACCCCGATACCACTGTGAATACTGACGCTGATGACATTATCTTCTTGAACTCTGAAGGTATACTCTCCTAAGGCAGCTAGATTTGCCTCGTTTTCGATATAGATAGGGAATGAAAATTCCTGGCTGAGGGCATCGTAAATCTGCGTTCCTTGCGTATCGTAAAAAGGAGAAAACTGGATGTTATTATCTACAACGATACCGTGAATGGCAACACTGAGACCGACAATACTATGCGGTGTATGGGGGAGTGATGGAATCACTTGCTTGATTATCCCTACAATACTAGGGATGATAGTAGTGGCATCAATGGTTTGCTTTATCTTTTGGGAGTGGATGGTTGTACCATCAAGATAGGCTACCATTAGACTGACGTAATTGTAGCCCACATCAACAGCTAAGGCGAGGCCAGCATAGGCATTGAACGTCAGGTAGATTGGCTTTCTGCCTCCGATTGAACTCGATTCGCCAATACCTGATTCGAAGATCAGTTCTTTTTCAATTAAGTCTGTAATGATGGAAGAGACGGTTGCCTTATTGAGCTGAGTGTAACTGGCAATATCCGCGCGTGAAATGGGCTGGTGTTCAATAATGGTGTTGAGGACAAGCGACGCGTTCTGTTCTCGTATTAAATATTTATCTGTAATCATAGCAAAACCTCCTGCCTTATATATCAGTTTAACCTAAGTTATTCAAAAAGCCAAATTTTTTATTGAAAACGCTTGACAAATGATTGAGATAGTTTTATACTATCTATGTAAGTTAGTTTACCATACTAACAAACCAAAATCAAATTTTTTTAATAAAGGAGAAAAAGATGGCTTATTTTCCCAATGTAGAAAAGATTCAATATGAAGGCAAGGGTAGTAAAAATCCTTATGCTTTTCGCCACTATAATCCTGAGGAAGTGGTAGAAGGCAAGACCATGCGTGAGCATTTGCGCTTTGCATTAGCTTACTGGCACACCATGACTCAAGATGGTTCAGATCCATTTGGTGACCCAACGAACCAGCGGACTTGGTTTGGAGAAACACCTCTTGAAACAGCTCACAACCGTGTGGATGCTTTCTTTGAAATCTTGGAAAAATTAGATGTTGACTACTTCTGTTTCCATGATATTGATATTGCACCAGCTGGTGATTCATTGGAGGAATTCTTTGCGAACCTCGATGAAATCACAGACCATATCAAAGAAAAAATGGAAGAAACTGGTAAGAAATTGTTGTGGAACACAGCAAATATGTTCTCACACCCACGTTTCAACAACGGTGCAGCGTCAACTAACAATGCTGATGTTTATGCCATTGCTGCAGCGCAAGTGAAAAAAGGTTTGGACATCTCTAAAAAACTTGGGGGTGAAAACTATGTCTTCTGGGGCGGCCGTGAAGGATATGAAACCTTGCTTAACACTGATATGAAATTTGAACAAGATAACATTGCGCGCTTGTTCAAGATGGCGATTGCTTATGGTGAAAAGATTGGGCATAAACCACAATTCTTGATTGAACCAAAACCAAAAGAACCATCAAAACACCAATATGACTTTGATGCGGCAACTACGATGGCCTTCATCTTGAAACATGGTCTGGAAGGGGATTTCAAACTCAACCTTGAAGCTAACCATGCGACCTTGGCTGGTCATACCTTTGAGCACGAATTGAATGTGGCACGTGATTATGACGCGCTAGGTTCGATCGATGCGAATCAGGGCGATATGCTTCTTGGTTGGGATACGGATGAATTTCCGACAAACGTCTACGACACTACCTTTGCTATGCTTCAAATCCTTGACAATGGCGGTATCGCACCTGGTGGTATCAACTTTGACTCTAAGGTTCGCCGTTCATCTCACGAAATGGATGATCTTCTCTTTGCCCACATCGCTGGTATGGATACCTTCGCTCGTGGTTTGAAGGCGGCAGCTAAATTACGTGAAGATCGCTTTTTCGAAGACTTGAAAGAAAAACGCTATGCGAGCTTCCGTGAAGGCATCGGTGCAAGTATTGTCGCAGACAAGGAAGACCTTGAAAGCTTGACAGAATACGCGCTCAAGCATGATGATCCAAAATTGGAATCCAGCCATATCGAGCTTGTCAAGTCACAATTGAATGATTACTTATTCTAACGACCGGCAGGGAGTGGGGCAATCCCGCTCCCTCTTTTAAATCAAAAGAAAGGCAGACATAAAGGGAAATCGACCTAGGGACATTTTCTCTTTATTCTTGGTATTATTGCGATGGCTTATGTTTTAGGAATTGATTTGGGGACTAGCTCATTGAAAGGGCTTTTGGTAGATGAAACGGGGACAGTAGTAGCTCAGTCCTCTGCAGACTATGACGTGGTTCATGCTCAGCCAGGCTATAGTGAGCAGGATCCAAACGATTGGCTCAAGGCCTGTGATAGCGTCTTGAATGAATTGGCTGAGAAGGTAACAGATTTTACCAGCGAATTGGAAGGCATTAGTTTTTCAGGGCAGATGCACAGCTTGGTTCTCTTGGACGAGCATCAAGAGGTGTTGCGCCCAGCTATCCTGTGGAATGACACACGTACAACGGCTCAATGCCGTCGTATTGAAGAGGTTTTGGGGGACCGCCTCTTGGGCATTACCCGAAATCTGGCTCTGGAAGGCTTTACCCTACCAAAAATCCTCTGGGTTCAGGAAAATGAAGCTGATATTTGGGCTCGGGCGCGTCAGATTCTCTTGCCGAAAGATTATTTGAGCTTCTATTTGACAGGCGACTACCATACGGACTTTTCAGATGCAGCAGGGACCTTGCTTTTAGATATTGAGAAGAAAACCTGGTCTCAAGAAGTGGCAGAAGCTTTTCAGATTCCTTTAGACTATCTACCAAAAGTTGTATCAGCTTCAGACTGCATTGGTACTATTAAGCCAGACCTTGTAGACCGTTTTGGCTTTAAGAAGGAAGTTAAGGTCTTTGCGGGCGGTGCAGACAATGCGTGTGCGGCTGTCGGTGCGGGGATTCTTTCCAGTGATATTGGCATGGCTAGTATCGGGACTTCTGGAGTCTTCCTCTCCTATGAGGGACAGGGTAATCCGGATTATCAAGGGAAGCTACACTTCTTCAACCATGCTTTAGAGGGGACTTGTTACTCCATGGGGGTTACCTTGGCAGCTGGGCATAGCCTGGACTGGTATCGGAAGACCTTTGCCACAGAGCAAGGCTTCCCAGAATTATTGGCACCGATTGCGGCTATTCCTGCAGGCAGCGAAGGGCTCTTGTTTACGCCTTACCTCGTTGGGGAACGCACACCGCATGTGGACTCCAAGGTTAGAGGCAGCTTTATTGGGATTGATGCGATTCACACCAAGGCGCACTTCACACGGGCAGTTTTAGAAGGGATTACCTTCTCTTTGAAAGATTCGCAACGCCTGATGCAGGAGGTTGCAGGGAAGCGTTTCAAACGTATCGTCTCTGTCGGTGGTGGCGCTAAAAATAAGGACTGGTTGCAAATGCAGGCAGACATCTTTAATGTGGAAGTGGTAACTTTAACGGCTGAACAGGGTCCAGGTTTGGGGGCGGCCATGTTGGCAGCTTATGGGGCTGGTTGGTTCGAGACGATCCAAGACTGTGCCTTGCAATTTGTGTCATACACCGATGTAGTCTCTCCGCTTCCCGAACGCGTAGCAGCTTATGAAGAAGCCTATGCCCGCTATCGTGAGATTTATCCAGCAACGAAAGGAATCTAGTATGAAAGTAGAGGTTGTTCCCTTTGGCAGTTATGGGGGCAAAGATTTTGTTGAAATTCTGATGACAAATAAGCAGGGGATCCGCATCGGATTCTCTGATTTAGGGGCTAGGATTAACCGCTGGGGTATTCCGAATCAAGAAGGTCACTTTGAGGAGATTGTTTTGGGACATGCCAATGCGCAAGAGGCATTTGAGTCCAATGACTACTATGGCGTAACAGTTGGGCCTGTTGCGGGGCGGATTGCAGAAGGGCGCTTTACTCTCAATGGCAAAACCTATCAATTGTCCCAAAATGACGGTCGGAATCATCTGCATGGCGGATTAGAAGGTTACGATCTCCAACAGTTTGCCTATGCGATTGAAGAGGCTGCTGACGCTGTCACCGTAACCTTCCGCTTACATTCTCCAAAGATCGAGTATCCTGGTTCAGTGGCTGTCGAAGTCAAGCATCGTTTTACAGATGATAATGTTTGGACGATCATTTATAAAGGTGAAGCAGAAGAAACGACGCTGTTTAATCCAACTAATCACGTCTATTTCAACCTAAACGGCAACAATCAAACCAGTGTCTTGAACCACGAGATGACAATTAAGGCTTCACATTATCTGCCCTTAGACCAAGAAGCGATTCCCTTGGGGGAGAAAGCCAGTGTTGAGGAGACGCCATTTGACTTGAGAGAGGGCAAACGGTTTGGCGATTTGTTGGACAGCCAAGATCCGCAGTTTCGCTTGATGAATGGCTTTGATCATCCTTTTATCTTGGATACACCTGGGACGGCAGAACCAGTTGCCCAGTTTACCTGTCCAGATAAGGGGCGTTCCTTGGAGGTCTATACGACTAGCCCAGCAATCGTTGTCTATACCCATAACAAAGTTGGAGACCCTACTCTGATTTGGGATCATCCTCTCAAACCTTATGCCGGTATTGTCTTGGAGACCCAGGAAGTGCCAGATGCTATTAATCAACCTCAACTAGGAAATATTATTGTAGCTAAGAGGCAAATCTACTCAAGTCAGACCAGTTATCGTCTGGTGTTTGACGAAATGAAGGGAAAATAATGGCAATTCTTGTTTGACAAAGATATTTAAACAAGGGGAGTGTCTAGTGGCATAGAGACTAGGATAGTCGTACCGGTTACCTGTGATAAAGGTTATAGCCGTGAACATGGTAATGATATTCCAGGCGTTTGGAACTGGAGATGGGAAACGAGTATGATAGTATTTCTACTTTAAAAATCAAGTATTTTAAGAAAAGTCATTTGATCGTGTAAATTCTGCTCCATAACTCTTTCTTCAATTGATTGAAGTGCAACAGCTATAACATTCAAAAAGATAGAGCCCTCCTACTCTATCTTTTTGAATGTTAACCTATTTAACAAGGGGGGCTCAGGCTTGGTTTGAAGCCTTCCTTACTTTTTCTTCGTAAACCACTTCGTTATGGTCTGTACCAAGGTTGGGAGTTTAACAACCTTATCATTCCCAAGCTGTTCTCTGGCAATTTTGAGAATCTTGCCAGAATCCTTGCTGGCAAAGAGGAACTTTCCGCTATCGGTATAAATTTCAAAGTGGCGGCTGATCGCTTTTCCAGAAACATTGGCGCCCACCTCAAGGATATTTTTCCAGGGGATTTGGATGAATTGCTCAACATTAGCGTCGGGATAAAATTCGATGGCTATATCGCCGAGGAGAAACTTACCGACTTTGTTCCCTAATCCAGTATAGTAAACCCCTGTTGTGTGTAGGAGGACTGTTTTATTAAGTGATTGTACCATAAGAGTCTTTCTAATCTTTTTGTTACAGTATACCATAAAAGGTTCCCTTACGGAAACCTTTTGAGCCTTACATGATACCAGCTACACGTGCTAAGATACCAACGATAAACAAACCGATGATGATAGTGATTGGAGAAACTTTTTTCTTGAGTAACCACATGCAAAGGAAGACGAGAAGGACGTTCATAAAGCCTGGAATCAGACCGTTCAAGTTGTCTTGAAGAGTAGTGACTTTTTCAGGGGTTTGAGAGAGTCCGCTCCCAACTTGTTCAAAGGCTTGACGAATCCCTTCGCTACCTTCTGGTAATTTGTCCCAGTGGATATAAGCTTTTTCATCTAGAGGAACGCGGGCAACAACAGTTGTGAAGCCGATGCTAACCCAACGTTGGGCCAAAACAGCCAAGATAAACATACCAAGGATAGACGCTCCTTTGGTGATGTCTTGGAGCAGGCCACCTGACATATCTTTGGTGATTTCCTTACCAGATTTGTAACCAAATTCTTGAGTATACCACAGGAAGGCCATACGAATCGCATTCCAAGCGAAGAAGAAGATGATTGGACCGAGGATATCACCGCCTGCGGCCATTGAAGCACCGAGGGCACCGATGATTGGGCGAACCGTAAACCAGAAGACTGGGTCACCGATACCAGCTAGAGGCCCCATCATACCGATTTTTACCCCTTGGATAGCCGCATCATCAATTTCAGCACCGGCAGCGCGCTCTTCTTCAAGAGCCAGGGTTACCCCGAGGATTGGAGCAGCCACATAGGGGTGTGTGTTGAAGAATTCCATGTGGCGCTTAAGAGCAGCCACTTGGTCTTCTTTTTTAGTGTAGAGTTTTTTGATGGCTGGGATAATAGCATAAGCCCAACCCATGTTTTGCATCCGCTCGTAGTTCCATGAAGCTTGTAGGAATTGAGAACGCCACCAGATTTTCTTACGATCTGCTGATGTTAATGTTATTTTTTCAGACATGTGTGGTCTCCCTTCTAGTAATCTTCCAAGATGTCGCCGATTGGGTCGCCTGAGCCAGAAACTGCACCACCGTTACCACCTTTTTTAGACAAGTTGAGGTAGATGAAGGCAAGGGCAGTACCGATGGCACCAAGGGCGATAAGGGTCAAATTGCTGATGGCTGCAAAAGCAAAACCAAGGGCGAAGAATGGCCACACTTCGCGAGTTGCCATCATGTTGATAACCATGGCAAAACCAACGGCCACAACCATACCACCACCGACTTGCATACCACCCACCAACCAAGCAGGCATAGCTTCAAGAGCAGCTTTTACAGCTTCAGCAGGGATGGCTAGAAGGGCAGCCGCAGGGATAGCGATACGCAGACCTTGCAAGCAAAGAGCGATGATATGGAGACGTTCGATAGTAGCGAAATCACCGCGCTCAGCAGCAGCATCCGCACCGTGTACCAAACCAACAGAGATGGTACGTACAATCATGGTCAAGAAGAGACCCGCAACAGCAAGCGGAATCGCGATACCACTAGCGACAGAGATCGCTGCTGGTGAGAAGTCCCCACCCTTAACAAGGATAATCGCTGCAGCAACAGAAGCAAGAGCAGCATCTGGTGCTACGGCAGCACCGATGTTAGCCCAACCAAGAGCCAAGAACTGCAAGGTACCACCGAGCATGACACCACCAGTCAAGTTACCAGTTGCAAGACCGATCAAGGTACAAGCAATAATGGGTTGATGGAATTGGAATTGGTCAAGAATTCCTTCCATACCAGCTAAGAAGGCCACGATAACGACCAAAATAGCAGAAATAATTGAAATATCCATTATCTTATTCTTCTTTCTTTTATAGTTTAGATGAATTAGTTGGGTAAGCCTCAAAGCACTGGACTTGTCCAACTAAAAATCCTTGGCAAGACTTATTGAAACGAGTGAAAGGATTACAAGTTTGCCTTCTTAATCAATTCAAAGAGGTTACCAGGTTTGTCGTTAGGGACCTTACGGACATCAAACTTGACACCCAAGTCACGCAACTCTTCAAAGGTTGCAACGTCTGCTTTGTCCATTGACAAAGCATTTGTGACCAGAGTCTTACCTGTTGAGTGGGCCATTGAACCAACGTTTAGGACTTCGATTGGCACGCCACCCTTGATGGCTTCTAGAGCTTCTTGAGGTGTCTCAAAAAGGATTAGGGCCTTGGTGTCGCCGAAGCGAGGGTCTTTTGCGGCTTCAATCAATTTACGAATGGGAACAACGTTAGCGCGTACACCGTTTGGTGCAGCTTGTTTGATGAGTTGTTTACGTAATTCATCGCCAGCTACCTTGTCAGATGCAACGATGATACGGTTAGCCTTAGAATCTGGTGTCCAGGCTGTCGCTACCTGACCGTGCAAGAGACGAGTGTCGACACGCGCCAAATTGATTTTCAATTTGCCATCACCGATGACTGTTCCTTCTGGAATAGCAGCTTGAGGGGCTTGTGCTACGGCAGTAGCAACGACCTCTTCGGGTTGCAATTCTTCAGGCAGTACTCGGATACCGTCTTTTGATTCTTTGATGATGTTGGCAGCAACTTGTGCCACACCAGCAGTTGCGTCCATCAAGCGCTCTGTGTAGGCTTGAATCAGCATTGGTAAGTTGAGACCTGTGATGATGGCGAATTTGCGTTCTGGACGTTCGCCCATAACACGACTAGCTTGGTTAAATGGTGACCCGCTCCAAAGGTCGGCCAAGACTAGAATTTCATCATCAGCATCAAATGTGTCAATAGCAGTTGCAATCTTAGCATAGAGGTCATCTGGACCTTCGCTTGGCATGAATGTCACAACTTGGACTTTTTCTTGCTCGCCGAAAATCATCTGACCTGACTGATGAATGCCTGCAGCAAACTCGCCATGACTTGCAATAATGATTCCGATACTCATTATTGACTCCTCCTTAATGATTTTTGTTTTTTAAAGGTTGTTTGCCTTTAAAAATACATCTTCAAGTATAAGGCGCTTTCAAGTAATTGTCAATGCCTTTTCAAGCTTTTATAACAAATTCACCAAAGTTTTACCAAAAATTAGTAAAAAAAGAAGGTTTATCAGTAAATAGAAGGCTGATAACAAGGAGTGATACGTGGATAGATTAGCTGATCAGAGCAACAGAAAAAGAGAGTGAGATGAAAATCGGTTAGTCCTCAGACGTTAATCTCTCTGAACGCTCTTATTGTGTTTATTCACTGTTTTCCTTTTGAGACGCATTCGAAGGGTGGATTGGAAGTGGGGTAACGAATGAGATGCGTCAGCAAGGGACTAGGTTTATTTTGATAGTCCCGTTTTTAGAGGGGTAATCCTCAAATGTCTTGGAGACAATCGTCCATATTTATTTTGCTCTATGGCCGTGATTTTAGTAAACAAGCTCACAGCACAGGTATGAAGAAAATGGCGGTAATGTTGTGATTTACCGCCATTTTTAAGAATGCTACATTTTCATGAGTGATATTTGGTTTTTTAGAATGATAGCAGAATGCCATCTTAGAACTGTCAATGGTTACGTAGAGTGCTTAGGAAATCGGTGTCCTCGTCACGCGTTTGTTATCGGACGCCCATTCTTCAAGGACACTATAAGCTCCTTAAAGAAATAATTTTTGAAGTTGTTTGGCGACACCGTCTTGGTCGTTTGTCCACTCCAATTGTTGATCCGCAAAGGGGAGAAGGTCAGTGTTGGCATTTTTCATGGCGAAGCCTGTCTCAGCAAAGGCAAGCATTTCATCGTCGTTCATCTCATCACCAAAAGCAATTAGCTGGGAACGGTCCATATTGAGATTGTGTAACAGTTGCTTGAGGGCATAAGCCTTGTTTACCCCTTCGGGAGCGCATTCTAAGATATTGAGCGGTCCGCCCCAAGTGCTGACAGTAAGCTGGTTGGGGTAAATGGCTTCCATTTCTTCGGCGAGGGCGTATTTGTCCTGATGGCGGGTCTGCATGAGGACGACATTGGGAGACTTGGTAATCTTATCGATTTTGAGCTCTGACCCGTCCTCAATGGTTTCAACATCAAAGAGTTCGGGTGCAATCTTGTGACGATTGGTGTGGGTCACATAAAAGGATTTCCGGTATTCTCCAGCGATAAAATCAGCCTGCCAGTCTTCCTCACGTTTGACAATATCAAGGAAAACTCTTTTATCAAGGAGGCGTTCGTGTTCAAAGGCCCATTTTTGACCAGGAATATGGGTCAGGGCCCCATTGAAGTTGATCATAGGACCGGTCATGCCTAGTTCCTTATAGTAATGATGGGCCATGCGAAAAGGGCGGCCAGTTGTGATGACAACTGTATGGCCGAGACTTTCAATGTCTTTGAGAATTTTCTTGGAAAACTCTGAAATTTGACTAGCAGAGTTGAGCAAGGTTCCGTCTAAATCAATGGCAATTAATTTCTTCTTCATAGGGTTTATTGTAGCACATTCTACTTGAAATACCAAACGGCGTAGGAGGAAAAACTGTTTTTAAGGTGGAGCGACACACCAGTCTGTGTGTTCATCTGCAGCAAGGCTGTATGTTGTTGTTGTGTGTTATAGTCCGTTTGTCTGACACGATAACATTCCTCCTAACAACAATTCCTCCGATTGAGCAAAAACAAGCGTTGGCGCGTAATTCTAGCTTGGTTTTTATCGAGACTTGATTCATAAGACGGCGTTTTTAGGTAGCCAACAGACGAGTTTCGTGAAAAATCTTTATTAGATAACGTTTTCTTTTAAAAAATGCGCAAAACTCCTTGAAAAAGCGAACAAAATAATTTATAATGATTACATCATTCGTAAACAAGGAGTTTATTACAAACATGGAAACCTTTTTTAAGCTTAAAGAACACGGGACAACCGTTTCGACAGAGGTGATGGCAGGTCTGACAACTTTCTTTGCCATGAGTTATATTTTGTTCGTCAACCCAGCCATTTTAGGAGCTGCAGGGATGCCAACTCAGGCAGTCTTTCTAGCGACCATCATTGCGACGGTGATTTCAACCTTGATTATGGGATTGTTTGCTAACGTTCCTTATGCCCTCGCACCAGGTATGGGTCTCAATGCCTTCTTTACCTATACGGTTGTCTTCGGCCTTGGGTTTAGCTGGCAGGAAGCCCTCGCAATGGTTTTCATCTGCGGACTTTTCAATATTTTTATTACCGTAACGCGCGTGCGTAAGAGCATTATCAAGGCGATTCCAGTCAGCCTCCAACATGCTATCGGTGGCGGTATCGGTGTCTTTGTTGCTTATCTTGGTTTTAAAAATGCTAATATTATCGACTTTTCGTTATCCGCAAATAATATCGTTAGCATAAATGGTGTTGCACCTGAGGCAGCAGATCTATCACAAGGCGTTTTTTCCGTAGCTGCTAATGGAGGAGTAGTACCAGCCATCTCAACCTTTACTCAGCCGTCGGTTATCTTAGCGGTTTTAGGACTCTTCTTGACAGCTGTCTTGGTGATTAAAAATGTTCGTGGTGCAATTTTGATTGGTATCGTTGCGACAACGTTACTCGGAATCCCGATGGGTGTTGTGGATGTGTCATCGATCAGCTTTAACAACAGTATCGGCTCTGCCTTTGGAGAACTAGGGACGACCTTCTTGGCTGCTTTTGGAGGTATAGCTTCCCTCTTTTCGGATGCTAGTCGCCTGCCACTTGTGCTTATGACGATCTTTGCCTTCTCTTTGTCAGATACTTTTGATACCTTGGGGACCTTTATCGGAACTGGTCGTAAGACTGGTATCTTCTCTGCTGAAGATGAGGCTGCTCTGGAAGAATCGACTGGTTTCTCTTCTAAAATGGACCGGGCACTCTTTGCGGATGCAATTGGAACTTCAATCGGTGCTCTCTTTGGAACCTCTAATACCACCACATACGTGGAATCTGCAGCTGGTATTGCAGAAGGTGGGCGGACGGGTTTAACTGCGGTATCAACTGCCTTAGCCTTCTTAGCCTCTATTTTACTCTTGCCAATCATTGGGATTGTACCAGCAGCAGCGACTGCACCAGCCCTTATTATCGTGGGTGTTATGATGGTTTCTTCTTTCCTTGATGTGGATTGGTCTGACTTCAATGACGCGCTTCCAGCTTTCTTTGCTGCCTTCTTCATGGCCCTTTGCTACTCTATCTCTTACGGGATTGCAGCAGCCTTTATCTTCTACTGCTTGGTTAAGGTAGCGACTGGGAAGACCAAGGAGGTTCATCCAATTCTTTGGGGAGCTACCTTCCTCTTCATTGTAAACTTTGTCATTTTAGCCATTCTGTAACCCTAGAAAGCATATGGACACTTGAGCCGCACCTTAATTGTTAGATTGGGATGTGGCTCATTTGTTTGCCTTGGTTGAATCATCTTTGCTTCTTTGGCGAACCAAGCAGAGTAGAATTGCTTGAAAAAATCAATAACTAGTGATAATATAGAAGAAAAGAAGGAGACAACTATGGGGTTATTAGTAGATGGAAAATGGGTTGATCAGTGGTATGACACCAAGAAAACAGGTGGTCGCTTCGAGCGGACAAGTCCGCAGTTTCGCAATTGGATTACCGCAGATGGTTCACCTGGGCCAACAGGCCAGGGTGGTTTTAAGGCTGAGGCTGGTCGTTACCATCTTTATGTATCTCTGGCTTGTCCTTGGGCTAGCCGTACCCTGATTCTTCGTGCCTTGAAGGGCCTAGAAGATATGATTTCGGTCTCAGTTGTTCATCCCTTGATGTTGGAAAATGGCTGGACCTTTGAAGAGGGAGCAGGGATCATTGCAGACCCGATTCTAGGGGCGGATTACCTCCACCAGATTTATACCCATGTCAATCCCACTTATACAGGACGCGTAACCGTGCCAGTCTTGTACGATAAACAGTTGGATACAATCGTCAGCAATGAGTCGTCTGATATTATCCGCATGTTCAACAGTGCCTTCGATGAAATTGGTGCCAAAAAAGGAGACTACGCTCCAGCGCATCTCCTAGATGAAATCAACGAAATCAATGAATTTGTTTACCATAACGTGAACAATGGCGTCTACAAGGTTGGCTTTGCGACCCAACAGTCCGTTTACGAAGAGGAACTAACTAAACTATTTGAAGCTTTAAATGTATTGGAGACCAGTCTGGCTGTTGATGATTACCTAGTGGGAAATCAGTTGACCGAAGCCGATATCCGTCTCTTTACAACCTTGGTGCGATTTGATGCGGTCTATTTTGGTCATTTCAAATGCAACGTGAAGCGCTTGATAGACTATCCCAATCTCTGGGCCTATACCAAGCGGATCTACCACCTGCCAGGCATAGCTGAGACAGTGGATTTTGACCACATCAAACAACACTACTATGGCAGCCACAAGACCATCAATCCAAATGGGATTGTACCTTTGGGCCCTGATTTAGATTGGAGCCTCTAAAAAATCGAGGATAACCTGGGCTGTTTGCTCAGGTTTTTCTGTGTGGGGACTGTGGCCACATTGGATCTGTCTGTCAATGACAATAGGGCTTGGCACAGCTTGTAGCATGTTTGTTTTCCATGCGGGGCAATCCAAGGTCTGAGGGATGAGGAGTGTTTGACAAGTTAGGTCTGCCAAAGTTCCTTGGCATTCCCGCTGCAAACGGAGTAAGTGAAAGAAGCTGGTCTGGTTGATGTTGAGACAGTAGCGGCCGTTTTCAAGCCTAAGGCTTTCCTTGGCAGCTGCTTCTAAATGGTCTGACCAGTAGGGAGCATTTTCTTTTAGGAGATTGCGGTAGTCTTCTTGGCGTTCGAAGACCATTTGGTCAAAATAGGAATGGGTTTCAATCACTTCCTCTTCTAGGGGAAGAATCTGATCAAAGTCATAGTAGCCCCCGTCCAGTAGGATGAGGCTTGTGATTGAGGGACATGTTTTTGCCAAGTAAGGAGCGAGATTGGCCCCCATAGAATGGGCGATGAGGACACCATCGCTTGTGGCATCAATTTTTCCTGTAAACCAGTCTCTTAACTCCTCTAGACTAGAGACGATTTGCTCTCTTTCAAGGCCATGCCCAGGCAATTCGATGACGGAGACCTCCTTGCCTAAAAAATGCACCAGATCCGCAGCATCAAAGCGATTGGCTCCGCCACCTGTTAAAAAATAATAGTGTTTCATAGTATGATTATAGCATAAAAGGGAGTGGGACAGAAATCGGTAACCTGAAGGGTTCGATTTCCCTCACTCTCGTATTTCTAGGTTGGGGCTAAAACACTCTCTTCCCAGACCACCCCCGCACAGCTCAAATGAGGCTGGGGAAAAACTTGCTTCAAAAAGAAACCACCCAGAGATTCCTGTCTTGAAAATAATCAAGATGAACGAATCACTGTGTGGTTTTTGAGGATGTGACAAAAGTCTTTGTCTCTCAATTATTTTTGCTCGGTCTCATTTTTATGAAAAAGTACGCACTTCAGTGACAAACTTAGCCAACAACGATAATAATAATTCCCTCAAAGAGTAGGAACAATAAAGGTAGTAGTTTTTGATTTTTCATGTGAAATACCTCGCTTTTATTTTTTTTCTATTTTATGCTAAAATGTTAACAATCAAAAAATATTCCCATATATGCTTATTGGTGGTGTATGATGAAAAAATTTGGAGAAATTTTTAAAAAGTTTCGAGAATCAAGAGGTTTACGATTAAAAGATGTTGCAAAGGCTGGTATATCAATCTCCCAGCTATCTCGATTTGAAAAAGGAGAGACAGATTTAACCATTTCTAAGTTCATGCTTATCTTAGATGAAATCAACATGCCAATTGATGAATTTATGTATGCGGCTCATGATTTTCATAGAGATGAACTAAATGAACTTCTATCAAAGGTTCGACAGTTTGTATCTAATCATGATATTGATGGGTTGAAAAAATTACTCTATTCCCAAATGGAGTCAGATCCTAAACAGGAGAAATTTCATAAGCTTAATATTATTTTATTAAAAATTCGCTTACAAGATTTATCAGGAGAAGCTTATTATTCTAGTGGTGATTTATCGTATCTAACCGATTATCTTTTTAGTGTGGAATATTGGGGATACTATGAATTATTGATTTTTTCAAATACTTTAGATGTCCTAAAACATGATGTTTTCATGGTTTTGGCTAGAGAAATGTCTAGGCGTTCTGATTTCTATAAAGAAATTCCAAATAATAGACGATTAATCTCATCAATGTTATTAAATGGATATATCACATGTGTTGAGAGAGAAAAATTTCTGGATGCTCTGTATTTTGAAAAACAATTGAATCAATGCTTTTTTATCGAAACTGAAGTCTATGAACGTCTCGTTTTTCATTATACTCAACATTTGTATCGCTATAAAAAAGGGACGGATTGTAAAGCAATTATTGAAATGAGGAAGTGTATCGCTGCAATGAAATTAGCAGGAAGTAACCACTTAGCAAAGATTTATGAAGGCCATTTAGAAAAAGTTTTATCTGAAAATAACTAGTCAGCAGATATGGGAAAGTAATCTCGCCCAAAGATAGAAATGCTATAATCCTATTGTCAAATAGAGGAGGACACTAAGATGGATAATTTAAAAATTATCGATTTGGAAGAATTACTGATCAATAAATCAAGCTATCTTGCTCATGATTGTGGTCCTAGTCATTCTTGCGGTGGAGGTGGATAATCCCCGTCTTGCTTTTATTGTTAGAGGGATTTATATTCCCTCTCTTTTTGATAGGAGAGTAACATGTTAAAGACATTTATAACAGAGTCCGACACTTATTATTTTAATTCCGAAAACTTTACTCTTTCAACTTCTTCAGATAAATGTGGTATCGAGATTAATAAAGAAAATGATCGCAGTATTTTGAAAAAAGTAGTAATTAACGTTTCAAATAGTTGTAATCTTTCATGTGTATATTGTTATGCTGATGGTGGTAATTATGGAAGGACAAATCAGCTCATGGAAATTACTACTGCAAACAAAATTATTGAACAAATCAATAACAATGGGATTCGATGTATAAAAAGATTAATACTTTTTGGAGGGGAAGCATTTTTAAATATTGATGTATTTGTTTATCTTATTGAAGAACTCTCAAAAACAATTGAGATTAAGAAAGTTGAGACAGTTACCAATGGTACAGTATTAAATAATAAAGTTAAATTGATGATTGACAGATATCACCCTTTCTTGACTGTCAGTCTTGATGGTCCACAGCTGATTCATGATAAATTAAGAGGTAAGGGGAGTCATAGACGAACTTTGAAGTTTATTGAGTATTTAAAAAAAATAGATTATGAAAATTTTGAGGTTGCTTCAACTTATACGCGCATGCACCAAAAACTTGGTTATCCAAAAGAAGTCATATATAAATATTTCACAGATATGGATGTTAGATTTCATATAAATAATGTATTCAGTAAAAATAAAGTTCTTGTAGTTAAAGAAATGGAGATGACTTTAGACAATAGAAAACGATTTATCGAACAGTCTCTCGAGGATATTATCAATAATAACGTAAAAAACTATATTAGCCCCATAGTATACGATGTTTTACTTTCAATGATTTTTAAAAGTAAGACTGAATCATTCTGTGATGATATTGATCCAGAAACTACTATGACATTTGATGTAGATGGAACATCCAAATCTTGTTTTAGATTTTGGGGGACTCACAATAGTGATAAAGTCTCACTGTTCAATAATAAAGAGAATTTCTCTAAGTGCAAAGAATGTTGGTGTAAGGGAATGTGCATGGAATGTGTGGCGAACATGATTGACGGATATTCACCAATTATTTCAGAAGAAGGGATATTTATTGAGTGTAAAAAACAAGATTTAATGGAATACTGTGTCTATAAAATTATTGAATTGAGTAAGGATAGAGATCGTTTGTCAAAATTAGTGAATAATTTTGAAAGGTTTATCAGATATGCTTAATAAATTCATTACTAAAAAACATTTAATTCTGTATTTTAGTTTTATCGGTATAACTTGGCTAGAGGCTATCATCACACCGACCTTAGTATCAATGATTGTGGCGAGTTTTGAAAAGAGATCTCTTGATAAGTTATGGTTGGCTCTTGCTGTGGGAATTTTTGGAAATTTAATTCTCCTTATTGGACTAGCTGGAAAACGTTATTATTATGCGAGAATAGTAGCTGATTTTACATTGACCATGAAATGCAAACTCTTTGGGCATTTTCTTTATAATAAACACAGGGATAGCAAAGATATTTTATCTCATCTTGAAAATGATGTTAAACAATTAGAAACTTCTTATCTTGAACCTGCAGTTATTATCATTTCATCGCTAGGTTTTACGACTGTTTCTATGATATATGCCCTAGCTACCAATTTTTGGCTGGGCTTAGTGTTTATCTGTTTTTATTCTGTTCCTGCACTTTGTAGTGGTATTGGTAGCAAAGCCTTAGACCAAATTTCTGAGCAAAAATCTAAGTCTAATCAGAATTACCTTTCACAAGTAACTAATATTATTGGTGGTGAGAGAGTTCTAAAAAATTACGATGCCAGGGATTTTTTCTTTTCTCGTTTTATGACATCTTTGTTGACAAGGGTTGAACAGGATATTAGATACGAGCAGCAACGAACTCTGAATAGTATGATAATCAATAGCATTGATGCTTTTTGTTCGGTCATTCCTATTATTATTGGCGGGATGATGACTTATTATCATTATCTTTCTGGTGCTAGTTTTGTTGCTATTTATCTGGTTTCTCATAATATTGGTTATCAATTTAATGAACTGTCGTATTTTATCAATACTTATAAGTCAACTAAGCAACTTAGAGAAAAGTATGCCTATTTACTTGAAGATGATAATGTAGAAACCAATGAACAACCCTCGATCTCCCTTTTCCCTATCGTATGCGATAAGCTTAGTTTAAGTTTTAAAGATAAATTGCTTTTTGAAAATCTGTCATTTGAAATCAAAAAAGGTGAGAAAATTGCTTTAGTTGGCGCCAGTGGATGTGGTAAGTCAACCTTATTGAATATGATTTATGGAGAAATATCGCCAGATTTAGGGAAAGTGACTTATGCTGGACAGACTTTAGAGAAGGAACAAATTGCTAAATCAATTTCTTATATTTTACAAGAGTCCTATGTTTTTGATGGGCTATCACTGGAAGATAATATCACTCTTGGTGAAGCAGTCGATGATGCTAAAATGGATGATATTCTTAATCGAGTGAATCTAGCCTTTTTAAGGGGTCAAATTCTTCATGCAGATAAACTCTCTGGAGGTGAAAAGCAACGCTTAGAAATTGCGCGTAGCTTGTACCATGATAATGAGCTGATATTAGCTGATGAAGTCAAATCGAATCTTGATAAGGAAAATGCTAGCCAAATTTCAAATATTTTATTGTCCATCCCACAGACCTTAGTGGAAGTGATTCATCATTATGATGACGAGATATTAGCTAGATATGATAAAGTAATTGATTTATCTAAATTTCCTACCTTTGGTGAATAGAATAAGTTAAAATTTATGATAAATTTTAACCTAGTTTAGAAAGATATAGTTAGTTTAATAAAGAGGGCTCATTGTCAACTGTAGTGGGTGACTTATATCATACACGAGAGAGAATCAGATATTCTTTCAAATTTGGAAAAATTTTCTTCTATTCAAATTAGTATAGATTCAATTGAAAATTTTGATAAACTTAGACCAAATCAGATTGATATAAACCCTTTAGAACAAATATGTTCTTTTGTTAAAGATGGTTTGAGTAAGCACTATCAGAAATTGTTGGTCAATATTGTGATCAGTTCTCTAAATATTCACGAACTGGATGAAATTATTAATTTTTGCTATAAGCACGGCTTACGACGCATTCAACTATCTTCTATTTTTTCTATTCATAATAGATTACTAGTATCGGATGAACAATATGCTGATTATTACAATAATTTAATAATGAAATTTAGCAATCAAGGTATGAAATTTTTAACATCACCGTTTTGTCATCCTTGGTCACTTGCAATTAAGAACGGAGTTGAATATAATTCACCACTTTATTGTCCAGCTCAAAAAACAGAATTTGAGATTGATATGCATGGAGATGTATTTCCATGTCCTTTTTTGCATGATGAAACTCATTTAATGGGAAATTTGCTTACTAATGATTTTGAATTAGTGTGGAGTTCTGGCGTAGATAGATTAAATAGAACTACTTGGTCAGATGATACCAAATGTAAGGATTGCAAACTTTTTAAAGATTGTGGTGGAGGTTGCTATGCCATGGCATTTGTTTCGAAACGAGAATATGATAAGAGGTGTATCATACATGCAAATAAGTAAAAATTGGTTTATTAGGTTTGAGCCTAATTTTCAAACAGAACAAAATACAATTTTATTCAATAAATTAAATGGAGAATTGTATGAAGTGACAGAAGTTTATTATGATTTCATTGATTCATTAAGAAGTGGAACTAATTTTCAAACGCTTCTCTTAAGAAAATATAAAATCAAAAAAGAAGATGTATTTGAGATTGAAAATACGATTTTAAAAAATCTAATATCACTAGGAGTAATTATTAATGAGTGAGGTTGGAGTTTACAACATCAAAAAAAGTTTCCATGGTAAACTCGTACTGACTATACCAAAATTTGAAGTGGATAAAGGAGAAGTCGTGTCTATAGTAGGTGCTAATGGTGCGGGTAAATCCACTTTGATAAAGATTATCTCGGGTCTAATGTTACAAGATTCAGGTCATGTTTTTGTTTTTGGCAATAGTAATGATTCAGTAGCTGTTCATCAGGATGTCAAATTTGTTTTAGAAAGCGGTAGGGGGTACTATGAGTATTTAACTGCAAATCAAAACATTGACTATTTTTTGCACTTGAATAGAATTTCACGGAATCAGATTAAGAAGGATTTAGAGAATTTATTTGAAATACTTGACTTTAATGCCTACGCCAATATATTGGTATCTGAATTGTCACAAGGAACGAGACAAAAATTGTCCCTGATTATTGCTCTTCTTTGCAATCCAAAAGTCTTGTGTTTAGATGAGCCTACAAATGGTTTAGATATCATTGCAAAAAAACAATTTGCAAAATTATTAATGGCCCTAAGCCAAGAAAAAGGAACCATAGTTCTGATGACTACACATGACATATATTTTGCAGAAGAGATTTCAACAAGAGTTTGCGTGATGAATAGAGGAGAAATAAAGCAAGAAGGCAGTTTCTCAGAAATTTTTGGAAAAAATAATAGGTGGACTAAATATAGAATTGGCATTTCATACTTTGAGAAAGAGTCCTTTGAAAAACAATTTCCCGAGCTATCTTATCATGTAGACAATGAGAGATTAATTGTTGAAGTGAAAGAAAGTCATATAAAAAATCATATCTTCAATCATTTTAATATTATATTTTTTGAAGAAATTGAAGAAAGTATTGAAGAAATATTGTATGAGGTTATTAATCATGATTAAAGAAATAAGGAGGGAGTTGAAGCGACAGCTGCAAGAGATGATACAGTTTAAATTTAATTTATTTTTTGCAAATTTTGGAATCCTAATAATGGTTTCAGCTTATCTCCAATACTTTAAAGATGTACAGAGTAAGTATTTATTATTATGTCTACTATTTACTTGGTACTTTACAAGTCATGCTATTACACATCCAACATTCTTTATTGAAGATGACCTTTATGATCGTACTCTGATAAGCATCATTCAGAGCAGTAAAAGTATTTTACATGTATTAATGGTTAAAATCATAGTTCAAATATTGGTAGATTTTGTCAAAGCAATTCCTATCTTTATTGTTTTATCCATGATTAATCATATTAATTTTCCAGATGATTTTTTTAAATTAGTTGGGAGTATCGCTGCATGTATGCTAAGCATTATTAGCATGTATGGCTTTGGTTTTTGCTTATCCAGTCTCTGTTTTATTTTTAATCGTACATCTAGCATTACATCATTAATTTCTTACTTTATGCTATACTTTACTGGCATACTAGCGCCACTAAGTGGCATATTGAGGGAGATAGGGAAACTCTTCCCTTATTATACCTTGCGAAATTTCATCATTTATTCTTCATATCAGAGTGTATTTTTAATTATCATTTATGGTGCTATATATTGGTCTGTTGGAACTTTACTATTTGTTTTTTTACTGAAAATAGCTAAAAAAAGAGGGAGCCTTTTCCATGTTTAGTGAATTGAGAAGATATTTTAATTATAAAGTTCGATACCTATTTGATAGTATTTGTGAAATTATCTATTCTTTGATTTTTCTTACTGGCATTATTGTTATTTTCGATAGGGATAGCTCGATAAATTTAATCCATTTTTTTATTTATTATTCGATAACTAATATAATGTTACTTGCGAATGAAGAGTTGGAATATGAAATTAGAACCAATCAATATACAAATATCAGGACAACAAGATATACTCCAATAATGATTTATATCACCCGTTCATTAACCTATTTTATCTGGTCAACATTTATATTTTCAATTTCAATTTTATTATCTTACCCATTTTTTTATAAGAAATTCACTATTCCTTCTTTAGATATGGTCGGTCTGATGGTAATTACAGCACTTAATTGTATTTCATTTTTGGTGATTTATGTCTTGACAATTAAGTTAACTGAACGTTTTAAAAGAATCTCGGTCTTATTAAATTTATTTAATACTATTATGTTATTTTATTCAGGCCTAGTATTTCCAACTTCATTTGCTAGCTATGCAGATTTGTTGGATATCTTTTTGAATTAGATTCGAGATTTAAATGATACGCTCAAAGCGTATCATTTCAGCATACGAAGGTTATGGGAGTGGAAAAGAACTCCAACAAACGAAAAAGCGTTCGTCTTCGCTATCTTATTTCAAGGCTCAGGCCTGAGGTTGGGAAAAAGTCCTATCCTCTTCTTTGTATGTTAGCCTGACGAACAAGACGCAGTGGATGGAAGCTTGGACAAGCCTTGCAGGGCTATCCGTAACTCGCTTTGCTTCGAATGGCTAGCGCCAAAAAGTTGAAAGACATCAGACGCAGAAACCGACGGTAAGGCTTGGTCGTTGCTTAGAAGAATTTCAAGCCATCAAAGATTATTCTGATAAGCCTAGTGGAGCCTCTATTAGCCAGTTATGCCAATTGCTTGGAGTATCTCGTTCAGGCTATTACAAGTGGCTCAATCATAAGGAAACGACATCTGAGGAGACAAATCGAACACTATTAAAAACCATCAAGGAACTCCATACCAAACGCAAGGGAATTTTAGGCTATCGTCGAATGACACGATTTGTCAATCGAAAACTAAAGACAACTTATAACAAAAAGCGTATTCTTGGTATCTCATCAGTTATCCGTCGTTCTCGAGGCTATTGCACCAAGACAAGTTTTGTGACGATCGAAGAGAACATTCTTAATCAAGCGTTTACAGCCCAGTCACCTAATCAGAAGTGGTGTACAGATGTGACCTTCTTGCAGTATGGACGAGGTTGCAAGGCTTATTTAAGTGCTATTAAAGACCTTTATGACGGCTCTATCGTGGCGTACCATATCAGTAAGCACAATGATAATCCACTTGTTATGGAGAACCTAAGAAAGGTTATGGGAGCTAATCCAGATGGCACACCAATCATCCACAGCGACAGAGGAAGTCAATGCACTTCACAGGAATACCGCATGGTAACAACACAATATCAGATGACACGTTCAATGTCACGAGTTGGTAAATGCATTGACAATGCGCCAATTGAGCGTTTCTTTGGTCACTTTAAGACGGAGTGTTATGATTTGAAGACCTACAAGACATTTGAGGAGTTAGTCGCTGACATTGATGACTATATCTATTTTTACAATAACGAACGATTTCAAGAGAAGTACAACGGCCTTGCCCCTCTTGAAATGAGGAACAAGGCCGTTGCTTAATCTTTTATTATGTCATTGTCCACTTGACAGGGTGCAGTTCATTTTGTCACAGCCTCTTTTGGTTGATGTAACGTTAAGTTGGTTTCGCTCCGCAGGTGTGAAACAAGTCATAACCCATCGTCTAATGGTTGGCTATGATTTAGTAGTATTCCCCTTGTCGGTAGTTCCAGGAGTTGAAGTGGTCAGATAGGTGCATCATGATTCTGTCGATGTCCAGACCTTTGCGGATCACGACTGGGCAGGGTTCAATAGAGCGGCTGTCCTTGCCTTGTTCGGGAATGAGTTTGCCGTCTGCATCAACCATAGAGACCATAACCCCTTGCTCGTAGCGGGTTTCAATGGTCTTGTCTGGCTGGATAGAAGCCACGTAGTCATCTGCCTCGATGATGAGGTCTACTTTAGAAGCGATACGCTCACCGATACCTTCGACCTTACCGCGGTTGCCCTTACCGGATGGGTTGGCAGAAGAAGCGTAGACCATGCGGCTTTCTTTTTCCCACATTTCTTTGGCAATCTGCTCACCAGCCACACCGAATTTGATGACAAAGCAAGAGGTGCCACGGACATCTGTCATCAGCTCTTCACGGCCGTCGCCATAAGCTTTAAGCCTCTCATAGGCTTCAGGCTTCCAAGGGAGGATGCAACCGAGCAGGATATCCTCATCCCAGTGCTTCTGGTAGAAAGCGTCGATTTCTGGTGTCATCTGGGCTAATTCGCGAAGCTCATCCATGCTGCCACACAGAACCACCCCAGGTTTATTACGTTTGCGCTCTTTGGCATCAAACTTGCGTTCCAAACCAGCCTTATCAGCGGTCATGATAATGTAGCCCACCTTAGTTGGGCAGACAATGACGCCTCCCTCTCCACGAATAATCTCAAAGCCTTCTTGTGACAGTTGGCCATCCCAATGAATTTGTCTAGTCATGTTTTCTCCTCCAAATAAAACGAAAATCCAAATCTTCAGATAATTCATATTATACCAAAAAAAGTAAAAAAAGCAAGAGAGAATCCTAAAATTTGTTAGAACTGGATTCCATTTGGCCTTTAGACATCGAGGTGGTATAATAGGTTGCATCAAGGAGGAAGTCATGAAAAAGTTGGTTCGGTTCGTAATACTTGGTTTAGTGCTCGTGGGGGCAATCGCCTATCCTAAACTGGAGAAATCCTTATCGGAGGTTAGGCAAGCCCAGGTGAGAAAGCAGCTAACAGCGCAGCTGAAGAGAGAGTCGGCGGAGAATGCAGCAGTGATTCAAGACGGAGAAGCCCGATTTGGCCAACGGTTTTACTATCAACAATTGAACACGGAGGAGAAGGCGGATTATATCCGCATTGTTGAAAGTTTTGAGAACTTTGCCCCCACGGTAGAAACAAGAATAAGAGATACTGACACTCTTTCAAAAATTTACCTAGTGGTAGCTTATGACTTTCCTGACTTTTATTGGTTGACAGAGACTTCAGAACTCGATTTGAGTTATCACCGTTATCCTGCCGGTGTGAAAGATACCTATCAGGAGTTGCAGGCATTAGCAGATCAGGTTATCGCTGGGATGCCAGATGGTAGTGACTACGACAAGGTGAAATACCTCTATGAGTTCATCATCCACCAAACAGACTACCATACAGAAGCTCTGGAAAATGACGAACTTGCCTACCAGAGCCAGAGCATGCGGAGCGTTTTAGTCGATCGTTTGTCAGTCTGTGCAGGCTATAGCAGAGCCTTTCAGTTCCTTTGCCAGAAGGCTGGGATTGAATCGATTTATGTGGTGGGTGATATTGCTGCTTATGAAGAAGATCATGCCTGGAACCTGGTCCAGATTGACGGCCAGTATTATCCCGTCGATGTGACTTGGGGCGATCCTGTGTTTGAGTCTAGGGTTGCTGATCAGCCCATGGAAACCATCAATTATGCCTATCTTTGTACTCCAAAAACGATCTTTGAAGCGACACACAAGCCTTGGGGAAGCTTTTGGCAGGCGGCAGGCCGGGAGATTACCTATCCTGATATAGCAGACACAGGTTATAACTATTTTGAGCTTCAGGGAAATTATTTTGAAGATTACAGCCAAGAAGTTCTTGGAGCAAGAATAGCCCAGCAATTAGGTCAAACGAGTCAAGATACAGTAGAGGTTCAGTTTGCCAATGGTGAATTTTTTAAGGCAGCGGTAGCAGATTTAGAGGCCCAGGATTCCTATCTCCATCATTATCTGATGGGACTTCCTCATTATCAGGGTTTTGAATTTCGCTATGACGACTATACCTATGTGATTAGTGTGAAGTTGATAGGGGCTTAAGAGATATTGGCACTTGGCTCTATTTCACTTGTGAAGGTTATTTGGAGTTGCCATGCTACTGATCAGGAGGACCGTTGAAGCAACAAGAGCTATGACCATTGGTCACATGTAAAAATGGAAACTTTGGGATATGGAGTGGTTTTGGTGTCTGATTGATAGGGGGATGCTTTAGTAGCTGCATTTAACCCTCCGTACTTAGATTGTGAATCTCTTACTTATCCAATGCTTTTTGGAGGTGGGAGAATATAAGGAAAAGCCCTAGAATCGCGGTTTTCAATAACTGGATTCTAAGGCTTTTTTGATGATTAAAGTTCTTGCTCAGTCTCAGATTGGAAAGTGAGACCAAATAAGATTTTCTTAGCTTAATCTAAACGTTCATTAACTTTTAATTGTCTGCTACTTTTTGATTGATAACAGGTTTTAAAACGGCAATTTTCCTGCGAAGGCACCCATGCTTTTTTCGGTTGCTTGGTTGATTTGCTGGAGAGCGTCGTTAACAGCTTGTAGAGTCATGTCTTGCAGGGTTTCAAGGTCCTCTGGATCAACCACTTCAGGTTTAAAATCGATGGATTGCAGTTGCTTGTCACCTGAGAAAGTTGCAGTGACTAAGCCTTGGGCGGATTGACCAGTAAAGTGCGTTGCAGCGAGCTCTTTTTGGCTTTTCTCCATTTGTTTTTGGAGTTTTTGGGCTTGTTTCATGATATTGTTCATATTCATCATAGGGATTGTTCTCCTTTAAAGTTAGTCAAATTGTTAATTTTCGAGCGGAAGCTGGAGGCTTGATTGGTCTAAATCTAAGTCAATCGTCCAGTCGCCATTGTCGCGAATGGTGTGCTCAAAATCGGTAGTGTAGATAACAAGACGCAAGGTATCGCCTTCTTTCAACTTGTAGATGGTCGGTTGGAGTTCAAAGCTCACCTCTAGCCAGCTGTCAGCAGGGACAGCTTCAATGGTCATAAGGTCTGTGCGGTTTTGCAGATTGAGATGGCCCTTAGTGAGGACACGGTAAGGGGTTTCAGGCATAGGCAATTCTCGCAAGTCTTCCTGAACAAAATTCCGACCATTATCCATAGAACGAGGGATTAAGGGCATCGGGATCGAAGTGATCCGTTTAGCTGGTCCGTAATCCAGGAGCTGGGCAGAGATGAAGCCTTTGTTGGTGCTCGATTTTAGGCGAAGGTTGAGCTTGGTGCGGCCATTGATCCAGCAATCCTCGGTCAGAGTGAGGTCGATGGTCGCTTGATTTACTTGATCAGTAAAGAGGTCCTGCTTGAAGCTATTGAAGTCCTTGCTGTAGCGCGTGAAGGTTTCTTCAGGGTAGTGGTTGGCAATGCTAACTTGGCCTTGTCCCAGGGAGAGTTCAAGTGACTTGTCGCTACCAAAACGGTCTAAGACTTGCCAGGTTTGGCTGGCGGTATTGTCTTGCCAGATCAGTTCGGGCAGTTGGTAATGATTGTCATACCCCAGAAGTTTTCGGCTGAGGAGGGCATTCATGCTCTCCCTGAAGTCAATGGACTGCCAGTTATTCATGTAAACATGCTCTCCTAAATGGAGGAAGAGATGCTTGGGGTGCTGAGGATTCAAAGCCTTAAAGACCTTGTAGACATGGATGGGTTTGACATTCCAGTCTTGAAGGCCATGAGTATAAACGACCTCAGCGGTAATACGATTGACTTGAGGGAGGTAGTTACGGTCCTGCCAGAATTGACTGAAGTCCCCAGAGTGGCGGTCCAGCGCCTGAGACAGGTCTGTCATAAAGGCTTGGTACTTAGCCTTGTTTTTGAGGAAATCACCTGCTTGTAGACTTTTGGAGTAGGTGAGGGCTGCCAGACTATCTAAATCTTCTCCTGGATAACCACCTGGGCTGACGACTAGACCATTCTCACGGTAGTAATCGTACCAAGACGAGATACCTGCCTCAGCGATGATCACTTCTAACCCTGGGACACCAGTCGTTGCGAGAGCAGTAGAGAGGGTTCCAAGATAGGAAAGCCCAGTAGTGGTTACTTTACCAGATGACCAGTCTGCAAGAACCTGCTTATCCCTACGATGGCTGGTAAAAGCGACAGCTCTGCCATTGAGCCAATCAATTACAGCTTTGAAGGATTGGACATGGCGGTAGTCTCCGCTAGTGATGAGGCCGTCGGAGCCAAGAGTCCCAATTCCAGAGACGTAGAGGTTGGCAAAACCTCTCGGCAGGAAGAAATCGTTGAGGGTGGTAAAGCGTCCCTGGTAAGTAAAGGTTTCCTCAGCTTCAAAAGCTTGTTTGCTAGGAGCGGTTCCTTCCAACACGTTAGGCTGGTTAGGGGCTGAGACTTGAATTGTGCCAGGTTCCTTAACGGCCAATTCCTCCTCCATTTTATAGAGGGCCTTGTCGCTAGCAACCTCGTTAACCCCTTGCTGATAAGGGCTATTAGTGATCATGCTAGGGATTTTACCATTATAGCGTGGTCTGATAATGTTGACCTTGACGAGGTCAATCTGCCCATCTTGGTCAGTATCCAGTCCTGTTTCAACATAGACCACTTCACGAATCAAATCATGGGTGGTGAAGGTTGCTAAGGCTTTCCCATTAAAGAAGTGGTAGGTATTATCTTCAGGAATTAAGCCTTGAGCGACGAGGTGATCAATCAGAGTATTGCCTGATTTTTTTCGACAATTGAGCAAATGATAGAGACGCTCAATACCATCGGTCGCAGTGATGGGGAAGTTACTGTCCTTTAAAAAAGTATCCAGATCTTCAAAGTCTACACCTGGGACAAATCCCAAAATTTGTAAGGCTACTCTGTAGAAAATAGCATCCGTTAAGGCTTGGTCTGACTGAAAAAAGCTCAACAGGTCAGTTGATGGATCGGCTAGTAGGGTCGATAGCGGGTAGTCGGTGTCCTGATAATTGAAAAATGTTTTACGGACAAAGAGTTCAAAGTTTTCCTTGTCAGATAAGGTAGGATCCAAGTCAAACCCAAGTTGAGCAAGTTCTTTGAGCATGGTTTCTTTAGGAGTTTGAATATAGGAAAATTGATTGTAACGCATAAATTTCCTTTCTTTTGAAGAATCACCTTCTATTATACTGGATAAGTGGCGAATTGTCTAAAAAATGTGCAATTGGACTACGCTTATCCTCGGAAAGTGTCTTTCTGTTAGAGGACCGAAAATATCGGCGTTGGTCTGGAAGACCGTGCAAATGGAAATAGCTTTCTGCGAATAGGAATTGTTCATGCTCTACGATTTTCATTGGTCATCTATTCCAGTTTTGTAGAAAATTTCGCTAAAAACTGGGGAAGAGCCGTTAAATCCTTGTCAAAAAAAAGAATTTTTCTTAGAATAAGAATTATGAAAAAAGTAGATACGATCCAGACGGTTGTTCCCGTTTTAAAAGTAAATAATCGTGCCCAAAACCTAGCTTTCTATGAGGACGTTTTAGGGCTCAAAATTTTGCAAGAAGAAAATGCCTTTATTGATTTAGGTGGCCATGGTGAGCGGACCGTGCTATTGACATTAGAAGAATCACCATCTATGCGGACGCGTCAGGTCAGGGGGGATTCTAAGTTGGTTCGGCTAGTCTTTAAGGTAGCTAACCCCCAAGAAATTGAAGTTCTATTGGCCAAAGGCGTCTCTTACCAGACACTTTTTCGCGGTCAAAATGGCTGGGCTTTTTCGGCGATTTCACCTGAAGGCCATGAAGTTTTACTCCACAGTGAAACCTCTTTGGAGGACTTGGAGCCTGTTGAGGCAGTCCCTAGCTTTGACAACCTCTTAACGGTATTTTTGGGGGTTACAGTGCTCAAACTAGACCAGGTTATCATCAGAACACCCGAACCTGATCACAGTCAAGCCTTTTACCAATCCCTGTTTGGAGATCAGCTTCCAGTTTCCTTTTTATGGGGACAAGGGGAAGATTTACAAGCGGATAATAGTTTGACCTGGGATTTGGCTGGGTTTGATATTCAAGTAGACAAGGGCGCGCTCCTAGCGGAACTTAAGGTGGATTTGATGAATCAGGGATTGGCAGTCTTTTTGGATAAAAAAGAACGTCTCTTGGCTTTTGAAGATTCCAACCGACTGAGTTTGAGTATTCGCCGATGAGAGCCATTCTGGATAAGATTGAGGGTCAGATAGCTCAGGGCTTGTATTTAGGGGCGAGTCTGTCGGTTTATCGTCAGGGGCAATGGCAGAGCTTTTACCTCGGAAGTCAGGACGGGAAACAAGCTACTGGTCCTGACCTTGTCTATGACCTGGCCAGTGTCTCCAAGGTGGTTGGTGTTGCTACGGTCATGATTCAGCTACTCAATGCTGGCCAGCTGGAGCTGGATGCACCCTTGCAGGCCTATCTTCCTGACTTTGCAGATTCTGCGGTCACCCTGCGACAGCTATTGACCCACACGTCGGGAATTGATCCCTATATCCCAAACCGGGATAGCCTTGATTTTGAAGGTTTGAGACAGGCAATCTTAGGCATAAGGGTCACAGAGCAGAAAGCTTTTCACTACACGGACATCAATTTTATTCTGTTGGGGTTCCTGTTGGAGCAGGTACTGGGACAACCCTTGGACCAAATTTTCCGCGAACGGATTTTCATTCCTTGGCAGATGTCAGCAACCTCTTTTGGGCCTCGAAGAGAGGCCGTCCCAACTGTAGCTGGTGTCACAGATGGTGAAGTACATGATCCCAAAGCCAAAGTTTTAGGCAGCCACTGTGGTTCAGCGGGTCTTTTTTCAACGCTTAGCGACCTCCAACGTTTCTGTCAGCATTATCTAAGAGCCCCCTTTGCCCAAGACCTCTGGCAGAATTATGGAAGTGTTGAAAAAACCAGAACCCTAGGCTGGAATTTGGATGGCGATTGGATTGATCATACCGGCTACACAGGCCCCTTTGTCATGGTGAACCGTAGCCAACAAAAAGCAGTCATTTTTTTGACCAATCGCACCTTTGCTTATGATGACAGGCCCCTTTGGATTGAAAAACGTCGGGAATTGCGCGATGTGATTAAAAGCGCCCTTTCTTAATTAATATTAGGTAAAAAACAGATAAAGAATACTCTAACGAGATAGCTATATCTGTTTTTTTGTTTTAAACTATTAGTTGTTAAGATCGTTTTATCCAAAGGGATGTCGTCCAAAGGGATGTCGTCCAAAGGGATGTCGTCCAAAGGGATGTCGTCCAAAGGGATGTCGTCCAAAGGGATGTCGTCCAAAGGGATGTCGTCCAAAGGGATGTCGTCCAAAGGGATGTCGTCACAGAAGAAAGGAGAAATCACGTGACAGCAAAGAATAGAAAAGAGCGCTACAGCCTTCGCAAGTTAAAAGGAGGCGTAGGCTCTGTCCTTGTCGGTACCCTTCTCTTAACAGGGACAAGTGTCGTTATGGCAGAAGAGTTAAGTGGGTCTGAAGGGCAGATGGATACTGGAGGAAATACTCTCATTTCGGGTAGTGATTTCAGCTGGAATGGGGACAGCTTCTCATTTGAGGGGGACTCTTTTATTCTTGATGGAGAAAAAGAGGATATTGTAAAAGGAAAAGAAGCGTACCCAATGGCTCAGGTTGCATCAAAAGCGCTTGAGGGGGAACCGAGAAACCCAGAGACTACCTCTCCTGCTCCTCCAACATTGAAATTAGAGAATGATTCTGTCATTGTGACGCCTCCAGAGGATGAAGATGTGGCGGCAGTAGAACTTGATGGGACTTTCATCTTTGATGAAGAGAGTCAGGGGGATCTTTTTCCTAAAGCTACCAAATCTTCTGATGAATGGAAGTTATCTGATATGGGTTGGTTTAATGGTATTAAACTTGATCCAAAAACAGGACAATGGACTATTCCGCTTGAGTCCCTTGTAAAGGAAACGGACCTTAGCGCTACTGCTGTCTATAATGATGGAAAGCAGTCAGAAAAGGTAAGTATAGGCATTCCAAGTGCTACTCCAGCACCTGAGTCTACTCCATCACCAACTGAGTCGCCAGCTGAGAAGACACCATCATCACCAACTGAGGCACCAGCTGAGAAGGCCCCAACATCACCAACTGAGTCGCCAGCTGCTAAGGCCCCAACATCACCAACTGAGTCGCCAGCTGCTAAGGCCCCAACATCACCAACTGAGGCACCAGCTGCTAAGGCCCCAACATCACCAACTGAGTCGCCAGCTGAGAAGACACCATCATCACCAACTGAGTCGCCAGCTGCTAAGGCCCCAACATCACCAACTGAGTCGCCAGCTGATAAGGCCCCAACATCACCAACTGAGTCGCCAGCTGAGAAGACACCAACATCACCAACTGAGTCGCCAGCTGCTAAGGCCCCAACATCACCAACTGAGTCGCCAGCTGCTAAGGCCCCAACATCACCAACTGAGTCGCCCGCTGAGAAGACACCAACATCACCAACTGAGTCGCCAGCTGCTAAGGCCCCAACATCACCAACTGAGGCACCAGCTGATAAGGCCCCAACATCACCAACTGAGGCACCAGCTGATAAGGTACCATCAGCACCAGCTGAGTCGCCAGCTGCTAAGGCCCCAACATCACCAACTGAGGCACCAGCTGATAAGTCCCCAGAAGCGCCAGCGCCGCTTACACGTAAGCCGGGAGGTTTAGGTTTGGGAAGCTCTAAACAGGGTCTTTCAGAACAAGAGAAACAGGTGATGAGGCTTCTGGAAGGCGCTTACACTATTTTCTTGTACACGGATAAAGAGAGAATTGAGTATCCTTTCCATGGAACACCAGAAGAATTGGAAAAAAAGATAAAGGAGACGATTACAGCTTATAAATCTGGGCACTATCCTTACGTGGAAAGATTTCAAAATGACAAACGTGTGCTTTTGCAATTTTACAAAGAAAAATACCTGTTGAGAGTAATTTCTGGCGATGAAGGCAGTCGCCAGCATGTAGAGACTCCTTTCTATGATAAGGAAAAACTGGAAGATCGCATCCAAGAATTGCAGAATGGCGCAGATGGCTATGATGTGCTCAAACAAGAGGACGAGGATAAAGATAAGAAGTCATATAACAAGCGTGTCACCTTGACCTTTACACGAAAGGTTGAGAAGAAGATTGAGCCTGAACTGCATGAGGAAAAACCATTCTTCCCAGAAACGGAAGTGCCAATGAAACCAGAGGTACCTAAGCAGCCAGAAGTGCCAATGAAACCAGAGGCACCTAAGCAAGCAGAAGTGCCAATGAAACCAGAAGCACCTAAGCAAGCAGAAGTGCCAATGAAACCAGAGGCACCTAAGCAAGCAGAAGTGCCAATGAAACCAGAATCACCTAAGCAAGCAGAAGTGCCAATGAAACCAGAGGCACCTAAGCAAGCAGAAGTGCCAATGAAACCAGAATCACCTAAGCAAGCAGAAGCGCCAATGAAACCAGAAGCACCTAAGCAAGCAGAAGTGCCAATAAAACCAGAATCACCTAAGCAGCCAGAAGTGCCAATGAAACCAGAATCACCTAAGCAAGCAGAAGCGCCAATGAAACCAGAGGCACCTAAGCAGTCAGAAGCGCCAATGAAACCAGAGGCACCTAAGCAGTCAGAAGCACCAATGAAACCAGAGGCACCTAAGCAAGTAGAAGTGCCAATGAAGCCAGAGGCACCTAAGCAACCAGAAGCGCCAATGAAATCAGCTGTGACTCAAGCAACAAGGATGGCTCAACCTCAAAAGGCAGAGCAGTTGCCAGTAACAGGTGACTTGCCATCAGCCTTAACTTGGTTAGGAGGCAGTCTGTTCGGCTTGTTAGGTCTTGTCCATAAAAAGAGAAAAAATTAAATCCGATCTCTGTAAGCTACTTATCCATTGTTTTTAGATAAAATTGTGGTATGTCTCACCTTGCAACTGTTTAGACAGTAATGGCATAGGGCATTTAGAGTCGGACTGTTAAACAAAGGCTATATAAAAGGAGTATGAATTGAATTCTTTACCATGGTTTGGAATTCTTCCATACTCCTCTTGTTAGGGAAAAAGAAGTTACCAAATGTTTAGAAATTAGAATCAAACGTTTACTATCGGATGTAGATTTTTAAAATCTTCTCATGGCAGTGTGCTAAGGCTTTCAGCCTATTAAGATGTTCTTGAATTCATACAGACATAGGGGATGCTTCAGTTTTTGGGTTACGGTGTTACGAACATTTCTCAAAAATTTCGGCAAATCCATTGACAAGATATCTAAATTATAATAAACTATTAAAAATTGCGAATAACTTTAATGATGTCCTGTGAGGCATGGAAGTTAATCTAAAAAGGAAGTCTTGGTTTGCTAGCAAACCATGTTTTTTGAGAAGCTTTCACTGCCGAGGGATTTTCCTCGGCTTTTCTCATAGAGTTGGTTCCAATTTAATAACGGCAGACAGAGAGCTGCCATTAAAGGAGGAATACTATGTTGGGTTTAAAACTCGATAAAAACAATCAGCGTGCGCTTGCCTCTGCCATCGTGGCGTCTGGAACGGATGACCTAAATGTCATGTTCTTGTCATTTTCGATGTCTAGTATCATTGCAGATTTGGCTATTTCAGGGGCTCAGGCAGGTTGGATTGCTACCATCACTAATTTAGGAATGTTGGTGGGTGGCTTGATTTTTGGACTGTTGGCTGACCGGTACAATAAGTTTAAAGTATTGAAGTGGACCATTGCTATCTTTGCTCTTGCTAGTGGCCTAATTTACTTTACGAGCAGTTTGTCCTACCTTTATCTGATGCGCTTTATTGCTGGAATTGGTGTTGGTGGTGAATACGGAGTAGCCATTGCTATCATGGCAGGGATTGTGCCTAAGGAAAAGATGGGACGAATCTCCTCACTCAATGGCATCGCAGGGCAAATTGGCTCCATCACATCAGCAGTCTTAGCGGGTTTGATCGCTCCAGCCTTGGGATGGCGAGGCCTCTTCCTCTTTGGTCTAGCACCTTTGGCCCTTGTGATTTGGATGCAGGTTTTCGTCAAAGACGATGCAATCCTAGATCAAGGAGAAGTCGAAGAACATTCTACAGATTTGGTTAGCATCAAAGAACTCTTCAAGACACCAGCTTTGACGGCACAGACCATTGCCCTCATGGTAATGACGACTGTGCAGATTGCAGGCTACTTTGGCATGATGAACTGGCTTCCTACTATGATTCAGACAAGCCTAGGAATTTCAGTGAAGGACTCCTCTCTCTGGATGGTGACGACCATTCTTGGCATGTGTCTAGGCATGTTAGTTTTTGGGAATATCCTAGATAAGTTTGGGCCGCGACCTGTCTATGCAGTGTTTCTGATTGCTTCAGCCGTCTGTGTTTACCTCTTTCAGTTTGCTAATTCACAGCTTGCTCTGCTTTTGGGAGGTGCTGTTGTTGGTTTCTTTGTCAATGGGATGTTTGCAGGCTACGGGGCTATGATTACTCGCCTTTACCCGCACCACATTCGCTCAACAGCCAATAATATTATCCTAAATGTCGGTCGAGCAATTGGAGGATTTTCATCGGTGATTATTGGAAGAATCCTAGATGTGTCAGGTCCTTCAACAGTGATGGTTTTCCTAGCTAGTCTTTACCTGGTTAGTTTGGTGGCTATGCTCTCCATTGCCAACCTCAAAACGCATCACTATAAAACCTTGGGAGCTAGCTCATCTTTGGTCTAGAAAAGAAAGAGTTCAGTAGTGGGATAAGACCACTACTGATTTTTTGGGTGGTCATAATTCTTTACTGATTATCCGAGGAGGTCCTAAGGACTCTTGAATGAGCTATTTGCTTAAGAATCGAAAGTGGCCTCTTTTCTTGATGAAGTCAGCTTGAGATTATTAGTACTTCATGGCTTTCAGTGGTTAAGAGAGTTTTTAAAGCAAGGAAGCCAGATAGGCAGCAAACAGATAAAGTGATCGGTCTAGGAATAGGGTAGACGGACGAAATACCAGGATTTCTGCTATTAATCAGAAATATAAGGTGATAGAGACAAGCTGCTTGACTATATAAATTAAAAACCTATCCCTGGTTTTTAATTAGGGATAGGTTTTTTAGATTAGTTATTGATCAACTCATCAACAGAGTCATCCAGGGAGAGTACTTCGTGGAAGACACGTTGTGTTAATTCTGTTTTTTGTTCTTTAGTGAGGTATTTAGTGTTGACACAGTAACCAGAGATACGAACGATAACGTCTTCACCAGCCATGATCTTGTCATAGACATCTTGAAGGTCCATAACGTTCAAGTTGACGTGTTGGCCACCACTTTCAAAGTAACCGTCAAGGATGGTCACCAAGTTCTTCACTTGCTCATCAAAGGTCTTACCAAGTGCTTTTGGTGATACCTGAGTAGTGAGTGAGATACCGTCATTAGCGTGATTGAAGTCAAGTTTTGCTAATGAGTTCAAGTTTTGCAACCAACCACCACGAGATTTAGAGGTTGGGTTGGCACCTGGTGGGAAGAATTCAACCTTAGACGTGTTAACAGAACCATCTTCGTTGAGGAACACCCCACGGTGAACAGGTGAATTAGCGGTTTGCTTAGAGTAGGCAACGTTTGATGTGATGGTCAAGATAGACACAGCTGCCTCAGCATTCTTATAAAGCTTGTGACGGTTGAGGCGAGTAAAGAAGGCTTCCATCAACCACTTCGCAATATCATCAACGCGGTCATCATCTTCACCGTAACGTGGGAATTCACCCGTTACTTCATAGTCGTAGATGAAACCATCTTCATCACGGATTGGCTTAACTTGGGCGTATTTGATAGCTGAGAGTGAGTCAACAGTGTTGGCAAAGCCACAGATACCGAAGCCCATGTTAGCACGAAGGTGGGTTGGCAAGAAGGCCATTTGGACTGCTTCGTAGTTGTATTTGTCGGTCATGTAGTGGATAATGTTCATCGCATCTACGTAAGTGTCTGTCAACCAGTCAAGAGCTTTTTCAAAGTTAGCAATAACTTCATCGTACTCAAAGATTTCTGAGTTGTTTGGCTCAACCACATCAAAGACCTTATAGTCCTTATGGACATCGTCATAACCGTTATTCCAAGAGGAGAGCAACGCTTTCAACACGTTTACACGGGCACCGAAGTACTGGATGTTGTGGCGTTTGTCTTCGCTTTCTGGGTCAAGCGGTGACACACAGCAAGAGATACATGACATTTCACCGTAACCGTCTTTAGCCATGGTTGTCACGCCTTCATACTGGATAGAAGAATGCTTGTGGCTCATGGCCATACAGTAGCGACGGAAAGCGTATGGCAATTGGTCAGACCAGAGAACGGTCAAGTTTGGTTCTGGTGAGTTACCGATGTTGTCAAGGGTGTTCAAGAAACGGTAATCCATCTTAGTGACACGGTGACGGCCATCGTTCCCCATACCAGCCATAGAAGTAGTCAAGAAGGTTGGGTCACCGGAGTAAATTTCGTCAAAAGCTTTGGTCCGAGCAAATTTCACTGTACGGAGTTTAAGAACGAAGTCATCGACAAATTCTTGGATTTCAGACTCGGTGTAAGTACCGCGAGCCAAGTCACGTTCTGCGTAGATATCAAGAACGATTGGCAAGCGACCAACAGAAGTTGCGGCACCATTGATGACACGGCAGACAGCCATGAAGGCGATGTTAGTCCATTGGATGGCTTCTTTGGTATCAAGAGCTGGACGACGCACATCCACACCGTAAAGGTCACCGAGTTTTACAACTTGTTGAAGCGCTTGATATTGAAGGTTGATTTCTTCACGAAGACGGATGGATTCTTCATCGATTTCAGTGACAGCATTCCAATCTGCCACCTTTTCTTCCATCAAGTAGTCAGCACCGTAAAGCGCTAAACGCGCATACATCCCGATGATACGACCACGTGAGTAAGCATCAGGAAGCCCTGATACGTGGTGGCTGTGACGCGCACGACGGATGTCAGCTGTGTAAGCACGGAAGATCCCATCGTTAACCGTAGTAGCGTGTTTGGTGTAAATTTCATGAAGAAGTGGGTCAGGTGTGTAACCGTTCTCGATCAGAGTGGTTTCAGCCATACGGATACCGCCGCGTGGCATGAAATTAAGTTTAAAGAGCTCATCATTCTGAATACCAAAGATAAGTTCACGGTCTTTGTCAATGAAACCAGCAGGGATATCAGCGATAGACGTTGCACGATCAATATCCATTGGGAAACGTGTTTCTTCGTAATGAGCTTTTGTTTCTTCAATGATTTTCTTGATATGAAGAGAGCGCTCAGTTGGTCCAGCCAAGAAGCTTTCATCTCCGTCGTAAGGCGTATAGTTCGCTTGCACGAAGCGAGAAACGCTGGCCTTGGTACGCCAGTCATCACCTTGGAAACCTTCCCAGGCTTTGGCAAAAACATCTTCTGTCACATTTTTTGTTTTAACAATTGTTGACATGTGATATCCTTCTTTCTTTTTTATTGCTTTTACAGTTCCTATTATAGCACTCAGGAACCGTTTGCACAAGGCGAAGAACAGCTAAAAAACAATAGTAACCGCTTTCTTGTGTTATTTATTTTACATTGACTAATATGGTTAAAAAGCTCATTAACTTTGATAAGTGAATCACAGAACATTAAATAGAATGTATTTTGGAAATTTTCAGTATTATTGTTATTCTTATTGATTTGGATAGATGGGAATGCTTGACAAAAGAGAGCGCTTACTTTATCATTGAAGTGTAACTGTACTTATCTCTGTACAGAGCATTGTCAAACCGTAGTTTTTTTGGTTAAATAAGCAGGTTGATGTTATGTTTTTTCGGAAACTGAAACGTCAATGTTTAATCGCGATAGCTCTATTTTTACCCACTCTCTTAGGCTCTGCCACAATAGTGACGCTTGAATCTGGAAGGGAAAGGTGTGTAACCTGTACGGAAGGGATCCCTTTAGATAAAGCGTTGATCATAGAAAAGGTTAAACACTAGGTCTCTAAAGATAGTAATGGGAAAGTGATTTTTGACGATAAGGCAGCTGTTTCTGCAGGTGAGACGAAAGAAGTCATAGCCATAGGGAGTCACATCAATCAACTAACTTCTCAACTGTCTACAATGAGTGATCCTGAAAAAGATCGTTAGTTGAGATTTAGAGCAGTTGTTTCTGGATTGATGTTGCACGGAAATTATTGTGGGAGAGGGAATAGAGGTTGGTCTGTTGCGCCTCGTGATGACTTGGGTAGTGCTTGTAGGGCTCATGATCAGTGCACTGTTCATGGTGGCGATAATAGTGCTTGCAATCAACAATTTTGCGATGCTCTCAGGGGAGTCATTCGAAATAGTTCAGAAGGGACAACAAAATTCAGGTTTGCGGCAGCCGCGATGACTGTATTTTGTTGGAATAACTAGTTATGGCAATTATGGCAATCAGACCGCTTTACTTACTTCTAGGATGTGTTGTTTATTTTCTCATCCTTCGCGCTATTCGACGGGGGTTGCTTTTCCCAAAAGTCAGTTTTCTCTTCTTTTTCATGATTCACTTGAGTTTTTCTGCCTACTATTATCATCACATCTATCAAAACAAAGCCTTTGAAGTGATTGCTGAGTCCCCCTTGCTTTTAAACGGGACGGCTGTTCTTCTGTTTTTGCCTCTGGCTTCAGCGCTGATTCGAAAAGTGACGTCTCACAAGCAAACCTTGGCGACCTACCTTGTACTAGCGATACTACTTGCCTTGCTCCTTTATTTATGGCTGTTGTTTTTCAGTAGCTTATATGCTGGCTGGGTGTAACCTTCTTGTGTTGCCTTTTGAGGCTCCCTCGATTTTCCTAATTTGGACAGATCGGGGGATTTCTTTTATTAGGAAGCTTAATGCTAATAGGAGGTCTATTTTAGCAATATTTGCTATACTAGTGTTAGTTTTAAGAAATAGAGTTCAGAGTGGTCAATAAGCTTGGCTCTGTAATGGTAAAGAGGTAGGAGAAGACATGCTTATTTTTCCTTTGGTTGATGATCGGAGCCGAAAGATTATCCATATTGACATGGATGCTTTTTTTGCGGCCATTGAGCAAAGGGATAATCCTACACTTAAGGGGAAACCGGTTGTGATAGCTAGAGATCCCAGACTGACGGGTGGGCGCGGAGTGGTATCAACCTGTTCCTATGAAGCACGGGCCTTCGGCATTCGTTCAGCGATGTCTGCCAAAGAAGCCTATCAGCGGTGTCCGCAGGCAGTTTTTATCTCAGGGAACTATGACAAGTATGTCCAAGTTGGCCGTCAGGTAAGGGCCATTTTCCAACGATACACTGATGCCGTGGAGCCTATGTCGATTGATGAAGCTTACCTTGATGTGACGGTTAATAAGTTGGGTCTCTCTTCTGCTGTCAAGATTGCTAAACTGATCCAGCGCGACATTTGGGAGGAATTGCACCTGACTGCCTCCGCAGGAGTCTCTTACAACAAGTTCTTAGCCAAAATTGCTTCTGATATGGAAAAGCCTCACGGTCTAACAGTCATTTTGCCTGACCAGGCGGTGTCTATTTTAGCGGACCTCCCGATTCAGAAATTTCATGGTGTGGGGACAAAGACGGTTGAGCGTTTAAATGCGATGGGCATTTATCGTGGGAAAGATTTGCAGGCGATTCCTGAAATGACCCTAATTGATGCCTTTGGCCGATTGGGTTATGACCTTTACCGTAAGGCCAGAGGGATTTCCAACTCGCCTGTCCGAACAGAGCGCGTGAGGAAGTCCTTGGGCAAGGAACGAACCTATAGCAAGTGGCTCTACAGGGATGAGGACGTGTTCAAGGAATTGGGCAAACTGAGTCAGAGGGTGGCGGAAAGCCTGATGCGCCATGGCTTTCAGGGGAAAACCATCGTTCTAAAGGTGCGTTATGAAGATTTTTATACCCTAACCAAGCGTAAGACTCTTGACAGGGGGATTCATGGTTCGGAGGAAATCGCAGAGCTGGCCCAGGCCATTTATCAACAACTGGAGGTCCAACGTGGCGGTATCAGGCTCTTGGGGATAACGGTGACCGGTCTCGAACCTTTGGGGCAGGATCAGGGAATCTTGGAGGATCCGATTTAGACGACTAGGACACTCATACCCCTTTGACGGCAGATAGGAAACCAGATCATATGATATAATTGTTCCATTTTAAAAACATTTTTCCTAATCTAGGAAATTAAATTCTCTTTTTCTGAGCGTTTTTATTTTTAGGCTCAGACCGTTTGGGGAGATAGAACGGATATTAGCAAATCAGTCAGGGAGACTGTTTTGGAAATTCAATACTCTCTGACAATCAAAACATTGATAGACTTGACAAATGGTAGAAAGATAGCCCTTGTCAACTCTCTTCTACGAACTCCAGTTCTATCATCAGTTTCGTTTGCTAGGCTAGATTGATTTTTTTGCGTATAAGGTGTTGTCATTGCTGAATTTTGAGCTCCTGTTGCTTTCTGATTTCAAGATTCGCTGTTTCAACGGCTCGCTATCGCAAGTATTGAACATTTTTTAAGTAGGAGCACTGTAAAAATCCCTTTGTTTTTTTCCAGACAAGAAGCAGGGGGATTTTGGGTTTATGACTTTAAGTCTGTCACGTTCCGTAAGGTGCGTGTCTCTGGTTATACCCAAAAACTTCAAACGCTATACAATAAAGGTGTTTATGCCTATTGCATAGCGAAAGGAGAAGAATTTTCCAGTGGATGATTTCTTCATGAGCCTAGAAATAAGAAGGCGAATTAACATGATATCGCACTTGTCAAACTGAGTGCGAAAGCATATAAAGATTCCTTTAGGGATAGTGGTAAGTAATACAAATGCCTCTTTATGAGGCTGTTGATGAGTCAAAAGCGGGTGAGGTTTAAACAAAGTGAAAACCAGCGCCTTTAAGCGCTGACTGATAGTGTGGGCTTATAGCTCTTATACAAACCATCCGTTAGACGAGTGGGTATGACTTTAAAAAAATTAACATTGATTAAATAATAAATTAAGTTGACTTAACAAGTAAGTGGTGCTATACTGGAAAACAAGAGAAAAGGCTTGTTAACAACTTTTTCGAACCAATTCTACTGAGAAATGGAATCCTCTTTTGTTGGAAAATGTGTTCTCAAGAATTGCGAGGAAGAATAAACTGAAAGAGCTCGCAGTTTATTGTTTCATCATTTCTTTTTATTTAGTTAGGAATTGATATGAAAAGACAACAAATTATTTATTTAGCGACTGTTGCAACCTTGTTGACATCACAGTTGACTCAACCGATTCTTGTTTTGGCTGAAGAAACACCTGTTACAAATTCGTCAGTGGAAGCCCTTGTCGGCACTGGTGAAACGCTGCCCGAGGATAGTCGTTCAGAAGCTGGCACGACTTTTCCGGGCCTTGAAGCAGAGAACAGAGAGACAAGTCTTGGTAATGAGGCTGTGTCGGTAGGGAAGGTTCTAGTCGATAATGGTGTGAAATTTAAGGTTTTGAGTTTAGGCGAGCACCCAACTGTTCAGCTAGGAAATGGGCTGTACCCCATTGAATTTAAAAGTGAACAAGATGGTCAGCCCTATACCGTGCCATCTCAAGTGACGATTGATGGCACAACCTATACGGTTACCGCTATCGGTGAAGAGGCCTTAGCTTACTATGCTGATGAATCTGGAATGCTGACCTATTACCCTTCGGCTATTACCATACCAAAAGGAGTTACCCTCATCAAGAAAAATGGCTTTAAGGCTAGCAATGCACGAACGATTGCCTTTGAAGCCGGCAGTCAACTGCAAACGATAGAAGATGGTGCTTTTTCCTTTACCAACCTACAAAGTTTTCAGCTCCCAGCCTCTGTTGAAACCATAGGAAACCGGGTCTTTAATTTCAATGAAAGTTTGAAAAGTTTTACCTTTGAAGAAGGATCACACCTAAACAGTATGGGAAATGAAGTATTTTCGAACCTACCCAAATTAGAAGAATTGACCCTTCCCAAAACCTTAAAAAATATTGGGGAAAAACCATTTGCTTTGTCGTCTGGTTTGAAAGCTGTTTATGTAGCAGAAGGAAATGACAGTTACGAATCGCAAGATGGTGTTTTGTATACTAAGGGATTAGACCGTTTGATTTATTATCCTGCTCAAAAACCAGGAGATAGCTTTACAACACCGAATGCAACCAAGGCTATATCACCTTATGCATTTAATAATAACACGACTTTAAAGAAGATTACCCTTGGAGAAGGGATTGAAGAAATTCCAACCTTTACTTTTGCAACGACTATCAATGTTGAAAGCATTGCATTGCCAACTAGTCTGAAAAAGATTGGACGTCTTGCTTTTTATGAAGATATGGAATTAAAGGAATTGACGATTCCAAATCAGGTTTCGGAGTTTGAAGTACACCCATTTAACGGATTGCCAAAGTTAGAAAAAATCACATTTGGAAAAGGAGTCACTCATCTCCCAGCGAACTTTTTATCTGGAAATTTGGATTCTTTAAAAGAAATTCATTTCTTGACAGATAGCTCAGACTGGAAAGTAGAAGCTAAGAGTTTAGCCATTCCAGCTGAAACGATCATCTATGTGCAGGAACAATCCATTGCTGATACCTTGAAACCGCACTTAGAAAAAGGCAACAAAATAATTGTAAAAACTGACCCAGGAACAAAAACTGAAGTCAAGACAGAAATCAAGCAAGAAACAATCCCCTTTGACACCAAAGAGGAACAAAATCCAGCATTGCCAAAAGGGGAGCGCCGCATCAAGACAAAAGGCCAAGCAGGAGAGGTAGCTATTACTTATGAAGTGACCTATACCGATGGTGTGGAAACCAGCCGCAAGGAAATTAGCCGTCAGGTTGTTAAAGCAGCCGTTACAGAAGTTGTAGAAGTTGGCACAAAAGAATTGGCACCAAATCCTCTTGTTTCTACAAAAGAAGAAGTTCTGAATAGCCCAATTCCCTTTGACACCAAAGAGGAACAAAATCCAGTATTGCCAAAAGGGGAGCGCCGCATCAAGACAAAAGGCCAAGCAGGAGAGGTAGCTATTACTTATGAAGTGACCTATACCGATGGCGTGGAAACCAGTCGCAAGGAAATAGGTCGCCAAGTGGTTAAGGCCGCTGTTACAGAAGTTGTAGAAGTTGGCACAAAAGAGATAGTGGGGAATACACAGCCGAGCGAAGGAAATGGAGATGCAAATGGCATGCGCCAAACGTCCTCTAACCAAGCAAAAGCAGGAGACACTACTGGTAGGAGAGTGTTACCACAAACAGGTACCAAACATAGCCTTTTCCTGAGCCTATTGGGTGGAATTGGTTTAGTTTTATTAACTGCTTACGCTTTCTTTAAAAGACGTTTTTCATCTTTATCGTAACCAGAAGAAAAACCATTTAGTTTTCTATTGTGTTAAAGAGGCTGGGCAAAAACTAGTCTCAAGATAGAAAAAACGAGCATTTCCGCAGTAGGAGATGCTCGTTTTTCCATGTCATGGTTTATAATTATTATAACCACAAAACAATTAGAAAAGTGAAAGAGAGCAGAATAGGCGCTGGCTGGTGATGTGGACTAAGATTTGATAGAAGATAGTTCAGCTTTTAAAGAATTGAGCAATCAGTTCCTCGTCAAGACCAATCATGGTGTCAATCGCCAGATAGTTGTCTGGCGTCAGGCGGTATTCAGTGGGCTCGGTCAGAACTTGGTCAGGTACTTCAACTTGTTCTTGCTTCGTGCTTACTGGGTGGTCTTCGGTGATAGAAACAGGCGTGTTTTCTTGTTGATGTTGCCCTTCGACGGGTTCAAATGGTTCGAAGCGCTCAATAAGGTAGGTCTTTCGGGCAGTTCCTCTGGTCTGGGTTGCATAATCAAAGGCGGTGTAGTTGCCGAGCAAGATCAATTTGCTCTTGCTACGGGTGATGGCCGTGTAGAGGAGGTTACGCTGGAGCATGCGTCGATTCGCATTGACCAAGGGCAGGATAACCACAGGAAACTCGCTTCCTTGCGATTTATGGATAGACATAGCGTAGGCCAGCGTTATTTTGTACCATTCGTTTCGAGGGTAGGTGATTTCGTTGCCATCAAAGCTGATGCTGATTTCATCTTGCTTGCTGTCACTGTATTTGCCAGGTAGGAGATCGGTAATGTAGCCCAAATCGCCATTGAAGACATTGGCTTCGGCATCGTTGACCAGATGGATGACCTTGTCCCCTTGGCGAAAACTGAGGTCGTTAAAGGCAAAGGACAGTTGCTCATTGGCTAAGGGATTGAGTTGTTCTTGCATGAGGAGATTAAGCTGATCAATGCCAGCTGTTCCCTTGTACATGGGAGCGAGGATTTGGATATCTCTTGAAGGAATGCCGCTTTTTATTGCTGCGCTGACAATCCGACTGACCATCTGAGGGATTTGCTCAGGCAGGGCCTCGAAATAAGAACGGTCAGCCTTTTTATCACGAAAATCGGGAGGTAACTGGCCTTGTCGGATATCGTTGGCCAAGGAAACAATCGTCGAATCCTGAGTTTGACGATAGATCGTCTTGAGTGCAATGTGGGGGATTGTCTTGACCTTGAGTAGGTCAGCAAGAACCTGGCCAGGATTGACGGACGGCAGCTGGTCGCTATCGCCGACAAGAATAAGCTGAGTATTGGGCGAAACGTGAGTCAGCAACTGGTTGGCTAACCAGGTGTCTACCATGGAAAACTCATCAACAATCAGAAGCTCCGCATCCAGATAGTCACTAAGGTAGCTGACCTCTTCTGCAGATTCTCCCGTCAGCCCTAAGTGCCTGTGAATCGTTGCGGCAGGCAGGCCTGTCAGCTCATTCATCCGCCGTGCAGCTCGGCCGGTTGGAGCTGCCAGCATAATGGGCAAATCGCCTGTTGACCGTGTCAAATCAATCCCATGGAGTCGGGCGTAAACGGCAATCAGACCATTGATGATGGTTGTTTTTCCGGTGCCAGGACCACCTGTCAGGACAAAGACCGGTTGATTGATGGCCTCGATGATGGCGGAGGCCTGCAGTGAATCGTATTGGATACCGAATTGTTGTTCTAATTCTGCCAATTCTGCACGGATCGTTTCTGGAGCAAAAGTCTGCGGGGGCCCTTGCTTTAATAAGCGGTTGAGGTGTTTTTGAATCCCCTCTTCAGAAAAATAGAGGCTGTTGTTGAAAATCTTGGTTCCGACTTGCTGGACGCTTCCAGTCTCAATCAAATGTCTCAGTTCTGCTGCCACAGCTTCGGGGAACAACTCGACAGGGCGAGACTCCTCTAAAAGCAATAAACTGGCTTCTAGCAGATCTCTTGCTTCCACATAGGTATCGCCGGTCTCCATCGAGCGTTGCAAGAGGCTGTGGAGCAAGCCAGCTCGGAAACGCTCTGGGGCATCGCTAGCGATATTGAGGTTTTCAGCAATCCGATCGGCCAGCTTGAAACCAATGCCATGGATATCGCTAACCAACTGGTAGGGGTTTTCCTCGATAACTTGCAAGGTACTTTCCTTGTAGGTATCCTGGATCTGAAAGGCTAATTTATTGGGGATGCCATACTCAGCTAGCTTGGCTAAAATCATCTCGGTCCCATAGTTGGCCCGTAGCTTCTCTAGGAAATTTTCCCGTGCTTTTTGAGAAAGACCTTGGATATTGGTCAGTTTTTCAGGAGCTTTCAAAATCTGGTCAATGGTCTCTTCCGGGCCATAGGTGTCGACAATACGTTCAGCAGTCTTGCGGCCGATCCCTTTAAAATGGTCGCTAGAGAAGTAGTTGACCAGCCCCTTGGCACTTGGTTTAGCACGCTCGTAACGGGAGATGGCCAATTGCTGGCCGTAGCGTGGGTGGGTGATTAATTCACCAAAGAAGGTATAGTCTTCCCCTTCAATAACCTCGGCAACCGTTCCGGTCACGATAATCTCAAGATCATCAAAGTCTGGACAATCTGTTTCTTCAATGGTTAACAGGATAATCTTATAGAAATTGCTTGGATTTTCAAAAATCACTCGCTCAATAGAGCCCGAGAAAAAATAGGTCATGAGATCCTTTCTCTGAAATAGCAAAAGTCTGCTATCACAGCTAGACTTATGATAAAACCCAGCGGGTTAACCAACTGAGTTTATCTTCTGTTAAAAAAGTTTAAAGTGTGGAATAGGCCAGAACCTGAGTTTGACTTCGCCGACGAGACTTTCTTCAGAGTAGGTACCCACATGGCGGCTATCCTTAGAGACGATGCGATCATCGCCGACCAAGAAGTATTGGTCCTCGGGGATAGTTACAGTAAATTCTGAGACAAAGTTGCTGTCTGTAGTGAAGCTAGGAGATTTCTGGGCTAGCTCTTGGAAATAGGTGTTGTAGCTGTATGTAGATTGCAGCTTGTCCTTTTGGAAGGCTGCTAGATACTCTTTTAAGTAGGGTTCTTCCACAACCTGACCGTTGACCATTAGCTGATCATTTTTGAAAGAAATAACGTCTCCAGGCATCCCAATCACTCGTTTAACGATTTGGGTTAGCTTTCCTTTATCATCAACAGAATTAGCCACCACAATGTCGAAACGCTCGACTTTAGTGTGAAGTAAGACGATGAGTTTATCCTGATCGGAGAGCGTAGGATCCATGGAATGGCCATCAACCGTTACAGGATTCCAAAGGGTATACCGTGAGATAAGAAAAAGAGTCATAAAGAGGATAAACCCTCCCCATTCCTTAAGGAAAGAAACAAAATGGAACTGTCTGGTTTTTCTTCGTGACATAGTTAAGATCTCCTGAGCAGCTGGGCTGCTTTTTCTGTGTTTTTAAAATGTAGTTTAGCTGTCTGCTCAAGCCCTGCTTGGCCGTAGGCCGCAAGGATTTGACTAGCGACCTTATCAGAGGTAGTGCCAGCACCACTCGGAAGTTGGTAGCCGACCTTTTGCCCTAGTTCTTTGAGTTGATTGAGAAAGAGGCTACGCGCGATAATCGATGAGACTGCGACTGCCAGACATTGCCCTTCAGCTTTCTCAATCAAGGAGACAGCTTGGTCAAAGTGGTTGCTTTCCTTTTTGAGGTATTTGTGGTAATTCGCATCGCTAGTAAAGGCATCGATGATGATTTGCTCAGGTCTTTCAATTCTCTTGAGAAGGAGAAAAATGGCTTGGTTATGAAGGGCGACCTTGACTGAAACAGCATTATAGCGCGCGGGAACAACTTCATTATACTTTTGCGGGGATAGCAGTAGGGCTTGATGGTCAATCTCTTTTTCTAAAATAGGAGCTAGCTGGAGAATTTTTTGGTCAGTCAGCGTTTTTGAGTCTCCAACCCCTAAAGCCTTGAGGCGCTGGTGTTGTTCGGGTTTCACAAAACTGGCGACTACCGCAATTCCTCCAAAATAAGACCCATTCCCAACCTCGTCAGAGCCTACAGTGGTAAAGGATTGATCCACCTTTGTGGCTGGCTTGCTTTTTCTTGCTGAAAGGTTAGTAGCCGTCTGCCAGTCCTTGGCCAATACCGCTGCCTCCTGGCCCTGAAAGAGGACCTTGCCTGTCGTATAAACACTGATACTGGTTGAGCGAACTTTGAAAAAATGCGTTTTGTAGGGGTCCTTATGAGGGACAGAAAAGTCTTGATAAGCCTTGACCAGTTGGGAAATTTGCGCAGTGGTCAATTGCAATACGATAGGATTCATGCTTTCTATTCTATCATATTTTCGAGAAAAAGCCCCTGATAAATGGTCAAATGCTTAAAAATAAGGTATAATGAGGGATGAGGTAAGCTATGGCAGATTTAAATCGATACAAATTTACATTTTCAGATAAGCAATTAACCCTGACAACTGAGCATGATAATCTTTTTATGGAAGAGATTGAGCGTGTGGCTAAGGAAAAGTATCGCGCGCTTCAAGAGGAGATGCCGACAGCAGATACGGAAACCTTGGCGATATTGTTAGCAATCAATACCTTGTCTGTTCAGTTGGTGCGTGAGCTGGAGTTTGATCAGCAAGAAGAGGAGCTGGCTCGTCTGCGTAAGAAAATGTTGGAACACATTCAAACAGCTGACAGTGCTGGTGATACGGAGGTAAAATAATGGTAACATTTGCCCTTTTACTGATTCTAGCTTGGCAGTTTTATATTGGCTTTCGCAGAGGCTTAGCCCTGCAGGGGTTTTACTTTTTGGGGAGTTTGATTTCGCTTTTTGTTGCGAGTTTATATTATCGGCGTTTGGCCGACTGGCTCTATTTGTGGGTGCCATATGCCAGCCCGGCAGAAGGAGCGAAGACGGTCTTCTTTGATCAAAATAACATTTTTGACCTGGATCAGGTCTTCTATGCAGGGTCAGCCTTCTTGGCTGTTTATCTCCTGACCTATGGCTTGGTGCGTTTGCTAGGAATTTTCTTTCATTTAACAGATTTAGATACCTTAGATATTGGCTATTCACGGATTGGGGCAGGAGTTTTGTCTGTTCTTGTGACCTGGATAGGTCTCGAAATGGTTGTGATGATCCTGACGACGATTCCAATAGCCATGGTTCAAGAACGGATTACGGGAAGTTGGCTAGTGAAGCTGATGCTCCACACGCCTATTGTTTCCCAATTCCTCAAAAATCTTTGGGTAACCAAGGTGATTGGCGGTTGATGCTGGCAAAAAGCTTCTTGATCTCTACTTTCATAGCTATATAACTGGAGGCATGAGGTGGGAGGTTTGTGCTTCACTGTATAAGCCTAACTGCTCATCCTAATTTCCCTTTTTAAGATGAGGGTGAAATAATCTGGGAATGAACTGTTTTAGCGCATCCTTGAGTTGCCAAGAATGAGTCAAGATGACCTTGGTACCATTGATTTTTTCAAAAAACTATTAGGGAGCGAGAAAAGAGCAGGCCCCTTCAAGCCTCTCTTGGTCTACTTCCTTTTTTAGTGATAAGGATTAACAAATATGAATCAAAAAATATTAGAGACGTTGGAATTCGACAAAGTTAAGGAACGTTTTCGGCCGTTCCTAACGACGGCTCAAGGCAATCTAGAGTTAGATGCGCTTTATCCAGTGGCTGAAGAAGGCCGTTTGAGGGCGCTTTTTGCAGAGATGACGGAAATGGCAGAGCTGTTTATCGCCTCACCCCAATTTGCCATCGGAGAAACAAGAGATATCTCGACTGTTGTGGCGCGTCTAGCGGTCGAAGGACAGCTCAATATCGATGAATTTTTAGCCCTAAAACGTGTCCTAGAAGTCAGCAAATCGCTTAAGGATACTTATGACAATTTAGAGAATGTTACGCTTGATCAGTTGAGCCGTTTATTTGAAAACATTGCAGTATTTCCTCAGTTGCAGGGAAGTTTGCAGGCAATCAATGACGGTGGTTTTGTGGAATCTTTTGCGAGTCCTGAATTGAGCAGAATACGCCGCAGTATCCAAGAGGGGGAAAATCAAATCCGTCAGGTACTCCAGGATATTCTCAAAAAACAAGGAGATATGCTGGTTGAGACAATGATTGTTAACCGGAATGGTCGCAATGTTCTGCCGGTCAAGAACACTTACCGCAACCGAATCCCAGGAATTGTGCATGATATTTCAGCCTCTGGGACAACGGTTTACATCGAACCTAGAGCTGTGGTCACCTTGAACGAAGCGATTACCAATGCTAGAGCAGATGAGCGCCATGAGATTTATCGAATTTTGACAGAGTTGTCAAACCTGGTTCGCCCTCACCATCAGGCCTTCAAGAACAATGCCTGGTTAATTGGACACTTGGATTTGGTACGCGCGAAACATCTCTTTGCCAGAACCCATCAAGCGACTGTTCCTAAACTGTCAAAAGAACGTGCGATTCAGCTCTTAAACGTCCGCCATCCACTCCTAGAAAATCCTGTCCCCAATGATTTGCATTTTGGAAAAGATTTAACAGCTATCTTGATTACAGGGCCGAACACAGGTGGGAAAACCATCATGTTAAAAACCTTGGGATTAGCGCAGCTAATGGCCCAATCGGGTTTGCCAATTCTGGCGGATTCAGGTAGTCGTGTTGGGATTTTTCGGCAGATATTTGCAGATATTGGAGATGAGCAGTCTATTGAGCAGAGTTTGTCAACTTTCTCTAGTCATATGACCAATATTATCCGTATTCTTGCTGACGTGACAGAAGAGGATTTGGTCCTCTTTGATGAACTAGGAGCTGGGACAGACCCTCAAGAGGGAGCGGCACTGGCGATGGCTATCTTAGAGGATTTACGCTTGCGCATGATCAAGACCATGGCAACGACGCACTACCCAGAACTTAAGGCGTATGGCATTAATACAGCATACGCTGAAAATGCCAGCATGGCTTTTGATACGGAAACCTTGAGCCCGACTTATCGCTTCCTACAAGGTGTTCCTGGGCGTTCTAATGCTTTTGACATCGCAAGGCGCTTAGGTTTATCTGATGTCATCGTCAAAGAAGCACAGGCTCAAAGTCAGGGCGATAGCGATGTTAATACGATTATCGAAAAATTAGAATCTCAAACAACAGAGACTCAAAGACGTCTAGAGCGCATCCGAGAAGTTGAGCAGGAGAATTTGAAGTTCAACCGTGCCCTGAAAAAACTTTACCAAGAGTTTAGTCGGGAAAAGGACAATGAACTGGCTAAGGCTAGGGCTGAAGCGCAAGAATTGGTAGAGTTAGCCTTAACAGAGAGTGAACAGATTCTCAAAAATCTCCATGACCAAGCTAAACTTAAACCTCACCAAATCATCGAAGCTAAGGCCCAGCTCAAGAAATTGGTGCCAGAAGAGGTACGCTTAGCGCAAAATAAGGTCTTGAAAAAAGCCAAGAAGAGTCGTGCAGCCAAGGTAGGAGACGATATTGTCGTTCTGGCCTATGGCCAAAGAGGGACCTTGACTAAGGAATTAAAAGATGGTCGCTTTGAAGCTCAAGTCGGACTTATTAAGATGACGCTTAAGAAGGATGAGTTTGACTTGGTTAAAAAAGACGCTGATTTGCAGCCTATGGCTAAGCCGATCAATGTGGTCAAACGTAGCCATACCAAGGGGCCTTCAGCTCGTTTAGACCTGAGAGGAAAACGTTACGAAGAAGCCGTGCAAGAACTGGATGAGTTTATTGATCAGGCGCTTCTCAACAATCTCGCTCAAGTCGATATTGTCCATGGAATTGGAACAGGCGTTATCCGCGAAGCAGTTACTAAATATCTTCGTGCCAACAAACACGTGAAAAGCTTCGGCTATGCACCGCAGAATGCTGGAGGGTCAGGTTGCACTATTGCGATCTTTAAATAGGTTTTGAGGATTGTTTCATCAAAAAAAGCAACTGAAGTGGCTAAACCTTGAGCCACTTCAGTTGCTTTTTAGGCGTGTTTTAATCAGTCATCCTAAACGGTGAGTCTTATTGGCTAACATCCGTATAGGAAATGTAGTATCGAACACCGTCATAGGTGACATAACTGTACCAAAATTCCCCATTTTCGCTGAAATACTTATCCCAAAAGACACTTTCCCCTTTTGGATAAGTCATGACAGGCTCCATTGATTTATCAGGTTTGGCAAAGACAGGTGTGTCTTTAGTGAGATTTAAATAACCGCTGGTGACTTCGACACTTTCTTTATCCTCTTCTGGGAAGAAGGGGAGTGGGGCTTGATCATCAGAAATGCGGGAGAAAGGATGGCTTTCAGCAGATAGGCTTTGCCCAGCAGTCATAACATCTTCTTGGAAGGTTAGGCCACCAGGGCTTTTAGTCCCCGCAGGGATAATGGTTAGTACGCCCCCACCTGTTGGCGCATTAGTCGGATTAATACTGAAAGAGATAAGGTTATCTTTGAGGGATTGGTAGGTAATTGTCATGTTTTCAGTTAACAAGGCAGTAGGAGAAAACACCAAGGTTTCTCCTAAGTCGTTTGTCCAAGTCCCTGCAAGGCTAGTGTAGTCACCTTGGCTGATGGCCTGGGGATCGAGATTAGAGGCACTTGCAGACTTATCTGTTGCTGAAGGCTTCGTAGGAGCTGTTTGAGTTTTTGTAGTTGAGCTACTGGTTGAGTTTTCAGCTACTGTTGAATGGCTGGTTGTCGTGCTTGATTGGTGTTGTTTCTCAGCTACTTTTTCAGCGCTAGACTTAGTGCTTTTTACTGGCTCGGAGGCCTTTTGGGCACAAGCGCTCAAGAGTAATAAGGCGCTCAATAACGTGACTGTTTGGCGAAGCATTTTAAACATAAGATTACCTTCTCATCCATATTTAACTGGGAAAATCCTTTTTTCCATAGCTTAAAGACATACCCCCATTATAGACTTTTTCAGGCATAACCGCAACCAAAAAAGGAATCAGCAAGTAGAAACGGAGCCTGCTTGCTGATTGGAAAGGTTTAGAGAGAAAGGGGCTCATTAGAGCTTACTGGCGATTTCTTCCAGCAGAGCAATGATTTTCTTGATGGATCGGACAAAGAAAACGACCAAGGCAACCACGCCAATGAAAATGAGTAGTTGGAGCAAGTAGGCTAAGTCGACCAGATTTCCAAGTGTCATGAGGAATCTCCTTTCTTTTGAGAAGAGGTGCGTGGCAATAGCTGAGACAGAGGAACTTTCCAAAGACTAGATGGCCTTGGTGGGATTTAATGGGAGCAGTTTGCTAGCGTTCAGAGAGTCTTTAGGGGAAGTATCTCCTCAAGTCCAGTATACTTCTTGTTAGAACAAAAGTCAAACATTAATGTAAACGCTTAATTTGTTGATACAATGGGGACGTGGCTTTCTTTTTTCTGTTAATCAGCTGGGAATAAAATAAATAGTGAACGCAAAATTCTAAAAAGTCTTTCGCTGACTAGATTCTTCCATCACCGGGAGAACTATTCTAAAATTTTCCAAAAGCATTGGCAAAACCTACGAGTTATTGACAATCATACGGGTGGAAGTTAGCATCTTCTCCTTGACCTGCTATGATACCATCTAGCTAGAAGGTAGTTTCTTCTGAACCTGAGTGGTCCGCAGGGAGAATCATTAGGAAGTCCCCGCCGATTACTGAATTGGGTTGGCCCAAATGACCTACGATTCGTCTCTTGTCCACTCGCTCAAAGGTGAAGATGACTTTAGCGGATAGTCATCCACCGTTGTTAAATACAACAGGCTCTCCTAAGTCATTCTGCCAATTCCCCCCAATGCTATTAAATTCACCGTTTACTATGGCCTCACTGCTGATAGACGATTGGCTTTGAACGCTTGTATAGGCGGCTGTAGTTGTGGTTCCTACCTTTTCTGGGACAGTACTAGCAATCTCAGCAGTTGGTGGGTTATTAGGCTCGCTTTTGGGTTCAACTTTAGGAGTCTGCCCAGTTTCTAACTTAGTTGAAGTGGTCGTCATGGACTTAGGTGTTTCCTTGCTTGTGTTGGCTTGACTAGATGTACGAGTTTCTGTAGTGTTTTGAGCGGTCTTTGTTTCCAAAGAAGGTTTTTGGGTTTCTGGTGTGTTACGGCAGGCACCTAGGAATCCTATCCCGCTTGACCTACTTGCTTTTGGAATATGCTAATGCTGAACAGTGTCAGCGATTTGGCCAGCTTTTGATTGCGGAAGCGAGGAAGAAAAAATGTTATGACTACCTTGCTAAGGGTTATATTTACTCGGGACTTTGCCAGCATGATAAGGCTTTGGTGGAGCAAGGGTTAAGGCTCTTAGAGGTTGCAGGGGAGCAGAAGCTTTGGCAAGACATGAAGGCCTATGTAGAGGCTAATCGCTCCGAAATCTAAGCCCTATCTCCTTTTTGCCTAATCTCGTAGCAGAATTGAGACAAATGGGTTAATTTAGTGTAGAATGGCAGTAGACTAAAGCTAAAGGAGACAACATTATGGTACAAGCAGTAACAGATGCAACATTTGCACAAGAAACCGCTGAAGGATTGGTCTTAATTGACTTTTGGGCAACTTGGTGTGGCCCTTGTCGCATGCAGGCACCAATCTTGGAACAATTATCCCAAGAGTTTGACGAGTCAGACCTTAAAATCCTTAAGATGGATGTAGATGAAAACCCAGCAACAGCCCGTGAATTTGGCATTATGAGTATCCCAACCCTTCTCTTTAAAAAGGACGGTCAAGTCGTCAAGCAGGTAGCTGGGGTTCATACCAAGGACCAGATTAAAGCAATCATTGCACAAATCGGCTAGCAAGAGGCCTCAAACAGAGGCGTGTTAATGGATAAACTTATCAAGAAGGCTAGGGAACTGGCCTTTTTGAGTACTAAAAACAGAGGTTGAACAGGTCAGTTAGAGGGACTTTTGGTATAATAAAGGATAAGTACTTTATCATGAAAAGGAGTTTCCTTTTGGCATTTTTAGAAAAATACCTATCACGTTTTGACCTAGAGGAGCTGGTTAATGAAGGATTGACCAAGTTGCTTTCTCTCTTCCTATTATTGTTGGTCTTTTATATCTTGAAAAAAACACTCCACGCAGTGGTTCAAGGGATCATTAAGCCATCTTTGAAATTAGCGAATAATGACCTCAACCGGCAGCGTACCCTGGCTCGTTTGATTGAAAATAGCCTGAGCTATGTGCTTTATTTTTTCATGGCTTACTGGGTTTTGAGTCTGATTGGTTTACCAGTTTCGAGTTTGCTGGCAGGAGCAGGGATCGCTGGGGTGGCTATTGGTCTGGGAGCTCAGGGCTTTCTATCGGATTTGGTCAATGGGTTTTTCATTCTCTTAGAACACCAATTTGACGTTGGTGATTCGGTTGTATTGACCAATGGGCCAATCAAGCTTTCAGGTAAAATCTACAGCGTTGGGGTACGAACGACTCAGGTCAGGGATTCCGATGGTACCTTGCACTTTATTCCCAACCGAAATATTCTAGTCGTTAGCAATCAATCCCGAGGAGACATGCGTGTTCAACTAGACCTGCCACTTCCTCTCGGAGCTAATTTGGATAAGGTTTACAAGGTGCTTGAAAAGGTTAATGCAGAACTGACTCCCCAAACGCAGATCATTACCCAACCACCAACGATCATTGGGCCTCAGACACTGAGTAATGGGCAATACGTTATCCGAGTTCATTGCTTTGTTGAGAACGGTAAACAAACAGAGGCATACCAACTCCTTTATCGTAAATACCAAGAGGCACTTAATGAGGCAGGTGTTCGTTTTATTCACCCTAATCTTTAGTTATCTCCAAGACAATCGCCAAGTGTGATTGTCTTTCTTTATTATCCTTCTTTATTAACGGAATGTTATTTATTCCGCAGAGCTTAATTTTTATTGTGATAGGTGTTTTACCACGTATTTTTGATAGGAGTGAATAAAAGCGTAATAATCTGATGATTATATTATGCGAAAGACTTCCTTTAAAAAAATTACAGATTTATTAAAAACTGTGAAATATCTAACAGAAACCGCTTTCTTGCATAGATATAATAGAGATGTAAACAAACAATAAATATGGAGGCTTTTATGGAAAAAGGTAAGTTTTCTAAGAAAATAGTTGGCTTATCAGCTTCATTTTTACTGGCCTTGATGGCCGAAGGAGTGATTACTCCGGTTGTTCATGCGGATGATTTAGACCCCAATGCTACCGTCAGTGTAGTTGACGGAAGTGGGGGAGAACTTGTCCCTGCACCTCAAGAAGAACCAGTAGCTGACACAGAGGCTTTGCTAGCCCCATCAGCGTCCACTTCGGCAACAGCTGGGGCAGAACCAACTAGCGGGACTGTTGAACATTCACAACCACCCGCTCTAGAAACTGGATCTGAAACAAGCGGTGAGCAGCCAGTTGCAACAGGCCAGTCTGCGCCACAACCAGTAGCGGCAACGGCCTTGCGCAATGCATCTACGCCTAGTGCTGAGGCTCCTATCGTGCTAGATGAGCAGGAAGTCTATATGTCTGAGAAGGTTCGCTTGGAGATTGCTTTGGATACTCCAGAAACCAGTCTTAATTGGTCGATTCCAGATTTGCCAGAGAAGACCTATATCCATCGTAACCATCTAGCAAGTAACGACCCAAGGCGCAATGACCCTAGCTATCTGGCCAATCCCTATATTGGACCAGAACTGGTCACAGTGGCTGAGGAGGAATCTAATGGATCAGTTTACAAGGCGAAGATTGATTTAGAAGCTTTATTTGGCGAGGATTTGAGCCTGAGAAGCACCACCAATATCCGCCGGACCTATCGAAATTTTATCGGAAGTTATACCCTTGAGGGGCGCAATGCAACAGGTAATCTAATTGCGAGTAAGTTGTTGCATTTGAGACCTTATCCGAGCTATGAAACTTATGAGGAGATGGTCGCTGCGACAAATGCCGCTGCGCAGAATCATGCGCCTGATCGCTATGCGACGGTAGAGACGATTGGGACTAGTGCAGAAGGAAGACCGATTCGGATGGGAATCGTGGCTGAGACAGCCCAAGATTTAAAGGATTACCTAGAAGGTATCAGTCCTGTGATGCTGAAACGTCCTGAAACGCTTTTGAAGGAACTTCAATCGGGCAATCTAACCTATAAGGTTCCGATTATGATCCACAATACCCATGCGGATGAGCAACCAGGTATTGATGTTGTCTCTAAGCTGTTCCAAAACTTTGCCCAGCAAAATGAGTTCCGCTTTGTAACGACAGATGGCCAAGGGCAGTCCCAGAGTATCACACTTCCTGTTAAGGACTTATTGAAACAGGCGTTTTTCCTCTTTAACTTTACTGAGAACCCTGATGGAGCTGTTCACAACTTCAGAGGCCTTCCAAATGGACTTGATATTAACCGAGATGCTGGTTTCCAGACCAGTCCAGAAGCTAAAGCGACTGTCGCCCAAATTACCAAGTGGAATCCACTGGCTCTCTATGATATTCATGGCTTTGTGAAAGAATTTCTGATTGAGCCTGCAACACCACCACATGATCCAAACTTTGAGTATGATTTGTTATCCGATAGCATGCTGGAGCATGCACACCACATGGGACGGGCAGGGGTAGCTAACTCCAAGTATAAGGAAACCAATCCGGACAAGGGGTATATTATTCCTAAAATAGACTGGGGAGAAGGTTGGGATGATGCCTTCTCAGGTTACACAGCTGTTTATTCAATGCATCACGCTGTTTTGGGGCATACCTTGGAGATTCCAGAGATGAATGAGGAGTCCTTTAAGGCGGGGTATTTTGCAGTTCTTGGAGGAATTCGATATGTCCTTGATCAAAAGGACCAGCTGATGGCTAATCGCCTCAACTACTATGCGCGTGGTATCCATAAGATCGAAGATCCAAAAGCCAATGATCAACTGGTTGCCCCAGATGGGTCGGTAGTAGGTCGGCCTAAGGAAGGTCGTGAAAAATTCTTCCCTGATTACTATGTGATTCCCATGGGACTGTCCAAGAATCGTGATAGCCAAGAAGCTTTTGATATGATTTCCTATTTCCGTCGCAATGGGATTGAAGTGGGAGAGTTATTGGTTGACAGAGGCGAGTTCAAAGCAGGTGATTTAATTATCGACATGGCACAGGCCAAGCGCGGTTATGCGAACCACGTCCTTTACAAAGGAAGCAACGAGTCAGCCTGGTCTGACATGTACGCTGAAGTAGTCATGAACAGACCGGTCATGAGAGGATTTGAAGCTATCCCCATCTTCGAAGAGGACTATTTCAAACATATTTTGGGACCAGTTTCCCACAAGGAAGCTCCGAGAACAGTTGTGGATCCAAAGGCTAGCTATTATAAGGTACACAACAATTCACTCAGCGCTATCCAGGCGGTCAATGCTGTCTTGCAAAATGGCGGTCGTGTCTATCTGACCGATGATGGCTACATCATGTCGACCAAAGATTTTTCAAACGCCTTGGATACTTACGCTCTATATGGAACACCGATTTACAACAAAAAGCCAGTGGGAGAAAGCCTCAAGGCCATGAAGGTTTACGCCCCAGGTAATCCTAATATCGGCTTGAGTATCCCATCGAAGAGCGAGGTCTATCAGGCCTCCAAGCAAATGGGCTTTGAAATGGTTGAGAATCTAGAAGACGCAGATGTGGTTGTTTTAGACAGCAATCAGTTTAAGGCAGAAGACCTCGGCAAGAAACCAACCATCATCATCGGTGGTGATGCCATGCATCGTCTTGAAGAACTTGGCTTGATTCCTGGGTTCGATGCAGAACGAACCGGTAGATCTCATGAAGGGCTACTGAAAGCCTTGTTGGATTCGACCCATGTCTTGACAAGTGGCTACTTGCCAAACGATTACTTTTATAGTAATTCTGGAAGCTGGATAAATACCCTGCCAGAAAACTTCAAGCAACTTTTGAAGGTGGCGGATGGTGATTATTTTGTGGCTGGTTGGTGGCCGGGTCATGAAAAAGTTGCTGATAAGCTTTTGGCCATTGATGGGGTTTATGGCGACCAGCCTATCTTTATCTTTGCGGGCGACCCGGTTAACAAGCTAAACAGTATTTACTTCTATCGCTGGGTCAGCAATGCCATTTTCCGAGGGGAAGTGGCGAGCTTACTGGCTTACGAGCCTAATCGTGGCATTATTGAGCTTCCGAAGAGACCTCCTGCCAAAGAGCCTGAAGTCGTTCAAGTTGTCAATGCAGGAAGCCATCAAAAAGCCTCTGTCCCAGTGACCTACTTGACGCAAGAGGCTGATGTTCTGAAACTGGCCAGTCTCGGAGCAAGTCCGCATAAAGGAAATGCTCTGCCTAAGACCGGAAACGCTTCCAGTCGCTTCCTAACCTTGATAGGAGCTATGATAAGTGCAATTTTGGCAGGTCCTTATTTTAAGAAAAACCGCCAGAAGGACTAATCCTGTCTAGAAAACGAAAGGCTCCTCTTTCCTCCCAAGCAAAGCTTGGTCTGTGGGAAAGGGGGGAGATTCATCATCTAGGCAATCGTAGGCCCGTTCACTCTTCAGCTGAAGGGTTGAAGCGCTCTCTTATCCGTCAGAATACGATAAGAGGGGCCTGACGACTTGTGAGGAAAGCGTTTCTTGCGAAATTGGTTTTCAAACTCTCGCTTTTTATATTTTACCTTACTGTGAGCCAAATGAAAAAAACCTTCTTTTTCTATCATGGAAAAAGAGTATGAAGAAGTGGTGTTTTACTTGAAAACTCAGCAATGTAAGGTATATTTTCGAGAAACAGTTGCCTGTAGAATGGTAAGAAAAAGGACTGTTAACGTCTGTCTAACAATCCTGTTTAGTTTGTTTAAACCAATCCTTGAGCAATCATTGTATTAGCTACTTTTTCAAAGGCTGCGATATTGGCACCCGCCAGGTAGTCTGTTCCAAGGCCATAGGTCTCAGCGGTTGTCTTAGCTGTTTCAAAAATATTAGTCATAATATCTTTCAAGCGTTGATCAACTTCCTCAGAGCTCCATGACAATCGTAGGCTATTTTGGCTCATTTCCAAAGCAGATACCGCTACACCGCCAGCGTTAGCAGCTTTAGCAGGTCCGTAGAGGATACCATTTTGGTGGTAAACCTTGATGGCGTCTAGGTCAGAAGGCATGTTGGCCCCCTCAGCAACAGCATATACCCCGTTTTTAACCAAGCGTTCAGCAGCTTGGGCATTGATTTCGTTTTGGGTAGCGCATGGCAGAGCAATGTCAAATGGTCCCTCGTAGTCCCAGACAGAGCCTTCAACGTATTTTGCCGTTGCTTTCTCAGCTGCATACTCGGTCAAGCGGGCACGGCGTCTTTCCTTGATATCTACCAAAAGATCGAAATCAATCCCAGTTTCATCAATGATATAACCGTTTGAATCAGAGACAGCAATGACGTTGGCACCGAGTTCCGTTGCTTTTTGGACGGCATATTGAGCGACGTTACCTGAACCTGAGATAACAACGGTTTGACCATCGAATGATTTTCCATTGGCTTTAAGCATCTCGTCGGTGAAGTAAACCAGGCCATAACCAGTCGCTTCAGGCCGGATGAGAGACCCTCCGAAACCGATTGGTTTACCAGTCAAAACACCAGCATCAAATTGATTGAGGCGTTTGTACTGGCCAAACATGTAACCAATCTCACGACCGCCGACACCGATGTCACCAGCAGGTACGTCCAGAGAAGGCCCGATATGCTTTTGCAACTCCGTCATAAAGCTTTGGACAAAGTTCATCACTTCTCGATCAGTCTTACCTTTAGGATCGAAGTCAGATCCACCTTTACCACCACCGATTGGTAGTCCGGTTAAAACGTTTTTGTAGATTTGCTCAAACCCTAGGAATTTGAGGATGGATTGGTTAACTGTTGGATGAAAGCGTAAGCCTCCCTTATAAGGACCGACAGCTGAGTTAAACTGAACACGGTAGCCGCGGTTGACTTGAACCTTGCCTTCTCTGTCCAGCCAAGGAACACGGAAGCTGATGATGCGTTCAGGTTCAACGATGCGTTCAAGAATATTTTCTTCAATATATTCAGGATGTTTTTCAATCACAGGTTCTAAGGTGTTGAATAACTCTTCAACAGCTTGGAGAAATTCAGTTTCATGAGGGTTGCGAGCCTTGACACTTTCAAAGGCTTGTGCAATGTATTGTTTTGCAGTGGTCATTTTGAAACTCCTTCTTTTATAATCAAATCACAGCACTATAATCTTCAAAAGATAAGAAATGTGCGATTGTTCGTTTGCACACTTTTTTCAGAAAATAGCTGTGATAAACTATGTGTTACACTATACCATAAAGCATACACCTTGTCAAGGAAGAGACATAATTTTCTGAAAATTATTAAAAATAGCCAATCCTTCTCATAACAAGACGTGGCAAAAAAATTAAAAAAAAAAGATAAAAACGCTTGCAATTTGTAAACGCTTGCGTTATAATAGAATTGTAAAAAAGATAAGGTCATTTAAGTACACGATGTCTTTATCTAGCCTAGGCAAGCTATGTAGTTTTAGAGTTGAGTTGGAAGAGTGTTCAGTGACGACGGTTATTTGTACAGCCAACTGGACTTTATGCAGTCGTATTTATTGGAGGTGTTTCTATGCTTAAGATGAATATGAGTCGGTACAAGAACGGTGACTATTAGCCATTTTCGTTAATATTGTCGTTCACCTGTTAGAATAACTAAACCATTGACCTTGATATCTAGATATTTTCTCTTACCAAAAGCAGTAGTCGATAGGGACTACGACGGAGGTAGTACGATTATCAATAAGATTATGAATAGCCATTAGAGGTAGCTACTACGTTTGTCTATTATCTGTAGAGAATAGCGGTTTGAACTAAGAGTTGTAGATAAGCTACTATGAAAGAATGTTTAAGAAAGTGACATCTCCTTGTGAGATCTATTAATCACATCAAACGAACTTTTATGTTAACGGCTTTAGAACAATTGAATAAGAATGAGAAGAAGCTAGGACAAAACCCCTAGCTTCTTCCTTTTATAATCTAATTGCTAATGAAATAAGATAAGTCGCAGTGGTTGGGAGCTTGGACAGCCTGGTGTTAGGCTGTCCCACTCTCAAATCTCCAACCTCAGAAGGCTTCCCAAACCTTTTGAACTATGCCGGGGTGGGTTTAAAAGGTCTGTGAGACCTTTTTATTAGGAAATGAAGCTTGCAAAGCAAGTGCTAAAAAGGGGCTAGAGGGCTGGTTCAGTCCAAATCCTAAACATTAGTGAGGTGAAGAGAAATCGAATTCTAGCGAATGATTGATAGTTGCTCCGCGTTCCATTTACTTCTTCGAAAAGCTTAGGAGAAGTGGTTTTACTAGAATAACTCAATATCTAAAGGAATAAAAACAAAAAAAAAATTAAAAAGCGCTTGCATTTTTTAAAAGATGTGGTAAAATAAATGCATGGATTGTTACTGGTCATGCAGGCAAAACCTAAGTAAATGTGAAATAATACCCAACTTTTTGAGGTGTCTCAAAAGGTGTATTGTTTGACATTTATTTAGGTTTTTTCTATTGTATAGACTAAATCTGGAATTATTTTTTAAGGAGGAGCTAACAGTATGGGTAAGTATACTGAATTAGCACAAGATATTGTTGCACACGTTGGTGGTAAAGAAAATATCACTGACCTCAAGCACTGTGTCACACGCTTGCGTTTTTATTTGAAGGACGAGTCAAAGGCTGATACGGACTATCTTAAAGCGCGTGATGGTGTGGTGACTGTCGTTAAAGCCGGTGGTCAGTACCAAGTTGTTATTGGGAACCATGTACCAGACGTTTATGCAGAAGTGGTTCAGGTTGCAGGCCTTGCAGGTGGCGGTAGCTTGGATATTGATGAGGGAGATGTACCAAAAGGGAATCTCTTTGATCGCTTTGTAGCTTTGATTTCTGGGATCTTCCAACCTTACCTTGGTCCATTGGCTGCAGCGGGTATCGTTAAAGGGATTGTGGCTATTTTAGCGGTTAGCTTTGGCTGGTCAACGGGTACAAATGCTCTTTACACTATCTTAGAAGCAGCCGGTGATGGTTTCTTCCAATTCTTGCCTATTATGATTGCCTTCACAGCGGCTCGTAAGTTCCGAATGAATGAATTTACTGCAGCAGCGATTGCGGCGGCCTTGGTTTATCCAACTCTACCAGGTTCCGTTACAGCTTTAACCGAAGCAGGTGTTTCAAATGTTTTAGGGATTCCATTTGTGTTGCCTTCATCAGGTAGTTATCTCTCAACAGTTATGCCTGTTATTTTAGCTGTTTGGATAGCCTCTCTTATTGAGAAGTTCATGAAGAAAATCACACCAGATGTGGTGAAGGTCTTCGTGGTACCATTTGTGGTTATTTTGGTAACTGTGCCATTGACATTCTTAGTCGTTGGTCCTGTAGCTAACTTTGCTTCTGATCTTCTTTCCAATGGCTTTACCGCAGTTATGAACTTTAGTCCACTACTCTACGGTATCTTGTTAGGTGGCCTATGGCAGATTTTGGTTATGTTTGGTCTGCATTGGGCTCTTGTACCTCTTGCTATCTTGCAGTACGGTCAAAATGGTTGGACAGACATTCTTCTTGCAGCTAGTTTGCCAAACTTTACCCAAACTGGTGTTTTGCTTGCTATCTTACTTAAGACTAAGGAACAAAAAGTTAAATCAGTGGCTATGCCTGCCTTCATTTCATCTATCTTTGGGGTTACCGAGCCAGCCATCTATGGTGTAACTCTTCCAATGAAAATTCCATTCTATATCTCATGTGCAGTTTCTGCGCTAATTGGTGGAGCTATTTCATTCTTTGATATTAAAAACTATGCATTTGGTGCTCTTGGTATCTTCCAATTCCCAGGGTATGTCGGTGCAGAAACTGGTTTGACACCAATGTGGATCATGGTTGGTTTGGCGGTAGCAGCAGTCGTTATCTCCTTTGTTATCCAAATGGTTGCTCCAGTCCCAACTCTTTACGGACAAGCTCCAGCGGAGGCTCCTGTAAAAAAGCCTAGTGCTGAAGCAGTTGCTCCAGTAGCAGCTGTGGAGGCGTCTTCAACAATTACAGAATCACCAATCTTGGCAAGTCCATTGACTGGTGAGGTGGTAGCTCTTGCTGATGTGAAAGACCCCGTCTTTTCATCAGGTGCTATGGGACAAGGTATTGCTATTGAGCCAAGTATTGGTCAAGTGCTTGCACCAGCTAATGCGACCGTTAGCCTGCTTTTCCCGACTAATCATGCGATCGGTCTTCAATTGGACAATGGTGCAGAACTCCTTATCCATATTGGGATGGATACGGTTGAGTTAGAAGGTAAAGGCTTTACGGCTCATGTGCAACAAGGGGATCGTGTCAGTCTTGGTCAAAAATTGGTATCATTTGACATTGAAGCTATTAAGGCTGCTGGTTACCCAGTGACCACGCCAGTTATTGTCACAAATACAGCAGACTTTGCCAGCGTGACTGCAACAACGGCAGGAGCAGTTCAAGCTGGAGATGATTTGCTTGAAATTTTAAAATAACAACTTCATAAAGGTATGCCGGCAACGGTCTACCTTTTCCTTTGCCAAACAATGTAAGCGATTACTGATAATTGGAGGTTTTATGAAAAAGACGTTGAAATATTTGTTAGCGGCGACAGCCATTTTAGGGCTAGTAGCTTGTAGTCAGACTAGTAAAAAAGAGACTGGGAAAGCGACCATTAAAGACGCTAAAGTCGAGGTTTCTGGATACGAATGGGGGCCGTCTGTCTCAGCTCTGGTGGTTGAGCTGGATCAAGAGGTGTCAGAATTGGCGGCAGCAGACATTTCGGTTAAAACCATGGGGGTAGACCGTAAGGTCTCTGCGGCTTACCTATCAGATGAAAAGGGGCAAAAGGTTGACGGTTCTAGTAACTATGTCACTTTGGACCTAGAAGTGACCTATGCCTTTGCATCGCCAGACAATGCGTCACCTTTCACCTTTAATTTAAGTACCATGATGAACGAATGGGCTACAGAATACCCTATCGAGATATCAGGTCTTACCATTGCTGGAAGTGCTCTGGATTACCGTACGGATGCCATCAATAAAAGGATCATGAACGATACAGCTGCTTTTAATATAAGAGGGCAGCACCAAGGGCATTATGACAATCCGCTGACAGGAAATTCAGAAGAAGTAACCCTCCAGTATGCCGCCTATGAACCAGAGCATTTAAAAGCGACTGAGGCGAAAAGTCCATTGGTTATTTGGCTCCATGGTCAAGGAGAAGGCGGAACAGACATTGATATCACTCTTCTGGGAAATGAAGTGACAGCCCTAACCCGAGAGGATATCCAGAGTTATTACAAGGCAACAGGTCATGAAACCGAAAAAGGGGCTTATGTACTTGCTGTTCAGACGCCGACTTATTGGATGGACGAAGGAGATGGCACCAACGGCGCTGGGGCTGGAAAATCACGCTACACGGAAGCTTTGATGGCGACGATTGAGGCCTATGTGGCCAGCAATCCGGATGTGGATCCAAACCGTATCTATCTAGGGGGGTGCTCCAACGGTGGTTATATGACTATGAACATGGCTATCGAATACCCGGACTACTTTGCAGCAGCCTACCCACTAGCAGAAGCCTACTCTTTTTATGATTATCAGAGAAACCTAGACGGAACATATGCTAAGGAAGAAGCTAGTGATGGGACGACGGCTAGCTTTATGCCAAACGGTCAAGTTTTTGTCACGGAAGATAAATTAACTGCTCTAAAAAACTTACCAATCTGGTTTGTCATGTCAGCAGATGACGAAGTGGTCATGCCGGACCGTTATGTCTTGCCGACATATCAGGCGCTTTTGCAGGCAGGTGCAGAGAATGCTTGGTTGTCTTATTATGAAACGGTTAAAGGCAAAGACATCCCCGAAAATCAATACATGGGGCACTGGTCTTGGATTTATTTCTTCAATGACCAGGTAACAGGTGTTCAGGATAGAGAGACTGTAACAACAGCAACAGATATGGCTTCTGCTTACCAACCGAGCAATGCCAGTTTTGGTGGTAGCAGTCAAGCGACTCATCGCAATATCTTTGAATGGATGAATGCACAAAGTAAATAGGAGAAAGAGATGAAAAAAATACTTAGAAAATGGGCGACAGTACTAGGAATGGCTACAGTGTTCCTAGGTGGCTGTACGGCAACAAAACAGGACAACGCTTTTAACCAAGAGGTCGAGCAAACCATTAAAAGTGGTCCGATTAAGGGGCAAAAGGATGAAGACAATAAGGTGCTTCAATGGTTAGGTGTTCCTTATGCAACGGTTAGCGAGCGGTGGACGGCTCCCAAGCCTGTCGAATCCTGGAAAAAGCAACTTGATGCGACCAAGGCTGGAGAACCTGCTCTCCAGTTGTCTAACGGTGAAATTAAGGGTGTCGAAGATGCCTTAAATCTTGACATTGTAAGGCCAGACACTGCTGCAAAGGACCTGCCTGTGATTGTCTTTGTCCATGGGGGCAATAACCAGACAGGACTAGCGCAGGAAATCAAAGGAAACACCTTTGTTAATGATGTCAATGCTGTTTACGTCTCGCTCAATTACCGTCTGGGGGTTCTTGGCTTTAACCCATTGCCAGCTCTTAAAACAGGGACGGATGAGGAGAATTCAGGGAACTATACCTTGCTTGACTTGGCGGCTGGTCTTGACTGGGTCAAGGAAAATATTGAAACCTTCGGAGGAGATGCGGACAATGTGACGCTTGTAGGCTTCTCGGCTGGTGGTCGTGATGTGATGGCGACCTTGATTTCCCCTCTTTTTAAAGATAAATATGATAAGGCGATTTCCTTTAGCGGAGGGATTACTTTAGCAGATGAAACGGATAGTCAAGAAATCTTTGCTAAGGCGTTTGCGCCATTAGTGATTGAAGATAAGATGAAAGAAACAGAAGAAGAGGCTATCACTTGGCTCTTATCCGATGACAAGGCTGTCGCTGATTACCTTCATCAGATAGAAGGTGAGCGATTAGCGCCACTAATGGGCAATGCCGGTATTCGGATGTCTGTTTTCCCCCATCTTTACAAAGATGGTGTTGTCCTGCCAAAAGAGGGTTTTGAAACATCCAAGATAAATGATGTTCCCCTGTTACTGGTGACAGGAACCAGCGAGTTTTCCCTTTTTACAGCTTTTGATAAGTATTTTATGGAAGATTTTACTAGTGGTAATCTTTTTAAAAACGCGGATAAGATGGCTGAATTTCTTTATGCAAGAAATTACGGCGGGGACTTTTACCGTTTAGCTAACGGGGTAGAGAGTGCAAGGATATTAGCAGATCACTACCAATCACCGATTTATATTGGGGAAATTCAATATGGTGCCAATCCAGAGGTGACACCGACCTTAGCAAATGGCTTATCGGCTTATCACGGCATCTTTGAACCATTCTTGCAGTCACCATCTAATTATGCTACTTTGATTGGAGAAGATTTTTACAATGATGGGCAGGCGGCTCTGGCAAAGGCCTTTAAAGGCTATCTCAAAGATTTTATTGCTACAGCTAAACCAGGTCAGGATTGGAAGGCTTGGACCAAGGCAGGACAAGAGGTGCTCATGATTGATGCCGATAAAGAAAAAGCAATGATTGCCCTAACGAGCGATACAGAGACAGCAGAGGACGTGCTGGCGCGGATGGAAGCAGATGAGACCTTGACCGCAGAGCAGAAAAAGGTTCTCAATGAACAAGTTCTTAATGGTCGATGGTTTAGCCGAGTTTTGGATGAAGCCACTTCTAATGATTAGGAAAAGAAGGTAAATCTTAATGGTTGAATCATTGGTAGAGGTTAGTTTACATTCTTTCATTGTTTAGTCGCAAATTAAAGCGGTTGGACGGTAGGTCCAGCCGCTTTAACGATTTTAGAATAAAGAGCTTAGAAAGTCATAGCCTTTCAGAAAACTATCGTTACCATTGCCATTTGAGGAGTTGTTTTCGTTTTGATGGTACTTCGCTAGTTAGCAGTCTGACAGGAAGCACGATGAGACCGAAATTAAGGCTTGCATACCTAGCGTTACGTTGTTCAAAAGGTCCGTTGGATCTTTTGAAGTTAGAAAAAAGGTGACGTTGTCAGCGTCGCGCTGGCTGATCTTTCGCTAGTTTGGTCAGAGTTTAAAGGAGATGGCAGAAGTATCAAAGAGACAGCTATTAGGCGTTTGATATTCTCTTTTTGACTTTTCTAGGCCCTATTTCTTGCTTACAAATCTCTGGATTTTTGGTACAATAGGGGAAAAAGGAGGCCGTTATGGAAAGTTCAAGACGCTCTAAGAATGTGATAAAAGATAAGGGGATTTTGGGACTGGCTTTAGGGATGCTCACAGTTCTTATCCTAGGCTATGGCTTTTTATTTCACCAATGGCAAAAGGACAGCCCTAATCCTCTATCAAAGCAGGAGGGGAGTAGCAATCAAGCTACCAAAGATGAGAAGACTGCTCAAACAGCGCGTATCATGGCTCACGGAGACTTGCTTTATCATGATATTCTCTATATGTCAGCCCTGCAAACCGATGGCAGCTATGATTTTTCGGGGAATTTTGAATATGTCAAACCGTGGTTCGACCAAGCTGATTTGGTCATTGGGGATTTTGAGGGAACGATTGCTCCTGACCTTCCTTTAGCCGGCTACCCGCTGTTTAATGCCCCAGCTAGTGTCGCAACAGCTATCAAAGCTGCTGGTTATGATGTGCTTGACCTGGCTCACAACCATATTTTGGATTCTTATCTATCAGGGCTTATTTCAACGGCTAAGCTCTTTAATGACTTAGGGATTGCAACTGTAGGGGTTTATCCAGAGGGAAACCGTGAGGCAGCACCTCTCTTGATTAAGGAGGTCAATGGGATTAAGGTAGCAATTTTGGCTTATGCCTATGGCTTTAATGGCATGGAAGCCAATCTTACACTTGAAGAGCAAGCAGCCTATCTCTCGGACCTATCTCTAGAGCAGATGCAACAGGAGATTCAAGCTGCAGAAGAGCTCGCAGATGTGACCATTGTCATGCCTCAGATGGGGGTGGAGTATAGCCTAGAACCGACGCAAGAGCAAGAGGAACTTTATCACCAGATGGTGGAGTGGGGGGCAGATATCGTCTTTGGAGGACACCCTCATGTGGTTGAACCCGCTGAAGTCCTTGAAAAAGATGGGGAGCAAAAGCTGATTATTTACTCTATGGGGAATTTTATTTCTAACCAAAGGATTGAGACTATGGGCGAGACGCCAAATGCTCAATGGACAGAGCGCGGAGTCTTAATGGATGTGACACTAGAGAAAGTCGGAGATCGGACGCGGATTAAGACAGCAAAGGCCCATCCGACTTGGGTGAGCCGTGTTGAAAATGGAAGCTATTCCCCAGAAGGGTTTGCGCTTTATGATTATAAGACATTGATTCTGGAAGACTTTATTTCAGGGGGGCCACATCGTGAGATAGTGACTCCTGATACTCAAGCGCGTATTGATACGGCTTATGCGGAAATGAATGCCCTAGTGGGTCTGAACTGGGAGGACCAAACAGGGATGACCCCTTAAGTTACGGTTTGTCTGACTTGGACAGTGAGGAGATTGCCCAAATGGACGACATTGAAATGAATGGTTTGAATGTTTATAAGAGACAAGAGGGTTTTTGTATTGTCTTTATTTGCAACAAAATACAATTGGCGGTATAATAAGAGTGTTGAAAGGCTTTATGTTAATTTTTGCGCTTAGATGTTTTAGAAAAAAATAACATTTAAGCGATTAAATCTATTGTCTACGGGCGCGCAGCGCAAGGTTGAACCAGTTGCTTCAGGTCTCGATGATGTGGTATTACAACCATAGACGGGCACTCCTATTTTCCGGAACAGCAGGCTTTCTCTATTGGCAAGCCATTAGCGATAGTGGAAATGGTGTAGATGGTAACGGGTTTACGGCTCCAATCGGTGACGGTGCTTACCTCGCGATCCATAGTAAAAACGGGACATATTTCAAAACCTATAATCCTGCTAATGGGTCATACGATATTGTTTCTAATCCCATTTAATATCGTTACCTATAGGTGTGAAAGGCACAAAGACTGGAGGGTAAAATGAACAAAAATCGAATTGTAACGGTCGTCTCTCTGATTGGGATCACTCTTTTAGGGGTAATCATGTTCCAATCAAAAGTTCAAGGCTCTACGAATGCAATGGCTGGAGACACTATTCCAGATAATCAAACCATTCGGATCATGGCTGAAAAACTTGGAGACGCTAGCGAAGAAGAGGTTGATGCTTACTTTCAAGCGTTTGATGATGATCAAAAAATCATCGCTGATTCATCGGGAGGATTTTTGACCTCAATTGATGGCCGTTATACTGTATCTAAGAGACAGGATTGGACGGGTAGGACCATAGAACAATCATTTGATGATCCTAAGGTCGCTGCCACTATAGGAGAAGTGAAGGCTTACTTAAAAGCGCATTAAGAGTTGAACGCTTCTCGTTCCTAATAAAGCCTTTCAATCGTTGTTGCTCCACACGACTTAAAACTTAAAAAGTGTTTAAATGGCGCTAGTTGTGCTTTTCTGACAGTTCAGAAGAGAACAGCTGGCGCCAAATGTTCGTTATCGTGTTTTTGTCCTGTATGTCCAGATAGATAGTGACCTAAGGGGTTTTTAGTTGATTAGCCTTTCGGTATTGGCTTGGGGTCTGGTGATAATAGTTGCGGAATTGACGATTGAAGTTGGAAAGGTTGTTAAACCCGACTTCCTCGGCGATTCTTAGGACAGATTTGACGGTGTCCTTTAATTCTCTGGTGGCGACCAGTAGCCGGTAGCGGATGATAAAGTCCATGGCTGAGGTACCTGTTTGTTGCTTAAAAAAAGTCATAAAGTGCGTTTCGCTATAGCCGGCAAAATCAGCCAGATCTTTGATAGTCAGATGGCGGTGGTAATTAATCTGAATAAATTCGATGACAGCTCGAATCTTGTCGTTTTTGCGATAGGAGTCCTCTGTTGATTTTTGGCGAACATAGTTGTGTCGATAGAGGGTATAGATGAAATGGCTGAGCTGGGACTTGAGTTCTAGTTCATAAAAGGCAGGCTTCTCTCTCTCTAGAACAATAACTTGTTCAATGGTTTGTCGTAATTCAGTATAACCAGGATCATTAGGCTGGATTCTCATAACGAACTTAGACTGAGCATGTTGCAAAGGATGTAAAAAATGGATACTGGCTTGGTCCATTTGCGCAGCGCCTAAGAGATCTAGATGAAAGATGAGATTATCGGTAATGTGACTGCTATCGGCAATCGGGTGGATAGAATGAAGGCCATTGGGGCGGATGAGGATAATATCATCTTGTTGACTGACAAAACGGTCGTAGTCAATGTGGAAATTGGCGCTCCCTTCCCGAACCAGAATCACTTCCATTTCCTGGTGCCAATGAAAGAGAATATCTGGAATGCCTTCGATGACTTCAATGTGCTTGATGGTGATTGGCAGGAGCCGATTTTGATGCTGAACAGCTTGACGGTAGTCATGGAGAAATTCGTGAATGGCCATTTAAACCCTCCCTCTTCTTCTAGTTAAGATAATAGTATCAGTTTTTAGGAGAATAAGTCAAGAAAAAATAACGGCCGTGGCTTATACTAGAAGTAGTTCAGTAGAATAGTGATTGATAAATCTGAAACAGGCTATTCTCTGTCACTGATTTTGCGTGGCCAAGCTATTTTCCAAGGCTATTTGGGGTGGCTAGCCCTGCGTTAATGAAAAGGAGTAGAAATGACGGAGACGAGGAAAGGGGAATTTATCCCTCAAGGCGATCAGCGTTTTGCCGCCATTCATGAACAGGTGGAAGCGAATCGCCCCTATTTTGCCATCTTGCAAGATGCGAATACCAGTCGTTCACAGGTAGAAGAGGTTTTTCTAACCATGACTGGTCAAGCACTTGACAGTAGTGTTGCCATTAACCTCCCTTTGTATACCGATTATGGGGCAAACATTCGTTTGGGCAAGCATGTTTTTATTAATACTGGCGTCATGTTAACGGATTTAGGGGGGATCGAGATTGAGGACCATGTCCTGATTGCCCCTTTTGTTAAGATTTTGTCAGTCAATCATCCTGTTTCTCCCAAGGAGCGTAGAGGACTACTCCTTCAGAAGGTTCATCTCAAGGAGAACGCTTGGATTGGAGCAGGGGCAACTATTCTACCCGGTGTGACTGTCGGTAAAAATGCCATCGTCAGCGCAGGGGCTGTCGTGACCAAAGATGTGCCTGATAACACTATCGTAGCGGGTATACCGGCTAAAATCATTAGGACTATTGAAGCATAAGAAAAAAGGAGAAAAAGATGTCTAAATTTCCCAAAAACTTTTTATGGGGCGGTGCTATCGCTGCTAACCAAGCTGAAGGAGCTTACAACGTTGACGGTCGTGGTCTCGTTCAGACCGATGTAACGACAGGAGGTTCGGTCAACACTCCGCGTTATACTACCTTTATTGATAAAGATGGCAAACCAGGGAAAGTAGCTTCCATGGGACATATGGGGCACATTCCTGAAGGAGCTAAATTTGCGGTTTTAGAGGATTATTATTATCCAAATCATGATGGTGTTGATTTTTATCACCGTTACAAAGAAGACATTAAACTCTTTGCCGAAATGGGCTACAGTGTCTTTCGCTTGTCCATCTCTTGGGCTCGTATTTTCCCAAATGGTGATGATGCTGAGCCAAATCAGGCAGGTCTTGATTTCTATCGTTCTGTTTTTGAAGAATGTCGCAAATATGGAATTGAGCCGCTCGTTTCTATCTGGCATTTTGATACGCCATTATCGCTTGAAGAGCGCTATGGTGGCTGGACCAATCGTAAATTGATTGATTTTTATGTACGATATGCGGAGACTATTTTCAAAGAGTATAAAGGTCTTGTGAAATACTGGCTCACCTTTAACGAAATCAACGGAACAATTATGTTTATGGAGTTTGGTGGGGACAATGTTCCAGATAAGGCCTATCAAGATGCCTATCAGCACCTTCACTATCAATTTGTAGCCAGTGCCCGTGCAGTAAAATTAGCCCATGAAATCGATCCTGACTATAAAGTGGGAAATATGATTTGTGGTATTACGTATTATCCAGCTACCTGTGACCCAGCCGATATCTTGCTCAACGAACATAAGTGGCAGCAAAATATCTACTATTGTGGGGATGTTCAAGCTAAAGGAAAATACCCAACCTTTGCGAAACGTCTTTGGAAAGAACGCAATGTTGAGCTAGATATTACAGAGCAAGATCTAATTGACCTACGTGAAGGTAAGGTAGATATGTACACCTTCTCTTACTACATGTCGAATAATGTGACAACGCATACCGGTAATGAGACAGTAGGCGGAAACTTCTCGCATGGTACCAAAAATCCTTACTTGACTTATTCGGATTGGGGATGGGCACATGATCCATCTGGTTTGCAATATTACCTTGAAAAGATGTACGATCGCTATGAAATTCCAATGATGGTTGTTGAAAATGGCTTAGGTGCATTTGACACGGTCGAAGAAGATGGTTCTATTCACGATGATTATCGGATTGACTACCATAGAGCGCATATCAAAGCCATGGGTGCTGCCATTGACAATGGGGTGGATTTGATTGCTTATACGACATGGGGCTGTATTGACCTCGTTTCAGCAGGGACAGGTGAAATGCGCAAGCGCTATGGCTTTATCTATGTTGACAAGGACGATGCTGGCAATGGAACGTTTGACCGCACTCCAAAAGATTCCTTCTATTGGTATAAAAAAGTTATCGCATCAAATGGAGAGGATTTGGATTAAAAAATCTTATTCAGTGATGGTAGTGTAGACTCCTTAGTCAGAAAAAGAAGGAGCTTGAGACAATAGTCTCCCTGACTAACCCAAAAAAGCAACGGATTTGCCGTTGCTTTTTGCATGGTTGCGGTAGTCTTGGTAAAATAGAATGGTTCACTAATACGCATTCAACATCAAAATCTGAAAACAACCAATTTCTATGAACAATAGTTTTCAACACAGACCAATGCAGGCTTTGGATCACCTCTTGTCGCTTATCAATGACCTCATCAAGCGTCTTAAAGTGTTGCCTTTTCAAAACAAAGCCAAAAATAGTTACAATGAGTACAAAAAGTCCTAAGCCATAATTTTTTAAGTACCGACATTGCGTTTTTCTCCTCTACCTAAATACTCGACTATCCCTACACCGTTTGAAACCAACTATTTCTTATCAGGGTACATCGAATGATACACATCAGATAGTGAATCGGTTACACTAATCTAGACAGATTTTATAAAGTGTTCTAGACTAAAAAATACGTCGCCACTTACTTGACCGCGAACGTTAAGCAACGAACCATTGATCTGCACAATGTCGGTATAAAACGAAGCGCGCTGATAAAGGAATACGAGTTAACACCATTGACCTTTGAAAGAGGAGGAGACCAGCCAAAACAAATAGTTTCTTCAAGTCTGTTAATCATCTAACGGATGAGTAGCGGGAATTGATTAAAAACAGAAAGTGTATACAAATCGGTCTAAACTACCAAAGAGCAATGGATAAGCAAATCATCGCTTAACCAAAAATGCTTTATAAAAATTGTACAGAAAAGAGTTGCCTTTTCATGGCTAATTCTGGTGGTCGTGAAAAGTGCCTCTTTAGGCTAAAAGTTGTAATGATTTAGGACTAAGTCGCTTATATGAAAACTGGTTCTTTGCGTTTGTAGATTGTCAAGAAAATGCCATTAGCCTGCCAAATTCCTTCGGTTTTGGTATAATAATCTCATCAACAGGAAAATGACGAGTGATAATGTGATGAGAGGAGAATTTTATGAAAAAATGGCCTTTTATAAGCGGCGTAATGGGTATTTTTATCAGTTTTCTGGTTTTCTCATCTTTTTTTCAAGCAGTGATACCGATGGCCACTCCTAGATTAGCGAAAGCCTCTCTGCAGAGCGCTGTGGCTCCGCCATTTCACTTGGTTGCAATTGGTGATTCGTTAACCGAAGGGGTCGGCGATTCGACTGGGCAAGGCGGGTTTGTCCCTCTGCTAGCCCAGCAAATTTACCATGAGCAGGGCTATGAGGTGGCAATGGCCAATTATGGCGTGGCTGGCAATACGAGTAAGCAGATCTTGAAACGCATGAGAAAAGATAAGACCATTAAGCAAAGTCTTCAAGAGGCCGACCTGTTAACGTTGACCGTCGGAGGTAACGATATTCTGCATGTTATTCGTAAAAACTTGGATAAATTAACCGTTAAAACCTTTCAAAAACCTGCTAAAGAATATAGTGAGCGCTTAAGAAAAATAATTGATTTGGCCAGACAGGAGAATCCGGACCTACCAATCTATGTCCTGGGGATCTATAATCCTTTCTACCTTAATTTTCCTGAATTGACTGAAATGCAGACAGTTGTCGATAATTGGAACCAGACTACTGAAGAAACGGTGATGCATTATAAACAGGTTTACTTTGTCCCGATTAATGACAAACTTTACAAAGGGATCAATGGCGAGCAGGCTCTGACGGAGAATGTGACTGGACAGTTCAGGGTGGTCAACGATGCGCTCTTTGAAGAGGATCATTTCCATCCGAATAATAATGGGTATCAGATTATGAAGGCAGCAATAATGGAGAAAATGAATGAAACAAGTGAGAGTTGGCAAAGAAAAAAAGAAGATTAATTGGTGGAAATGGCTCTTTATCCTGTATTTAGGAGCTCAGCTGGCTTTTGTCCGTGTCGTCTGGCAACGGATACAAGCTAAACGAGAGGACTTGACGCTAGTATCTTCTGATAATCAAGCCCAGCTTCAGATGGGTACCTTTACAACCAATAGGGATCAACTCAATCAGACCTTGAAGGCCTATCTTGGAGCTTATCAGTCCAAAACCTTTACCTATGAGGTCTTTGTAACGGAAAGAGAAGTGGTTTTTGAAGGAACTTATGAAATTTTAGGAGCCAAGATTCCACTTTATATTTATTTTACGCCTTACAAAGATGAGAATGGTGCAGTAGTACTGGATGTAGCAGAGGTGTCGGCAGGGACCTTGACCTTGCCTAAGTCTGAGGTTTTGAAATATATCAAAAAAGCTTATCCCTTCCCAGATTTTATCCAAATTTCAGCCAAGGAAGGGCGGATCATTGTCGATCTACCCCATCTGACCAATAAGTTCGGCATTGTTGTGACAGCTAAAACCATTGATCTTTATAATGATCACTTTATTTTCGAAGTCTTTAGAAAAACCAATTAAAAAAGGAAAAACAGCTTTAAATACTTGACCTGATAGGTATTTTAGGATATGATAGTATCTGTTAGAGCAAGAGCTCATCAAAAATTTTTGGAGGAATTAGCACAATGGCTAACAAACAAGATTTGATCGCAAAGGTAGCAGAAGCTACAGGTTTGACTAAAAAAGACTCTTCAGCAGCAGTAGATGCAGTATTTGCTTCAGTAGCAGATTACCTTGCAGCTGGTGAAAAAGTTCAATTGATCGGTTTTGGTAACTTTGAAGTGCGTGAGCGTGCTGCCCGTAAAGGTCGCAACCCACAAACTGGTAAAGAAATCGAAATCGCAGCTTCTAAAGTTCCTGCATTCAAAGCTGGTAAAGCTCTTAAAGACGCTGTTAAATAATTTAGCATTAAAAAGCCTATTGTATCAACGTTTCTACGTTGTGCAATAGGCTTTTTCGGTATTTTCCGATTAAAAAATGGTGCTAGTCGGAGTAGGAGGCTCTCAGTTCTTCTAAGAGAGTTTTCGCTTGTTCTAGATTAGTGTGCTGACTGTCTCTTAGTTTTTGAGCGATAGCTTCAACCTCAGTCCCTTTGGCGCCTGCTAATAAGGCGAGAGATTTGGCTTGTAATTTCATGTGTCCAGCTTGAATGCCGGTGGTAACGAGGGCTCTAAGAGCGGCAAAGTTTTGCGCTAAGCCGACAGCGGCAATTAGGCCTGCCAGAGTCTTGGCATCAGGATGTTGAAGAAGATCAAAGGCGAGTTTGACTTTGGGATTTAGACCGATAGAGCCACCGACTGTCGCAATTGGCATGGGGACGGTTAAATTGCCTACCAGCTCTGTATCCTCAATGGTCCAGTTGGAAAGGCCTCTGTATTGACCGTCTTGGCAAGCATAAGCGTGACAACCTGCTTCGATAGCTCGCCAGTCATTGCCGGTAGCCAGAACTAGGGCGTCAATGCCGTTGAAGATTCCCTTATTGTGAGTGGCAGCCCGATAGGGGTCAATTTGGGCAAGACGGCTGGCTAGGGCCATTTTTCGGGCGGTTTCCTGTCCACCTGGAATCTGATCAAAGGCGATTCGACAAGTGGCGGTAACGAGAGATTCGGTAGCATAATTGGACAAGATGGCCATGAGGGCTTGGCCGTTAGATAGCTCTACTAAATAGGGTTTGATGCCTTCCAACATATTGTTAATCATATTAGCGCCCATAGCTTCTTTGACATCAGCTAGCAGGTAGACGATTAAAAAATCTTCTTTGGTATCTAAGCGAATAGCCCTAGCCCCTCCTCCGCGTTTTAAAATAGACGGGTGCGAAGCATTAGCTAAATCCAGGATTTCTGTTTGGTGCTGGCGGATAGCAACCTTAGCCTTTTCTAAATCAGGGAGATCATAAAGGGCAACTTGGCCAATCATGAGGCGCTCGTGGCTATTAGTGGTAAAACCACCAGATTTCCCGATAATCTGGCTGGCATAGTTTAGGGCCGCGACCACAGAAGGTTCCTCTGTGACTAGGGGCAGGGTATACGTCCGACCATTGACGACGATCTCTGGGACAACACTCATCGGCAGGGCAAAGGTTCCGATGTGGTTCTCCGCTATCTGTCCAGCAATGTCTTCAGGAAGGTTACGGTCAATGGTTAGGGTCTCGATGGAGTCAGGGGTTAATGTTTTCGTTGTAGTGAGTATATGGATTCTTTCTTGGCGTGTTTTCTTATGAAAACCACTGTATAGGCTCATAAAGCTCTCCTTTTTATTGGTGTCAGTTGCCTCTGTTATTGGATTGGCGAAAATAGGCAATCAGTTGTCCTTCTTGCAATGATTTCATGCCTAAATTTCGGTAAAATTGATTTGCAGTCGCGTCGTTTAGGTCGGTGTTGAGTTGGAGTTGCCGAACATGGCTGTAGTGGTCCCAGATCTTTTTTAGAAGCGTCCGACCGATACCTTGTTTCTGATGGTCTGGATGAACCAACAAATCTTGAATCACTACAATAGGTTCACCATCGCCAATACAGCGGATAAAGCCGACCAGGGTCTGTTCTTTAAATGCTCCTAAAAGGTAGAGCGAATTTTCAAATGCTCTCTCCAAGGCTTCATCATTGCCGAGATAGTTGGTCCAGCTGACACTTTCGTAAAGCTGTCGAATAGCCAGTGTTTCTTGCGCGTAGGTGAAAGGTTTAAAGCAAATCATAGGACTCCTCTCTGTGAGACTATTATACCACATCTACAGACCTACCCTACACTGGGAAAGGAGTGCTTGCTGTTTATTTGACAAACAAATATGGTCGGCAATAGTCACTAGAGACATGCTTTTTTGGTGAAATTTTGTTAAAATGGAGAGACGAATGGAAGGAGACAAGATGGCAAAGGGGATCGTGATTTCAGTAGAAGGACCAGAAGGAGCTGGAAAAACCAGCGTTGTCAAGGCCTTGTTGCCGAGGCTTGAGGCTTATGGGGAGGTCTTGACGACCAGAGAGCCTGGAGGTGTGCCGATTGCAGAAAAAATTCGAGAGGTTATCCTGAATCCTGAACATACGACGATGGATGACAAAACAGAGCTCCTGCTTTATGTCGCTGCCAGACGCCAGCACCTCAAAGAGCGTATCCTACCTGCCCTTGAGGAGGGCCAGATTATTTTAGTTGATCGCTTCATTGATTCGTCGGTTGCCTATCAGGGTTACGGTCGCGGCCTTGCCCCATCCGATGTCCACTGGCTCAATCGCTTTGCAACAGATGGGCTGGTGCCTGACTTGACCTTGTATTTTGATATTGATGTGCGAGAGGGCTTATCGAGAATTGCTCGGTTTAGAGGGCATGAGGTCAACCGTCTCGACTTAGAGAGCGTCAGTCTCCACGAACGTGTACGGGAGGGGTATTTGGCTATTTTAGAGGAAAATCCTGAACGCCTAGTTAAGATAGATGCTTCACAACCTTTGGAAACTGTCATTGCAGATGCCTGGTCAGTGATTGAGTCTACCTTAGGGGAGCGTTTAAATGACTAGGGCAGACTTGAAGCGCTGGCAGCCTCAGTTATATAAAGCCTTTAGTCACTTGGTGCAGTCTGGTCGAATGGGGCATGCGTATCTCTTTGCTGGGGCTTCTGGTCAGCTGGAGATGGCCTTGTTTTTGGCCCAGTCCCAGTACTGTGAGACGCCAGAGGCGGGCTTGCCTTGTGAGACCTGCAGGCCCTGTCGCTTAATCGCTCAGGGAGAATTTTCGGATGTTAGACTGCTAGCGCCGACCAATCAAATCATCAAAACCGACCTCGTAAGGGAAATTTTGCAGGAATTTGCTCAGTCAGGTTTTGAAACAGATCACCAAGTCTTGATCATTCAAGAAGCGGATAAGCTTCACCTCAATGGTGCTAACAGCCTTTTGAAATTTATTGAGGAACCTCAGAGCAACATCAGGGTTTTTCTCCTGACAGATCGGGAGGACAGTATCTTGCCTACCATTAGGAGCCGGTGTCAGGTTTTTCATTTTCCGAAAAATCGAGCGGTCATGATTGAAGATTTAGAAAAAGAGGGTTTGCTGAAGACACAAGCCCAGCTCTTGAGTGATTTGTGTCCAACCGTTGAAGACGCTGTGGCTCTTGGCAAGAGCACTCATTTTCAAGACCTGCTAAAGGTTTGTGAGCAATGGACCATGCAGGTGCTAGAGGGACAGGCGAAGGCTTATTTAACGGTGGCTAAAATGGCCTACCTGGTCCAGGACAAATCTGAACAGGGGCAAGTCTTTGACTTGTTGACGTTGCTTCTGGCAAAAGAATTACCGGCTAAGTCTGCTCAAGAGGCCTTGGTGGCTTTACTAAAAGCGAAAACCATGTGGCAGGCCAATGTGTCCTTTCAAAATGCACTAGAGTTTATGATAGTAAGTTAGAATGAGGAATGTATGGAAAAAAGAAGCCATTTTGAGGCTTTAGAAAACCTTTCAAAGGATTTGTTTTCAACCCTAGCTGAGGTTGAAAACCTTAAAAAATATTTACAGGATCTGATGGAAGAAAATACAGCTCTGCGATTGGAAAATGATAAGCTAAGAGAGCGTCTCGATCAGCTCCAATCGCCAGCAGAGGTCAAGCCAAGAAATCAAGGGATCAGTAATCTTCAAAAAATCTATGAAGATGACTTCCATGTGTGTAATGTGTTTTATGGTCAGCGTAGGCATGATGGAGAAGATTGTGCCTGGTGTTTAGAATTGCTTTATAGGGATTAAGATGCACAGACAAGAATCATTTCGCAACCCAACCGAATCAGGCGTCCTTTATCTGGTTCCGACACCGATAGGGAACTTAGGAGATATGACTTTCAGGGCCATCGAAATTCTGAAGTCAGTGGATTTGATTGCAGCAGAAGATACGCGCAATACAGGGATTTTATTGAAACATTTTGAAATAGAGACTCGGCAAACCTCCTTTCATGAACACAATGCCTACGGCAAGATTCCTGAGCTTATTGCCCACTTAAAGCAGGGGAAGAGCCTAGCTCAAGTATCGGATGCGGGCTTGCCATCAATCTCAGATCCGGGGCATGATTTGGTCTGTGCGGCTTTGGCAGAAGAGATCAAGGTGGTGGCTCTGCCGGGGGCTTCTGCGGGCATTACTGCTCTGATTGCTTCAGGTTTAGCACCACAACCTCATGTGTTTTATGGTTTTTTGCCCCGTAAGTCAGGCCAACAAAAGCAATTTTTTGAGGCTAAAAAAAACTATCCAGAGACCCAGATTTTTTATGAATCTCCTTACCGCATCGCAGATACTCTGACCAATCTGTTAGCTGTTTATGGGGAACGCCAGGTAGTTCTTGTCAGAGAGTTGACTAAGCTCTATGAGGAATTCTTGCGAGGAAGCATCTCTGAGGTCTTAGAGTATGTGGCAGAAAAGCCGCTTAAGGGAGAGTGTTTGTTAATTGTGGCAGGCTGGGATGGTTCAGAAGAAAGTTCTGAGGCTGAAGAACCTGTGGATATCGTTGCTGCTGTCCAGGCCTTGGTGGACCAGGGACAGAAGACCAATCAGGCGATTAAAGGCGTTGCCAAACAGACCGGTCTGACCAGACAAGAAGTCTATAATCGTTACCATAACTTATAATTGATCCTAAAAAGAGCAACAGGTTGCTAAAAAGACAAGTGCCTGTTGCTCTTTTGAGGGAATACTAGCCTAACGGATTGTTTAGATAGATAATCTTTCTCAGAACCTCCTTACATAGCCGTAAAAAAGAGTATTTTTGAAAATGCTGCAAGATTGCATAGGACAAGTCCATTGAGGGGATGCATGCTGATCATTATATATAGGTGACAGTAAGTCACTGTCATTGGAAAGAGTTGACAAACTAAAAACCCAGTTATCTCAAGCGCAATAGGGCCAGAGATAACTGGGTTTCTTGATTTATGCGGAGGAAGGGATTTGAACCCTCACACCCGTACGGGCACATGCGCCTGAAGCATGCGTGTCTGCCGTTCCACCACCTCCGCAAGGGATAGTAATATCATACACGATTTTGGTGGAAAAGGCAAGTTATTTTTTCGATACTGCTAAAGCATAGGTGCGAAGACTTCGACAATGCCCTTGATCAGTTTGTGGCGTTTGCTGATTTTTAGAGTATCATCAAAGATTTCTTGAGATACCGAAAGGGCTTCTAGGAAGTCTTTTTTGCTGTCCAAAATCACTGGAGAATTGTACATAAATACGGCATTTTCATAGTGGTGAACGAGACTACGGTAGTCTAGATTGATGGTGCCGATAACTCCATAGATATCATCAACCACAAAGTTTTTACTGTGAATAAAGCCTGGGGTATATTCAAAAATGCGAACACCAGCTCCTCTAAGCTCGTCGTAGGCCGAACGGTTAACAATCTGAATAAGCGGCTTGTCTGCGATAAAGGGCATGAGAATGATGACTTCAACGCCACGGAGAGCCGCATTTTTCAAGTCTTCTGTCAAATCATAGTCGATGATGAGATAAGGCGTGGTGATGTAGACATAGTGCTTGGCCAGCTTGAGGAGATTGAGATAGACAATTTTACCGACGGGACGCGGGTAGATAGGCTTAGGCCCCGAGCCATAAGGGACATAGATGGCTCCGTCGCTATCAACGGGTTGCGTCATGTTTTGATAGTGGTTAAAGTCTGACACTTCAATGGAATTGATGTCCCAATTGAGCAAGAAGAGCTTGGTTAGCCCTTGCACGGCTTGACCTTCCAGGCGCATGCCACCGTCTTTCCAGTGTCCAAAGCGTTCGATGGCATTGATATATTCATCAGCTAGGTTGATGCCTCCAGTATAGCCAATTTGGCCGTCGATGATGGTCATTTTGCGGTGGCTTCGGTTGTTGTAGACGACAGAAGCTCTAGGGGACATGCGATTAAATTTGGCTGCCGTGATACCTAATTGTCGCAAGTGGTTATCGTAATCATTGGGCAGGGTTACCATGCACCCAATATCGTCGTAGAGAAAACGGACTTCAACCCCTTCTGCTACCTTTTCAAGAAGGATTGCTAAAATGGCATCCCACATTTGACCAAGTTCTACGATGTAATATTCCATGAAGATAAAGTGCTTGGCTGTTCTGAGGTCTTGTAATAATTGTTGCCACAGGTCTTCGCCGAGGGCAAAATAGGAAGCTTGAGTTTCCTGGTAGGGTTGAGCGGATGGATCGATAGTCAGAAGGGCGTGAAGGTGGTTGTAGGTTGTAGGATCTGTTTGTTGCAATTTGGCCAGAATGGGGTGTTCTTGAGGCGGAAGCACATGTCGAAGGGCTCTATTTTCGATTTTTTTAAAATGCTGCCGCTCTGTTTTATCAATTCGTCGTTCAAAAAACATGAGATAAAAAAGGCTTCCAACACCGGGCAGGACAAAGATGATGACTAGCCAGGTCACCTTGTTTTCAGGTGCGGTATTGCGGTTGATAATGGACAGGATGGATCCGATGTAAATGAGACCGACAAGTGTCCATAAAAAAGGTGCCTTATCCGCTAAGAAGATAAAAAAGAGGATAATGGCTAGTATTTCAATTAAGATGGCCAAGGCACAAAACAGGTAAAAACCAAATCGATAAAGGTGGGTATAAAGCTTTTTCATACCTAAAGTATAGCAAAAATTCGAAAAAATAGAAAGGGACTACGGATAAAGAGGTAGGAGGAGGTTTAGGATGGGAGACGAAAAGAAGATTGAAGAGAGGTCCTTTGTTTTTAGAACATTTAGGGAATTGGAGGATTTAGCTAGGCAAGGAGACACAGAGAGCCGATTTAGGCGACAGGAAGTTCATGACACGGTCTCTACTTTTTGATATACTAGGAGGGTATCGAGTAAGGAGAAGTGAAATGAGTTACAGTCGTACCAATCGCTTGCGGCATCAAGGCAAGCATTTAAATCACCCAGAAGGAAGAAGGCCTTCGCTTAGACAACTGAGGGTCAAACTACCGTGGTTCTTGCTCTTGGGTCTGAGCGCGTTGATGAGCCTACTGAGCGTGGCTAATCCCTTGTTAATAAGCTTTGCAGATAGCCTTCAAACTCAAGCTCTCTATACCGGGCAAGCCTTTTTAGCAGGCCGAGTGCCCTACATGGACTTCTACAGTTCAGGAGGTTTGGTTTACCATTTTCTTCTCCTATTGGGAAGTATCTTAGGCAATCCTCTTGCACTTATGTTAGTCCAATTTGTACTGGTCCTGGTGGCAGGTGTTGCGTTTTACAAGTGTCTTTTTCGATTGACAGGACTAGATGTGCTCAGTCGCCAGATGCTCTTGGTCTTTTACCTTTGTTTGGGAATTTTGGCTTGGGGAGGCCTTTATGCCCCACTCTTTGCTTTGCCATTTGTATTATATGGTTTGCTTTTTTTACTGGAGTATTTTGCGGGTGAGGCAAGGGATGAAGGCTTCGTTCTTTATGGCATTAATGGGGCTCTGGTCTTCTTGATTGATCCTAAAAGTAGTCTTTTGTGGCTGATAGCCGGTTTAGTATTAGTGGGTTATAATATCAAACAAGAGCGAAAGGCAAGAGGAGTTTACCAATTCTTAGGGACCGTCTTTGGCTTTAGTTTAATCCTGTATACAGTGGGGTACTACACCATTTTGTATCAGAATGTCGGTGCAGCCATTGAGCAGACAGTGCTGGTTCCTCTGCAATCACTTGGGCACTGGCAGGAAGAGCCCATGTTTTTCTTCTTTTTGTTAGCTGTTTATCTCTTGGGGACAGGGTTGTTGACTAGTTTGGTCTACGGTGGGTTTAGTCTCATCAGACCTGAAAATCGTGCCAGTAAGGTCTTACTTTATCTAACGATGCTTGTGGCGGTAGCCCTTGTCTTGTTGACCCCTCACTTTTCGCCGTCACATCTTTTACTAGTCCTGCCTTATGGGCTCGCCTTGACAGCTAGTTACATCGCAGAGCGGTCAATCGTTAGCCAACCCAACGATTTAGAAGGGGAAGAGACGGCAGAGGAATGGCTTGGAAATGCAGAGCCTGTGACGTCTTACTGGGCTTTAAATGCTTTTTTACCGATCTTGGCTTCGCTCTATCTCATTGCCTATCCTGCTTGGCTCTGGTTTGATCAAGGTGCTGTTCAGGCAGAACGTGCGACTGTAGCTAGCAAGATTGCTGAAGAGACGACTAAGACAGATTTGATTTACGCCTGGGACAACAGTGCTTCCATTTATCTCATGAGCCAACGGTTTGCCTCGGCAGAAATCATTACGCCAGATACTTACAAGGTAACGGAGGACCAACAAAAAGCACTGGCTTTGGCTTTAGGGTATGATCGTGCTAAAATTGTGGTGGTTAATCAAGACCTAGATTTGCCAGAGACGGTAGCCCATCACTTGGAAGAAAATTACCAAGAAATGTCTTTGGAGGCAAAACAGTTTAAGGTATATCAGTTAAAATAAATACAATATATTGTGGTTTTAAAATTTTATTCCACAATATATTGTTTTTTGTTTGAATAAGTGATAAAATAGACAATGTAAGTATCAAAGAGACGCGAGGCAAGAAAGATGAGTCAGACACAGGAACTTTTGGTATGGAAGCGCGATGGGCGGCTGGTTCCCTTTGATCGCTTGAAAATCGAACAGGCTTTGTGGAAAGCGGCTCAGGCTCGAACAGAAATGACACCGCTCTTGGAGCAGGTCTTAGAAAAGGTAGCTGATCGTGTGGTTGCTGAGATTTTTAGCCGTTTCCAAAAAGACATCAAAATTTATGAGATTCAAGCTATTGTTGAGCAGGAATTGCTAGAAAGTAAGGTTTATGACTTAGCAGACGAGTATATCAATTATCGTAAGAAACGAGATTTTGAGCGCCATCAAGCGACGGATATCAATTATTCCATTGAGAAACTCGTCCAAAAGGATCAGGCAGTGGTCAATGAGAATGCCAATAAAGACAGTGATGTTTTTAATACCCAGCGTGATTTGACAGCAGGCATTGTCGGTAAAAGTATTGGCTTGAAGATGTTACCTGCCCACGTGGCTAACAGTCACCAAAAAGGGGAGATCCACTACCATGACCTAGACTATAGCCCCTATACGCCGATGACCAACTGTTGCTTGATTGATTTTAAAGGAATGCTGGCAAATGGCTTTAAGATTGGCAATGCGGATGTGGAGAGCCCTAAGTCAATTCAAACAGCGACTGCCCAAATGTCTCAAATCATTGCTAATGTGGCGTCAAGTCAATATGGAGGTTGCTCGGCAGATCGGATCGATGAGGTTTTGGCTCCTTATGCTAGGCTCAATTATGCCAAGCACCTAAAAGAAGCTAAGCAGTGGGTGGTTGAAGGCAAGTGGGAGAATTATGCTCGCCAAAAAACCCAAAAAGACATCTATGATGCCATGCAATCCTTGGAGTATGAGATCAATACCCTCTTTACTTCAAACGGACAAACGCCGTTTACCTCACTTGGTTTTGGCTTGGGAACGGACTGGTTTGAGCGGGAAATCCAAAAGGCCATCTTAACAATCCGCATCAACGGTTTAGGAAAAGAAGGGCGGACGGCCATTTTTCCAAAATTGATTTTCACTCTCAAGCGTGGGGTCAATCTAGAAGCGGATTCCCCGAATTATGACATCAAGCAATTGGCCTTGGAATGTGCAACCAAGCGGATGTACCCAGATATTCTGTCTTATGACAAGATTGTTGAATTGACGGGGTCTTTCAAGGTACCTATGGGGTGCCGTTCTTTCTTACAGGGCTGGACGGATGCAGAAGGGCAAGATATCACTTCCGGTCGGATGAACCTGGGTGTGGTGACCGTCAATCTGCCACGGATTGCCTTGGAATCGGAAGGGAGCCAAGAGCGCTTTTGGCAGATTTTTAGTGAGCGGATGGGGATTGCCAAGGATGCTCTCGTTTATCGGATCAATCGTGTCAAAGAAGCCAGTCCTGCCAATGCACCGATTTTGTATCAGTATGGTGCTTTTGGGAAAAGGCTGAGCAGAGATGGCAATGTCGACGACCTTTTTAAAAACCGTAGGGCTACTATTTCGCTGGGCTATATCGGTCTTTATGAGGTAGCGACAGCTTTTTATGGTGGCGAATGGGAAAAGCAACCTGAAGCAAAGGCTTTTACCGTTGAGATTGTGAAAGCCATGAAGGCATTGTGTGAGGCATGGTCGGATGAGTATGGCTATCATTTCTCCGTCTATTCGACACCTTCTGAAAGTTTGACAGACCGATTTTGCCGTTTGGATACTGAGAAATTTGGGCAAGTTAAGGACATCACAGATAAAGAATATTATACGAATTCCTTCCATTATGATGTTCGAAAACATCCGACACCTTTTGAGAAGTTAGAATTTGAAAAAATTTACCCAGAATCAGGGGCTAGCGGGGGCTTTATCCATTATTGTGAATACCCTGTGCTCCAACAAAATCCAAAAGCTTTAGAAGCTGTTTGGGATTATGCCTATGACCGAGTGGGGTATTTGGGGACCAATACACCGATTGATAAGTGCTATGCTTGTGGTTATGAAGGGGATTTTGAGCCGACAGAACGCGGCTTTAAGTGCCCAAACTGTGGCAATAGTGATCCCAAGACAGTGGATGTGGTCAAACGCACTTGTGGCTACCTGGGCAATCCTCAGGCCAGACCGATGGTTAATGGCCGCCACAAAGAAATCTCTGCCCGTGTCAAACACATGAATGGCTCCACCATCAAGACACCGGGGAAATAGTATGGTATACTAAACTATCGGCGAAAGATCCTATTTTGCTGTCATTTAATGGGTATGAAGGAGAAACTAATGGGTAAATATCAATTAGACTATAAAGGCATGCAATTAGTGGAAAAATTCCATGAGAAGCATTCCAATGTGAAAGATGATAAGAAGGCGCGCGTGCAGGCGCTCTTGAAAAAAGCTGGTAAGAAGAAATAAACCGGCTCGAAAGAGGCAGGTGGCGTGAAAAGCGTCACCTGTTTTTAGAAGGGAAATGGATGAAAAAAATCGGAATTGTGGGAATCGGAGGGATTTCCCAGAAGGCATATTTGCCCTATATGCGGCAATTATCTGGCATTGAATGGCACGTCTTTACTCGTAAGGAAGAGGTGCGCGAAGAAGTGGTTGCTTTATTTGGTCAAGCAGTATCCTATGACAGTCTGACAACCTTGCTAGATGCTGATTTAGACGGGGTCTTTATCCATGCGGCGACAGTGGCGCATCCGGAGATTGCTGCTCAGTTTTTGAAAAAGGGCATTCCTGTCTATATGGACAAGCCGGTGACAGAGGATTTTGAAGAGACCAAGGCACTGTATGATCTGGCAGTAGCTAATGGCACGTTTTTGATGGCAGGGTTTAACCGTCGCTTTGCACCGAAGGTGAAAGTGTTGGCAGAGGCCAAGCACAAACGAAGGATTTTAGTAGAGAAAAATGATGTCAACAGCAAGGGAGAATTGCAATATAAGCTGTTTGATTTCTTCATTCATCCATTGGATACTGCGCTTTATCTAATGGATGGCAAGCTCTTGGGTGGTCATTTTCATTATCAGCTTGAGGATGGTATGTTGACTCAGGTCTCTGTGACCTTGCATACAGCGTCAGAAAGTCTGGTAGCCAGTATGAATTTGCAGTCAGGTAGTCGTCGGGAAATCATGGAAGTGCAAACCCCCGAGGCGACCTATCATTTGGAAAATTTGGATGAACTGACCATTATCACTGGTGTTGATCAGACACGTGAGAATTTTGGTTCCTGGGATACGACCCTGTATAAACGTGGTTTTGAGACCATTATTCAGGCCTTTCTTGAGGCGATTGAAACGGGAAACAATCCAGTCTCACTTGAGTCGAGTCTATTAAGTCACTGGGTTTGTGACCAGATGAACCGTTCAGAAACCCCTTATGGGATACTAGATTTGGAGGCATTTTATGGAATTGCGCCGGCCGACCATAGCTGATAGAGAAGCTGTTTTCGATATGATGCGTGAGTTTGAGGAGGCTGGCTCAGCTCATGATGGTGGTTTTTGGAATGGGGAAAACTTCGATTATGAAGAATGGCTTGTTGGCAATGCGGACGCAGAAATGGGGCTGAATATTCCTGATGGCTGGGTACCAGCGATCCAGTTTGTCTCTTTTGATGAGGCTGGACGAGCTTTGGGTTTTCTTCATCTTCGTCTGCGACTCAATGACTTCCTGCTACAACAAGGTGGGCACATTGGCTATTCCATCAGACCGAGCGAGCGGGGTAAGGGGTACGCTAAGGAGCAGTTGCGATTGGGTCTTTTAGAGTGCCCACAGAAAAATATTCACCGCGTGTTGATCACGTGCTCCATGGAAAATCCAGCCAGCCGAGCGACGATTTTAGCCAACGGCGGCCTGTTGGAAGACGTGCGTGAAGGCACAGAGCGGTATTGGGTGGAGAGTTGAGATGTATCTGAGACGACCATGTCTGGCGGATAAATCGGCTTTTTTAGAGATGTTAGCAGAGTTTGAAGCTGCCAATAGCCCATTTGTCGGAGCGATTAGCAGCTGGACTGCAGCAAAAGGAAATTTCGAAGCTTGGCTTCAGCTGATACAAGAGCAGGAACAAGCAGATGTCTTAGACAGGGGCATTGGGCGATTTGTGCATTTGCTTAGTTTCAGTGACAGCGGAGACTTACTCGGTATTTTCTCCTTTAGTAAGGATACCACCCCAGCAATTGTTGACATGTATGGGCATATCGGCTACTCGATTCGCCCATCTCAACGTGGCAAGGGTTATGGGACGATCCAGCTGAGGCTTGGGCTACTTGAGCTCAAACAATTCGGTTTGAAACGACTAATGCTTGTCTGTGACGCTGATAACAAGCCAAGTCGGCAGATGATTTTAGCCAACGGCGGCGTGTTGGAAGACGTGCGTGAGAGCACAGAGCGGTATTGGGTGGAGGTGTAATTGTATGAATCTTATTCTAGTTGCTTTGGGAGGTGCTCTGGGAGCAGTCTGTCGGTATGGGTTGAGCTTTTTGCCCGTATCTTCCTCGTTTCCTTTTGCCACTTTTTTGACCAATATTGCAGGTGCTTTTGTAATGGGGTTAGTAGTCGGTTTGTCCGAAGAAATGAAACTTTTATCACCTAACGCCACCCTTTTTTGGAAGGTGGGTGTCTGTGGTGGGTTTACGACCTTTTCCAGTTTTTCCCTTGAGACAGTTCGCTTCGTGGACAGACAAGAGTATGGGCTAGCCCTGGTTTACAGTTTTGGGAGTGTATTTTGTTGCTTGATTGCCCTGATGTGTGGTAGGTATGTCGTCGCCCGAATGGGAGGTCTTCGATGAACCATCCCAAACCTCAAGAATGGAAGAGCGAGGAGCTGAGCCAAGGTCGGATTATGGACTACAAGGCTTTTAACATGGTTGATGGCGAAGGGGTCAGGTGTAGCCTGTATGTGTCGGGCTGTCTGTTTCACTGCGAGGGCTGCTACAATGTTGCCACATGGAACTTCCGAGCAGGCATGCCTTATACCAAGGAGTTGGAGGAGCAAATTATGACAGATTTGGCACAGCCTTATGTTCAAGGCTTGACGCTTCTTGGTGGCGAACCTTTTCTGAATACGGGTATTCTCTTACCCTTGGTCAAGCGGGTGAGACAGGAGTTGCCTGATAAGGACATCTGGTCCTGGACGGGTTATACCTGGGAAGAGCTGATGCTGGAGACCAAGGACAAGTTGGAGCTGTTGAGCTATCTTGACATACTGGTTGATGGTCGTTTTGACCGTACCAAAAAGAACCTCATGTTACAATTTAGGGGGTCCTCCAATCAGCGGATTATTGATGTGCCAGCCTCTTTATCTCAAAAACAAGTTATTATTTGGGATAGACTTCAGGAAGGGAAGTAGTGGGCTAGGAGCTTGGACGAAAGTTAGGTTTGAGAAGGATAATATCACTGATACAAAGTCTTGGGATCAATGTTCTTGATAAGGTTTTCATAGTTATTTCGTTTTAAAAAGAGCTGCCATATTTCCTATCTAGTAAGAACGCTTGCTTCATTGCTAGTGCTCTCACAGGTTGCTTGGCTTGTTATTGCTAAGCAGGCTATTCAAACTGCTATGACCGTCTTTACTCTAATACCCCTTATGAAAATAGCACACTTTGAAAGGTAGGGGAGCTAAACTCTTTTTTGAAGTTGTCGCTTAACAGGAGGGGCTGCAATTAGAAAGAATTGATGTAAAAGTTTTAGAGCTGTGTGGAAAACGCACAAGACTTATTATACCCTCGATATTGGCTTTCGACTTTATGATGATGAAGCTTTGATGCGACTGCTAGATACTTTATTAATTCAAACTATCCCTGAAGATAATAGCAGAGCTACTTAACCCCAGCAGTCAGGCAAGCGCCCGGAGAAACAACTATCTCCTAGAACTCAAGTAGTAACGTTTCTCTGGATAAAGAGTATGTGGAATGGCGCATTGAAATAATCAACATGGCTACGAAGGACAGAAGAAGTCAGACGCTTAATGGTTCCAACTCTGATGTGGCAATCCAATTGGAAGAAGGAGAGATTATTTCAACAGACTTCTCAAACTCTTATGATTTTGAAAAACCAACAGACGAAGCGCGTTTGGTCGTTACTCCTGTAAACTAAGCCGAGGAACCTCGCTTTCGGGGGTCTTTTTTCTGTCAAATAGTCTGAATGTTTGCTATAATAGTGGAGACGCTTGTATCAATCTTTAAAAGGGGATCATAGGTTAAATCAGCAGGAGCTTGGTTTAGGACCATCATTGAACCTTCTTCTAAGTGATAAGGCATAATAATCTATTTATCAGGGAGAATCTTATGACTGCTACAAAAATGTCTGCCCAAGAAATCATCGCTTTTATCGGAAATGCTGTCAAGAAAACAGCTGTCAAGGTCACCTTTGAGGGGGAGTTGGCTACTCCAGTTCCAGAATCTGTGACCAAGTTAGGGAATGTCCTTTTCGGTGACTGGAAGGATGTGGCGCCTTTGCTCACAGGACTGACGGAAAATAAGGACTATGTCATCGAGAATGATGCTCGCAACTCAGCTGTGCCATTGCTGGATAAAAAGAATATCAATGCCCGTATTGAACCAGGTGCCATCATCCGTGACCAGGTAGCTATCGGTGACAATGCTGTTATCATGATGGGAGCTGTCATCAACATCGGTGCAGAAATCGGTGCAGGAACCATGATTGATATGGGTGCAATCCTGGGTGGCCGTGCGACAGTCGGCAAGAACAGTCATATCGGAGCAGGAGCTGTCTTAGCCGGTGTTATCGAGCCTGCTTCTGCTGAGCCAGTCCGCGTGGGCGATAATGTCTTGGTTGGGGCTAATGCTGTTGTTATCGAAGGCGTTCAAATCGGGAATGGGTCAGTTGTCGCAGCCGGTGCCATTGTGACTCAAGATGTGCCTGAGAACGTGGTTGTTGCTGGTGTTCCGGCCCGTATCATCAAGGAAATAGATGCTCAAACCCAACAAAAAACAGCCTTGGAAGAAGCCTTGCGTAATTTGTAATCTGAAAGACCGCTTGTCGGTCTCTTTTAATAGAGGATAGATATGACACTTAATTTAATTGCGATTCGTCGAGAGCTCCATCAGATTCCTGAAATTGGTCTGGAAGAATATAAGACCCAGGCCTATCTTTTGCAACAATTGGAGGGCCTTTTGAGCACTTGTTCCTTTGCGTCCATCAAAACATGGCGGACGGGTATCGTAGTGACCTTGACAGGTTATGCTGCCGAAAAAACCATAGCTTGGCGGACTGATATTGACGGCCTGCCCATCGTTGAAGAGACGGGGCTTGATTTTGCCAGCCAGCATGAGGGGCGGATGCACGCCTGTGGCCATGATTTTCACATGACCATCGCGCTAGGGCTTTTGGAAAAAATAGCAGAGCAGCAACCCAAGAACAACTTCCTCATCCTTTTCCAACCCGCTGAGGAAAATTTAGCGGGTGGCAAGCTCATGTACGAAGCTGGGGTCTTAGAGGATTGTAAGCCAGATGAATTCTACGCCCTGCATGTCCGTCCAGATCTCAAGGTAGGAGCGTTAGCGACCAATACAAGTACGCTTTTTGCAGGGACCTGTGAAGTCAAGATTACCTTCACTGGCAAGGGCGGCCATGCGGCCTTCCCTCACACAGCCAATGATGCTCTTGTCGCGGCTAGCTATTTTGTCACCCAGGTGCAGTCCATTGTCAGCCGAAATGTAGACCCTATTGAAGGAGCTGTTGTGACATTTGGCAGTTTTCATGCTGGAACCACCAATAATGTGATTGCAGAGACGGCACATTTGCATGGCACTATTCGGAGTTTGACCCGTGAGATGGGGCAGCTGGTCCAGAAGCGTGTTAAAGCGGTCGCAGAAGGTATTGCAGCGAGTTTTGGTGTGGCGGTGTCGATTGATTTGATTGAAGCCGGTTACCTGCCTGTTGAAAATAATCCTGAGTTGGCAGGCCAGTTTATGGCTTTCTATGAAAATGATCCGGAGGTGACTATGTTGGATTGCCTTCCGGCTATGACAGGCGAGGATTTTGGGTTCTTGTTGAGTAAGATACCAGGAGTTATGTTTTGGCTGGGAGTGGACACTCCCTATCCTCTCCACAATCCTAAACTGTCGCCTGATGAAGCTGCTCTGCCATTTGCCGTAGAAAAGGTCGGCAATTTCCTAGCTAGCCGTTTGAATGGAGCAAGTAGTGTCTAAATCAGCTTTACGCCAAAGAGTATTGGCTCAGTTAAAAGGCCAAGATCCGCTGGTCAAAGAAGAACGCGACCAAGCCTTGATTAGGCGCTTAATGGCGAGTTCTAGTTACCAAAAGAGCACGACAGTGGCGCTATACTTGTCCTTAGCTTTTGAGGTAAATACGGCCTCCTTGATTAAGGCAGCGAGGGCAGACGGCAAGCAAATCTTGGTTCCAAAGACTTTGAAGGGGGGACAGATGGTCTTCGTACCCTATCAAGCAGGCCATCTCGAACGCTCTTCATTTGGGGTGCTAGAGCCGACCAATCAGGAAGTAGTGCTCAAAGAAGCGATTGACTTGATAGTGGTACCAGGTCTCATTTGGAATCACCAAGGCTATCGAATTGGTTTTGGCGGTGGTTTTTATGACCGTTATCTGGCAAATTATCAAGGCGAAACAGTTAGTCTTTGTTATGATTTTCAGTATCAGGAATTTGTACCGGAGCATCATGATTGGCCGGTAAAGGAGGTTATTGTTGATGTTAAAAACCGTATTTGATAAGCGTTACCCAGTGACAAGTGGCATCTTGTTGATCACTTGGCTTGTTTTTCTAGCCATGCAAATACTGCGTTTCAGCCAAGCGACCAGCGCTCAAGCAGTCTATGACTTTGGTGGCATGCTAGGAGTGGCTATTCGGCAAAATCCTGGCAACTTGTGGCGGCTTGTTACAGCTATTTTTGTCCACATTGGCTGGGAGCATGTTTTTTTAAACAGTCTCTCCATTTACTTTTTGGGTCATCAATTAGAATTGCTGTTTGGTTCCTTAAAATTTGCCTTATTTTACCTGTTGTCAGGGATTATGGGGAATGTGTTTGTTCTCTTTTTAACACCGACAGTTGTGGCGGCGGGTGCGTCGACAGCTATCTTTGGTCTTTTGGCATCAATGGCGGTGCTCCGCTATGTGGCAAGGAATCCCTACCTGCGCATGCTAGGACAAAATTACTTGATGCTCTTGGCCATGAATGTATTGCTGGGCTGGATGTCGTCAGGGATCAGCCATGCTGGACATCTGGGTGGCGCTGTTGGGGGTGCTTTGTGTGCCATTTTTCTACGGATTAAGGGTGAAGAAACTATCTTCGAGTCTCATAAACGCCATCTAGCTTGGATAACCTATCTGCTATTAGTCATTGGCATGGTCAGCTACCGCTTGGCCTTTTAGAGGAATCTATCGCGGGCATTTAACCCCAGTCGTATCAGCCTATTTAGGTATGCAAAATTCCGATTTTGACTGTGTTACAATTTGGTAACAGTTAGCTTAGTGGGGGACAGGAGACTGTCCTTTTTGGTATAATGCTAGCATGCATATCGAAAATGAGACGGCCTTAGTGGCTTTTGGAAAACGGTTAGGAGAATTGTTGAAAGCCCAGGATGTCATTGTTCTAACCGGTGATTTAGGGACTGGCAAGACAACTGTGACCAAGGGGATTGCCCAAGGCCTAGGGATTGCTCAAATGATTAAAAGTCCAACCTATACCATCGTTCGTGAATATGAGGGACATTTGCCTCTCTATCATCTTGACGTTTATCGGATTGGTGATGATCCAGATTCGATTGATCTGGATGAATTTCTTTTTGGAGAAGGCGTCACGGTGATAGAGTGGGGCAGGCTGCTGGAGTCGTCTTTGCCAAAAGACTATCTGGAGGTTAAATTGGCTGTCTCAGGTGAGGGAAGACAGCTGACCTTAGAAGCTAAAGGGGCTAGGGCCAAGCAGCTAATGGAGGATTTAACTATTGCTTAAGAAGGAAGTTGTTTTCAGAGAAGCTAGTCAAGCAGATGCCGCAAGCATCATTGCCTTCTTTAATCATGTCGGGCGAGAGTCTGACTATTTAATCATGGATGACAATGGCTATAAAGGGACAGAAACTGCGTTAGCTAAGTCTTTAGAAGACAGTTTGAAGCTTATTAACCAGCTGTGCTTGCTCGCTCTTGTGGACGAAGAAGTCATCGGTATGCTTAATATCAGGGCCGGTAGACAACTTCGCATAGAACATATCGGTGATGTCTTTATCGCTGTACGAAAGAGTTACTGGGGAAAAGGCATCGGGCATATTCTGATGGAAGAGGCTGTGGACTGGGCGGTTCATTCTGGTATTATTAGACGCTTGGAATTGACAGTTCAAGTCTGTAATCAACGCGCGATTGCCCTTTATGAACAATTTGGATTTGAGATTGAAGGCACTCAAAAAAGAGGTGCTAAGACAGAGAATGGAGAGTTTCTTGACGTTTACCTGATGGGGAAACTGATAGATGAAGAAGGCGAATGACAATTGGAAAAAAAATAGCAGCCATGCTGGCCGCTATCTTAGCAACAACACTGATGGCAGGAGGAGCCTATTTTTTCACCTTGTATGGAGCGACAGCCGATGAGTTAGGGAAAACGTTTCGTCCTATCCATGAGGGAGAAGAACTTTCCGTTATTGAAGCGACAGATCCTTTCACTATCTTGTTTATGGGGGTAGATACAGGAACAGGATCGCGGGAAGATGATTGGGTCGGGAACAGTGATTCCATGCTATTGGTGACAGTGAATCCCCTAACCAAGACGACCTCTATGATGAGTCTAGAACGTGATATATTGGTCAAACTATCGGACGAAGAAGGTGAACCGACAGACACAGAAGCGAAATTAAATGCGGCTTATGCTATGGGCGGTCCAGAAATGGCTATTGCAACGGTTGAGGACATGATGAACATTTCGATTGACCGTTATGTTATGATCAATATGCAAGGGATGATTGACCTAGTAGATGCTGTTGGTGGAATTACGGTGAATAATACCTTGGGATTTACCATCTCCATTGAGGAACAGGAGCCTGAGTACACCCAAACCATCGAACCAGGCAAACAGACCGTTAACGGTGAGCAAGCTCTGGTCTATGCTCGCATGCGGTATCAGGATCCTGAGGGAGACTATGGCCGGCAGAAGCGCCAGCGCGAAGTAATTCAGTTGATTATCAAAAAGCTCCTGAGCATGAATAGCATTAGCAAGTATAAGGCGATTTTAAAAGCTGTTTCAAAGAATGTTAGGACAAACATTGCGCTGACCAGAGAAACGATTCCTAAATGGTTAGGCTATCGGGATGCTCTAAAAAAGATACAAACCTATCAATTGGCAGGTGAAGATGCAACGATCGGTGAGGTGAGCTATCAGGTGGCAACTTCTGAGCACCTACTTCACATGCAAAATGCCTTACAGACATCACTTGGAAAGTCTGCTCGAAAAGAGCTGAAAACGACAGCGGTTCTCTACGAAGAGGTCTATGGTTCTAGTCTGGAAGAGACAGGATACAGTAGCACTGAGGTCTGGGGTGGAGAGACGCAAAACCTACCCCAGGTTCAACCTCAGTTAGAACCTGTGCAGGAATTCTCACCCGTAACAGAAGCAATACCTGCTGTGGAGCCAGTTGGGACAGAAACGATCCCTGAGGGAGCAACAGCCCAATAAACTCTCTGATGCCAAACGAATGGTAAAAGGCATACCTGTCTAGATTCAGGTATGCCTTTGGTTTACAGTTCAACCTCAACTTGATTGGAGGGGGCATCTCTTTGCAACAGTGGCATTTGCTCGGTTCGAGCTTCCACTTCGCCTTGAAAGACTTGAGCTTTATAACTGAGGTCTTTAGCCATCTCAGTCACTTTTGGAATCTGGCTTTGGATAAAGGCTAACTGTGATTGGATATCCTTGAGGTGGCCACTGGCTTCTTGGGTTAACTCCTTGGTTTCAAGTGCTTCACGTTTGATTGTTTTACGATGCTTAATAGCTTGATAAGTAAGGTAGGCAGCTGTACCTGTCCAGAGTAATCTTCTAAGTTTCATAGGTTATGCCTCCAAATAGAGTTCTTGAGCGAGTTGAGCGAGTTGGGTAAAATCGGGTTCATGAGTCTCAAACTGAATCGCCAGTCCATCTTCCTTATCTAAACGTGGTAGGAGGTGGATGTGGCTATGGAAAACTGTTTGCCCAGCTGCTTCTCCGTTATTGTTGATGATATTTAATCCCTTGGCCCCCAGTTTTTCCTTGAGTTGGCGAGCAATTTTGGGAATGCGGGCAAAGACCAAACCTGCGGTATCGCTGTCCATGTCAAAGACATCTGCGACATGCGTTTTAGGAATAACCAAAGTATGGCCAGGGGTTACTTGGGTAATGTCCAGAAAGGCAAGGACCTGATCATCTTCGTAAACTTTGGAGGATGGGATTTGGCCAGAGACAATTTTACAGAAAATACAGTCAGTCATGGTTTTACCTCTTTTCTTGAATCTGTTATAATAAATTATATCAAAAAAATCGGAGAAATGAATGTTAAACATCCAAAATGTAACGGGAGGTTATGCCAATATCCCAGTTCTTAGAAATATTTCCTTTGAGATTGCCGATGGTGAGTTGGTGGGGCTCATTGGGTTAAATGGTGCAGGAAAGTCTACCACAATCAATGAAATTATTGGCCTGTTAACGCCTTATAAGGGGGAGATTACCATTGATGGCCTAAGTCTAAAGCAGGATGCTGAGAATTATCGAAAAAAAATAGGCTTTATTCCTGAAACGCCGAGCCTTTATGAAGAGTTGACCTTAAAAGAGCATTTGGAAGTAGTCGCTTTGGCTTATGACATACCCATTGAAAAGGCCTTGGAAAGGGCAGAAGTCCTCTTGAAGTTATTCCGTCTAGACCAGCGTCTCGATTGGTTTCCGGTCAATTTTTCCAAAGGGATGAAACAGAAGGTTATGATCATCTGTGCCTTGATTGTTGAGCCGAGTCTCTTGATTGTGGATGAGCCCTTTTTGGGGCTGGATCCATTGGCTATAAAAGACCTGAAAGACCTTTTGGTTGCAGAAAAGGCCAAAGGCACCTCCATCTTGATGTCCACTCATGTGCTGGATTCTGCAGAGAAAATGTGCGACCGCTTCATCATTCTTCACCATGGTGAAATCAAGGCTCAGGGGCGTTTAGAGGATCTCCAAGAAGCTTTCGATATGCCAGAAGCTGATCTGAATGCCATCTACCTACGGTTGACGGAGGAGACTGAATGAAAGCTTTATTTTTGAAACGGCGCCAACTGTTTCATAAGCAATGCGCCAGGTACCTAAAATATGTCTTGAACGATCACTTTATCCTATTTATGCTGCTTGGTATGGGATTTGTCATGGTCCAATACAGCCAATTGATTAAACACCCTCCTCAGGATACTTTTGTCTTACGAATGGTGGTTATTGTTTTGTTATTGGGAGCTAGCTTTATGGGGGATTTTACGGCTTATTTAGAGAGGCCGGATCAGCAGTTTCTCTTAGGCAAGGAAGCCCATGTTGCTCGAGAAATAGAAAGGGCTCATCGAAAAGGTTTCCTTATTTGGACGATCATCCAGTTAGTAACGGCTGTTTTTCTTTATCCCCTGGCCTTGGCTGCTCAACTTTCTCTAGTGTCCTACGTGATTTTGGTGCTCCTGTCCATTGTCATTAATGTAGCCTATTTTCGCCGAAAACTGGTAGCTTTAACCAGTCAGCAACGCGTCTCTTGGGATGCAGCGATTAACCATGATCGCCATCAAAAACAAGCTGTTCTCAAGTTTTTTTCCCTTTTTACACAGGTCAAGGGAATTTCTCAAAGCGTTAGACGTAGAGCTTTTCTGGATCCTGTCCTCACTCTTTTTCAGCAAGGGACTTGGCTTTATCTCTTTGCGCGAGCCTTTTTAAGATCGGGTGATTACTTAAGGCTGAGCCTTCGTTTGGCCTTGCTCAGTTTTTTCAGTCTTAGTCTTATTGGTCAAGACTTAGTTGCGACAGTGCTAGCCATTTTGTTTAACTACCTCCTTCTTTTTCAACTCATGGCTCTCTACAACCATTACGACTATCAATACATGACCAGTCTTTTTCCGGTGACACGTGGCGAGAAGAAAAGGAGCTTAAGACTCTTTTTAAACGGCTTCTTTTTCTTCTTATTAACGATTCAAGTTGCTTTGGCAGCTGTTTTCTTCCAAGACAGGGTTTACTTACTTGTCTTGATAGGGGTACAAATCGTATTAAATGTGTGTTATCTTCCTTATAAAATAGAGAAATTGATTGACTAAGGCGCTTAAAACTAGTAAAATAGTAGAGAATTTCTAAGGAGAGCAACATGCAATACACAGATGATGGATTAAGTTTGGCCCCTATTCCAGGCTTTAGTGGTCAAGCTTATAAGGGGACTTACCCTGATGGGACCGAAGCCTTTATCAAGATGAATACAACGCCCATTTTAGCGGCTCTGGCTAAGGAGCAGATTGCTCCCAAGCTTTTATGGAGCAAGCGGACATTGACCGGTTCGATTATGAGTGCTCAAGAGTGGTTGGACGGACGTACCCTCGACAAGCAGGACATGGGGAGCAAGCAGATAATCAGCATTTTAACGCGCCTTCACCGGTCTAAACTCTTGGCTAACCAGCTGACCAAGCTAGGCCATACAAACGAGACCCCAGCGGATCTGGTTCGCTATTGGCAGTCCGAATCTGTTTTGCAGGTGAGGGAAAATACTTATCTGCAGTCTATTGCTAAAGAACTTTTACAAGATCAGCCGCGATTTAATGAAGAACATGCCACGATTGTACACGGTGACATCCATCATACCAATTGGCTGGAGACCAAATCAGGCATGGTTTACTTGACAGATTGGGATACGGTCCGATTGACAGATCGGATGTTTGATGTAGCCCATATCCTCAGCCACTATATTCCTCGCTCAGAGTGGAAGGAATGGTTGACAAGTTATGGTTATAAATACAATGCATTGGTCCTAAGCAAGGTGGAATGGTACGGGCAACTGTCCTATCTTTATCAAATCAACAAGTGCTTTGAGACCCATAATATTGAGAATGTAAACAAAGAAGTCTATGCGCTTCGTCGATTCCGTGAATTAAGAGGGCAGTATGAGAGTTAGAAAACGAAAGGGAGCAGAAGCCCTATTGGCGGAGAATCCTCAATATGTGATTTTGGATCCTGAAGCGTACAAGGGCAAGTGGCATCAGGTCTTTGGCAATGACAACCCGATTCATATCGAAGTAGGATCAGGCAAAGGGCGTTTTATTACAGGAATGGCAGCAGCCAATCCAGATATCAACTACATCGGGATTGATATTCAGCTCTCTGTTCTAAGTTATGCTCTGGATCGGGTATTAGAGCAAGACTTGCCAAATGTCAAGCTGCTCCGAGTGGACGGTTCTAGCTTGACTAACTATTTTGCGGATGCCGAAATTGATCGCCTTTATCTGAATTTTTCAGATCCTTGGCCCAAGAAAAAACATGCAAAGAGACGTCTGACCTACAAGTCTTTTTTGGAGACCTATCAGCAGATTTTGCCTGCTCAAGGAGAGATTCATTTCAAGACGGATAACAGAGGCCTCTTTGAATATAGTCTGGTCAGTTTTTCCCAGTATGGGATGACCTTATTAGGTATCTGGCTGGACTTACATGCAGCAAATCTTGAAGGGAATGTTATGACAGAGTATGAGGAAAAGTTTTCTCAAAAAGGTCAGCCTATTTATAGGGTGGAAGCAAGATTTGCCTAGTTCGTTGTAACCTATTATGATACATCAGAAATCCTCAGCTAGAGTTCTATGGATAACTAGCTGGGGTTTTTTGTCTGCGGGGAATGAAACAAGGAGAATCAGGGTTAAGTTTTTCAGAGTGTTAAGGAATAGCTGTTAAAGGGGAAAGAACCGTTTATGATGAAAAAATGACCATTTATGAAATATGTGTCCGGAATTTTTGGTAAAAAGGTAAAATTATCCCATAAGAAGCGAAAAAATATTGAATTAAATAGCAAAAAATGGTATAGTTATTTCATTCAGAATATTCGCTTCTTTCAAAAGAAAGGAGGAGATGATATGTTTGATTGGGGAAAACTATTTCCTATCTTTGGTGGTCGAAAACCTTAAGGAGAAGTATTAATTATGAATTACGGAAATATCATTGGAGCTATTGCTTTGCTAGTTCAATATCTCAGTTATATGTATGTTTTTTCACGGATTAAGAGTGAAAAGATGAATGTAAAAATTATTATCAGATTTATAGTTATGGAACTTCTAAGAGGTTTGTTCTTGGGAGGTGCATTGTCTCTGTTATTACTACCAGTGGAATTATATACTTTGGATCGTAAGATCCTAAAAAATAAGGATAAGGAAAAATCACTTTTCTACGCTGTATATACTTTCTATTTTGTATTTACTTTTTTTAACTTTTTTGATTTAGCATTTCAAGAATTCATAAATAAGTCTCTGTTTAACCGAAACATAACAACATTTTGGTTAATTGCATTTTCAATGATTATCCTTTTGCATCGTCTAATTTTTCACATTATAAAGTTAGATACAACCCCTTTAAAAGATGATGATCCGTTTGTAAGTTTAAAGATTATTAAGCCGCTGAATAAGACATTACTAGTTGCTGTTTCAGTTTTGTTGGGTGTTCATTACCTAGAAATGTATTTTGATTTTGGCACGGTCTCTCAGTATTCTAAATATCTGATTTTTGCCTATCTTTTCATGATTGTCAGTGTCTTAATTCTGCTTAATAATAAAATTGTAGCTTATCAGGAGGAGATTTTTCAGCGGGAGAAGGAGGAGCAGTATCGGCGCTTGCAATTATATACGAATGAGATTCAGACCCTTTATCAGACCGTTCGTGGTTTTAAGCATGATTATAAAAATATGTTGATCACCTTGAGGGACAGTATTCAGACAGGAGATATTGAGAATGTGAGGTATTTATATCAAAATATTCTCGTCTCCGCTGATATTAGCTTGTCGGAAGGGGAAAATATTGATGATTTGTCCCGTCTGGAAAGTCCAGCTCTTAAGAGTTTGCTCTATCATAAATTTAATCAGGCTCGCCAAGAGGGGGTGACGATTCATTTAGAAATTAAGGATGAAGTGACAGGGCTTCAGATGGAATTGTTGGATTTTGTAAGAGTGCTATCTATTCTAGTTGACAATGCCATTGAGGCTGCTAAAGAAACACTGAAGCCAGAAGTCTTTTTTGCTATTATCAGGCAGGGAACACGCTATATTATTCATATCAAAAACAGCATCAAGTCAAGTCTTATTCCAGTGAGTCAGATTTTTAAGCAAGGCTATTCTAGTAAGGGGAAGGGCAGAGGAGAGGGGCTGTTTACCGTTAGTCAAATTATCAAGCGCTATTGCAAAGTCGCGATTGAAACAGAGGTGACAGATCTTTTTTTTACGCAGATTGTTTACATAGGGGATTGAGCAATGGATATTTATATTTTAGAAGATGAGCTTTATCATCAGAATCGTTTGCAAGGAGTGTTGCAGGAAATTGCTCGTCAATTTGGTGTTCAGCTGGATATTAAATTGGTGACAGGGAAACCAGAGGAATTGTTAAGTAGTATGACAACTTTTGGAAAAAACCAGATTTATTTTTTGGACATTGAACTGAAGGGCCAGGAGAAGAAGGGGCTCGAGGTGGCGCATCAGATTCGAGAAAAGGATGATGAGGCGATTATTATTTTTGTGACGACTCATACAGAATTTGCGGCGATCACTTATTTTTACCAAGTGTCTGCCCTAGGCTTTGTGAACAAAGAGCTAGAGACCCAGGAATTGACAAAAGACATTGCTAACTATGTTCAGGCCATTATGAAACGTCAAGCTTTTCTTCAAGAAGATATCTTTGAAATAAAGACACAGACACGGCATGTGCGCGTCCCTTTTGAGGATATTTGCCTGATAGAAACGACGGAGATTCCTCATAAGTTAGTTCTCATCACAGATAAGCAACGGTTGGAATTTTATGATAGCATCAAGAGTATTGAGCAAAAAGAACCCCGTTTATTTAGGGCTCACAAAGCTTTTTTAGTCAATCCGATCAAGGTTCAAGAAATAGATCCCGTTAACAATGTCCTTTATTTTGCAAATGGTTTGGACTGCCTGGTGTCGCGCCGTAAAGTCAAGGAATTAAAGAAGCGAATGGGGCTGAAGGGTTAAAACAGAGCGCTTGAAAGTTAATCTGAACTACCTAGGATAATCTCAGGAAATTTTGGGGTTCAGAAATCTTTTTTCAATGTTTGAGAATTAGTAGAGCGAGGGATAACGCGCTGAGATAGCGATTTTTCTTTCGATAAAATAGGAGGGGCAAATAGTTTAGTCATAGGAGATATGTAATAACTGCATTATGTGGTGATGAGATGTGGCATGAAACAATCTATTTATAGGTTGTTTTATCTGCCTTTTCGGTTATTTGAACGCCTTTTAAGCAGAAAGCTTATAGTTTTAGGGGGCTCCCCTTGACTTCCTACGACAAGCACATGAAGGAAATCAATTGTTGAAAAAGTTTTGAAACCATCAACCCCTAGTTTTTAGGCAATTCGAGAAAGTTTACGCAAAAATAGTTGTCTACTGTTCTATACAATAGTGCCTAAAAAATTGCTTTCGGTAACTAGTGTACTTTAATCCCAAACTTTTCAGAATAAATTTTTGTATTTCAGAAGCTGTATTCACAATAGAAACACTGACTAGATTGGGCTAATTTTAGCTGACTCACTATCAGATGTTCTGGTAATACGGCTATTATTCCCGCAAAAATTGTCCTCAGTTGGCAAAAAACTAGCCTAATTAACTTAATATCCCTATTGTGAATACAGGTTCTCAAGCATTTATTGAAACGTTGTTTTTCATGCGTACGGCGTGGTTAGATTCCAATTTGACATTCACAAGTCATAGAAAATATGGTAAAATGAAGGTACTTATATTTGAAAAAGAGGTTTGATGACATGTCAAAGATTTTAGTTTTTGGACACCAGAATCCAGATACGGATGCGACCGCTTCTGCTTATGGCTGGGCTTATTTGGAGCGGACTGCTTGGGGACGTGATGCTGAAGCTGTTCTTTTAGGAGAGCCTAATGAAGAGACCGCTTTTGCTTTGCATTATTTTGGAGTCGAGGCTCCTCGTGTGGTTGAGAATGCTACTGTAGAAGGAGTTAATCAAGTTATCTTGACTGACCACAATGAGTTTCAACAGTCCATTGCAGATATTCGTGATTTAGAAGTACTTGCAGTTGTTGACCACCATCGAGTGGCTAATTTTGAGACAGCTAATCCTCTTTACATGCGTTTGGAACCTGTTGGCTCAGCTAGTTCAATAGTCTACCGTGCTTCCAAGGAGGCAGGGGTGGATTTGCCTCGTGAAGTGGCAGGCCTTCTGTTGTCAGGGTTGATTTCAGATACCCTCTTGCTCAAATCGCCAACCACTCATGCTTCAGATCCTCAAGTAGCTAAGGAATTGGCTGAAATTGCTGGCGTCAACTTAGAAGAATATGGCCTTGCTCTCTTGAAGGCGGGAACCAATCTCGCTAGCAAATCAGCAGAAGAATTGATTGATATTGATGCTAAAACATTTGAACTCAATGGTAATCCAGTCCGCGTGGCTCAGGTCAATACTGTTGATATTGCAGAAGTGTTGGAGCGTCAAGAAGAGATTGAGGCCGCTATGGTAGAGGCGATGGGAACTGAAAATTATTCTGACTTTGTGCTGATGATTACGGATATTGTTCAGTCAAACTCAGAAATCCTTGCTCTTGGAGCTAATATGGACAAGGTTGAAGCTGCCTTTAACTTTAAGCTAGAAAATCATCATGCTTTTCTACCAGGAGCTGTGTCACGTAAGAAGCAGGTTGTTCCTCGGTTGACAGAGAGTTTTAACAACTAAGAACTGCATAGAAAAATCCCAAGTCTGATTAGTCAGATTTGGGATTTTTTAAGCTGAGGTTTTCTAGAAAATGTAAGAACTCTTCTTTGCGTTGGACAGTTGATTGTAATTGGTTATCTTTCCAAATCTGGAACCGGGTCTCGATGAGTAAGCGGACGATTCGGTCCATCAGTTGGCGTTCGGTAGGGGTACGCTTTTTGTGAAGGCTATTTATTTTTTGCAATTTATCTAAGGTGTTTACTGTAATATCACTAAAACGGTAGATTCCTGCTTCGATAAAGGTGTCGAAAAAGAGGTCGAAAAATTGTCTGAGTTCTTCAGAAGTTAAGCTGGAGGTCCAATTTTTAAGCGCTTGATCTAGCTGAAGGCTATCATCGGTGAGTTGATCAACCATTTTGAAATCATTACCAATAATTTCCCAAGTGAAGCAAATATGTTGCTGAAAGCCGATAGCGTTACTCTTAACAATCTGAGCCTCTTTTGGAGGTTCGAGCATGAGTCCTACAATAGAGCCTTGAGGAATAATGGTGCAAAGTTTATCTTGAATAGCGTTAAATCCGGGAGATACTAGCGTGCTTTCATGGAGACCTGGAGCGTCAAAACTATACACAGCAGTTATCTGTTCTTGAAGAAAGTGTTCTTGCTTGCTAGAAGCATAGACAGCTAGATTTCCGCCCTTAGAGTGACCGGCAATCGTATATTCCCCTGGAAGGGTTTTTATCAATTTTTGGAGATATCGGCTAGCGGAACGTTGGGCAGGAATCTCAGGCATAAAAGACATGTAAAAGTCCTCTTTCCAGCCAATCAGAGTATCGTCAGTTCCTCGGAAAACCGTCAGAAACTTCTGGGGGAGGAACTGGTAGCAGATTGCAGCAAATTGTTTTTGGAGCTCAACATTATAATCATTGATATAGCCAAAAGCCTTGATGTGCTTGAATCGCTTGCTGGAACTTATTCTTTCCAGGAGCTTGAGGCGTTCTTTGGTCACCAACGAAAGTGGAGGATAGCCTTCTGTGAACCGTTCTTTGAAGGCACGAGCGAGTTCATCTAGACGACAGGCCTGCTCTAGATTAAAGGGATAGGCGACTAAATGATCAAACGGCAAGTAGGACAATTCGGTCAAGGCGAGGATATCCAAGCGATTAATCGGTTGATCGTAAAAACTATCGTGCTGGCTAGTTTCAAGATAATCTAAAAGGTTAGGCATAGGGCTCTTTTCTATAAAGTAGAATAATTTATTCTATCATATCCTATTGGAGGGAAAAAGACAATGAAAGAATGACAAAAAGTCATGATGTAAGCATGAAGTACCTGCATGCAAGCATTTTCGAGTTACAGACATTTTTTTGAAAAGATCACCCAAATAACTGGATCTTGGTCGGAAATTTGCCTCATCATTGGCATTGTGCCATACATTTTTCTAAAATCTTGCTCTCTGAAAACCCAAGTTTCTTCATGGATTTGGCATGGATAGAAAGTGAGGAGACCTTTAAAAATCAAAAAATATTGGACTTGAGAAGGGTAAAACCATCGTATTTTCTAGCTCAATATCAGCCTTGTTATCCTTTGAATCTGTCGTCTTCGTTGGAAAGTTTACCAGATTTAGTCTTTTGTGAAAAGGAAAAAGTTTGTGATTCAAAAAACTTTGAGGGATAATGCCTTTATGGTAAAATGGCACAGGTATCATTATTTAGGAGTATGTAAAGATGAATTGGAGACAGAAGCAACTGCGCTTTGCTATTAGGAAATTAAAAGTAGCTGTGGCGTCAACTGTTGTAGGATTAGCTGGTTTAGGGGTTATGGCACCAGTAGTCGCTGCACAAGAGAGTGCTCAAATTGCAGTGAGTCAGCCGGTCAATTACCGTTATGTCTTGGAAGCGGAATTGACTGCTGAGGAAAAGGAGAGGATTGTTTCACAATTGCCTGAGCATGACTTGGGTGATTATGAGACATACTACATGGTTTACCGTCCTGTAACACAGCTGCCACAGACGGGCCAAGAAACAGATTTTGCTTTGGGAACTTTGGGAGCTGGTTTACTGGTTTTAGGGCTTGTTGCCTTGAAGGGGAAGAAAAAGCGTATTGTGGTCAGCATGACTCTCTTGAGTTTGGGAGGAGCTGTTTCGGTCTCGGCGTTGCCAAGGGAGAGTCACCTATCTGTTTATGATCAATCGTATGCTTTGCGTCTAGGTGATGAGCTTCCAGAGACAGTGATTGATATCCCAAATCATGAATTTGTCGGTTACTTGTTACCGGAAAAAGAGCAGGAATCAAACTCTCTGCCTCAAGACAGTGCAAAAGATGACCGAGAAAAAGTCGAGGATCAACAGGCTGTCAATCCGATTGATGCACCAGTTGAGGTCGTAACGACTAACGAGTCGCCTGTTTCGATCGTGGAAGAAAGTACGCCTGCTATTACAGCAGTTGTCCAAGAACTAGCTTTTGAGACGATTTACCAAGAAGATCCGACGCTTGAACTTGGCCAGGAAGTGGTTCTTCGGGCTGGCCAATTGGGTCAACAACGGCTTCAGTACCGAGGGGATACTCTGCTTTCTCAGGAAATCTTAGTTGAGCCTGTGGCCCAGATTGTTGCGCGTGGGACTAAGAGTGAACCAGTAGAGGAGTCTCCACTTCCTGAATCGCCGAAACCAGTCACATCAGTCGTCACAGAAGCGGTTGCCTTTGAAACAGAAATGCTTATGGATGAGACCTTGCCGTTAGGTGAGGAAGTCATTCTTCAAGAGGGGGCTCCAGGTCTGCGTGAGAATACCTATATGGATGGACAGCTGGTCGGCAGTCGTTTGCTACAAGCGCCAGTCAACCGTCTTATCAAGAAGGGCAGTCTAGTCCAGACAGAGCCGGCCGTTCCAGAGACACCAGATGAGTTAGCTAAACCAATTGAGAGTCGGACAACAGAGGAAGTCCCTTACGAAATAGAAGTGATTGCAGACGAGACCTTGCCATTAGGAGAAGAAGTGATTGTCCAAGAAGGGCTTCCAGGGGTTCGGGAATTGGTGACACTAGATGGTCAATTAATCTCCAGTCAGATAGTTCAGGAACCGGTGGTCAAGATTGTCAAACGTGGCACCAAGCCTACCGAAGTTCCAGCTCAGACAACTCAAGACGAAATCCCTTTTGAAACGCGTTACCAAGAGGATGAGACCTTGCCAGAAGGTCAGGTAAGAGAACTCCAAGCAGGGGTTCCTGGTTTGGTTGAGAAGACTGTAAGGGATGGAGAGCTTATTTCTCAAATAACAATCAGAGAAGCTGTGCCACGGATCGTAGCAAGAGGGACTAAAAAAGCAGTCGTCCCCGTTGCTGGGCAAGAGGTTGAGGTTGAAAGAGTTATTATTGCATCTCCAGAGGTGACAGAAGATGATGCAAGCCTTTGGGTCGGAGAGACCGATACCTTACAAGGTGTAGACGGTGAGAAGGAAATCACCAAGATTTACGAGACGCTTGATGGTGTTCGTCAGCCAAATCCGACCGTTTCAGAAGTGGTCACTAAGGAGCCGATCTCCACTGTTGTCAAGGTTGGGACCAAGCCTCTTGAGGGGGAAGTGACCAAGACACGGGTTGAAGCGATTGCCTTTGACACCAAGACGGTTGAAGAGTTAGACCAGTACACAGACTACCGTCAAGAAACAGGTGGACAAGCCGGCGAGAAGACGATCACAGAAGTGTTTAAAACGATTAAGGGGCAAGAAACAGATGAGCTCCTTTACTCCAATGAAACGGTTACCCGCCCAGCGGTGGATAAGGTGGTCACTCTTGGAATTAAGCCGATAGAAGGTACAACGACTCGCCAAATCACAGAACCGATTCCTTTCAAGGAAACCGTCCAATATGATCCGACCAGATTAAGTTCAACACCAGACCGAGTGATTCAAGAAGGTCAAGAAGGCCTCCGGACCATTACCCAAACGTATCAGACAGTTAAGGGTGAAATTGACGGAGAAGCTGTCAGCGAAAGTTCTGAAATAACCAAAGAAGCTAAGGATCGCATTATTGAACGTGGGTCAAAAAATCTGACGGAAGCAGACCAGCAGACTCCTGTTGCAGTTAAGCAAACGGTTCTAGTTAACGCAGACGTGGATCCCAAAGCTAGTCTTTTACCAGGCCTCTCAAATGTTGCGAGCTATACTTGGAAGGAAGGGGAGAAACCAAGTACTGCTCAAATAGCACAGAATATACCAGGGACAGTTCTTGTGACCTATACGGATGCGTCAATGGACGAAGTGCCAGTTCGTGTAGATATCATCCAAGAGGAGAAGACCAAGCCGACTCTAGTGCTCAGTCAGTTGATAGAACATGATGAGGAGAAGAAAATCACGCTCAATTATGATTTAAAGGATCCGAGTCAAGCTTACATCAGTGCTATGGTTGACATCTATAATGGAGATCAGTTGGTGAAATCCCAAAGCTTGGCTAGCTTTGACGATTTTGATGTAGCAGGCTTAGATTGGCATATTCCTTATACGCTTAAAACGACGATGACCTATAATGTTGGGAATGGGGATCAGACACAGGTCTTAGAGGATGTTCCATTTGAATTGGACTATAAAAAGGTTGAGATCAAGCATGTTGATCGCGTTGAACTCTATGAGAAGCAGGCTGACGGCTCTTACCGAAAATTAGACCGATTGACAGCTAAGCCGACAGACCATGCGAAATATTATGCCAAGGTGATGAACAGCCAGCAGCGGGATATTTACCTGTCGGTCAAGTCTTCTGAAGAGGCAAATGTGGATGGAAACACGGTTTATAAATTAACAGCAACTGCCCCACAATTGATTGAGTACAGCGGCGAAGGAACGGATAATCAAGAGGATTACCATTTCTATGTGCCAAAATTTGTACCGTCTGCTAATGGGAAATACACCACTTTTGACGACTTAGTGACGGCTATGCGAGCGAATCCGGCAGGAACTTTTGAGCTTGCAGAAGATTTAGAGGCTAGCGATTTTGCCCTTCCTGCTGGAGCGACCAGCTATATCCCAGAAGTTTTCTCTGGGAAGTTGTTAGGGGCTAATCATAGTATTTCTGGTTTAAAGGCTCCGCTGTTTAACAAGCTAAATGGCGCTTTCACGGTTAGTGATCTGGATTTGAAAAATGTCGCCATTAATCAGCCGAATGTTACGGAAGTAGGAGCTCTAGCTAAGCAGGCCGATGCTAGACCAAGCAAGGGACGTGTGACTAACGTTGCGGTTCAAGGCAATATCACTGGGGAACGATTGGTAGGCGGACTGGTTTACCTAGCTTGGAACACTGCTTTTGAAAATATTTCTTTTGAAGGCAATATCACGACAACAACTAATTGGCAAGTCAATATTTCAGGTGGTTTAGTGGGTTACCTTCGTGGAGAGAGCACCATTGACAAGGCCAAGGTAGAGGCTAATATCTCTGTCAATGCGACGCAAAACCCTGGAAGCTTCCACATAGGTGCTATCTCAGGTGCTGCTGAGGTGACTCCTGCTTTGGCAGAAGGAAATATTCGCAATGTTGTTGCTCAAGGTAAGATTCAAAATGTAGGATCAGCCACAGCCAATGTGGCAGGCTTGGTCGGATCGACAACCGCCAACACTCGAATCCGAAATGCGGTAAGTAGTGTTCAAGTGACCAATGGTAAGGAACTCTTGGCTAAATCTGGCTCTCCACTAGCCCTTGATGAAACCGTTGTTCAAATCGCTGGAACCAGCTCGACGCAATCTGAAGGTGTTCCGACAAAGACAAGAGCAGAAGCTCAGACTCAGATTGACGCCATGGGGATTACTGTGTCGACAGCCGATACAGATCGAAAAGACCTGAACCAGTATGATGTAGACTATAGTAAGGTGGTTGGCTATCAGGTCAACAATCAGCTGAAGTATACTAATACCGAAAAGCTTTTACCGTTCTATAACAAGGAATTTATCGTCAAGGAAGCCAATCGCTTACCTGAGGACCATGCTCTAGCGACTAAAACAGTTGTATCAGTCGTCCCGATGGCGGATAAAAGATTCGTTTCGGATTATGCGAGCGAAAAATCTGCCATCAACAAAATTATGGTTTACTTTGCAGATGGCAGCAAGGCCGAATATGCGGTGACGTATCTGGAGAATTTTAAGGATACTGGAATTGCTGAGTACCAGCTAGATGGACTGGATATGCTTTATACACCAGAGCAGATCCTAACTCACTATCCTCATCTTGTGAGTCAAATCTTACCAACCTTGAAGTCTGTTGAATACCATTCTTCAGAGCTTTTGACAGCACTTGGGCGGACTGGAAATGCTACGGAAATGATGGATAAACTTTACCTTAAAGAATCCTTCGAGGCGATTAAGGAGAACCTTCCGAGTGTTTTGAATGCTGTCTTATCAACGTCAAATGTTATTGCGACAGATCGTACGGATTTGGCTGATTATATAGTGACGAACAAAGAAGCTTTATTGATGGGCTTAGCCTATGTTAACCGTTGGTTTAATATTGACTTCGGTCAGGTTAATGCCAAGGAACTCATTTTATACCATCAAGATATCTTTGGCAAAGCAACAAGTACCTTGGATTGGTTGATTAGTATCGGTAAAGATTATGATCAATTGCGTATGATCAATCATTTAGCAACCTACAAGACAAGCACAGAAGCTCATACTGGGCAGGAAAATCTATTTGATTACCTTAGCTTCTATCGGAAACTCTTTACAACTATGGATGAAAATACTTGGTTCAAGACGGCATCCAAAGCTTATATTGTTGAAGGGCAATCCTTAGTTCGGCCAGATGTTGACGTGCGTGCCTACCATAAGTTGCTCAACGATACTCAGGCGCGCCACTATATCTTACCACTTTTATCCGCTCGTGAAGGTATCTTCTATATTTCCAATATGTCTACGATTAACTTTGGGATGTATGACCGCTACGTGGATATGACCCTCAAAGAGACAAATCCGAGTCAATATGCAGAAGAGGTTGCTAAAATTAAAGCCAAAGTTGATCAGGCTAATAGTCGCTTCAGAGATCATTTTGACTTTTGGTACAGGATGTCCTTAGATACGGTTAAGGAGCGTAATATTAAGGCGGTTCCAAATTGGGACGGTTACCAGATTAACCGTGAAGGTCTCAATAAGGACAAGTGGCTCAATATGACAGGTGATTTGACCAATGCAGCTATTCAGGATTTCTTTGGACCACTGGAAGGTTCGCAAGGTTCTCACTATGCCAATAAAGGAGCAGGCGCTATGGCAGTAGGGTCCTACACGCAGTTTATGTATTCTAAGATGCTAGATGATGCTTCTATTTATACGCATGAGATGGTGCATAATTCAGATGGTCTCATTTATTTTGGAGGTTATGGGCGTCGCTTCGGTCAACGCGCGGAACTGTTTGCCCAAGGGCTCCTACAGGCACCTTATCATCCTAATACTGAAAACTTTGGAATTAATAGCGTTTTTGATTATAGGGAGACAGCTGCAGAAACCGCAGAAAACCGTTACCAAGCTCTAACTCCAGAGCGCTTCCAAACGAGTACTGACCTTCAAACGTACTTTAGAGGAGCCTTTGATGTCCTTTACACTTTGGATAAACTAGAAGCAGATGCGATTTTAAGTCGTCCGAAGGAAGAACAACGCCGCTTCTTTAATAAAATTGAAAATTACTATGTGACAGATACTGTTCTACAAGTGGACACCCATGCAGGCAATAGGATCAGGAAGTTTACCGATGAGGAATGGGCTAAGATGAACCTGACTACAGTAGAAGATTTAGTAGATCATGATGTGATTAGTCACCGCCAGTTTAGTTTAAATGCTGATAATCAACGGGACTATAACCGAAATGGTTATTATGATATTCCGATGTTCTCGCCAATCTATTCAGCTTTGGATAATCCAAACGGCGCACCTGGTGATATCATGTTCCGCCGCATGGCTTTTGAGTTGTTAGCTGAAAAAGGCTATCAAGATGGCCTCCTTCCTTATATTTCTGACCAGTATTCGTCATTAGCCAAGGAACGTGGCTCTCTTGGTACGGAAACATGGCCGAGCCCTCATACCGTTGGTCGGGTAACCGACACCCTAGTGCTTGAACAAGTCTTTAAGGGAGAATACCAAGATTGGAAGGCCTTTAAAAAAGCAATGTTCCAACGCCGAGCAGAGCAGCTTGCAAATCTGAAACCAATTACCATCAACTACAAAGGGAGAATGGTTGTTATTTCTTCTAGTGAGCAATGGAAGACTTTGATGCAAGAGGCAGTGAATGAAGATCTTCAACGCTTCCTGGGGACAGACGAAGCTGTTAAATCAGCACAGAATAATAACAGTTATGCGCGTGATTCTCGCGTGAAAGAATTGAAGGCGAAAATCTTTAATGCCTACTTACGTCAGACCGATGACTTTAGAACATCAATCTACAACAACTAGGCGAATACTTGAAAGGTTTGGAGAAGACATTCTTCAAACCTTTTATTTTTAGGAACTATTATGCTTTACAAACTAGTTAGCATGTGCTATACTAGCATTAGATGACTAATAGGTAAAACATACTAGACGAGAAAGGAGTAAAGATGGCGGAAACACAGTTACTTAAGGGAGTGCTTGAAGGGTGTGTGCTCGAGGTCATTGCTCAGGAAGAGATTTACGGCTATGAACTTATTCAGCGCCTAAAACAGTATGGGTTTTCGACCATTATCGGCGGAACGATCTATCCCTTGCTGCAAAAGTTAGAAAAAAGAGGCTTGATAGCAGGTGTGATGAGGGCTTCGCCAGATGGACCTGACCGTAAATATTTTCAGCTGACGGAGGACGGTCGGGTTTACCTGAAAGATTTTTGGCAGCAGTGGACGGAATTAGTGGATAAAGTTAGTCAAGTTAACGGAGGAAAATATAATGAAAACACCTAACACCTAGCGCCTGACATCTATCACTATCAGCAATAGGTCAATCAACTCCTCAAGGCATTGCGACCTGAAAACAGGGCTTATTTTGACCAGTTGGAACAGTACATGATTTCCACAGCTTTGACCCATGATGAGGAAAAGCTCTATGAACAGATTTATACCATGGCGAGGGATTTACAGGAGGCGGAAAAAGACGGACTTACTGCGGAGGCGTTCTTTGGCACTCATCCCAAAGACATGGCCGATGATTTGCTGGCTAATAGCCCTAAAAACCCTTTGAGACGTCTCTTGGAATTTACGGTTGTCTTTATGGCTGTCGATCTTTTCTTGCCGTTTTTCAAAACAGGGCAACTGACAGTGGACATGGTAAAGGAACTCGTAACTGCTGGGCTTATGGTGGCCGGTCTAGCCTTTGTTTATCGCCAACTGAAGAAAAAGTTCTATAAAACGCCGTTCAATCCTTATAGGAAAACAGTTTGGTACGGTCTGGTGTTTGGGATGCTTCTCCCTCGTTTGACCGAGTACTTACCTGCTTCAGGTCTGCTCATAACCATTCCGAGTCCACTGGACAGTGTTGTTTTACTGGGCATCATTGTCTTTCTCGCTTACAAAGTCTGGCCGATGCCAAGCTATCGCCTCCTTATCTTGCCAGCCCTTGCGCTTTGGTTTGGCGGCTTCTTGGAACAATGGCAGAGCAGGGGAGTAGATGTCGGTATGTTGAGTAGCTTTTGGTTCAAAAGTTTACTGGTTTTGGCTACGATCGGTCTGTCCTTATCTACAATGATAAGAAAACAACGACAAGAACGCGGACTCGATTAGAAGAGCTCCTATTTGAGAGATTAAGCCTTACCTTGCTAAGCAGGGTAAGGTTTGTGCTATAATGAAAAAAGGAGGATAAGCGCATGAAGACTAATGTGATACTTGGCTTGGTATTTTTGATGTTTGCCTTTATTCTAGGGATCGTCGTCAAACCATGGTATTTAGGCGTGCCTTTCTTACTAAGTGGTTTATATTATATGATAATATCTGTGACAATAGAAAAAGACAAGGAGGACAATCATGACATTTGAAGAGATTTTACCGGGGCTAAAGGTCAAGAAGAAATACGTTCGTACAGGCTGGGGTGGGGCTGAAAATTATGTCCAGCTCTTTGACACCATCGAGGTCAACGGACAAAAGCTGGAAGCAACGCCCTACTTTCTCATCAATGTGACAGGTGAGGGAGAAGGGTTCTCCATGTGGAGCCCGACACCGTGCGATGTGCTGGCGACAGATTGGGTAGAAGTCCATGACTAAAACAGTCCTCGTCACAGGCGTCTCCTCAGGCATTGGTTTGTCTCAAGCTCAGCTATTTTTAGAAAATGGCTGGACAGTTTATGGGGTGGACTGTGCTCTTGCTCCTGACTTGCAGGGAGACTTTCATTTTTTGCGGCTGGATCTGACTGGTGATGTGACAGGAGTTGTGGAATTTTGTCCCTACCCAGATGTGTTGTGCCTGACAGCGGGGGTCTTGGACGATTATAAGCCTCATCTGGAGACGACGGAGGCGGACATGGCGCGGATTTTTGCGGTTAATTTTTTCAGCGTGACACGGCTGGTCAGTCTCTATCTGCCTCAGATGGTGGCGAGGCAGTCAGGGATCATCATCACTATGTGTTCCATCGCGAGCTTTCTAGCAGGGGGTGGTGGTTCTGCCTATACGGCTAGCAAGCACGCCCTCGCAGGCTTTACCAAACAGCTGGCTCTGGACTACGCTCGGGATGGGGTTCAGGTCTTTGGTATTGCCCCAGGAGCGGTGCAGACAGCCATGACGCAGTCTGATTTTGAACCAGGAGGTCTGGCTAGCTGGGTCGCCGATCAGACCCCTATCGGTCGCTATACCCAACCTCTGGAAATCGCAGAGCTGACCCTCTTTCTAGCGTCAGGCAAGGCCGGCTCTTTGCAAGGGGAAATCATCAAGATAGACGGCGGATGGAGTTTGAAGTGATATGGTGGAAAGAATCCGATTATTTTTAGATAGGCATCCCTGGATAGATTTTTTGTTGAATTTTGTGGTGACAATTGGTGTAGGGTCTCTATTCTATTTTCTAATTGCAACTGCAAATTCTTCGCTAAACCTTTTTCTATGGTTGGAAGCAGTGGTTGCGATTTTGTGGATTTGGTTCAATATGATTAGGCCTTCCAAAAAAGAACGAGAAAGAGAATGGGTAGTCTTATTTGACATTCTTCGTTGGCTTACTGGTCTAAACTTATTATTTTGGGCAGTGATTGGCATAAAAGTCAAAGGTAAGGTGCTTTCGCCTGCCTTATGGCAAATGCCCCGTGAGGAAGCTTTGCTAATTATCATTTTGGGTGTCGCTCTGTCTGTATGTTGGCAGCTACTTTATTATTTCGCCAAACGATACAGGTGGGGGGAGCCAACATCTCTTCAGTCGGATACGTCAGAGGCTTATCCGCAATCAGTTGCAGTGTCTGAATCATCCTCGAAGAAGAAAACGAAGAGAAAGAAAAAATGAAACTAGCCTTACTCGATACAGGCATGATTGTCTGAGATGCTTTACCTGTGTTACAAGTGATTGCTGGGATTGAGCTTGTAGCTATCCTGCCTATGGAAGGGAATTTGAAATGACCAAATATCTTGAAATTGGATTCGGCAACCGTTGGTTCATGAGGACAGAGTTTGAGGCAAGCGATGGCACAGAGCATGAGGTGAAAGGATGGGTCAGACCCATAGCACCTCAGTCTATTTACCTTCGTTTTTGGATTGGCTCCCGTGTCTTTATTTGGGATAGTAAAGATGGGATAAAATGCGGTCTAAAGTCGCGTAACTCTCTAAAGTTCATCTTAGGTATTCGCTCCAGGTAAAATGAGCTACCCCTAGAGTAACCTTATCAGCCCTTTTGATGAGGTATTTTTATTTTGTTTTTGATGAATTGCTAGTAGAAGAAAGGAGACATCGATGCCTGATAAAAAGCGTGTATAGCCTAGCAACAGTTTATGTTGCGGTGGTGTTATTGAGTTTCATCTATAATTTCCATGTCAGAGGGAATGCCTACTAGGATAGTGGGCTTATTGTGGCTGAGCTTCCTTTCTTGCTAGTATTAGTCGCTATTTCGAGTCGGTATGTTTTGAAATACCAATAAAGAATGGCCTTGCCGAGCGAAGCTTCTCCTAAGCATCATTGTTTTTTCACTGGTTTTAAACCTTTAGTGCTGACTCTTTTTTTCGCCTCTGGGAAACCCCAGTCCATGAAGGGCGAGATTGTATGAATTGGTGACAGTTTGGGGTGAAATGACCAAATATCTTGAAATTGGATTCGGCAACCGTTGGTTCATGAGGACAGCGTTTGAGGCTGACAATGGCACAGAGCATGAGGTAAAAGGCTGGGTCAGACCTATAGTACCTCTAGTTTTATTTGCAGGTATTTTAAATATTATAGTAATTGTTGCTTGTATGTATCCGTGTTGGCTAGATTGTTCCCTGTAGGCAGTGACCTCATCCTACCCTTCTTGTCCTTTGTGGTATAATAGAGAAAACGAAAAGTGGAGGTAGATAGGATGAAAAAGATACTCAAAAACGTTCTAATCTTTTTGTGGATTATCTTGATGGGTGTGAGTTATTGGCTCTTTTTGCCACCTCTAAATCCGTTAAGTCCTGGTTTTTGGATGTTTGTGTTGGAAGGACTGGGATTAGCCTTTGTGGCTCTCCTTATTTTGGCCATGGTTGAGTCGATTGGTACAGCATCGTCCAATCATAAGGGCTTACGAGGACGTAAGGAAGTGACACCGACGTCAACCGTTTATAACAAGCCATTGACTTGGATCGGAAGTAGTGCCTTGGTGTTAGTTCTCCTGTTAATTGGACTGAATTTCTTCAATTCACGGATTTTTCGTGCCAAGAGCTATGCCAACGTGATTACGGTCAAGGAAGCTGATTTTACAGAGGATTTTCCAGAAACAGACATTTCGACCTTGGCTTTGCTGGATCGCGCTTCCGCTAAAAAAATTGGAGATACCTATTTAGGAACAATTGATAAGGTGTCACAGTTTGGAATTTCAGATGATTATCGTCAGATTGCCATTGGAAAACAGCCTTATCGTGTATCTCCCTTGGAGTATAAAAACTTTTGGAAATGGCTCTCCAATCGGACAGAAGGGATTAGCTACTATGTGAAGGTGAATCAGACTACAGGTAAAGCAGAACTCGTTAAATTAAGCAAGGCTATGAAGTATTCGGATTCAGAATATGCTTTTCGTGATACCATGCGTTATCTGCGTTTTAAATATCCCTTCACTCTTTTCGGCGATCCCTCTTTTGAAGTAGATGATGAGGGCAACCCTTACTACGTAGCAACTATTTATCAGCCAAAATTTATGTTGTCGTCCAAGGATCCAGTAGGGGTTATCCTATTAGATGCAGTTACAGGTGACACCAAGGAATATGACTTGGAAAATACCCCCGAATGGGTGGATCGTGTCTTCTCCGCTAATAATGTGCTGACGCGGGTTGATGATTACTACACCTATCAAGACGGCTTTTGGAACACGGTCTTTAGTCAGACCGGTGTCAAACAGACAACAGACAGTTACAACTATATTTCTATTGGCTCAGATATCTACCTTTACACAGGGATTACCTCAGCGACTGCTGATTCATCCAATTTAGGTTTCATTTTGGTGAATATGCGGACTCGCCAAGTCACCAATTATAAATTGGCGTCAGCTACTGAAACCGCTGCTCAGGAATCTGCAGAAGGAGAAGTGCAAGAAAAGGGTTACGATGCTACAGCGCCAACCCTAGTCAAATTAGATGGCAAGGCTTATTACCTCGTATCCCTTAAGGATGATGCCGGCCTTGTCAAATCCTACGCCCTAGTGGATGCGGAAGATTACCAGCAAGTGACGGTCAATAATGACATCGAAAAGTTGATTTCTCAATTTACCGATAGGGACACCTCGGCCTTATCTGGTGCCTCTGGCACAGCTTCTGGTAAGGCAACCAATGAATTGCAAATGATCTCAGGTACTGTAGAAGCTCTTGCCAGCCAGATGATTTCAGGTTCGACTGTCTACTACATTTCGTCAGCCGGAGAGATTTATAAGGTTAAGGCAACAGAAGGGACCACAGACCAACTTCCATTCTTAAAGGTAGGCGACAGTTTTACTGGTCAACTTGGAAAAGACCAATACTTGAAGAACTTTGAAATTGTGGTAGAAAAAAAGGAAACCACAGAGTAGTTCCTTTCTCAAATCTCCGTCCTTGGGATACAAAAAGTCTGAGAAGTTTGTTCTCAGACTTTTTAAATCCAGCCATTTTCCTGTGCAACTTTTACCGCCTCAGTCCGATTATCAGCAGCCAACTTGCCGAGGATATTGGTCACATAGTTGCGGACCGTTCCTTCGGACAGAAAAAGTTTCTGTGCAATTTCCTTGTTGGACAAGCCTTGGGCAATCAAGCTGAGTAACTTGCTTTCTTGCTCGGTCAGCGGATTGGGGTGATGGAGGACACCCTCCATCAGTTCAGGCGAGTATTCCTTTTGACCGTCTAGGACCTTATGGATAGTGGCCATTAATTCTGAAATAGAGCGCTCCTTAAGCACATAGGCATCGACGCCAAGTTTAATGGCTCGTTCAAAATAACCCGGACGCTTAAAGGTAGTCACAATGATCACTTTAATAGTCTGACTAGCCCGCACCCATTCCAAGACATCAAGGCCTGTCTTTTCTGGCATTTCAACATCTAAAATGGCCACATCGACAGTTTTCTTTTGCAACAGTTCTATCGCTTCTGCACCATTACTGGCTTGAAAAATCTCATCGACATCCTCTTCCATCAGTAACAGTTGGCACATGGCATCGCGCAACATGGATTGATCTTCAGCAACTAAAAGTTTCATAGTGAAGTACTCCCTTCTTCTAAGATGACACGGATATGGGTCGGCTGACCCTGGGAGACGATCTCAACCGTCCCCTTAACTAACTGCAGACGCTCTCGGATAGAATGCAATTCCTGACCTGTTAACTGAGCAAAACCACAGCCATCATCGATCACCTCAATCACAAGCCCTTTTTCGCGATAGAGCTGAATCTGACAAGAGCTGGCGTCTGCATGCTTGATGATATTGGTTGCCAACTCCCGTAAAATCATGGTCATGGTGGACTGGATGACTGGCGATAACTGGTCGGTTATCAGGTCATTGGCAACCGTCAAGGTCACACCAGACAAGGCAAACATTTCCTGGATGGCTGACAACTCTTCAGTCACCGTCCTAAATTTGAGGTTGTTGATGAGCTCACGGACCTCCTTCATGGAAGTTTTACTGATTTGGTTGATGTCTTGAAGTTCCTTTTGCACAGCTGTTAGGTTTTCCTTATCCAGCTGTTTTAAAGCGAGCTCTGTTTTGACACTAAGCATGGCAAAGGTATGCCCTAGCGTATCGTGCAAATCACGACCGATACGGTTGCGCTCGTTTTCAGCAGCAAGGAGATTGATGGTTTCATTTTGCTTGTAGAGTTCCTGTTTCATTTCTTCTTCCACTTGACTTTGGTGTTGCGTAAAATACATAGCCAAGATAAAGATAGGGATAAGGATGACCATAATCTGGACACTAGGATTATCGGATCTCAAAAGACCATTGGCAACAACATAAGCCATCCCCATCAGAAATGAAATAAAGCGATAACTTTTTACTCCGTCTCCAAATCGCCAGACTAAGAGGTTGACGAGAAAGAAGAAAAACCACATCATGGAGCCTTCGATAAAGCAGGACATCCAAACGATATAGCTTAACAGGTAAAACCAAAGACAGGCGATGGTTTTTCGATAATCATTTTTGATATGGATAATTGCCATGTAAGCAATGGCAAACATCAGAGATGGAATAAGGGTCCAGATTGGATAGCCAAACCATAAGACCCCACCTAGTGGAAAAACCATAAAGATCAGCCCTACATAGTAGAGCGGATCTCCTTTTTCAAAGGCTCGAAACATTAGTTTACCTCAGTTTTATTTTTAATCATCAGTGCAATACCTGTTATTATTATAGCATAGGCGATGATACTGAGGAAGGATTTCCACAAGACATCACCAGTTGCTGCGAATTGGACTACTAGCTGGTTGACATGATAGATTGGTGTCCATTTGGAAATAGTCTGCATCCAGTCTGGAAAGGTCTCAATCGGCATCCAAGACCCACCGATAATCGCAAGTCCAAGAAAGGCGATATTAGCCACGATGGACATGGTCTGTGTGGATGGAATCTGAGCGATCAGAAGACCAAAGGAGAGAAAAATTAAACTTCCAAATAGGAGCAGACCGACAGACCCAATCCAGCGTTCAGCAGGCATGGTCACATCGCGGAAAAAAGCACCAATTAAAAAGGTCACAAGGATTGAAATGGTGAAATTCAAGAGGACACGGGCAATTTTAGACAGGTAATATTTCCAGATAGGAAGGCTAGAATGTTCAATATAAGTCAGCCAGTTTTCCCTCTGATCTTCAACTAACATAAAAGGGAAGGTAAAAAAGCCAAAACTAGACATGGAGAAGGCGGTCATGGTTAGCATGAAGGACTGGACAATAGCTCTTTGCCCCTCAGGACTATTAGACATTGGCATGCCAGAGTAGAAAAGAAAGAAACCAACAGGCATCCCAATTGCCATGATAAAGTTAGGCCATTCTCGCCAAGTTTTTATCCATTCGATTCTTAATAAGGCTTTCATTGTTCGTCCTCCTGTGTCTTGTCAAATAGGGTATGGAGCAAGGTTTTATTTTGGACCTCAATATCAGTAATTCTACAACCATGCTCTTGCAAAATATCCCATAACTTATCAATGTCCTTTGTCATAAAGCGAATAACATCGGTTTTGATTTCGACATCATAAAGGATTGGTAATTCTCGAACGACATCTAGGTAGTCTTTTGACAAGGTCACTTCCTTTTCATTGTCTTCCCGCCGCATGGCAAATGGTGTCGTGTCTTTCAAAAGTTTCCCCTGATGCAGGACCAAAATCCGCTCTGCGGTATGCTCGACTTCTTCAATATAGTGCGAAGAATAAATAATGGTACGACCTGCTGATTTAAGCTGGGAGATGATTTCCCAAAACCGCTGACGCGTCGAGGTATCCATCCCTGCTGTCGGTTCATCTAAAAAGATAATGCTAGGTTGCCCAATCAAGCAAAGAACAAAAGACAATAGCCGCTTTTGACCACCAGACAACTTGTCTGCCAACTGCTTTTTCTGTTCCGGAGAAAACTGTAAATAAGCGTCAATCACACCATCTGACAAGTGCTGATGAGCAATCGACTTGAAAAAATCTAGCAATTCTTGCACCTTGAGATTACCGGGCACCCGATTTTCCTGAGACAAAACTGCCATTTTTGTCCGAAGTTCAGGATGCCGAACAGGTAAACCTTGGATGGTGATTGTGCCTTGACTAGCCAATTTATCTCCCAGTAAACAAGACATCAAAGTCGTTTTCCCAGCTCCGTTTGGGCCAATTAAAGCGATACAATCTCCTTGATAAATGTCAAAGCTAATATCTGATAAAATGGACTTACCTTTGATAGTCTTGCTAAGACTACTCACTTCAATGACTTTGGTCATAGCGAGTCCCCCTTCTTTCTTCTAGCCAGTTTACAACCAGCGGAACTAACTCATAGATGGCAAACAGGACAAAGCCGATAGTTCCGAGTAACCATACTAAAGGCTGTGCGAGGCTCATTTCTTGATGTTCAACAACTAAACGAATGATGTTTCCGGTGATGATAAGGATGATAACCCATATAATATATTTTTTCATGTGGCTGTTGTCCTTTCTTTTCGATAAGTCTAGGATACTCCTTTGCTCGCCTTAGTGGCAGTTCCAGATGTCATAAGAACCATCTGACATTTGTCATAAGCTTAATGTAAAAGATTCAGCAGCCCCAGATGATGCAAAGTATTAGGGAGACGTATAGCGCCTAATTTTGTCGGCTGATGCGAGGAAGTGGTGGCACAAGCCACTCCTTCTCGCAACCGTGTTTGGATACTGCTATACTCTCTTCTGACCGCTTGAGCCAAAAAGCTTGGTGATGAGCATTATGAGCGGAGGACTATATTGTTTTTAACAAAACAGCAGCTTCAACGCCCCTGTTCATGTGGCTGTTGCTTGCACAATTGCTACTTCGCATCGTGCTGACCATCATCATGGCACGGCGAGTGGCAAAAATTGCTAAATGATAACAAATTAAAGAGGAGATGTTAGGAAACGAGGACTACTCAGCTGATGAAATCAGCTGAGTAGAGGGTTGAGTTGTTGTGAAACCAAGAGTTACCGTTTTTAAGGCTTGTATGTTTTGAAGTACTCAATCACTGTGCTTTATGCCATGAACGATAAAAAATGGAGAGATAATATCCTTTTGCTCCAGTCCCAACCCAAACCTTAGCAATAGGCTGGTAAGAGGAACTCTTTTTAACTTATTGGGTTTTATCCCGCTTTCCAAATATATAGTAAAAAAATGAATGATAAATAGTTTTTGTAACTAAGTGTTATCATTCATTTTTTACTACTGGACTTTTTCTATTAGACTGCAGAGAGTTTGACTAAAAAATTGTCGAGCCTCAAGGAAGGGTAAGTCGCCAAATGGTTTGAGTTTAGCCATGATTTGGCGCTGATCATCTGGAATATGACTATATTGGTAGCAAGTCGTCATTAGAAGATTGTATTGAGTCATAAAGAGCCGAATACTGGCTTCTGAAGCCTGAGGGAATTGTTGGGAAATTAGGTGATAGATAGTTTTGAAAAAAGGAAGGGTGTCTTTTTTGAACTGATAGGTGAAGTCATAACCAAGTTTGGCTTCCAATGCAGAAGCATGTAGGGAGAGCAACTTGATGAAGAGGGGGCTGTCAAAAGAACAGTCGACTAGGCTTTGGCAAAACTGCTCTTGAGACACGCGGTGTGGGAGTGCTTCTTGTAGTCGTTGCTCACAAGCAAGGTACTCCTCTTTTAGTAAGGCTAAAAAGAGCTCTTCTTTTGAGCGAAAGTAGTGGTAGACAGCTGGCCTAGAGAGTTCAAGATCCTTGGCAATGGCCACTAAAGTCAAATCAGCATAGTCTGTCGTTAAAAATAGTTCTTTTGCCCGCTCTAAAATTAACTGCTTTCTATCGTCGATTTCCTGAGGGGTGCGTGCGCGTTTTTGTCCCATAGTGCCTCCTTTTCATCTATCATACTTTTTTAAAATTAATTTGTCAATATTGTTGACAGCTTGTCTGTTATGTGATATAGTAAGATTGTTGACACAGTGTCAGTAAAAAGAGTGATAAAGGAGTCAAACAGATGAAAAAAGGACGACTAAACCTACGGAATGCCTATGTGATGGCACCGATGACCACTTGGTCTAGCGATGACGACTATAGCGTATCAGAACAAGAGCTGGCATACTATGCTGCTAGGAGCAAGGAAGTGGGTATGGTCATTACAGGATGTGCCCATATTTCTGAGAATGGCATTGGTTTTACGAATGAAATCGGTGTTTACGATGACCGTTTTATCCCACGATTAGCTCAATTAGCCGAAAAAATAAAGGCAGGTGGTGCGGTTGCTGTATTACAGATTAATCATGCAGGAAACAAGGCTTTACCGAGTTTGACGGACAATATCATGAGTGCCAGTCCTGTGACAACAGAAGCGACAGCTTTCGCTCCTTCCTTGACACCGCGTGAAATGAGCGAGTCAGACATTCAGAGGACGATTGCCGAATATGGTCAGGCGGCACGTCGGGCAATTATGGCGGGATTTGATGGGATTGAACTTCATGGAGCGCATGGCTTTTTGCTTCAAAATTTCTTATCCCCTCATTTTAATCAGAGGAAAGACCAGTGGGGCGGCACTCTCGATAATCGTTTACGATTTCCCTTAACTGTGGTTGCAGAAGTTCAGCGTGTTATCGCTAAAGAAGCAACTCGCCCCTTTGTTCTAGGGTACCGTCTGTCGCCAGATGAACCATTAGCAACTGGTCTGAGAGTGGAGGAAACGCTTGAATTAGCAGAGCATCTTGTTAAGCAAGGTGTTGATTACCTTCACTTGTCCTTGGCGAAAGCGAGTCAATCACGACCCAAGGATAGCGATAAGACCTACACTCGTTTATTTTCAGATGTGATAGCTGGTCGTGTCTCTCTGATGGTAGCAGGAGGCATCGTTAACGAACGTACGGTGCAAGACGTTAAGGCGGAGGGAGCGGATTTGATGGCTATTGGACATGGATTGATCACTGATTTAAACTGGGTAAGTAAGATTGAACGTGTCGAAGAACCCCAACAGACCTTGTCACCTAAGCGGATCGCAGAGCTGCAATTGCCAGATAAGTTATGGCACCAACTTAAGGCTTCAGGTAACTGGTTTGTCATTGAGGACGCAGACAAGTAAAGTGATGAAATTTATTGTATTCTAGTTAAGAAATAAGACTTAAAGGAGACACCATGAAACTAGGATTACTCGGCACAGGCATGATTGTTAAGGAGGTCTTGCCTGTTTTAAGGACGATTGAGGGCATTGAGCTTGGGGGGATTTTGTCCACGCCACGCAGTCTTGTGACTGCTCAGGAGCTGGCTGGCCAGTATGGGATACCGCTTGCGACCAGCGACTACGAGGAGCTCTTGACCAGCTCTGCCATTGACACCATCTACATCGGCACGCCCAATCATACCCACTACGACTATGCCCGTCAGGCACTTCTGGCAGGCAAGCACGTCATCTGCGAGAAGCCTTTTACCCTGCGTGCGCACGAGTTGGAGGATTTGGTGGCCATAGCTGAGCAGCGCAAGCTCTTTCTGCTAGAAGCCATTACCAACCAATATCTGGGGAATTTTCAGTACATGAAAGACCAGCTCGCCCAGCTGGGGGACATCAAAATCGTGACCTGCAACTACTCCCAGTATAGCTCTCGCTACGATGCCTTTAAGCGAGGGGAAATTGCCCCAGCTTTCAACCCAGAGATGGGTGGCGGGGCTCTTCGTGACCTCAATATCTACAACATTCATCTGGTCGTGGGGCTTTTTGGCAAGCCTCTGTCATCCACCTATCTGCCAAATATGGAGCGGGGTGTGGACACGTCAGGTATTTTGACCATGGATTACGGGCAGTTCAAGGCAGTCTGTATCGGGTCAAAAGACAGCTCAGCGGTCATCAGCTCCACCATCCAGGGCGACAAAGGCTCTCTCGTGGTCAATGGAGCAACCAACGCCATGCCCTCAGTCACCCTAACCCTCAATGGCCAGGATAGCCAGACCAGCGACCAGAACAGTCCACATCACCGTATGTATGCCGAGTTTGTGGCTTTTGAAGAGATGATGCGTACAGGAGATACCACCGCAGCCAAGTCTTCCCTCGACCATAGCCGAGCCGTGATGGCAGTCTTGGAGATGGCGACGACTACGAACGGTTAGTCATTCTTGACCTCTTTTTACTTGAACTTTTTATCACAAAGGCGTAAGATAAAGCCATCCATTAACGAAAGAGGTGTTTATCATGGTAGATACACAAGTGATTCGAGACGCTTTGCGCCTCTTGGAAGACCTACAAAGTCAGTTTGCCACAACGGCACCAAATTCTTACGATGACCGTCGTATGCGCGACTTGCTGGATGAGGTACTAGCTGTTGTCCGCAAAAGCAAAACAGCAGATAACAAGGTTCTGATTGCTCTTGAGCGTTTTCATAAGAGTTTTTCGGTTTCAGTTGGGCTAGGGGCGGCAGAGCTGACTCAACCAGCTAAGAAAGCTTGGCGAGCCTACGATGCCTTTCACATGGATCAGGTACAAGGCAATCTCCACCTTTACGGTATCGGGATTGGTATCTAGCTTAACAGTTTCACTATTTTATGGTATAATGCAAGAGGCTGGGGCAAAAGTCCTAGTTTCTGCATTTTTTTATTATAACGAACTAAACAAAACGCAGTGGTTGGGAGTAACTCTCACTGGCTTTGCCAGTTTTAGAGTTGCCCTGCACCGTTCATTAGGCGCTTTAGCGCCAATGAACTACTGCTAGAGGGCTCTCATACGCTGATTTTATCAGCTTTTACAGCCCTGCCGAATGAGGGAAATGTCTTTCCCGAATTTCCAACTTCAAACAGTCACTTTCCTGACTGTTTGAGCTGTGCGGAGGTGGGACGACGAAATCGAATTCTTGCGAATGACCAATTTCTGTCCCACTCTCTAATTTTATACAGAATTGAGAAACACACATGTCAAATTACGCTATTATCCTCGCAGCGGGTAAAGGAACCCGCATGAAGTCTGATTTGCCAAAGGTCTTGCACAAGGTGGCAGGGATTTCCATGTTGGAGCATGTTTATCGTGCCGTTCAGGCGATTTCTCCTGAGAAGATTGTGACTATTGTAGGACACAAGGGGGAATTGGTCCGAGACGTCTTGGAAAACAAGACCTTTTTTGCCGAGCAGACGGAACAATTAGGAACAGGTCATGCAGTCATGATGGCAGAGCCAGAACTCCTGGAAGCTGATGGTCAGACCATAGTCATTGCTGGGGATACTCCCTTGATCACTGGGGATAGCCTCAAGGAGCTGATTGATTACCATGTGAGTCATAAGAATGTGGCCACCATCTTGACAGCCGAGGCAGACAATCCCTTTGGCTATGGCCGGATTATCCGCAATGATAAGGACGAAGTCATCAAAATTGTGGAGCAAAAAGATGCCAATCACTACGAGCAAAAGATTACTGAAATTAATACAGGAACTTACTTGTTTGATAACAAGCGCCTTTTTGAGGCCTTAAAAGAAACGAACACAGATAACGCCCAAGGGGAATACTACCTGACAGATGTTATTTCGATCTTCCGTCAGGCTGGAGAAAAGGTCGGTGCATTCAAGCTCAAAGATTTTAATGAAAGTCTAGGGGTTAATGATCGTCTTGCCTTGGCCACTGCTGAACGGGTCATGCGTCAGCGAATCAACAGTCAGCATATGGTTAATGGGGTGACTTTTATTGATCCTTACGCCACTTATATTGATGTGGATGTAGAGATTGAGGCTGATGTAGCTATTGAAGCTAATGTAACCTTGAAAGGTCGGACAAGAATTGGTGCGGGATCCCTCCTGACCAATAATACCTATATCGTCGATAGTATTGTGGGAAAAAATACGGTGATTACAGCGTCAGTGATCGAAGAGGCAGAGGTTGCGGATGGTGTTACCATGGGACCTTACGCTCATATTCGTCCAGGCAGTATCATCAAACGCGAAGCCCATATCGGGAACTTTGTGGAAATCAAGGGATCAACCATTGGTGAGTACACCAAGGCAGGGCACCTGACCTATATTGGCAATTCAACAGTAGGAAGCCATGTCAATTTTGGTGCAGGAACCATTACTGTTAACTACGATGGTCAAAATAAGTACCAAACAGAAGTTGGCGACAATGCTTTCGTAGGGTCAAATGCGACGATCGTGGCTCCTGTTCGTATTGGACAGAATGCTCTGGTAGCAGCAGGATCAACCATTACGGAGGATGTGCCGGATGATGCTGTGGCGCTAGGGCGTGGTCGCCAGGTCAATAAAGAAGATTACGCCAAATCCAAACCCCATCACCCAAACAATCACTAAAGCGCAGAACCCTAATAGCTGAAGGGAAAGTTGTCATTTTCTAGAAAGAAGAAAGTGATGTGCGAAGCTTGTTGAGTTAGCGAAGTCCGTTTCTAAGGAATTGCTTGGGGAAACGGAGACAGAGCATGCTTAAGGGAAGGGGCTTGGTTATGCGCCCTAACCGCAAAGGAGACATAAATGGAATTTGAAGAAAAAACGATTCGTCGTGAGACCATTTTTGAAGGCAAGATTTTAACGGTCGCTGTGGATGATGTCGAGTTGCCAAATGGTCTTGGCCAGGCCAAGCGCGAGCTGATCTTCCATAAAGGGGCCGTCTGTGTCCTTGCAATAACACCTGAAGATAAGATTATTTTGGTCAAGCAATACCGTAAGGCTATTGAACGCCTCAGTTTGGAAATTCCTGCCGGGAAACTAGAAGTCGGTGAAGCAGGGAGTGAGGCAGCAGCGGCTCTTAGGGAATTGGAGGAAGAAACCGGTTATACGGCAGAAGGGTTGGAGTTGCTCTATGATTTTTACTCTGCCATCGGTTTTTGTGATGAGCGCTTACGTTTGTATGTCGCTAAGGGGTTAACGAAGGTTGAAAATCCGAGAGAAAAAGATGCCGATGAAACGATAGAACTCCTTTATTTGACCTTGGATGAGGCTAAGCAAGCGATTTTAACGGGTGAAATCGTCGATGCTAAGACCATCATTGCCATACAATATTTTGAACTAATGAGAGGAAATGGCCATGCGAAAGCCCTTGCTGACAGATGATATTCTAGCTCAAGCAGGTTACGATGACCAGCTAAAGGACACGTATTTGGATCAACAAGCCACTAAAGAGATTCATTTCGATCGCCGAGATTTTGAAGAATTTGAACATAGGGATGAGCCAGAAAGCCTGACGAGCCGGATCGAGGTTATTCCCAGTATTATTAAAAGTCGGCGGATTGAGAATGAAAAGCGTAGTGTTTTCCAGAGTAAGTTGAACCAGATTTTGGCAATTCTCCTGATTTTAGGGCTTGCCTTGGTCTTAGCCATTATTTACCTATAAGGAGAAGTCAGATGAAGATCGGAATTATCGCAGCCATGCCAGAGGAGCTCAAGGCTCTGTTGGAGGTCTTGCAGGATGGGCAAAAACACTTAAATCTTGGCAAAGTCTACCACACAGGCTATATCGGTCGCCATGAAGTTGTTCTGGTTGAGAGTGGGATTGGGAAGGTCATGTCAGCCATGAGTGTGGCTGTTTTGGTAGATTATTATAAGGTTGATGCGCTGATCAATACAGGGTCTGCAGGAGCAGTCGCTCAAGGACTAGCTGTTGGTGACTTGGTGGTAGCGGATCAATTGGTATATCATGATGTCGATGTAACGGCTTTTGGCTATGCTTATGGGCAAATGGCTAGCCAGCCTCTTTACTATGAGACGAGTGCTTACCTAGTTGCCGAAATGCGCAAGCTTCTGGCGGAGTTTGCCATTCCAAGTCATATCGGACTGATTGCGACGGGCGATAGTTTTGTGGCTAGTCAGGATAAGATTGATCAAATTAAAGCCTATTTTCCAGAGGTGCTAGCTGTTGAAATGGAAGGGGCGGCCATAGCCCAAGCGGCTCATGCTACTGGCAAACCCTGCTTAGTGGTGCGAGCGATGAGCGACACCGCCAATCATGATGCTAATGTGAGTTTTGATGCCTTCATTGTGCAGGCGGGTCGACAATCTGCAGAAGTCCTCATCGCCTTGCTACATCGTCTGATTTGATTAAAAATAGGAGAATGGCATGCGCCTACAGATTTTGAAAATCGTTGGAGCAACAGGGTTGGCTGTCGCTTTAGCTCACTATTTAGGCCTAGACAATGCAAGCTCAGCTGGAATTATTGCCATGCTGAGCGTTTTAGATACGCGTAAGTCATCCTTAAGAATCGCTTGGCAGCGTCTCATGTCAACCGTGGTTGCCTTGGTTCTTGGTGTGCTAAGTTTCTCTATACTTGGTTTTCAACTGTCAGCCTTTTTGCTTTATCTGACAGCTTTTGTCGCCTTTGCCTATCGTTTTGATTTTAAGCCAGCTATTGCTCCTTGTTCGGTTTTAGTTACGCATCTTTGGCTGTCAAGAGACCTTAGTCTGCCATTTTTGGGAAATGAAGCGCTACTCATGATGCTGGGAACAGGGATGGCTATCTTACTTCACACTTATATGCCTTCTCGGCAAGAGAGCATTATTGCAGCGCGGTCAAACATCGAATCCCAACTAAAAGAACAGCTCTTGCTCCTGTCAGCCCTCCTTCGTCAGGAGCAAGAGGTAACGAGAAATCGATTGGAAGATTTAGAGGCTTTGATTGCTGAGTCTAAGAAGACGGTTTATCAAGAACGGGATAATCAGCTCTTCAGCCAAACGGATTATGACCTGCATTATTTAGACATGCGCCAAGATCAAGTGCAACTCTTGAACATCATGTCTCATAACTTGGAGTCCTGTCACCTAGCCACAATAGAAGCGAAACTCCTAGCCAGTCTTTTTGAATTGACGGCAGACCAACTCAGCGAGTCTAATCCTGCGACCTACCTCTTGCAAGATATCGAAGCGATGCTAAAGCAGTTCAGAGAACGTGATCTCCCTAAAACTAGAGAGGAATTTGAAACTAGAGCTATTCTCTTTCAACTTTTAACAGACCTCACACGCTTCATCCAACTGAAGATAGATTTTTATCAAGAGTATCAAGGAAAGAGGGAGATGTTTGCCTGATCATCTCATCGGTTTCAAAAAAGACAGGAGGACTCAATCTTTCATAGGTTTGTCATTTTCTGAGTTTGTCCGAAGTGGGATGTCTGTCAACTGTCAGGATTTCAACAGTCCGAGATAGGCCGTTCCAATTAGAGACTTGAAATGAGGCAGTGAGGCTAAGGACTTTTTTCGATATTCTCCTCCTTATTTAAATCCCAGCTCTATAAAGGTCTTTTCAAAGATGGGGGTGTTGTCTCACTTAAACAGATAATCATTCGATAACCACCCATTAAACCAGATTTTGATTGTTGGTTAGTGCCAGTAACACGCAAACCGAGAAAAAAGGAAAACACCTAAAAGGAAATTGTCGTAAACTTCCTTTTAGGCGTTTTTTATGCACTCTGGCTTAAATGTGTGGTGAGCAAATTCTTTCTCGTCAACTGTTTGAAAATGGACGCTCTCTTAATCCCTGCTTGTGATTGGGCTCTTCACATTGTACTTTTGCTTGAGGAGGTATTTGCCACCAAATCCAATGGCACCAATTAAAAGATTGGCCCAGCCAGGCAAAATTGGGTTGAGGCTGGCTGGAAGAAAAGCACTGAGACCGAAAATCAGGAAGACACCAAACATGATCAAGGCTAGAATCAACCAAGTTTTGAGGCCACTTGGTCGCTCGCTACGTGGCTTTCTCAGATGGCGGTAAACCAAATGGTACATGGCATACATCATAGCCCCTGTTGCGGCACTGAGCACAAAGAGACTGGTCACACCATAAGTCTGGGCTTGGTTTCTAGAAAAACTCAAAATCCCCATCATGACTGCCATGATTCCCAAAATGAATAGGCTAGCATCCAACCACATGAGCCAAGGATTTTCATTTTGAGGAGGATTAGCTGCTGCTTCTTGGGCTTGAATGATTAGGTTATCAACCCAAGCTGTCGGAGCACCAAAGAGCTGACGCGCCGTAATGCCTTTTGATTGGTTTTCCATAATAGTCGGCAGAATGGTTGAGAGGGTCTCCTTGATTTCGCTATCTGATTTGCCGTTTTTGATCAGATGGTTGGTGGCGATGTGGATAAATTCCTGATTTTTTTTAGTGAGTTGTTCGAGTTGTGACATGATTGTCCTTTCTAAGGAACTAATTTTTTGGATCGAGGGGGCTAATCACCCTAGTGCTAGAAACATTGCAAGAATACCTGTGGATTGATGACATTTTAGCCAGTAACAGAAGCCTTCTATCTAAAGAGACAGCGATAAGGCGGTGACAATGGTCAAAGACTATCTACAGGCTATCAATTTTCCACTAGAACCAACGTTTGTAAATAAAGTAAATAATAAAAGGAATGGTTGCGACAAAGGACAAAATGATAACGATGGCAAATGACCATGGATGACCACTTAAGGGAATAGAAGATTCTAAAACATTCATCCCATAGGCAGAGAAAACCATGGTTGGTATCTCAAGCAAAATAGTGAAGAGTGCCAGAGCCTTCATAATGACATTCTGGTTATTAGCGATAATGGAGGCAAAGGCGTCGGACATGCCTGTTAAAATATTGCCATAGATGTTGGCCATCTCAAGCGCCTGCTGGGTGTCAATCAAAGTGTCTTCAAGTAAGTCTTCATCTTCTTCATACTTTTTCAAGATGCGCGAAGAAGTGATTAGCTTTTTGACCACTCGTTCGTTAGTCTTGAGTGAGGCCTGGAAGTAGACAATGGTCTTGCCTAACTCCATGAGTTCGATAAGCTCTTCGTTTCTGGTGGACTCGTGCAGACGCTTTTCAACCATTTCACTTTTACGTTCAATCTGACGAAGGGCAGTGAGGTACATGCCAGCGTTGCGGTAAAGAATTTGAAAGACAAAGCGAGACCGCATAAATGTGAAAAAGTTACGTTGTTTCTTAGAACGAAAAGATTCCAATAATTGTAAATCCTGCAAGCTAGTTGTGATAATCGCATCATCTACTAAAATAATCCCCAGCGGAATAGTCACATAGTAGGTTTTGTTGTTGCGTTCTTCGAGAATCGGGACGTCTACAATAATCAGTTTGTAATGGTCTTCGACAGTTACACGGGAAGTTTCTTCTGCATCGAGCGGTGCTCGTAAATCAGCGATGTCAAGATTATAGTATTCCGCAACTTCCATTGACTCGCTCTGGGAGGGGTTGACCAAGTTTATCCACACTCCTGCTTGGTAGGATTCTATTTCTTCTAAATGCGTCTCAGTAGAAAGAAAAATTTGTTTCATCGCGGTCCTCCCTTTTCATGATAATCAAGCTTTTAGGCCAGATTCTATTATACACTAAAAATGCCATTTCACAAAACTCTTTTTTTGAAAATCTGACTGAAAATCTGACGTCAAACAGAGTGAAGAATCGCTTGAAGAAGTGCTGCTTTAAGGCTAGACGACCTTTTTTCTTTAGCTTCTTTTTTGAAAGTGCTATAATGAAAGGAAGTTGTAGAAAGAGGGAAGTATGCTAGATAAGATTGTGATTCATGGGGCGCGTGCCCACAATTTAAAAAATATTGATGTGGAGATTCCGCGGGATAAGCTGGTGGTTGTGACAGGTCTATCGGGGTCTGGTAAGTCCAGTTTGGCCTTTGATACCCTTTATGCAGAAGGGCAACGCCGTTATGTAGAGAGTCTATCTGCCTATGCCAGACAGTTTTTGGGCAATATGGACAAGCCTGATGTGGATAGCATTGATGGGCTATCGCCAGCGATTTCCATTGATCAGAAAACAACCTCCAAAAACCCACGTTCGACGGTCGGAACGGTGACTGAAATCAATGATTACCTGCGCCTGCTCTACGCTCGGATTGGTGTCCCTTACTGTATCAATGGTCACGGAGCTATTTCTGCGAGTTCCGTCGAACAGATAGTCGATCGGATTTTGGAATTGCCAGAGCGTCAGCGTCTGCAGATTTTAGCCCCTGTTATTCGTAAGAAAAAGGGCCAACATAAGACTGTTTTTGAAAAAATTCAAAAGGATGGCTATGTCCGAGTTCGGGTCAATGGGGAGGTCCATGATGTGACAGAGGTCCCTGACTTACCAAAGACATTTGCCCATACCATTGACGTAGTTGTTGACCGGATTGTGATTAAAGATGGCATCCGCTCAAGGCTATTTGATTCAGTGGAAGCGGCCCTACGCCTGGCAGATGGTTATGTTGTGATTGACACCATGGATGGTCAAGAATTGCTGTTTTCAGAGCATTATGCCTGTCCAGTCTGTGGCTTTACAGTTCCCGAGCTAGAGCCACGTTTGTTTTCTTTTAATGCGCCATTTGGGTCTTGCAGTGAGTGTGACGGTCTGGGAAGTAAGTTGGAAGTGGATAAAGATTTGATCATCCCTGATCCGGAAAAGACCCTAAGAGAGGGAGCTCTAGCGCCGTGGAATCCGATTTCGTCTAATTATTACCCGCAGATGTTGGAACAGGCCATGACTCAATTCGGGATTGATATGGATACACCGTTTAAGGACCTCAAGAAGGCTGAACAAGACTTAATATTAAACGGCTCAAAGGGAGAACTCTTCCATTTTCATTATGAAAACGAATTTGGCGGGGTGAGGGATATTGATATTCCGTTTGAAGGCATCGTAGCGAACGTAGAACGGCGTTACCGCGAGACAACTAGCGATTTTACTCGCAATGTCATGAGTGGCTACATGAATGAGTTACCGTGTGCTAGATGCAAGGGTTACCGCCTAAATGATCAGGCCCTATCCATCAAACTTGGTGGAGAAGATGGTATCCATATTGGGGCTCTTTCAGACCTTTCCATTGCAGACCATTTGGACTTGGTCAAGGATCTAGCTTTGACAGCTAACGAAGAAACCATCGCTCGCCCCATTTTGAAAGAAATTATAGACCGTTTGACCTTCTTAAAGAATGTCGGGCTCAACTACTTGACACTCTCTCGTGCAGCGGGAACCCTCTCTGGTGGAGAAAGCCAGCGGATCCGCTTGGCGACCCAGATTGGATCGAATTTATCAGGAGTCCTCTATATTCTGGATGAGCCTTCTATCGGGCTCCATCAACGCGACAATGATCGCCTAATTGCCAGCCTTAAAAAGATGCGGGACTTGGGCAACACCTTGATTGTCGTGGAGCATGATGAGGATACCATGATGGCGGCGGACTACCTGATTGATATTGGTCCAGGGGCTGGAAAATTTGGTGGAGAAATCGTTGCGGCAGGAACGCCAAAGCAAGTCGCCAGATCTAGTAAATCTATCACAGGTCAATATCTCTCGGGCAAGCGTAAAATTGAGGTTCCGCTGGAACGACGTGCTGGCAATGGCCGGTTTATCCGAATCACTGGTGCAAAGGAAAATAATTTGCAAAATGTGACCGCGACTTTCCCTTTGGGCAAGTTTATTGCTGTCACGGGCGTTTCAGGGTCAGGCAAGTCAACCTTGGTCAATAGTATTTTGAAAAAAGGGATTGCCCAAAAGCTCAATCGTAATTCGGCTAAGCCAGGTAAACACAAGTCTATTGAAGGGATTCAATACCTGGATCGGTTGATTGACATTGACCAGAGTCCCATTGGACGAACACCGCGATCAAACCCTGCGACTTATACAGGGGTCTTTGATGATATTCGTGATCTCTTCGCGCAGACAAATGAAGCTAAAATTCGTGGGTACAAGAAGGGGCGTTTCTCTTTCAATATCAAGGGCGGTCGCTGTGAAGCTTGTGCAGGAGATGGAATCATCAAAATCGAGATGCATTTCTTGCCAGATGTCTTTGTGCCTTGTGAGGTCTGCCATGGCCGACGTTACAATAGCGAAACCTTGGAGGTGCATTACAAGGAGAAAAATATTGCTCAAGTGCTAGATATGACAGTCAATGAAGCAGTGGCTTTCTTTCAACACATTCCCAAAATTGCCCGCAAGCTACAAACGATTCAGGATGTGGGATTGGGGTATGTTAGCCTAGGCCAACCAGCGACGACCTTGTCTGGAGGTGAAGCCCAGCGGATGAAACTGGCGAGTGAGTTGCACAAGCGCTCAACAGGAAAGTCTTTCTACATTCTGGATGAGCCAACAACAGGTCTGCATACGGAGGATATCGCTCGCTTGCTTAAAGTCTTAGAACGCTTTGTGGATGATGGCAATACGGTTCTGGTTATCGAGCATAATCTGGATGTCATTAAGACAGCAGACCACATCATTGACCTTGGACCAGAGGGGGGTGTCGGTGGTGGCCAAATCATTGCGACAGGCACACCAGAAGAAGTTGCCGCCAATCCAGCTAGTTTCACGGGTCAGTATCTCAAGCAGAAACTTTAATTTTAATAACTCAGTCATAGGCAGATGGCTGAGTTTTTTTCTTGTGCGGAAAGATGAGATGGCTTTTCAATTGCCATGTTTTCTGGGGAAAGTGCCGTGTTGCTTAAAAGAGATGCCTTTTGGACGTTATAGTATTGCCACTTCAAAAATACCTCAACTAGTATAAGCATAAGCAATTGGATAGGTTGAATGCTATCACAGGGGTCGTTATCGAAATGTCGTCCTTAATGTGGAATAGCTATAGGATACTTAATTCAGCCTGCCTATTGGCGAAGGTTGGGGTTTGCTACATTCTAGCGGGAAAGGTCAAAGAAAGTCAAACAAAACCATTGACCTTTCCTGACCAATGGTGTATACTAGATATCGTAAGGGATAGAAAAACCTTACAGGAGCAGGTTTGCTCACTATTTTTTGACAAAAAGGTCAGTTTTGGTCAAAAACTGACGTCAGCATTAGTCGTAGAAGGGAGGCTTGGTCAGATGGACAGGCAATTCTTTTTTGAAAAATTGGTCAGTAAAGGTCAGTTGTACCTGGCTGAGCCAGAAATCATTCCACGATTGACAGGGTGTCACTTTGATTTTTAGAAAATTGGTCAGAAATGGTCAATTATAATACACAAAACTAACAAACATTACAATTTAGAAAAGGAATTGAACCCGAACCGAAAGCTCGGAAAAAAGATAGCTCGTAGCTGATATCAGGATATCAGCCGACCTCCTATTTTTCAGTCGCTTTCTAGTGGTTCTTGGTATCTTATTTATGAACAACAACTTTAACAATTTCAACAACATGGACGATATTTTCAACCAACTCATGGGCAACATGGGTGGTTACTCTAGTGAGCGGCGTCGTTACAGCATCAACGGTCGTGAGGTGACACCGGAAGAGTTTGCCTACTACCGTCAAACTGGTCATCTTCCGCAAAGTGAAGCCAGCTCTGCTATGCCCCAAAAACAAGGCAATATGAAGCAAGACGGCATCCTGGCAAAACTAGGTACTAACTTGACCGAGCAGGCACGCCAAGGCAAGCTGGATCCTGTCATCGGGCGCAACAAGGAAATCCAGGAAACGGCTGAAATCCTGGCCCGTCGGACCAAGAACAATCCGGTCATGGTCGGGGACGCTGGGGTCGGTAAGACTGCGGTTGTCGAAGGCTTAGCGCAGGCTATTGTCAACGGTGATGTGCCAGCTAGCATCAAAAACAAGGAAATCATCTCCATCGACATCTCTGGACTTGAGGCTGGAACCCAGTACCGTGGGGCTTTTGAAGAAAATGTCCAAAACCTGCTGGACGAGGTCAAACAGGCTGGCAATATCATCATTTTCTTCGATGAAATCCACCAAATCCTGGGTGCTGGCTCAACTGGCGATGGTCAAGGTTCTAAGGGCTTGGCGGATATTCTCAAACCTGCCCTATCCCGTGGCGAGCTCTCTGTCATCGGGGCGACTACTCAAGACGAGTACCGCAATACCATCTTGAAAAATGCTGCGCTGGCCCGCCGCTTCAACGAAGTCAAGGTCAATGCACCGTCTGCAGCGGACACCTACGAGATTTTGAAAGGCATCAAGCCGCTCTATGAAGCCCACCACAATATCGAGTTGCCAGATAGTGTCTTGAAGGCAGCAGTAGATTACTCTGTGCAGTACATTCCACAACGCAGCTTGCCAGATAAGGCTATCGACTTGATCGACGTGACGGCAGCTCACTTGGCAGCCCAACACCCTGCGACAGACCTCAAGAGCTTGGAAGCAGAAATGGCTGAAGCCAAACGTCTGCAAGAAGCAGCAGCAGAGCGGGAGGACTACGAAACAGCCCTTAATGAAAAAGTGCGGATTGAAAAACTGCAAGAGCAGATGGACAACCACACCGAGAGCCAAAAGGTCGTGGCTAGCGTTAACGACGTAGCAGAGGCAGTGGAACGCATGACCGGCATCCCTGTTTCGCAAATGGGAGCTTCAGACATAGAGCGCCTCAAGGATATGAAGTCTCGCTTGGAGGCTAAGGTCATCGGGCAAAATCCTGCAGTTGAGGCTGTCTCTAAGGCCATTCGCCGCAACCGTGCTGGCTTTGATGAGGGTAACCGCCCAATCGGTTCCTTCCTCTTTGTCGGTCCAACAGGTGTCGGCAAGACCGAGTTGGCCAAGCAACTGGCCCTGGATATGTTTGGCAACAAGGATGCCATCATCCGTCTGGACATGTCTGAGTACAGCGATCGCACAGCAGTGTCTAAGCTGATTGGAGCGACGGCTGGTTATATCGGCTACGACGACAACAGCAACACTTTGACTGAGCGGGTGCGCAGAACCCCTTACTCCATTGTTCTCTTGGATGAAATCGAGAAGGCTGATCCGCAGGTCATTACCCTCTTGCTCCAAGTGCTTGATGATGGGCATTTGACAGATGGTCAGGGGAACACAGTTAACTTCAAGAACACCATTATCATTGCAACGTCTAACGCTGGCTTTGGTTATGGCTCTTCTGGGGAAATGGCGGAGCAGGACATCATGGATCGGATTGCCCCCTTCTTTCGTCCAGAGTTCCTCAACCGCTTCAACGGCGTGATTGAGTTCAACCATTTGAACAAGGATAATCTGGTACAAATCGTGGACCTCATGCTTGCCCAAGTCAACCAGACCCTCGGCAAGAAAGGCATTAGCCTGGAAGTCACTCCGAAAGCAAAAGACTTCCTCATGGAAGAAGGCTACGACCCAAACATGGGCGCTCGTCCCCTTCGTCGGGTCATCGAGAGCCAAATCCGTGACAAGGTCACTGACTTCTACCTGGACAATATGGAAGCCAAAGAGCTTCAAGCAGACGTGGTTGACGGGGAAGTCGTCATTACAGAAAAAGTAGCTTAATCAGAAAAGCCACCACCTATTCACATAGGCGGTGGCTTTTTAGTAGAGATTATTTTTTCGGTTTAGCCTGATAGGCAATGTAGAGATAGAATAAGGTTGTGGCGAGTGTTAGATAAAAGAGGACACCAGCCCGTAAGAGGGCAAAGGGCAATTCAAAGAGAAATGAGAATAGAAAATCTGTACCATCTAACTGCCAAAGTCCTGGTGTTAAAAATAGAGATTTAGGGTCTTGAAAAGGAGTAGCGAGATCGGAGATGCTGGTGAAATGAATAAAACTGTAACATAAGAAAATCATGGCTGTGGCAAGGGCGCTTTTACGATACCGTTGATAGAAAGCCAATTGCGATTCCTCATCAGAAAACAGAACGTCTTCATGACCATGAGCGAGTTGACGGAAGTAGTGACTCCCACTGGACGGTGATCCAGAAATGTGTTCCTAACCACTGTCTTCAAAAAGCATGAGATAGTCCTGGTATTGTTCCTTGGATAGTTGATCTCGGAAATCAATTCGGACAGTGGTGATTTGTTCAGCAACACAAGGTTCGAAGTGGTAATAGAGTTGGGGAATAGGAACGCCTACCAATCGATATCCTTTGGATTGCATACGGTTTATCCAGTCTTCTTCTCTTTTTAAGTTAGTGAATAGTTTCCATTTTTTCATGATACCCTCCTACAAATGAAAGTGTTCAGCGATTTGAGTGAGTTTTCGAAGACGTTTTGTTTCCAGAATAAGGATTTCTTTTCCAGCCTCAGTGATCTGATAGACCTTTCGCCGAGCATCGTTGGAAGGAACACTGGCAATCCAATGAAGTTTTAACAAATTTTCTATGGCACCGTACATGGTTCCTGCTGCGATTTTGACATCGCCATCACTCAGATCGTCCACCAGTTGCATCACAGCGTAGCCATGGGCAGGTTCGATCAATGCCAATAAGATATAGTAGGTCGTCTCCGTTAAAGGAAGTTGCTTGGGTCGTTTCACTAGGCATTACCTTTCTAGTCTGTTCAACTATACAGTTTAACTTTATATCTCTATTATATATCGTTAAACTATGTAGGTCAACTGTATAGTTGATTTTTTTAAAATTTTTTCAAAAAACGCTTGACCCTCACGCCACGTGATAGAATAGAATAAGAGTCAAGGAGGAACAGTCATGAAAACAGTCAAAGAAGTCAGTCAACTGGCAGGTGTGAGCGTACGCACCCTGCACTATTACCATGAGATTGGGCTTCTATGCCCTACTCAGGTGACAGACAGCGGCTACCGGCTTTATGACGATAAGGCCCTCATGCGGTTGCAAGACATCTTGCTGTTTCGTGAGTTAGATGTTCCTCTGAAGAAAATAGCAGAGCTGATGGACAGTAGCCAGGCAGTTAGACAGTCTGTTCTGAGGGACCATGTTCGCATCTTAGAACTTCGCAGAGACCGCTTGGAAACCCTTGTTCAGCTCGCCAATGACCTCATCAAAGGAGAACAACCGATGAACTTAGAAGCTTTTAACCAAGATCAATTAGCAGCCTTCCAAGAGGAGGCCCAAAAACGCTGGGGAGATACAGCGGCCTTTCAAGCCTTTACCGAGACTGCGACAGACCAAGACTGGCAAGCCAGCAACCAAGAATTGATGACTGTCTTTGCTGGATTTGGCAAGCTCTTAGACCTGCCTGTGACAGATCCTGCTGTCCAAGGTCAGGTCAAGGCCTTACAAGACACCATTACCAAACACTATTACCCTTGCACTGATGAGATCTTGCAAGGATTGGGCCTCATGTATGTAGAAGACAATCGCTTCACTCAGACCATTGACCAGGCAGCAGGTGAGGGGACAGCGAGATTTGTCTCTGAGGCGATCGCTTTTTACACTCAAGCCTAAGTTTCCTATTTTCTCTCTTCGTGATTTGTGGTATAATAAACCGAAATCCTTCTAGCCCTGCTAGATGAAAACACGTAAAAGGAGATTCCCATGGGACGTAAGTGGGCCAATATTGTGGCGAAGAAGACCGCGAAAGACGGTGCCAACTCAAAAGTTTATGCCAAATTCGGCGTTGAAATCTATGTAGCAGCCAAAAAAGGTGATCCAGATCCAGAGACCAACGGAGCGCTACGCTTTGTTATCGACCGTGCCAAGCAGGCGCAGGTGCCTAAGCACATCATCGACAAGGCCATTGATAAGGCAAAGGGCAATACAGATGAGACCTTTACAGAGGGACGTTACGAAGGGTTTGGGCCAAATGGTTCCATGATTATCGTAGATACTCTGACCAACAATGTCAATCGTACCGCAGCTAATGTACGTGCAGCCTTTGGTAAAAATGGGGGCAATATGGGAGCCTCAGGCTCAGTTTCCTTCATGTTTGATAAAAAAGGGGTCATTGTCTTTTCTGGCGACGACGCAGACAGCATTTTTGAATTGCTCCTTGAAGCAGATGTTGAAGTAGATGATGTTGAAGCAGAAGAAGGAACTATCACCGTCTACACCGCTCCGACAGATCTACACAAAGCTATCGTGGCTCTGCAAGAGTCAGGGATCACAGCGTTTCAAGTGACTGAGCTGGAAATGTTGCCTCAATCTGAAGTCAGCCTCAGTGACGAAGATCTTGCGATCTTTGAGAAGCTCTATGATGCCCTTGATGATGATGAAGACGTTCAGAAAATCTACACCAACGTTGAAGGTTTCTAACCTTAAATTAATGTGACAAATGCTTTGCACCGATGAGTGTCTCCAAGTATTTGCCGTTTCAGAAGTAAAAATTGCCTAGATGCTTTGCATAAGAGCGGGAATTCTGGGCGATTTTGTGTTAAATCATGACCACCCGTCAAACGGGTGGTTTGAATAAGGGCTATAAGCCCACGACACCAGCCAGCGCCTATGCTGCTCTCTTTCACTTTGTTCAAGCCTAACCGCTTTTGACTCGTCACTCGCCTCTTAAAGAGGCGTTAGTATTACTTGCCATTATCCCTAAAGGGATCTTCGTATTCTTTCACACTCAAGAATCAAGTGCGATGTCATGTTAATTCGCCTTCTTATTTCTAAGCTCATGAAGAAATCATCCACTGGATAATT
>NZ_JAAXPR010000020.1 GCF_012396585.1 Streptococcus ovuberis
GCCTTTTGTAGTATAATGGTTTTGCATCTCAGAGTTCCTTTTAATGTGTTTGTGGTGAACTACATTATATCTCTCTGAGATGTTTTTGCATACTCTCAACTGGCTAACTTCATTTTAGAACTTTCTAAACAAGAGCGATTACAAACAATTAAAGAATCTTAAGGAACTTTAAGATTTCTTTAAGCAAGGACTGTTATACTTTACTTATCCTAAAATTTTTCATATTCTCCCTATAACAAAAACCAGTCCAAGTTGGCTGGTTTTTGTTTTTTTGACAAGTTTAAATATTGCCTTCAAGGGTAAGCCTTCCTTTTAGAGATTGCCTTGAGAATCTTGACGACCACCATTTTCAAATAAACAACATCAAACTAATGGCCATAATAGCCATGCCTGCAATCAGCCCATAGATAGCTAAATGGTGTTCACCATATTTTTCCGCTGCAGGAAGCAATTCATCTAGTGAAATGAAAACCATAATCCCCGCAACTGCCGCAAAGATAAGACCATAAACTACATCATTCATAAAAGGCATGAGTAAAAACCAGCCAACTAAAGCGCCAATTGGCTCAGCTAAACCAGAGAAAAAGGAATAAGCAAAAGCTTTTTTGCGCGAACCAGTCGCCTGATAGATCGGTACAGCAACCGCAATCCCTTCTGGAATATTGTGAATGGCAATCGCAAATACAATAGGAATAGCAACTCTAGGGGACTGAAGAGCTGAAACAAACGTGGCTAGCCCTTCTGGGAAATTGTGCAAGGCCAAAGCGAAAGCCGTAATCAACCCCATCCGCATCAATTCTCCCTTGGCTTTCTTGTCTCGAGACTCTGCTTCTACCAAACGCACTTCATGAGGATTTTTTGAAGTCGGGATAACTCGGTCAATCAAGGCAATCAAACCGATACCTGCAAAGAAGGCCAAAGCCGTTAGCCAGTTGCCAAGAGACTCCCCCAGTTCTCCCGTTAAGAGATGAAGGCTTTCCTGAAATAATTCTACAAAAGAAACGTAAATCATCACACCAGCCGAAAACCCTAGACTCATCGCTAAAAATTTTGTATTGGTTGACTTGGCTAAAAAGGCAATCAAACTGCCAATCCCTGTGCTGAGCCCTGCAATCAGGGTCAACATAAATGCAATAGCTAAATTATTCATGCTCTTATGATACCATTTTTCTCGGTAGATAGGAAGCCTAGCCATCATTTCTCGTGGCACAAGCATGAAGAATTGAAATATCACCTTTATCTTGCATCCATTTGTTCAAAACACTTCTCAGGTGTTACCTTTCCGATGAGCATTTCCTATTTTTTTCAATTGTCCCAAAATCCCATCCCAATCGGCTATAATTTTAAGACTGCCACCATCTACTGGAGGACGATTTCTCCATGAACTTATCTTACATTTTTAAGACTATAGGAGATTTTTAAAACTGTAACCATTTTTCAAAAGTTCCTGAAAATAGCAGAGGCATTTCTGAAACAATTTACCAAACTTAAGGAAAATGTTTTAAAATACAAGAAAAATTCAAGCTTCCGCTAGAAATTTTCGAAAAACGTGGTATAATCATCTATGGATTAAAACTAAGGAGAGTATTATGCCCGTACCAACACCAAGTAGTCATTCCCATTCAGCAACCAATTCCGAGCTGATTGGCAGTCTAGCTAAGTCTATTGAAAAAAAGGACGCTCTATCTCGGCACAGCTTTCTCAAATACGCTGTACGCGCCATGCTGGCAACCCTGTTTTTAGCGCTTGGGACAGGAATCGCGTTTTACATTGCTGGCTATGCTAACGACATTATCCCACACTCAGGGAAATTTTTCTATGCCTTTATGTTTAGTTGGTCCTTGGTTATGATCGTTTACATGAACGCAGAGCTCGGTACTTCCAATATGATGTATATGACTAGCGCTGTCTACAATGGAAAATTACGTTTTTTGACCGCAGGAAAAATTTTAGCAACTTGTATCTTTTTTAACCTGGTTGGGGCGCTTCTTTTTTCTTACCTCTTGTCCTTAACAACTGCCTATAGTCACCTACCAGCTGATCACTACCTGTTTGAAGCGGTTGCTACCAAATTGGCTAAAACACCACTTACACAATTTGTCGAAGGGATTTTTGCCAATATTGTCGTTAATACTTCTTTATTTGTCACTCTTCGCATGAAGGATGATGCGGGCAAAGTATTTGCCATGATCTTTATCATTTTCATCTTTGCCTTCCTAGGATTTGAGCACGTTATCGCTAATTTTGTGTCCTTCCCACTTGCCTTCTTTGCTAATGGAGGTCCTGTTGAAGGCATGACCTTGTGGAATGTTCTTTCCAACTTCTTCTTCTCCGGTCTTGGAAATTACGTCGGAGGAGGTTTGATTATCGGCTTACTATATTCATGGCTCAATAAAAAATCTGACGTCTACGTTGACTAATCGCAAACATCCTCTGAAAATCTTCAGAGGATGTTATTTTTTTCAATCAGGTTTGTTCCAATAAAGAATGAATCACCACCGATGATTAATGTTCAATTTTTTAATAGCCCCGCTGATGGTTGAAAAACGAAAGCACACCTTCTTAATTTTCAACTTTGTTTGCGATCTATTCTACAATTCTTCCATACCAAAGGTCTGTTCAGTAAATGGTTATTTGAGAAGATCCTAAAACGCTAGTCTAAGGCTGGCGTCTTCGTTTAACCAAATACCTTTTTAAGGACTTCTCCCAAAGTCATAACCCCAACGACTTCAATGCCTTTCGGAACTTTGAGACCTGTTAGGGAATTCTTCGGAGCATAAATCTTGGTGAAGCCTAGCTTTGTGGCCTCGTTGATTCGTTGCTCGATGCGGTTGACTCGGCGTATTTCTCCTGTCAAACCGATTTCACCGATAAAGGCTTCTTGAGGATTGGTCGGCTTGTCCTTATAGCTCGATGCAATGGCCACCGCGACAGCCAAATCAATGGCTGGCTCATCCAGCTTCACCCCACCTGCTGATTTGAGATAAGCATCTTGGTTTTGCAGGAGTAAGCCCGCCCGTTTTTCCAAGACCGCCATAATCAGACTAGCTCGATTGAAATCAAGACCTGTTGTCGTCCGCTTGGCATTTCCAAAAACAGTCGGTGTCACCAGGGCCTGCACTTCTGCTAATATCGGCCTCGTTCCTTCCATGGTTACCACAATAGCAGAACCCGTCGCCCCATCCAATCGTTCTTCCAAGAAGACTTGACTCGGGTTGAGGACCTCAACTAATCCTTGGGACTGCATTTCAAAAATCCCAATTTCATTGGTTGAGCCAAAACGGTTCTTGACTGCCCGTAAGATACGGAAGGTATGCTGGCGCTCCCCTTCAAAGTAGAGCACGGTATCAACCATGTGCTCAAGCATGCGTGGTCCAGCTAAGGTTCCTTCCTTGGTCACATGGCCAACGATAAAGGTGGCCATGTTGTTGGTTTTTGCCAGCTGCATGAGCTCGCCCGTCACCTCGCGGACCTGGCTGACAGAGCCTTGGACGCTGGTGATATCTGGGGACATAACGGTCTGGATGGAATCCACAATTAGGAAATCTGGCTGCAATTTTTCAATTTCAGCTCGAATCCGCTGCATGTTGGTCTCAGCAAAGAGGTAAAATTCATTGTTGATGTCACCAAGGCGTTCTGCCCGTAGCTTGATTTGCTCTGCAGATTCCTCCCCGCTGACATAAAGGACCGTCCCAAGATTAGCCAGCTGGGTCGATACCTGAAGAAGCAAGGTCGACTTCCCAATCCCCGGATCTCCCCCGATAAGGACCAGGCTACCTGGCACTACGCCTCCACCAAGCACGCGGTTAAACTCTTCCATATCGGTTTGGGTTCTAGCCACAGAGCTGGATTGGACTTCGTTGAGCTTGACGGGTTTGGCCTGCTCGCCTGTTAGGCTGACGCGGGCGTTTTTAACTTCTGCCACTTCGACTTCTTCGACAAAGGAAGACCAAGCCCCACAATTGGGACAGCGTCCCAAATACTTGGGCGAATGGTAGTCGCAATTTTGGCAGACAAAGGTTGTTTTTTTCTTAGCGATGGCGTTCGTCCTCGATTTCTATAGATTCTAGGTCAATGGTGTAGGGAATCATTTGGCAATAGTCGATGGTGTCCATTGGGACAAATTGGCGAATCAACATGCCATGTGACACGATAGCGACCTTGTCATAGGCCTTATATTTTTGCAATGCCTTTAGAAAACGGGTCTTGACAGCATGAGCCGTCTCGTATCGGACAGGGCTATTTTCGATCAAAGCTCCACTATTTTCCATAAACAGCCGGTAGGCTAGATCCAGCTCAACTTCCGTATAATTGAGGCCTTCTAGGTCTGGGCGCCATTCATGAAAGAAGGGCTCGACCAATAGCTCCAGTTGGCGATTTCGAACCAGATAGGTCGCTGTCTCAAGGGCTCGCGTGATGGAAGACGAAATCACAGCATCAACATCGTCTAGTAAGGTGCTTTGGGCTGCTTGCTGTGCCAAGGTGCGTCCTCTTACCGTTAAGGGGGCTAAATCGCGCCCAAAACCAGCGTAAGCCTCTGGATGGGAAGCCTTGTCAAGCATACTATAATCCGGCTCGCTGTGACGGATAAATAAAATCTCCATACCAGAGTTAATCCCCTGTGCTTCCAAAGCCACCAGTGCGCTCACCTGTCGCCACATCACCGTCTGCTAGTAAAAAGGGCGCAAAAACCGCTTGAACAATGCGCTCGCCTGCTTCAACAGTCACTGCCTCATCGGTAATATTTTTCATCTGGGCGTAGATATGGCCTTCATTCGCTGGATTGCCGTAGTAATCGCCATCGATGACCCCGACCGAATTGATCAGGACCAAGCCTTTCTTGCGTGGATTGGACGAGCGATCATAGAGATAAAGCACCTCGTCTGCCTGCATGTAGGCTTTGACCCCTGTAGGGACCAATACAATTTCCCCTGCCTCAATAACGGTCGTTTCTGCAGCTTTTAGGTCATAACCTGCCGCATGGGCAGTTTCTCGTTTTGGTAAAAGATTTTCGTCAGTATAGGTTGATACGAGTTCAAAGCCTCTGATTTTCATGATGAGTCTCCTTGGTTTTCTTGTTCTATTATACTATATTATTCGGAAATATCGGCTAGTCATCGAAACTAAATGTGATTGAGGAGACAGATTTTTTCATCCATTCAGCATACTTCTTAAACTGTCGCCTGATGGCCGCTTGATGCTTCTGGGTTATTCTTTGCTTGCCTTGAACTTTAAAGGAAATCGTATCCCCTCTTATCTGAAATACCCACGTCGCTTTAAGCTGACCCTTGATAAGAATCAGTGCCGAAATCTGCCCAGCCTTCTTCCAGACGCTGGATTGATCTACAGGATCAATCAACAAATCCTTATACTTATAAGAGACCAATAAGGGATCAAATTTTCCCAAAACCAAAACGTCAGGTATGGTAATATCCTCTTTCCATGTTTTAAAATAGTAGCGACGACCTTCAAAAGTTAGTAGTTTTAGCTGCGCTAAATCTGTTTCAGTAATTTTGGACTGTTTAACTCCAAAGAAATGAGCAGCATCTGCTACAGTAGCAGGTTCGTAGAAGGAAAAGTAGGAGATTACTAGGTCTCTAGACATGTTTGTCTGGATATGATAATTATTGTCCTCCCAAACAATAAGACGGTCATCTGGTAGCCACTTTTGGTAGAGACGCCCTCGTTTGGAATTATAGATAAAGAGAGCAGACCAACGAAACAAATCTGCCCAGGAATCACCATAATAGTTTGGAAGTTGGTTACGTGAAGGATGTTCCGAAACCAGCTGACGTAAGCGATCACTCTCTGCTTCCCCGTCAATCCCTTTCTCAGCAAAATAAGCATCCGGCCACCGTGGAGTATCAGCAAGATAAGCCGTCATGGTAAGCCAAGCATCATGGTCATAAAAATGGTAGGTCTGCCGTTGTCCCCAAGCTAAAATAACATCTCCCTGTATGCTCTCAAAGGGCTTCGAGGATTCCAGTCGTGTAAAAATATTAAAAAGACCATGGTTCAGGTATTGGGATTGAATGCCCAGTGAATCTCCAAGCAGTTTAGTAAGATCTTTATATTGCTCAACAAGCCCTTGGTTCCAAAAACGTTGGGCGATAATCTCTTCTTTTGTCACCATAACCTTATTATATCATAGTTAAGTTGGTTGGTGACAAGAACAAGAGCCTGGGACAATAGTCCCAGGCTCTTTATTCAAACACAAACTGGTTGTGGTAGAGTTCGGCATAAAAGCCATTTTGTCTGAGGAGCTCACGGTGGTTACCCCGCTCCAGCACCTCACCGTCCTTGAGGACGATGATTTCGTCTGCTTTCAAGATGGTCTTGAGACGGTGGGCGATGACAAAGCTGGTCCGCCCCGCTACCACTGCCTCCATGGCCTGCTGAATCTTGCTCTCAGTCACCGTATCGACGTTTGAGGTTGCTTCATCAAGGATGAGCACCTGCGGATCGGTCAAGAGGGTCCGTGCGATAGAAATCAGCTGCTTCTGACCTGTCGAGAAGACATTTTCATCATCGGTCACGTAAGTCTCATAACCATCTGGCAGGCTCATGATAAAGTCATGGATATGGGTGGCACGCGCAGCGGTCTCCACCATCTCCTGACTGACACCTTCTGCCCCAAAGCGGATATTGTCTGCGATGGTGCCTGAGAAGAGCACCGACTCCTGCAAGACGATACCGACCTTGCTGCGGAGGCTATCCAAATCATAGTCTCGGATATCACGCCCATCAAAGCGAATGCTGCCGCTGTCCACATCATAGAAACGGTTCATGAGGTTCATGATGGTGGTCTTGCCAGAGCCTGTCGGTCCAACGACCGCTACCATCTTGCCCTTAGGCGCAGAGATAGACACCCCTTTGAGGACAGGCTTGTCTGGCACATAGCCAAAGTTGATGTTATCGATCTCGACACCTTGGCTCAATTCGGTAAATAGCGGCGCTTTATCAGGACGGACTTCCTCTTCTTGGTCAAACATCTCCTGAATCCGATGAGCTCCTGTAAAGGCCAGCTGCAACTCCGCCCAGCTAGAAGCAATCTGCATCATAGGCTGGTAGTACTGCTGCGAATACTGGACAAAGGTCACCACCAAGCCCAGCGCTGCTGCCGTGGTCAAGCTCGTATCGTCCAAGACCATCGAAGAGCCGATGAAAATCACGATCGCCGTATTGACCAAGCTCATGCCATTCATGACAGGAAAGAGCAAACCACCAAAAAGACGGCCTTTGAAGGTGGTGCGACGCACCTCTTCATTCAAGGTCAAGAAGCCGTCGATGGTCTCTTGCTGAATGCCTTGGACGATGATGGCCTTTTGCCCTGAAATCTTCTCGTCCATATAGGCATTGAGCTTGCTGACAGCCGCCTGCTGGAGATTACTGTACTTGCGGGCTAGGCGAATGATGACAACCAGAAAGAGCAGAGCCACAGGCGTTGACGCCACCGTCAACCAAGCCAAACGTGTATCTTGGCGGAACATCATCCAGACCATCCCCACATAGAGAGCAGCGTTGGACACCACTTGGGTCAAGGACTGGTTAAAGGCATTCTGGATATTGTCCAAATCACTGGTAAAGCGAGATAGAATGTCCCCATCCTTATGGGTATCGAAAAATTGAATGGTCAAGCGTTCTAACTTGCCAAACAGACCCTTGCGCATACGGTTGGTCGAATGCGCCACGATGCGGGTAAAGAGCAGGCTGTAGACCAAGTTGGCCACAACGGTGAAGAGATAGGCTTGAAAGAGCCGGCCCATGACCCCGTTAAAGGTTCCCATATCGGGACTAAAATTAGCAACACCTGTCTGCTTAGCGACCATGTATTGCTGCGCCAACTCCCCCAGAGCGCCTAGCGCCTCACCGATAAGGACAGGCGTTTTGACCTGCAAGTAGGTCGCCAGCACCACTGCCGCAAAAATCACTGCAAAGGAAAGTTTATAGCGTTTGAAATAAAACCAGAAAAAACGTGCTGTCTTCATCTTAGTCCTCCTGTCCTTTCTGCGTCTCGTAGATCTCACGGTAAACCGCATTTGATTGCACCAATTCAGCGTGGGTTCCTTGACCAATCAAGCGCCCCTCATCCAGCACCAAAATCTTGTCCGCGCGAACCACAGAAGAAATCTTCTGGGCGATGATGACTGTGGTCGTGCCTTTGAGGTCATGGTTAAGGGCTTCCTGTACCAGCTTTTCAGACTTGGCGTCAAGAGCTGATGTCGAGTCATCCAAGACCAAGATTTTCGGCTGACCGATCACCCCACGAGCGATGGACATGCGCTGCTTTTGCCCGCCTGAGAAGTTGTTGCCCCGCTCTTCGACTTGGCTTTCATAGCGGTCATCCATACGGTCGATAAATTCCTTGGCTTGGGCAATGCTAGCCGCACGGTTCAGGGCGTCCAGATCGGCACCAGATTTCCCTTGCCGCAGGTTGTCCGCGATAGTGCCTGAGAAGAGAATCGCCTTTTGCAGAACAATCGACACCGTCTCTCTCAGAGTATTTGGGCTAAGCGTCTTGATGTCCTTACCGCCGATGAAGATTGTCCCCTCCTGCGGGTCAAAAAGACGTGGAATCATCTGAGCTAGAGTAGACTTACCAGCTCCAGTCGCTCCAACCACCCCGACCATTTGCCCTGCTTCAATGGTAAAGGAAATATCCTTGAGCATGGGCTCGGTATCATGCGGGTAGGTAAAGCTCACCTTGTCAAAGACGATGCTCCCTGTCAAGTCTTCGTCTGCCCCTTCCACAAAACTCATAGCAGGCTCTGTATCGAGTACCTCGCCAATCCGCTTGATAGAAATAGCTGCCCGACTAGCCTGCATGCCCATAAAGCTCACCATAATGATGGAGAACATGATTTGCATGAGATAACTCATGAAAGAAGCAATTCCACCGACTGCTTCAGGCTCGGTCTCTACCATCCCCGATACCAGATAAATAGACGCAAAGACCGCCATATAAGAAATAAACATTAATAAGGGTTGCATCACTGAGAAACCATACCCGATGAAGAGGTTTAGCCCTAAAAGCTCATTAGAGGTTTCTTTGAATTTGGTGTATTGGTTTTTTTCCTGAACAAAGGATTTGACCACCCGAGCCCCACGCAGATTTTCCTTGGCGATACGGTTAATGGTATCCATCAAGGATTGGAATTTCCCAAAGCGAGGAACCATCTGGCTCATCACAACTGCCATGATTGCCCCAATCAAGATAATCATCACGATGATCATCCACCAGAGGTCAGGCATGGTTTTAACCGCCATGATAAAGGCACCAATAAAGAGTAAAGGCACCCGCATGAGTACTGTGAAAGTCATCATCATCAAGTTCTGGATTTGGTTGATGTCATTGGTCAGACGAACGACCAAATTTCCTGCGTTAAAGGTCTCGATGTTGGCATAGGAAAAGCTCTGAATCTTACGAAAGGCTTCCTCGCGAATGTCCGCAGACACGCCTTGAGCGATTTTAGACGCCAGAGCCGTGTTGATAGCCCCTGCTAAGAGCCCAATCCCTGCAATCGTTAGAAGCCAAACACCGACTTCTGAGATTTTTTCTTGGTCATTCATCAAGACAGCCTCTAGGACATCTTGCAAATAGCTAGGTTGCAAGAGACTACTGATAACCACGGTGGACACCATGAGCACAGAGCCTAGGGCATACCATTTGTAGCGTAAAATAGCGCGTTTAAGCATCTTTTCCTCCTGTATAAGCGGTGATATTTTCTGTCAACTGATGGAGCACCTGATGAAGGACCGCAAAGTCTTGACTGGAAATTCCTTTGAAAATTGACTGCCGCATCTCCTCATGAAAAGTGGCCAAAGGCTGGATTTTTTCGCGTCCTAAGTCGGTCAACAGCACCTGCTTGTAGCGCCGATCAGACACCGACGGTACAATCTCGATAAAGCCATTTTTGACCATACGCTTGACCAGGTTACTAGCTACAGACTTGGAAATCTTCAGCTCCTGCTCGATGTCTTTGACGAAAATTTCCTGCTTGTCCCTGCGACCGAGAAACATGAGCACATGCCCCTGTGGACCAGCCAAATGTTCGATGCCATTTTCTCGCGCCATCTCCTCACAAATGGTCTCTAGTTTGTGTAAAATCAGGCGAATATCTGATAGTGGATGTCCCATATCACCCTCCATTAGTTTTCATAGAAACTATTCTAGTTCTTATGAGGACTATTGTCAAGAGAAAAAACTCGCTTTCTTGTAATTTTCATTGTTTTTTCAAATAAATACTGGCTACCTACGCCAAATGCTTGAAGAAAATATAGCTTTCAGAAAGTGACCGTCATGATGAAAAGATCACTCAAAGTGGTAGGCTAGAGATAAAGATAACTACAATGGTTGCTGTTCTTGTTTCAATAGACTCCAAAAGTGAAGCACTAGTTAAACGAGTTGTTTTCAACTGGAATACCATTCATAAACTATCCCTGTACTTCTTAAACGTTATTCAATTCCTAAAAAGGATCTCAATTATCGGAGAAAACAAGGCTATATTTCTGTTCATGTAGAAAATTATTGAGTCCAATTTTTTGGAGAAAAAGCTACGGAGATGATTGGTTTAAAAGCTTTCTTTTCAACATTAATCTAAAGGCCTAAAAGGATAAGGAGAAAGGTTTCATCCATCGACTTCGAATGAATACCATATGAGATAGGAAAAGTGTTAAACTTATGATATAATGGAAAAAATAGCTTTTTAGGAGGTCGTATGGACAGACAAACCATCGCCGTCTTAGGACCGGGCTCATGGGGAACTGCTCTATCGCAAGTGCTCAATGATAACGGTCACGAAGTCCGCTTGTGGGGAAATATCCCAGAGCAAATTGATGAAATCAATTCCTACCATACCAATACCCGTTATTTTAAAGATATCGTGCTAGACGAGAAAATTGTCGCTTATACCGACTTGGCACAAGCCCTAACAGGTGTTGACGCGGTGCTCTTCGTCGTGCCAACCAAAGTCACGCGCCTAGTTGCCAAACAAGTCGCAGATGTGCTCGACCATAAGGTCGTCGTCATGCACGCTTCAAAAGGTCTCGAGCCAAACACTCATGAGCGCCTATCCACCATTTTGGAGGAAGAAATCCCTACGGCACTCCGCAGCGACATTGTCGTGGTCTCAGGACCTAGCCATGCTGAGGAGACCATTGTCCGAGATCTCACCCTAATTACAGCAGCCTCAAAGGATGAAGAAACTGCTAAATACGTCCAGGGTCTCTTTAGCAATCACTACTTCCGCCTCTATACCAACACCGATGTCATCGGAGTTGAAACAGCTGGCGCTCTTAAAAATATCATTGCTGTCGGAGCTGGTGCCCTTCACGGACTCGGTTATGGCGATAATGCCAAGGCTGCCATTATCGCGCGTGGCCTAGCTGAAATTACCCGCCTCGGTGTTAAAATGGGGGCCAATCCCCTGACCTATAGTGGTCTGTCTGGAGTCGGTGACTTGGTCGTCACTGGTACTTCTATCCATTCTCGCAACTGGCGAGCTGGTGACGCGCTTGGTCGTGGTGAAAAACTCGAAGAGATTGAGGCCAATATGGGCATGGTCATCGAAGGGATTTCCACCACCAAGGCAGCCTACGAATTGGCTCAAGAACTAGAGGTTTATATGCCTATTACTCAGGCCATCTATAGTGTCATCTATGAAGGAAAAGATATTAAAGAAGCCATTCTGTCTACTATGACCGGCCAATTGCGCCATGAAAACGAATGGTAGTGAAATCAACCGCACTAATCTGAAAAAATTAATTCCATCAGCCCTCATTGGAGAGTTCAATTGGAAGACACCAACCGTCTAACTATAATTGACACTAGAAGCATCGCACTTAGCCATTCGGTCAGTTAAATCACAAATTCATCGTCTAACACTTCACTCAGCCTTGTATCTAGTTTAACAACTAATATAGTTCTACCAAGATCAGAACTTTCCTCCAAACCTAGTAGCTTTGAAAGGATTTCAATATGGAAAAAAACGTTAGAAAAGCCGTTATCCCTGCAGCCGGTCTAGGAACTCGCTTCCTGCCTGCCACCAAGGCGCTTGCCAAGGAAATGCTGCCCATCGTAGACAAGCCGACCATCCAATTCATCGTTGAAGAAGCCTTGAAGTCAGGTATCGAAGACATCTTGGTCGTGACCGGTAAGTCAAAGCGCTCTATCGAAGATCACTTTGACTCAAATTTTGAGCTGGAGTACAACCTCAAAGAAAAAGGCAAGCATGACTTGCTTAAATTGGTAGACGAGACAACTGGCATCAATCTCCACTTTATCCGTCAGAGTCACCCACGTGGTCTGGGTGATGCGGTCTTACAAGCCAAAGCCTTTGTCGGCAATGAACCATTTGTTGTCATGCTAGGCGATGATTTGATGAATATCAACGGAGAAGGGGAACTTCTGACCAAGCAATTAATTGAAGATTTCAGCCGTACTCACGCTTCAACGATTGCTGTTATGGAAGTGCCTCATGAAGAAGTCTCTGCTTACGGTGTTATTGCCCCTATCGGTGAAGGGGAAAATGGGCTTTACTCAGTTGAAACCTTTGTGGAAAAACCAAAACCTGAAGAAGCGCCATCTGATTTAGCCATTATCGGCCGTTATCTTTTGACTCCTGAAATCTTTAACATTCTTGAACATCAAGAGCCAGGTGCTGGCAATGAAATCCAGCTAACCGATGCCATTGATACCCTCAATAAAACGCAACGTGTCTTCGCCCGCAAGTTTGAAGGCAATCGTTATGATGTCGGCGACAAATACGGCTACATGAAGACTTCTATTGAGTATGGTCTTCACCATCCTCAGGTCGCTAAAGACCTCCGCCGATACATCATCGAACTTGGGAAACAATTGGATACAGAGCCAACAAGCAATCCTCAGGTAACGCCAACTGAAAATGGTGATTAAAGCAAAACGTGTCTCCTAAATTGAGATACCCAAAAAACACTCCTTGAATCTGGCAAACGAGAATCAAGGAGTGTTTTTACTATATCCAAAAGACCTATTCGCTAAAAGGCAAATTGGCCTGTATTGGTACGTCTTTAAATGCTACATTTGAATATAATAGCCTCTTCAAAGATTTTTGGAGTTGCTGCATTGCGTCAAACTAGTTACTCGTTGGCCACCAAGAACTCATTCAGATTTTGATTTTCATCTAGCATGAGAACCCTAAACAAGCAAATCACTCCGTTCGCCGTGGAACCACTAGGAGGGCTAGGCATTCGATTAAATGTCAATCTGTGTAAAGATGGAACATAGCAGTGGTATCCATTGCTTGTACCAGCTTGTCAAGAAAAATAAAACTGACAAAAAGCAGGGCAGAAAAAATCCACGCATAACCCGTTTTAGCTTAAACCTTGAAGCTAAGGAGTGTGGAAGAATTCCTTTCCACTCTTCAGAGTTCTTTCTCACTTCCATTATTTTTGGGGGATAACTTTTCAACATACGCTAGCTGAATGGTTGCAAAAATGGGGACCAGTGTCACGATTATCGGATAGAAATAAATTCGGTAAGAGGTCCCCTGTAGACCACTATAGACCCACCAAACGTTAGATAGGACAAAGAGAAGAGTTGCCTCCAACCAGACCCAGCGGTTCTGGGTCTTTTTGCCTAAAAAGGAAACAAGAGCCCCTACCAAGAAAATAGGCAAGTGGGGAACAAAGAGCCAGAGATAAGCAAACAATCCCCAGCCTCTCTCAAACAATAAAAGACATACTGCAAGCAAAACATGGAAAATTCCATAGCCAATCAGATAACGAAACAAGAGGTTTTGGTAAAAAGCGTTCGTGTGTCTCATCAGATGCCCCTCCTTCTTCCCCAGAGCGTAGCCTACCTTTGTAAAAAACACTATCTTTACAATGACACTCCTATTTTCTCTTTCTTGCAATCAAATGGATCGGTGTTCCTTCAAACACAAAAGCCTTACGGATTTGGTTTTCTAAAAAGCGCATATAAGAGAAGTGCATCAACTCCTCTTCGTTGACAAAGACAACAAAGGTCGGTGGCTTGGTCGCCACTTGGGTCGCGTAGAAAATCTTGAGGCGTTTGCCCTTATCAGTCGGTGTCGGGTTAATCGCAATAGCATCCATGATGACATCGTTAAGAACAGCTGATGGAATCCTCATGTTTTGATTTTCAGAGATGGTCTTGATCATGTCTGGCAACTTGTGGAGGCGTTGCTTGGTCAAGGCCGACACGAAGATGATCGGGGCGTAGGACAAGTACTGGAACTGGTCCCGTATATCCTCTTCCCAATTTTTCATAGTGTGGTTATCTTTTTCAAGGGTATCCCACTTGTTGACCACGATGATGATCCCTTTACCTGCTTCGTGAGCAAAACCAGCGATCCGCTTGTCGTACTCGCGAATGCCTTCTTCGGCATTTAAGACCATCAAGACCACATCGGAACGGTCGATAGCCCGCATGGCCCGCATAACCGAGTATTTCTCCGTATTTTCGTAGACTTTTCCAGACTTGCGCATCCCAGCGGTATCAATCATGGTAAACTCTTGACCCTCACTATCGGTAAAATGGGTATCAATAGCATCACGGGTCGTTCCCGCCACAGGACTGGCGATGACACGCTCTTCTCCCAAAATAGCGTTAATCAGGCTTGATTTTCCGACATTTGGGCGCCCAATCAGGCTGAATTTGATAATATCTGGGTTTTCAGGTTCCGTCTGTAAAGGGAGATTGTCCACGATAGCATCCAGCACATCCCCTGTCCCCATTCCATGAACAGAAGAAACAGGATAAGGATCACCTAGCCCTAGAGCATAAAAATCATAGATGTCATTGCGCATCTCCGGATTATCAACCTTATTGACAACGAGAATGACAGGCTTATTGGTCTTGTAAAGAATCCTCGCCACATACTCATCTGCATCGGTCATCCCCTCTTTGCCAGACACAACAAAAACAATGACATCTGCTTCAGTCATAGCGATATCCGCTTGGTGCTTAATCTGCTCCATAAAGGGAGCATCAACATCATCAATCCCTCCTGTATCAATGATAGAAAATTGACGGTTGAGCCATTCCGCTGTGGCATAAATTCGGTCACGCGTAACTCCTTCCACGTCTTCGACAATGGAAATTCGCTCACCTGCCAAACGGTTAAAAAAGGTTGATTTTCCGACGTTGGGACGTCCAACAATCGCAACTACTGGTAAAGCCATGAGGCCTCCTTTATTTTTTCAATAAAAATGGTTAACAGAATGATTCGCTTAGAGAAGTTTTTTCCGAATCAAATGTTCTTGAGTCACAGGACTTTCAGGATGGCCAAATTGTTGAGCTATTCGCTCAGACCATAACTCTGTCTGACGGGCACCTGCATAGACTGTTTGTACCTGATCGAAATCCGCAATAACTTCTGCTGTTGCCGGTTGATAAACCTCATCAAATGCTACCGCTGCCAAAGGCAAACGAGGCTTAACAGGATTATGACGCTTAGGCACACCTAGAGCAATCCCAAAAATCGGGTAAGTATGGTCAGGCAATTGTAAGAGTTCTGCCAAACGATCGGCTGATTGACGAATCATACCAATCATCACCCCACCATACCCCAGACTTTCAGCCGCTAAGAGAATATTTTGGCCAGCAAGAGCCGCATCAACCGATGTGATTAAGAGGTTCTCAGCTCCCTGAGGATAGAACGTTTGGCCGTGCCCTTCTGTCGCTAGTTGGGCCCTATGGAGATCTCCTACCATGATGACAAAGGTATCGCAGGTCAGTATCCAAGGTTGTGGTTCCAAGTCGTAAATGGCTTGTTTTTGTTCTTTTGATCTGATTTTAATCATGCTGTAGGACTGAAAATTTTTCCAGCTAGATGCTGCTTGCCCAGCCTCCAAGATAGCTGTCAGCTCTTCATCAGGAATGCTTTCCTCAAGAAAGGAGCGAACAGATACATGGTTTTTCATAAGTTTGATGGTTTCGTTCATCTGCGATTGTCTCCTTTAAGATGCATGGGGGTACTTAAAAACTTAATCCGCTCCATCAGTCGTTTGGCCTGCCAAGTTTCATCGCCTGCTCTGCCATTGGCAAAATGCCGCTCCAAGTCTTCCAAGTTAAAGTTCGAGGTAAAGAAGGTCGGTAATTCTTCTTGCATACGGTGCTGCAAAATAACCTGCAAAACATCGTCACGGATCCAAGCACTGAATTGCTCCGCTCCAATATCATCTAAGACCAAGACAGGAGCAGTCTTGATGTCATCAACCATCGCTTTGACACTGCCTGTACTAATGGCATTCTTAATATCAACGGCAAAGCTTGGAAAATGAAGCAAGGTAGTCGCCACTTGGCATTTCTCAGACAGTTCGCGAGCCAAATAAGCCATAACAAAGGTTTTCCCAACGCCAAAAGAACCATAGAGGTAGAGACCTGAGCGATAAGATTGCCCATATCCATCCACAAAATCAGCCAAGTAGAGGTAAATGGCCTCACGATTGGGATCCCTAAAATCCATGTCCCTTGCAGAAACCTGACGAAGGCTCTTAGGAAGGTTTACCAAATTGATCCGTTGATTAATGCTCTTTTGAGAAACAGCTTCAAGCAGTTCCTCGGTCTCTTCGTAACTGACATCAGCGTAACCCTTATTCATGATTAACTTAGGGCGATACCCCTTCAAAATATAGGCTACTGACTTGGTTAAGTAGTTATCCCGTTCCTTGATAAATTCAAAAAACTTAGAGACCGAGCGAAGGATTTCTGCCTCTGTCATACGATGTGTGGCAATAAAGGCTTGAACTTCCTGGTCGGCAAGGATTTCTGCCTTTAATTCCTCATAAGTCTTAGTTCCTTTGATAGCCCGATTGGCTATTTGACTAGAAATTTCTTGCATTATTCCACCTCCTTATCGCCTAACATTCTGCGCCTAAGCGCTTCTAATCTCTCTAGTTCTTCTGGGGTAGCCTCTGTTCGATAACTTTCCTTACTCCATTCCGGTACATTACTGGAAGCTGCTTTAGGTTTCACCTGATCATTCTTAGCGTCACCACTCTTAGAACGTTCCCCCCGCAAGTAGATGATCGCCGCCTCTGCGCTGGCTATTTTCTGATAGGACAGATCATTAGCTAATTTCAGGGCATATTTTTCATTAAGATTGGCACTATCTAGTTTTTGAAAGGTATAAAAGACAGCAACATTAATCACACCATCCAGGAGACCTAGCTGGGTCAATTGTTTGACCAATTGGCGCTCTGAATTTGTCACCACTGCTTGCCTAGCCTGTTTTATATCGGCCAAAAATCCTATAGGATCTCGGCGATTGGCCCATCGGATTAAGGAGTTTTCGGCTTCTGAAAAGGCTTGATTGGATACCGGCTGAGCCTGCAATGTGCTGAACAACCGCTTCGTCGAAATCACCTGACCAACAGCTGTTTCCTTAGCCAACTGATAGGTCTCATACCACGTTTTTTGGGTTTTTTCTGAAAAGCGAAAAAGTTCCAAAATATCGTCAGATTCTTTGTCAAAGCGTAAATTGTCCCGAGCCATCAACTGCTTAAAATGGTCCAAGTCAAAATCTTCTGGCAAGGCCTTTTTAGGCTTAAAATAGACCGAATCGACCTGTCTAAAGATGGAAGATAAGGGCTGATTCAGTGATTTGGCTGGAACTAGAGGAGCTGGTTTTAAGCGCTCTACCTTAGTTTCGCCCAGTCTTCTAGTCAAAAGATTAGCTAGGACCTGATGCTCAAAGAAGGAGGAAGCCGTCAACGGTGAATGTAACACCAAGCGGTAGTGACCCGTTTCGAGTTGCGAAAAATCCACGAGATACACGGCTGTCAGGGTCGCTAAACTCTTTTCAAAATCGGACATGCCAACATTAAGATAGGACAAGATATCGCTAAATAAGTGCCCCTTTTCCCCATCATCTTGAAAGCTAACAAGGTAAGCGTAAAGGGATAGTCCTAAAGGACCAATCAAAGGAAGATAGTAACGTGTTAAACTCTCCATATCCTGATGAGTACGCCGATTTTTGACGTAGAAAAAGGTCTCATTTGGTCGCATGGCTTATCCTTTTTTCTTATTTCCTTTGATGATTTCTTTGAGCAGGTTTTCTAATTCCCCGACATCTTTGAAGCTTCGATAAACACTCGCAAAACGAACATAAGTAATCTCATCCAGGTCCGCTAACTCTGCCATGACCAGATTTCCGATCACATCACTCTCCACTTCACCATCATGCTGACTCCTGATTTTCTGCTCAATCCGGTTAACCACTTCATCAATGTCACTACTGGATACTGGCCGTTTCTGGGCAGAACGGATTATTCCATTAAAAATCTTATCTCGCGAGAATTGTTCCCGAGTACCATCTTTTTTAACAACCACCAAGGTTTTTTCTTCCACACGTTCATACGTTGTGAAACGGTGATCGCATTCTTCACATTCTCTGCGACGACGGATGGTATTGCCATCTTCTGCCTGACGACTGTCAATAACACTAGATTTCAACCCGTTACATTTTGGACACCGCATAATAGCCCTCACTCATTCATTATCTTCTTATTTTACCACAAATTCCCAGATAACAAAAGCCGAGCGCTGGGCATTTCGCGACATAGGCTTGATGATAAGAGATGTATCTTCAATATGGAGATATGTTTTTAACTTACATCTGTTTTCATGAATTTTATCGTCCTTTCATTCTTGATTAATAGTCTAAGGCAAGGCATGTTTTGATACCATCAGGCACCTTTTTAGGCTACCATTTCAAAAAAACAACGGACAATCAATCATTTTCCTCTGCTGATCCTTTTAGTGGATAGTTAGCCACGATTTTCACTGTGCTTACACTTGTTACACGTCAATCATTTGATAAGCGTAGCCCAGGTCATCAATAAACCGCAACATATCTGCCGTAGACAAAAAAACTGTCTTGGTATTGTCATTGGGATGGAAACTCATTCTGTCTTCGGATAAAATTGCCTTATCTAAAAGCACCTGAACGTCTCGTTCTCGGTTGTTCAGTAATCCAAAGATTGAAACAGAACCTGGTGCTATACCTAATTTTTCCTTGAGGCTATTAGCAGAAGCCATTCGCAGACGGGTGGTTTCAAGAAGCTCCGTGAGTTTTTCCATATCAAGACGTTTCTGATCATCCATGATAATGAGATAATAAGCGGTTTTTTTCTTATTGGTCAAAAACATGGACTTGGTGCGAACTCCAGGAATCCCTTTGATATAACGATCGGCTTCTTCTGTCGTGTAGGCTGGTGGATGTTCCACAAGCTCTATGTCTATCCCAAGCCTCCCTAAACATTCCATCACTATTTGGTATGGGGACATAGGAACCTCCTCTGGTAACGTTCTTTTTTTATACCCTCATTCTACTTTTTTTCTCCTATTTCGTCAAAAAGTCTCCATTTGGGTATTCAAAAAAGATTGAAGAGCCACTCAACGAAATCCGCTCTTCAATCTCTAGTATTTGCAATATGGCTTTAAGTGTCTTTTTCTGGGGAAGTCTGATCCTTTTGATCCATAATTTCGATGACCTGATAAAGGTCTAGCGTGTTGATCTGGTACGGCGCCATAGCCTTTACCATGGGCTTGGCATTAAAAGCGATACCAATTCCTGCATTTTCAATCATGGGCAGATCATTGGCGCCATCCCCCATAGCGATCGTCTGCGATAACTCCAGGTTATTTTCTTTCGCCCAAGCTGTCAGCATGGCCAATTTAGTTGCCTTGGTCACAATATCGCCTTCGATCCGTCCTGTCAACTGTCCATCCTTGACTTCCAGCTTATTGGCCTTGACATAGTCAATTCCCAACTTCTTGGCTAAGGGGTCTACATTTTCATGGAAACCACCCGAAACCAACCCAATCTTGTAGCCTCTGGCATGAAGCTCTTCAACCAGCTGTTCTGCACCTGTATTAAAATGAAGCTTGGTCAAGACCAAGTCAAAAACAGTCTCTGGCAACCCTTTTAGCAGGGCCACACGCGCTTTCAACGCTTCTTCGAAGTCTAGCTCTCCCTGCATAGCCTTTTCTGTAATCGCTGCAACCTGAGGACCAACGCCTGCCAACTCGCCTAAAATGTCAATGGCTTCCTCCTGAATGAGAGTACTATCTACATCCATAACCAGTAGGCCTTGTGTCCCTTTGACGCCCTTTTCTTGTTTACGTTTAAGGTTTTTCAACTTTTCCATAAGTCCCGCTAGTGTTCCACGACGAGCTGTGAAGCTCGGTTCGTCCAGAGCTTGAAAACTAGCGTTGAGAACTGCACCAACAATCAGTAACTGCGCAATCAAGATAAACCAAACCATTACCACCAACAATAACACGTAGGACACCAACTGGAAGCTTTCAAACTTACCCATGTACTGGTCCAGGTAAAGGGAGACAAGGTTGGTTGTTCCTGACAAGACTCCTACCACAAAGAGTGTTCCTGGCAGGACATAGCGCACTTTTTTGATGCGGACATTGGGCAAGAAAGCGTAGAGCATCATAATAATCAATATAAAGCCTAAAAAGATCCACGGTTGCGTCCATGAAAGAACCGTTCTCAGAGCCTTCATATCAAGTGCAACAAAACGGTTGACAAAGGAAATGATGGTCTCCCCAAAAAAACCAACAGATACCAAGAGGAAAAGTCCAACCTGCAGAATCACGCCGACCAGGATGCCAACTAAACGGCCCACAACCATATCGCGGTGATCTTCCATCCCATAAGCCTTGTTAAAGGCCTTTTGCAGAATAATCATAGACTGCGAGAAGGTCCACAGGGTCGTTGCAATTGACAGTCCCAACCAGCCTGAGGAAGGATTGGTCAAAATATTTTTAACCATAGCTCCGAGATACTCGTAAATTTCTCCAGGCAAGGCATTTTTGAGAAAGTCCAAGACATCTTCTACCTGAATCGGCAAATACGGTAGGAGTGAACTGAGGAGGAAAAAAACAGGAAAAATCGCTACTAATAAGTAGTAAGCGACTGCTATACTGGTCAAATCCATCTCAGCCCCTTGGAAAAAACGAAGAAAGTTTTGGACAAAGGGGTGGTTTTGGATTTTTTGGATAAAGGCTTTCACGGTTGACCTCCTAGTAGGTTCCTTCTTCTCCTTGGCTAGTCAAGATCACTGGACCATCCTTGGTGATGACAAATTGGTGTTCGTACTGGCAAGACAGGCCTCCGTCTAACGTCTTATGCGCCCATCCCGTCTTAGAATCGGTATCAATCTCCCAAGTCCCCGTGTTGATCATGGGTTCAATCGTCAGGACCATTCCCTCACGCAGGCGAAGCCCGCGTCCCGCACGTCCATAGTGGGGCACCATCGGCTCTTCGTGCATGGTTGGTCCGACACCGTGACCTACTAAATCACGGACCACTCCGTAACCATGGCTTTCTGCATGGGCCTGAATAGCAGCACCGATGTCTCCAATACGATTGCCTACAACAGCTTGCTCAATCCCTTTATAAAGGCATTCTTTAGTGATTTGCATGAGAGCCTTAACCTCTTCAGATACCTCTCCTACCGCATAGGTCCAGCAAGAATCTGCCACACCTCCTGTGAAGCGTTGAGTCACTTGTTTCATGGCGGGAACATTGTCAAAGTCTAGCTTAGAGACATCTAACTCTGACTTATCTGCCAATCCCAGAACCATATCCACGCTGATCATGTCTCCCTCGACCAATTTGCGATGACGGGGAAAGGCATGGGCAACTTCATCATTGATGGAACAACAAGTGGCATAGGGATAGTCCATCAAATGACCATCCACACCAATTTGTAAGGGGAGTACATTTTCCTCCTTACAGCGTTTTCGCACGTAAAGTTCAATCTCCCACATGTCGATACCTGGTTTGATCAAATCCCTTAGACCGACATGGATACTGGCCAAAACATCTCCTGCTTTGTCCATCAATTCAATTTCTCTAGCTGATTTTATTGTAATCATTTTGTCTCCTTCAACTGGTAATCTTTTCGATCGTAACGGTAATCTTTAAATGTTCTCATGCGATGCGAATAGCGGTCACTCCCCTTATACTGTCGGTAAAATGAAAAACCTACACTCTCAGCCAAGGCTTGGCTTGCCCTATTTTCATCATGGGTTTTAACAATTAAGCGTCTAAGAGGGAATTGGCTAAAACTCAAGAAGACAAGTTGCCTCAACGCTTCCTTACCAAAGCCCTGCCTCCAAAAATCTCTGTGCAGGAAATAGCCGATCTCTGCCTGGCCTGTTCTAACTTGGATTTGCTCCAAGCGAATGGAGCCGATCATACGACCACTAACCTTGTCCTCCAAAGCCCAAATCCCTAAAGGTTGACGTAGGAAAGCCTCAACCAAAAGGGTCTGACACAGCTCAAAACTGTCTAGGCTGGGATGGATAAAGCGCGTGTTATCTGGATCTGATAAAATCGCATAAAGGTCTTGGGCGTCTGTATAACGGAAAGGGCGCAGAATCAAGCGTTCCGTCTCAACCCATGCCCACTTAGCTAAAGCATTCCACATCGCTTCTCCCCCACTTTTAACTTAGCATCTGCACAAAGTCACTTACCGCCTATCCTAAGACTAAATCGCTTGTGCTCGCACGCTTGTTTGTTAACGGTCCGCTCAAGGTCTGCGACAAAACCCCTCAGCTAAGTCAAGAACTGAGGGGGATAGGATTAGGCCTCTTCGACCAGCTCAATCTCTGCGCCTAAAGCCTGCAACTTGGCAATAATGTTTGAATAACCACGTAAAATAAATTCAACGTTGGTGATGGTGGTTTGACCATCTGCCATTAAGCCTGCAATGACTAAGGTAGCGCCCGCCCGAAGATCCGTCGCCTTAACCTGGGCTCCTTCCAAGGGATTAGCTCCCCGATAAGCAATTCTATCCCCTTTTACGCTAATGTCAGCACCCATACGGGCTAATTCTGGAACATGGCCTACCCGTTTTTCATAAATGGTATCATGAACCGTCCCCTGACCTGTAGCCTTCAATAAGAGGGCGGTCAATGGTTGCTGCAAATCAGTCGCAAAACCTGGATAAGGAGCTGTCTTGACACTAACAGACCGTAGGCTTCCTTGAGGTTCCACAAAAACACTATCTTCGGAGACCGTCATACGAACCCCCATTTCTTCTAACTTGGCGATGAAGGATTCTAGGTGTTCGTAGAGGACATTATTTATTTTGATCCCTTGACCAACAGCCGCAGCTAAAGCGATATAAGTCCCCGCCTCAATCCGATCTGGAATAACCTGATGGCGGGTACCTGAAAGGCGTTCTACACCCTCAATGGTAATCACATCAGTCCCCGCCCCACGTATATGAGCTCCCATATTATTGAGGAGAGTCACCACATCAATGATTTCAGGCTCACGTGCGGCATTCTCAATGACGGTTCTTCCTTTAGCTTTAACAGCTGCCAAAATCGTGTTAATGGTCGCACCGACCGATACCGTATCCATGAAGATGGTCGCACCGTGCATTTGTCCATCAACTGCCTTAAGGGTCATGTTCTCGCCCTCATAGCTAATGGTCGCTCCCATGGCTTCAAAAGCCTTGAGGTGAAGATCTATCGGCCGAGGTCCTAAGTCACAGCCTCCTGGCAAGCCAACGGTCGCAATTCCAAAACGCCCCAAAAGGCTTCCATAAAAATAATAAGACGCTCTTAAGCTATTGATTTTACCGTAGGGCATAGGCATATTTTTAAGACCGCGAGGATCAATGGTTAACGTCTCTCCATCCCGCTCAACAGTAACCCCCATGACTTCCAAGATATCAATCAAGCTATCAACATCTGAAATCTGGGGCACACCATCTAAAATGACCAAATCATCTGCTAAAACAGCCGCCGGTATCAGGGCAACCACCGAATTTTTAGCCCCCGAAATAGTAATCTCCCCTTTTAATGGGCGGTTACCAGTAATTTTAATTTTCTTCATTACAACATGTCTCTTTCAGTTCTGATTTCTAAAAATCACAGCAGGGTCTATTATACCATAATCTTAGAAATTTACCAGCAGAATTGACCTCAATCAAAAAAGTAAATCATTACCTAGAATTGACGCCAATCTGACTAGCCAAAGTGGCTGACAAGCTAAGAATTGACCTAAACCAACTCAAATCATCTCTTCTCCTACAAAACTGAGCTTCCCTCGGCAACGGCCACAGCGGTATTTTGTAGTGTCTATCTGGCGTTTACGGCTATAAAGCTGTCCACAACTTTCACAGCGGTAAGTTTTATACAGAGTCTGCTGGGATAGGTGAGGGACGAACCTCAGGCCGTCAACCCGCTGAAGCAGTTCCTTGAAATCCTTGTCCCCGTGCTTGTAGCCCTTTCCAGCATGGTAAAGATGGTAGTGGCACAGTTCGTGGCGGACAACTTTCCTAAACACCTCTAATCCCTGATATTCCAAAACCTTAGGATTAAAATCCAAATGCCCATCTTTTGGAAAGAAACGCCCTCCTGTACTGCGCAAGCGACTATTCCAAATAGCCTCATGCTCAAAGGGTTTCCCAAAATCCTCTAGCGACACCTCGCGAACATAGGTCAGTAAATCCACGGAACTAGACCTCATCTGGCTGTTGGCCATCATGGGCCAACCATTGACACTCCCCTAAGCTCATTTCGCTAAAGATGGCTGTAAAAGAGGACGCTTCTGGCGAGCAGGCATAGAGGCCAAACCGAATGGTTCCAGCCCCCTTATGCAAGTGACAAATCCGCATCTGCTGGAAATGGAGCTCGTCCTCAGAATATTCAATGCAATAATCAGCCCCCCATCTGCTCAAACGGTACCGTATGATTTTGACCGAAGCGGGTATAGCTGTCGTCGCCCAATCCGAATAGCCATGATTGGTCACCACACTTCCCAAGTGCTGGTACTCCTCATTTTCATACTCAATAGAACCCTTGAGCCAATTTTCCGAATCCAGATAAACCACGATTCCGCATTGATCGAATCGGGTATGGCTTTGCGTAAACTCCGTTTTGACCGTGAAAGAGAAATAGGGTTCATCGGTCTCCATCTGCAGAACAGGAGCATTGTCATTGACAAACTGGTAATAGGTCTTTTGCCACAAATCGGTATGGGGCTGGGTCGTGATAGTAACCCGATCCTCTGCAATCTCGTAGACCTCAGGTTCCCGTGTCCACTTCAGATCCTCGGTCGAAAATGATTTCATTGATTCTCCCTATTCTTTAGCTTTAGGTTTTAGAAGACTTAGGCCAATACGGCTTCGCTTGATGTCCACTTCTGTCACCCAGACGGTCACAATGTCCCCAACAGACAAAATTTGACTAGGGTGAGGAAGCTGAGGAAGGCGACCTGTCTTCTTATCACGCTTGCGCTCCTGCATTCGAGACACATGAATGAGACCGTCTTCATGCACCCCGATATCAACAAAAGCACCAAAGTCAACAATGTTGCGCACTACCCCTTCCAATTCTTGCCCAATTTGGAGATCTTTCATGTCAAGGACATCCTGACGAAGCACAGGCGCAGCAAAATCATCCCGCAGGTCACGACCCGGTTTGAGAAGATCCGAGACAATGTCTTTCAGAGTGCTTTGACCGATCCCAATTTCTTGTGCAACCACAGGTAGGTCTACTTTTTCAAGTTTGGCATGTGCTGTCTCATCCAAATCTGTAATGTCCAAGAGTGTTAGCAAACTCTCAACAGCTGCATAAGACTCCGGGTGAACCCCAGTGTTGTCCAGAAAGTTTTCTGCATTCGGTAAACGCAGGAAACCTGCCGCCTGCTCAAACGCCTTATCGCCCAGACGAGGGACTTTTTTGAGCTCCTCACGGCTCTTCAGTTCCCCGTTCTCTTCACGGTATTTGACAATATTCTCAGAAATCGTCTTATTGAGACCAGCCACGTGGGCTAGGAGAGCAGGACTGGCCGTATTGACATTGACCCCGACCTGGTTAACCACCGTGTCCACTACAAAGTCCAGCTCTTCACTGAGTTTTTTCTGACTGACATCATGTTGATACTGACCGACACCGATCGATTTAGGATCAATCTTGACCAGCTCTGCCAGAGGGTCTTGCAGGCGTCTAGCGATGGAAATGGCAGAGCGTTTTTCGACAGTGAGATCTGGGAATTCATGTCGCGCAAGTTCAGAAGCCGAGTAAACAGAAGCGCCACTTTCATTGACAATCACATAACTCACACCATCGTGGGCTGGCAAAAGCTCTGCCACAAAAGCTTCGCTTTCACGACTCGCTGTTCCATTGCCAATAGCGATAATTTCCACACCATGCTGGTCAATCAATTGAGACAGTTCTTGCTTGGCTTCTTCGATTTGACGAGCGGAAGCTGGTTTGACCGGATGAATGACATGGGTTGTCAGGAGTTTGCCTGTGGCATCCACAACGGCCAACTTAGCCCCCGTCCGGAAGGCTGGGTCAAACCCTAAAACGGTCTTGCCCTTAAGCGGTGGCACCAGGAGAAGGTTTCTCAGATTCGTTGAAAAGAGGCGAATCGCACCATCTTCTGCACTCTCGGTCAACTCTGCCCGTACGCGACGTTCCATGGCTGGAACCACTTTTTTCTTAATGGCATCCGTAATGGCTGCTTCAATATAAGGATTTAACACCTTAAACCGCGCTTGGTAAAATCGTTGCATCTTCTCAAAATGGTGCTCAAAGCTAACCTTTAGGATTCCCAAATTTTCACCACGGTTGATGGCCAAAATCTTATAGCCTTGTAACTTCTGCACAGGCTCTGAAAAGGCATAATAAAGCTGAAATACCTGCTTATCGTCCAGACTCTCATCCTTTAGGCTGGAAACCAGGCTAGAGTAAGTCCAGATTTCATTATAAGTCCATGCCCGCAACTTCGCATCCTCAGACAAGCTCTCCGCCAAAATATCAACCGCTCCAGCCAAAGCCTTATCTGCACTAGAAAAGCTCTCTGAGACAAAGTTTACTGCCTGCTCTTGCAAATCTGAAACATTTTGCAAGATTAACCGTGTCAAAGCCAATAAACCTGCTTCACGCGCAACGGTTGCCTTAGTGCGACGCTTCTCCTTATATGGCAGGTAGAGTTCCTCAACATCCGCTAATTTTTCCGCCCCTTCGATCGCTTCCTTCAAACCTTCTGTCAGCTTACCGAGCGATTCAATCTTGGCCAGAACACTAGCCTTACGATCAGCGAGGGCTGTCAAGCTCTTGTCGAGGTCAATCACGGCCTTAATGGCCACTTCGTCCAAATCTCCCGTCGCTTCCTTGCGGTAACGAGCGATGAAGGGAATCGTATTCCCTTCTGCGGTCAGACTAAGCACTGTATCAATCTGTTTGAGACTGAGGCCTAAAGCCTCAGCTATTTGTAAATATTTCTTGTCCATAAGACCTATTATAACACGTTCGAGCCCCCTTTTACCAGCTAAAAAAGAGGGTGACTCTAAAACAAACGAACCCTCTTGTTCTGACACGAGCCACTCTAAAACTGTCTTTCTCTTCCCATTTGTAGTATAATATAGGGTACTGAGAAAGGCATGGGGCAAGGGTTCAAGAAAATCCGTTAAGACTGTTGTTTCTACCCACTCTAGGGGGCTTCCTGAAATGGGACAAGGCAAGAGGCTCTCACCAGCACTTTCCACACGTTGTTGCCGTATTTATAAGGCGATCCCTCTAATAGCCACTCCGGTTTTGCCTTCAGCAAAAATGACTACCGGCCTGGCCTTTAGTCAATCCACTGGACACTCGTAAACATAAGGAGACAATCGTATGCCAGTAACCTACCATAAACAAGACGAATGGGATAAACTCTTTGAAAAATTTGCCAAATTCGATGAGTTAGAAGCGGTTACCTTCCCTGACCCTCAGGCAAAGGCAACTAAGCAAGTTCAGCCAGATGCCAAGGAAGTTTAGCCATGTTTGCCCATCTACCAACCAGCCTGCTTCAAGCAGGCGCCATTTTTTTATCCATCATCATTGAAGCCCTGCCCTTTGTCCTGATCGGAAGCTTGATTTCAGGAGCTATTGAAGTCTATATTACCCCCGACAAGGTGCACCAGCACTTGCCTCAGCACAAGGTCTTACGGATTATCTTTGGTACCTTCATTGGCTTTTTCTTCCCCTCTTGCGAATGCGGCATCGTCCCCATCGTCAACCGCTTTTTGGAGAAAAAGGTCCCAAGTTACACCGCTATTCCCTTCCTGGCGACAGCTCCTGTGATCAACCCCATTGTTTTACTTGCCACCTATACTGCTTTTGGAAATAGCTGGCGCTTTCTAGCCCTTCGCGCTCTGGGAGCTATTTTAGTGGCTCTGGTTCTCGGCCTTCTTCTGGCCTTTGTCCAAAAGGAGCCCATCCTAAAACCTCATCGCAAGGCCGTCCATGACCACGATTTTTCCCATCTAAGCCCTAGCGCAAAATTGTTTCAAGTCTTCATCCAAGCGATTGATGAATTTTTTGATACTGGGCGTTATCTCGTTTTTGGGTGTCTTTTTGCTAGTTTGGTTCAGGTCTACGTTCCCACGCGAATCCTGCTCAGTTTAACCACCAATCCTTTAACAGCCATCTTACTGATGATGACCCTTGCCTTCTTGCTCTCACTCTGTAGTGAAGCAGATGCCTTTATCGGCGCTTCTCTCCTATCCAGCTTTGGCATGGCTCCTGTCATAGCCTTCCTCGTCATCGGCCCTATTATCGATGTTAAAAACCTGCTGATGATGAAAAATTATTTCCAGACCAAGGCCATCATTCAATTTCTGTTCGTCTCTAGCATGGTTGTCATCGCCTACGCACTTGTCCTAGGAGGTCTGTGATGTTGCGTTTTCTGATTTTAATGGGGTACTTTGAAGTGACCATGTACCTCCACTTGTCTGGCAAATTAAACCAGTACATCAACCTACATTATTCTTATCTCGCTTACCTGTCCATGGTGCTCTCGTTTATTCTAGCTGTTGTCCAACTCATCGTCTGGACTAAACAGCTTAAACCGCACAGCCATTTAACCAGCAAAACAGCTAAAATCAGCAGTCTTGCCGTTCTCCTGATCCCTTTAATCGTCGGGATATTTTTCCCAACAGTTACCTTAGACGCCACTACCGTCTCCGCTAAAGGCTATAGCTTTCCGCTGGCAGCCGAAAATGATCGAGGCACTCAGGAACAAGAAGGAACCAGTACCCAATACCTGCGTCCAGATACCTCCTCTTTTTTCACCAAATCTGCCTATACCAAGGAGATGAAAAAAAGTCTAGCCAAATATGAAAAGCTAGACCACATTCAGGTCAACACAGAGAACTACATGGAGGTCATGGAGGTCATCTACGACTATCCCGATCGGTTTGTGGGCAAGACCATCAGCTTCACAGGCTTTGTGTATCAGGACCCAGATAAGTCTGATAACCTTTTTGTCTTTCGTTTTGGTATCATCCACTGCATTGCCGACTCGGGGGTCTTTGGGCTATTGGTAACGGGGAGCCCGACAATTTATCCTAACAATACTTGGGTCACTGCAACAGGAACCATTCAAGTCAGCTACCATCAAGGGTTGAACCAATCCCTACCATCTGTAGTTCTTGATACCATCACCCCTGTTGGTACACCCGACAACCCTTACGTTTATCGAGTCTTTTAACACCGAAATCTCTATTTTTAGCCTTCCTTGATTTTTTCGCGCTCTCAACCATTTAAAATATAGCCAGAACTAGAGCAACACGCCATTGCAACAAGATCAAGCAACCGAAGAATCTCTTGTCTAGGCTAGTTTTTGAGGAAAATACCTCAAAAACCAACTGTTGCATAGCTTAAATAATGGCCTCACGATTATCAATACTTTTGCATCGACTTAGAAAAGAATCTGAAACCAAAACTGCCTATCCAAACGATTAGGGATAGGCAGTTTCTGAAATACTCTACGTTTTTGAGATATTAGCGTTACCTAGTTTTTAGTTAGGTCATCCCTCCAATAAAGCTACAACTGAGGAAGCAGGTGCTCTAAAAAGACTGGTGGCTGAAGGACTTAAAACTCCTGTTAGACATCCGACTTTAAACCAAAATGCCTCTATTATCTTGAATGGCTAAACCAAGCCACCTCTAAAGCAAAAAGGTCTTCGTTCCTTTATTCTGTTTCTGGCCTCCCTCTACAACTGCCGGTAGTCCATCAAGATGACATCTTGCTCAACTAACCACTCTTTAACTCTGGGATCCGTCAGAATCTCAACTTCTAAACACCGTTCGTTTAATAAGGTCGAATGGGTTAGCAAATAGTGATCAAGGTAGCCTGGATGAAAGACTGCCAGTTGAACCACATCATCACCGGCAAGAGCAACTATTTTTTCAAGCATAACTAGCGGATCATAATCTGGGAGCATACTGTCCATCGTAAAGGTTACCTGAGAGTGGCCAATCGTCACAGGTTCTCCACCCATTGAAAAAGGAGAATACTTAAGTCCAAATTTATTGGCAACATGTTCTAATCCCTTGAAAAAGTTTTGCGATGCGACAGCATGCCCTTCAAAATAATCAGGCTTACGACCGAATAGCTCTACAAAACGATGATATTGTGCCTCAATCTCGAGAATAACTTCCTCAAAGACAACAAAATCTTCTTTAGCTTCTCGGTAGGTCCTAGAACTTTTAAAATACCCATTGTCATCAACCAGACTAGGAATCAATCTAGGATCTGTTAGGGGCCTCTCAGCACAAATATTGGTATGAACCCCAAGGGCAATATCACAATCCTTAATTAAATTAACACCATGCTCAGTCGCTGGCATATTAACCATGACACCTAGGCTTCTAATCAGTCCTTCCTTAACAGATTTTTCTATCCCATAATTGACCGCCTCAGAATACCCAAGATCATCAGCACGAAGTAATAGTTTTTTAGACATGTTCTACCCTTTCTTCTATCATACATTAAACGAAAAACTCTTCAGAAGACATACCTCACCCCCTAAATTTAGAGTTTCAAGGTCATGCCTCCCGAAGAGTTACAATCCAAATACATTATACCGTCATTCTACACCAAAATGAAAACGATGTCAACAGTTTTTTTGAATAAATCCCAGCTATATGAGCAAAGAAAATACACTATTTCCCCAAATTTTTTCGAGAGACCTTCCCTACTCGTCACCAAGCTCCTCAGCTAAATGCCTAGTAACACAACTGTTAGCTGAGGAAGCTTTGGTCAGGAAACCAGTTTTTGGCAATCTTCTAAATACCACACTCAACACATTAGGGAAATAACAGGTCTTCCGAAGATAAAAATTAAAAATAGAGTTACTAGAACTCCTCTAAAAGGCCTAGTAGCTCTATTTTATGACTATCACTCTCTGTGGCTCTCAAGGAGCCACACTAACGCCAATCGTATTGGGGCAGAAAACGTTTCGCCGAATAGGGAACAACTGCCTCCAACAAGCCAATCATCATTCATAGCGCAAGGCTTCGATTGGGTTGAGCTTGCTGGCCTTGTTGGCTGGCAAAATTCCAAACAGAATCCCGATAAAAGCGGAGAAAAGCATGGCGCCTAGGCCAACATCCAAGGAAACTCTGACCGGCATAGCCATATCTGGATTAGCCGCAAAAACTCCCTCTAAAATCTTAGTCAGACCAAAGGCGATACCTAGCCCGATGGCACCACCAATCATGGTCAGAACCATGGCCTCGATCAAAAATTGGTTCAAGATTTTAAATCGAGTCGCTCCAAGCGCCTTTCGCAAGCCAATTTCCCGTGTCCGCTCTGTGACGGAAACCAGCATGATGTTCATCACCCCAATTCCTCCGACTAGGAGTGAGATTCCTGCAATGGATCCTATAATCGTTGTCATAATCCCAAACTGACTGTTGATATCTTCCACTAGACCTGACATATCAAAAGTGGTGAATTTCCCACCTTTTTCAGCGACTCCAGAGATTTCAGTCAGCTTAGCCGCAGCTAGATTACCAATGTTGGTTGCCTGTTTCACATCCTTGATATGAATATAGGCACTGCCAACCTCCGGAGTCCCAAACTCTGCTGCCAGCTGAACATTGGTCATCAGGGCACTCCCCCCAGACTTCATCCCATAGATGGATGTCCCCGCATCTGGGTCTTCAAAGACCCCAATAATCAAGAAGCTACGACTCCCCACCGTTACAATCTGATTCAGAGCGGAAGTCATGTCTCCAAATAATTTCTCAGCCAAGGTCTGATCCACCATGATGATACTCGCATAAGTCTGGTAGTCCTCAGCTCTAAACGAACGTCCTGCCAAAACCTTGTAATCCTTCACATCAAAGTAGGTCAGGTTTCCACCTATCAAATTGACCGATTCTGCCTTTTTATTGCCATAGCTGACCGTATCATTAGCCCCGTTAGTGACATAGTAATTTTCAACCCCATCAATTTCCAACAAAGAGGGTAGCCACTCTTCCTTAATCTGCGTGGCATCCTCACCATAGAAGGCTCCGGGGAACATAAAGCCATCTTCTTCAGATTCTTCCGGTTGATAATAGAGTTGGATATCCTGCTGATCTTTAGAGAAGCTACTAATCACCTGCTCTTTCATCCCATTTCCCAATGCCATGATGACAACTACCGCAGCAACACCAATGATGATCCCCAACATAGTCAGAAAAGACCGCATTTTGTGACTCCAGATAGAGGTTAGGGCAAATTTCCAGTTTTCCATTTTACTCCCCCTCTCTCACATCTTCTGTAATCACGCCGTCCCTCAGAACAATTCTTCGGCTAGCATAGGCTGCGATTTCCGGCTCATGGGTAACCATGACAATGGTCCGACCTTCACGGTTAAGTTCTGTCATTAAATCCATGATTTGCGCTCCAGTCTTCGTATCCAAGGCCCCTGTTGGCTCATCGGCAAGGATGATAGCCGGATCATTGACGAGCGCACGGGCAATAGCTACCCGCTGCTTTTGACCGCCCGAAAGTTCCGATGGCAGATGATGCTTACGCGCAGAAAGTTCCACCTTATCAAGATACTGCTCAGCCAAACGCTTGCGCTTGCCTTGGGAAACACCTGCATAAATCAAAGGCAATTCCACATTTTGAACAGCATTGAGTTTGGACAGCAGGAAAAACTGCTGAAAAACAAAACCGATTTGCTTGTTGCGGACCTTGGCCAAATCCTTGTCTCCCAAGTGCTCCACCTCTTGACCTTCCAATTGGTAGTGGCCAGAAGTCGGTTGATCCAGAAGCCCGATGATATTCATCAGAGTAGATTTCCCAGAACCAGACGGGCCCATAATAGCCACAAACTCCCCTTCTTCAATGGTCAGACTGATGTCCTTCAAGACTTGAAGATCCTGATCGCCATTACGATAGCTTTTGTTAATATTTTTGATATCAATTAGTGGCTTGCTCATCAACTGTCACCTCCTGACCATCTGTCAAATCCATGGTCGGATTTTCGATGACCTTATCCCCAGCCTTCAAACCGCTCAAAATCTGCTGATTAGCGCCATCCGCGCTCCCTATTTCAACAACTGTGCGTTTAATTTTGTGACTGGTCTTGTCATAGGTATAGACATAATAGGTGGTCTCATCATCTGTCAGGACTGCTCCGACAGGCACAATTAAGCCCTTTTGATTGTTATTGACTTGAATACTAACCGTGAAACCTTGTTTTAACTCTGCTAAATCACTGGTCAATTGCACCTTAAATGGATACTTCGCATTTGAGCCTCCTGCTGCTGTAGTTGAACTATCACTGCCTCCAGCACTTGACGGATAATCAGAAATATAGCTCACTTTACCTGTCCATGTCTTATCTGGATAGACCTTAGAAGTCATACTGACCTCCTGATCTACCTTGATATTAGCCAAGTTATACTCAGACATTTCTCCGGCAACTACCAGACTACTGTTATTGACGATATGGATAACCGTTTGAGCAGAACCAGTGGTACTCTTAGCAACTGAACGGTTAACTTCGACCACTGTCCCAGCTACGGTGCTCTTAACTTGAGCTTCATCTAAGGCCACTTGAGCCTTGTTGATGCCATCAACAGCATCCGCGCGTGAATCTTGGAGGTCACTCATCTGAGAGTTGACGCTACGCTGTGCTGTCGCTGTAGCCTGTTGATCCGTTTCTTCGTCTCCAGTCTCAGTCACTGTCACCCCGTAAGTATTAAGCTCGTAAATTTGCCGGTCAATTTTATTCAAAGCACGGACAGCTGCGTCGTAGGCCATTTGAGCCTCCTTGCCATCATAAGAGAACAAGACCTGGCCAACTTGAACCTGATCCCCAACCTTGACCGCAATATTAGCAATATCTCCCTTAGCTGCATCGTAGTAAACATATTGTTCTTCGTTGGCCTTAACTGTTCCAGTCAGAAGGGTGGATGACGTGAGCTGACCTTCTTTGGCTTCAGCGATTGTATAGCTCATCTCATCGACCGTTTCTGCCTTATTTCCTCCTAAAAAGCCAAGCCCCAACATAGCTACTAGGGAAACCACCACTAGACTCCCCAGACCGATTACAAGCCCTTTAAATGCCTTGCTTTTTCCTCTAAACATAATAATCTCCTTTGTGTCTTTGTCTTGTTTATATCATACAATAATTTGAACGATTTGGCAAGACTTCTCCAATTTTTTAAACTATTTTCAGAAGATCACCTGACTTCTTGATGCTATTATACCTCAAATTAGCGGTTCCTAACCTTTCATTTGGCATGATTTAGCTTACAATTCTGTAAGTTTTCTATTCAAGGAGTTTCCTTTTGTAGGGGAATAGCAAAGCTTCTGACAGTAATCATTGTTGACCACCATGCGATTTCCTACCATATTCATTGAGCGTTCAGACCACCTCGCTTGCTTGCCCATAGCAGATTTTTGACCTTTCCTTAAAAAAAGGCTACAATACCTCTAAAAGACTAAAAGGAGTTAAAAAACAATGGGCAAACAATTTGATGTGATTGTCATCGGAGGCGGATCAGGTGGATCCGGTTTTGCTAATCGTGCTGCCATGCACGGTGCTAAGGTTGCTGTAATTGAGGGAGGACAGGTCGGTGGGACCTGTGTCAATCTTGGATGCGTTCCTAAAAAAATCATGTGGTACGGTGCCCAAGTCGCTGAGACCTTCAAGCATTATGGACCAGACTATGGCTTCACTCCCACACAAATCCAGTTTGATTTTAAAACCCTACGTCAAAATCGGGAAGCCTATGTTGAGCGTTCCCGTAATGGCTACGCCAATAATTGGGCTCGAAACGGCATTACTCACATTGAGGGCTATGCGCGTTTTATCGACCAGAAAACGGTGGAAGTCAACGGTGAGCAATACTCTGCCGACCATATTCTCATCGCTACTGGCTCTCTCCCAGCCATTCCTAACATTCCAGGAGCAGAACTAGGGGAGACTTCAGATGATTTCTTTGCCTGGGAAAATTTACCCCAATCCGTAGCAGTTATCGGAGCAGGCTACATCGCTGTCGAACTGGCTGGGGTTCTCCACAGCCTAGGTGTCAAAACAGACCTCTTTGTCCGCAAAGAAAGTCCTCTGCGCAACTTTGATCCCTATATTGTAGAAGCTCTCGTTGATGAAATGTCCCGTACCGGCCTTAGTTTGCATACCCATAAGATTCCAATATCGCTTGAAAAACTAGCTAATGGCCAACTAAAATTGCACTTTGAAGATGGAAGTTCCCACACTGCAGACCATGTGATCTGGGCGATTGGGCGTAAGCCAAATGTTGATCAAATCAATCTCGAAGCTGCTGGTGTCACCTTAAACAGCAGAGGCTTTATCGCCGTTGACGCCTTCCAAAACACGGTTGTCCCTCATATCTACGCCCTTGGCGATGTGACGGGCGAGAAGGAATTGACGCCTGTGGCGATCAAGGCTGGACGCACTCTAGCAGAGCGGCTCTTTAATGGCCAAGAACAGGCCAAGATGGATTACGACAATATTCCGACCGTTGTCTTTTCTCACCCTGCCATCGGGACTGTGGGTCTGACCGAACCCCAAGCCATAGCAGAGTACGGACAAGAGGCTGTCAAAGTGTATACCTCTAGCTTTGCATCTATGTATTCGGCTGTTACCCAGCACCGTCAAATGACCAAATTAAAACTTGTAACTGTTGGTGCTGATGAGAAGGTTGTTGGCCTACACGGTATCGGTTACGGCCTCGATGAAATGCTTCAAGGATTTGCTGTTGCGATCAAGATGGGGGCTACCAAGGCAGACTTTGACGCCACAGTTGCCATTCACCCAACCGGTGCCGAAGAATTCGTCACCATGCGATAAGCCAGACGCCTAATCTAGAAAAGGGGAGTTCTTCCCTCATCAACGAAAACTCCCTTCAACTAAACCAAACACTCCCCACCTTAATCAGGTCTCAGCCTGACAAGGTAGGGAGCTTTTTTTCTAGTTTAGGCGATCAGCATATGGTGTCTTGTAACCGATTTGTAGGATTTTACCGTCCTTGATGAGGAGGGGGCGCTTGATCAGCATGCCGTCCGCCGCAAGCAACTCCAAGGCTTCTTCCTCCGTCAGACTGTCAAAACGGTCTTTGAGCCCCAAGGCACGGTAGCTGTTTCCAGAGGTATTAAAGTATTTTTTCAGCTCCAATCCAGTCGCCGCCATCCATTCCTTGAGCTGGCTTGCTGTCGGTGGTGTTTCCTTGATGTCAACAGCTGTGAAGTCTACACCCAGCTGGATCAGCTCTTTCTTAGCAGCCTTACAGGTACTGCACTTAGGGTATTCATAGTAGAGATAGGTCATATTTTTTTCCTTTCGTTTTTGGGAAAATGGCAGAGCGGTCAGTCTGCTCGGTGTTCATTTTCGTGATTGAGCAGCCAGATTTTCTTATCTAGGCCACCAGCATAACCCGTCAAACTCCCATCACTGCCTAATACACGGTGACAGGGAATAAAGATGGACAGCGGATTTTTCCCAACTGCTCCACCAATAGCTTGACTAGAGCGGCATTGCATGCGGTCTGCTAAATCCTTATAAGTACAGGTCTGTCCGTAGGGAATGGTTGCCAACTCCGACCAAACCCGCTGTTGAAAAGCAGTACCTTGAGGAGATAAGGGAACAGCTACTTCGAGCACCTCGCCTGCAAAGTAGCTCTCCAGCCACTCCACTGCCTGCTGAAGGATGACAGAATCTCCCATTTCTACAGGCTCTTTTATCCCTCGCTCAAAATGAGCTTGCCCCAGAAACCAAGCACCGATCAAGCCTGTCTCATCAGCTACCAGAGAAAGTTCGCCGATGGGAGAGCGGTAAATCCTTTTGATAAATACCATACGGTCTCCTTTTCCATCTTTTCAGAAAATGAATACAGGCTCACCCCAGAGAATAATTACTATAAGACAACGCCATCACACCCATCTCAAGCAATACACCTTCCAAAACCAGCATAGTACGGCGTGAACACATCATCAGCCTCTCATTTTTAGATCGTTCAGCCAATTTTCTTGCTCTATCCTTTTATACCATTCTAGCGAAGAAAAGTCCAGCCCCTCAAGGAGGAGCTTAACAAACACCTTTTTATAATTAGCCTAGAGCCAGAAGGTGGGTGGTGGTGTTCCCATTTTTTTCGATAAAGAGCCTGGCTGGCAATACCTTAGGTAAGGCGTACCCCAAAAATAACTTTGGCGAGGCATCAACCTCTAACCACGTTTGGTCTGACCAATTCCGTCGCCAAAAGTTCTCATAGTAGGTCTGGTCAAAAAAGAGCATCGCTCGACTGGATAGCAGATTTTCCTCTCTCAAGAGGAAAATCAAGCGAACGCCCTCTGGCTGATGAGGTAAGTTTCTCGCCATAAAGGCAAAGACAGCAGACAGGTAAGCCTTTCTTGTCCGTGATGACAATTTTTGTCCATCAACCACCAAACGGTCACAGAAGCAAATGTCCTGATACGAGCTACCATCAGTTGTCCAGTCAAGAGGCCGAGCCAAACGTCTGAGCATCCTCCTCACCAAGCGCTTCTGCTCACGGAAGGCTTTCTGCCTCATGTCTACTGATTCCCTTCAATCAACCGCACGCGGACAATCTGCTCGTCTGCTTCAAAAGTAGCCACCAACTGATCAATCTTGCTGCGATCGTCTTCTTCCAAGTCAAGAAGAGTATAGGCAAACTCTCCTTTAGAACGATTGATGATGTTGTCAATGTTGATACCAAGTTCAGAGACAGCAGTTGTGATTTTCGCTACCATATTTGGCACATTTTGGTTGATGAGGGTGATACGGTAAGGAGCGGAAAGCGCCTGATGGACATTAGGAAAGTTGACGGAGTTGGTGATTTCCCCTGTCTCCAAGAATTGGCGAATCGTCTGACTGGCCATGATGGCACAGTTGAGCTCAGCCTCCTCGGTCGAGCCCCCCACATGCGGAAAGACTGTCACTCCGGAGCGATTAAGGAGTTCTTCAGTCCCAAAGTCGGTGATATAACGCTTAATTATCCCTGACTCAATCCCCTCAAAGAGCGCCTCATGATTCACTAACTCAGCACGCGCAAAGTTGATCAGAACCGTTCCTTTTTTCATGAGGGCAATAGCCGAGCGATCAACAAGATTAGCAGTGTCGGGTGTCAGCGGGACGTGAATCGTGATGTAGTCAGACTGGCTAAAAATCTCTTTCAGGTCATTGACCCGCTTGACATGGCTAGAAATATTCCAAGCCGTTTCAATGGATACATAGGGATCGTAACCCAAGACCTCCATCCCCAAACGGCGCGCATCGTTAGCAATCCGTCCTCCAATTGCTCCCAGACCAATGATCCCTAAAGTCTTGCCAGCAATCTCAGTCCCAGCGAACTGGCTCTTCCCAGCCTCAATCTGTTTAGGAATATCACTCCCCTTGAGGCTATTTGCCCACTGGGTAGCTGAAAAGTAATCTCTAGCCGCTAAAAAGAGAGCGGTCAAAACAGCCTCTTTGACCGCATTGGCATTGGCGCCCGGCGTGTTGAAAACTACGATTCCCTGGGCAGTTGCCTCATCAACGGGGATATTATTTGTCCCTGCACCCGCACGAGCAATAGCCTTGAGGTTGCTTGGAAAGTCAACGCCATGCAAATTCTGACTACGGATGATATAGCCATCTGCCTGGTCCGCTCCAACTTGGTCAATGGTAAAGTGGTCGCCCAACTCAGCCAAACCAATTTTGTTGATGTTGTTATAGGTTGTGATGTTAAATACCATGATGATCCTCTTTATATTTTTGCAAAACAGCTTCTTTGATCCTTATGAACGTGAACAAGCCTATGGTTTCGTCGCTAAAATTTGAATCCACGTCCATCTTTGCTTTAAGATTTTCAAGTTCAAAACTTCAATTATCAGAAAACGCCTAACCACTTTTTGGTGCTACAAGGCTATCCCTATCAAGCGATAGCCACTCGTCTGGCCAATCGACACAATTAATTTAGCCGACTATTAGCGGTCATTTGATTCAATAAAAACCGGTCTCATCTCACCAAAAGGGGGAGTGCCCTTCTTTCTAGTCCAAACTACCGAACTCTGCCACTTCTTGGTAGTAAGCTTGTTCTTGCCGAGTTTTGATTTTTTGGTAGGCCAAGCGTTCCCCATCAATCGGTACCTTACCACAATAGACATAGCCTAACTTTTCAAGAATATGTTGCATGATCAGGTTTTTCTCGTGGGTATCGCAACGGAAATCCTGTCCCTTGGTTCCTTCAATCAGCCCCTGCATAAAGGTCTGAGCCACCTTTTGACCACTAGCCTTGGCAGAGACAGCTATTCGATGGAAAACCGTGTAACGTGGGTGATTATGCTTCCATTTGCCATCATAAATCTGCTCATAAGCTTCTTCACGACCAGTAATCACCGCCGCATAAGCCACAATTTCCTGTTCAACCAAGGCAACCCATCCCTGACCAAGTAAAATGTCATCGATAATGTCAATTTCAGTAGGGTAACCGTCTGCTCCTTGCCATTGATCGCTGCCGGAAGCCTTCAGAAAAGCACGGGCATCTTCAATCACAGCCATAATGGCCTTAACTTCATTGGGATGAGCTAGTCTAATCTCCACTGTGTGCCTCCTCAAACTCTTTCATAAAATTCAGCAGAGCCTCAACTCCTTCAAGCGGAAAGGCATTATAAAGACTCGCGCGCATGCCACCAACACTTCGGTGGCCCTTGATGTTTTTAAAGCCCGCAGCTTCAGCCTCTTGGCAGAAAAGCTTGTCCAAATGAGCACTCGATGTCGTAAAGGGAATGTTAGCCACCGAACGGTCTTCTGGATTTTTCACAGGATTTTGGTAAAAGGCTGACGCGTCGATATAGTCATAGAGCAGACCAGACTTGTGTCGGTTAAGCTCTGCCATTTTCGCAACCCCACCCAAGCTCTTGACATGCTCAAAGACTAACTTGCTCATATAGATCCCAAACGTCGGCGGCGTATTGTAAAGGCTCACGTTATCCACCTGCACCTTGTAATCTAGCATAGACGATAAGGCCGGCATCGTGTTAATCAGGTCTTCACGGATGATAACGATGGTCACGCCAGCAGGTCCGATATTTTTCTGAGCGCCAGCATAAATCAAACCAAAATCCTCCACCCGATACTGAGCTGCTAAAATATTGGAACTCATATCGGCTACAATTGGCACACCATTGGTCTCAGGCATCTCGTAAATAGCCGTTCCTTCGATGGTGTTGTTAGTTGTCAGGTGAACATAGGCAGCTTGCGGGTCAATAGCTGAGCTATCAAAACTTGGGACTCGGTCAAAGTTACTATCTTCTGACGAGGCAAGTAAGATTGGTTCAAATGGCAGAGTCTTAGACAACAAGACCGCTTCTGTGTAGGCCTTTTTCCCCCAAGAACCAGCCACATGATAGTAAGCCTTCTTGCCCAGTGCGAGATTGAGAGGAATCATAGAAAATTGGGTTGAGGCTCCTCCCTGTAAGAAAAGAACCTTATAGTTGTCAGGAATGCCCATGAGCTCACGAAGCAGACTCTCAGCCTCTTTTATGATGTGGTCAAATTCCGGAGCCCGGTGGGACAACTCCATAACGCTCATGCCTGAGCCTGCATAATTCAGAAACTCGGCTTGCGCCTTTTTAAGCACCTCTTGAGGCAGGACGGCTGGCCCTGCTGAAAAATTATACACCACCATATCAAACCTCCAAAAAGAATTTTATTCAGTATAGCATAATCTTTCAGAAATCACCATAATTTTTTGAAAATTCCGTGAAAATGTTCCTTTTTTAAAACGCAGCTGATCCTTCAATCTAGCATACTTTACTGGTTCTCAATTCCTTACTGCCCATCCCTCTCGCATCAGCCGATTTAGTCACTTTGCTCACCCATGCTGGAGCAGTAAACCTATCCCTTATTACTAATCAACAAAGATGCCATAGAAATCCTCTCCGAGTAAGTATTAGCCTTAGCCTGCTTTAAGAAAATCAGATGGACTTTGTCTAACCTCACTAAATAACCCTTAGCACTGCTCCTCAACTTGCCCTAATGACTGAAAAGTAGGGGAGAAGGCTACCACACTCACCCTAAATGCACCAACCCCGCTAAGCCAAAAACTCTCCTCAGTAAGGTCTGAGTGAACTGCACCCCAAAAGTTAGACACAAAATCTAACAATTGGGGTGCTTTTTGTATGAAATTAAGTTATGAAGATAAATTAACCATTTATCATTTGAAAAAACAAGGGATGACATGGACAAAGATTGGAAAACTATATGATGTTAATATCTCTAATATAAAATATATGGTTAGACTCATGGATCGATATGGCGTAGAGATTGTTAAGAAAA
>NZ_JAAXPR010000021.1 GCF_012396585.1 Streptococcus ovuberis
AGAGGCGAGTGACGAGTCAAAAGCGGTTAGGCTTGAACAAAGTGAAAGAGAGCAGCATAGGCGCTGGCTGGTGTCGTGGGCTTATAGCCCTTATTCAAACCACCCGTTTGACGGGTGGTCATGATTTTGGCTTAATGCGTTTATTCTTGTAGTAAAAAGATATAATCACTGATTGCTTATTCCTGAGGGTGACCAGGTGTTGGATCATAGAACTGTCAATATCATAGAGTCATATCACTCCCTTTTTTCTCAACTTATACATCTTTTATCTATCTTCATAACTTAATTTCATACAAAAAGCACCCCAATTGTTAGATTTTGTGCCTAACTTTTGGGGTCAGTACAGAAAAATCTAACTTTAGGGGCTTTTCTTATGAGAAGGCGATTTTTTCTTTCCAGTTGTCTATTAGTTACATTCCAAATCTGCGCCTAATGGCCACTTCAACAATTTTGGGGTTGCTATATCACTCAAAATCGTTACTCGATGACCAGCAACTGACTCCGATTTTGATTGTCATTTCGTTTTACGATAGAGCCAATAGCCCCAGGCACAAAAGAGCAGGCAAAACAGTTGGAAACAGGCTACCCTTACAAAATGATGGGTCAGACTGCCAATCAGAATCATCAAAGATCCCGCCATAGCCAGCACAGGCGCTAGCAAGCCTGTCAATTTATTCGTAATTTTTCCTTTTAAATAGTGCCTGAGGACCGCCAAATGAAGGAGGTTTAAGGTAACATTGTTGAAGACCAAGGTAATTTCACTGATGTCACTTCCTGGTAACAGATTGAATTTCTGGACCAGATAGTGAATAAAAAGATAGGCAAGCGTCACGATTATCACAGACACCGCGGCAGGAATCGATAGCTGATACTTGAGGTTGAGCTTAGCCATAGCAGGTGATGGTATCCAGCCTCGCTCCGCAAAAGCTTGGGGCAAGCGCATGGTCGCTAAAATCAAACCATTAACCACACCCAGAACCGAAAGCAAGACCACAAGTAGCAAGAGTTTTCCAATCCCTGCTCCAAAGAGCTGAACCCCCGCAAAAGTAATCGCCTTATCCCCCGTAGACATGATAAAGCTTGGACCTAAGAGATTGTTCATCCCATAGAAAAAGAGAAGATAGATACCAAGGATACTCATGGGTCCAATAATAAAGGCGCGTGCTAAATTTTTCTTGGGATTTTTAATTTCTGGCGCAATATTAGCAACAGCTGTCCAACCTTCAAAAGCAAAAGCCAGAGGAACGAGTCCTGCCATCCATCCAATCCCAACAGCATGGGGCTCTACTATCGTCACTGTAGCAGGGATTTCTGGAGTAGGCGTCTGATGAAATAGACCAAGAAATCCAATAAGAATCAGAGGGATCACCTTGATCATGGTTGATAAGGTCTGGAAATATCCCCCTAAATGCCTAGAGTAGATATTCAAGCTTCCAAAAACAATAACATAGGCAGCTCCTAAAAGAATCTGTCCTCCTAACGAAGCATCGATTCCCAAAAATAAAAAGGTATAGATACCCGCTACCCAAGCTACAACGGCTATAACCGTTGGAAAATATAGATAGGCTGTAAAAAAACCAAGTGCTGCGGCAAGACCAGGATTAACATAGGCTTCAAAATAACTCGATAAGCCCCCACTGCCACTATTGCGCTGGGCTAGTTCAGAAAGCGACAAGCTTCCAAATGTCACAGACAAGGAGCCTAAGACAAGAACCAGAATTCCCAAACCCACATGGCCTCCTGTAAACGTCAAGATATCATCTGCCTTAAAGTAAATCCCCGATCCAATAACCACACCGACAATCAGAGCAATCGCCGTCCAGAGGTTATAGGCCTGCTTTGTAATCTTTTCCATAGTGCCCACACTTATTATTCGCTCCATATTATTTGTTAAATTATACACTATTTCGACCCCAAAAGCTAGGCCTTCTAAATATGTAGAACACTCTCACTCCACTAAGGATTTTAAGTTATCCAGTTTACAGATCATCAAAAAGAGACTCTAAACGACTGTGTAACCGTAGAGTCTCTGTTTCAGTTATAATTACCTATTATTGAGCCTTTAAGGCTTCAACATCACGTGCAATGACCAATTCTTCATCGGTTGGAACAACAATAACTTTAACTTTGGCGTCAGCTGTAGAGATAATGCCACTGTTGCCAAAAACATTCTTAGCTGGATCAATATCCAGACCAAACCAGCTCAACTCCTTCACGATTTTTTCGCGGAGTAAGGCATCGTTCTCACCGATACCGGCTGTGAAGATCAGAGCATCTGCACCATTTAACACAGCAAAATATTGGCCGATATATTTCTTCAAACGATCTGCGAACATATCAAAAGCCAATTGCGCTTTTGGATTACCATCTTTCATTGCGGCTTCCAAGTCACGCATGTCATTTGTCAACCCAGAAACACCTAGGATACCTGATTCTTTGTTGAGGGCATTGACAACAGCTGCCGCATCTTCCAAGCCAGGCACATGCTCCACCAAGTATGGGATAATGGCTGGGTCAATATCCCCAGAGCGAGTTCCCATCATAGGACCTGCAAGCGGTGTGAAGCCCATAGAAGTATCCACAGATTTGCCACCAGCAATGGCTGAGAGCGAAACTCCGTTTCCGATGTGGGCTGTAATCAACTTCAACTCTTCAATCGGTTTGTTCAGAATTCTAGCGGCTTCTTGAGACACATAGTAATGGCTGGTCCCGTGAGCTCCGTACTTACGCACTTGATAATCTGTGTAGTATTTATCTGCTAGTGGGTAACGGTAGGCAACTTCTGGAAGGCTAGTATGGAAAGCTGTATCAAAAACGGCCACGCTCACAATATCAGGCAGAATTTCCTTAAAAGCACGAATACCCGCAGCATTAGCTGGGTTATGAAGGGGCGCTAAACTAGATAGTTCTTCAATTTTTGCTAAAACAGCCTCATCAACCAAAACAGAGTTTTTGAAAACCTCACCGCCGGCAACAACGCGGTGCCCAACTCCTGTAATCTCAGAAAAATCAGTAATGATTTCAAAGCGTTTCAAATCATCCAAAAGCAGTTTTACTGCAACCGTATGGTCCTTAATTGATAACGTCTGAGATTCAGCACGGCCATTAAATTTCACAGTTGAGATCGCATCATCAAGACCGATACGTTCTACAATCCCCTTGGCCAATACTGTTTCTTCAGGCATTTGGTATAGTTGCCATTTCAGACTTGATGAACCAGCATTGATTGCAATTGTTTTTGACATATTGTTTCGTCCCCTTCTTCATTTAAAACGTTTGCATCTATTATACCAAAATTTTAGCTATTTTGCACCTTCTCTGCTCCATTTTTTAAAAGCTTCCATAAAGGCCTGCAAAGCCTCCCGATCCTGCAAACTATGCAAAGGATAGACAAAGGTTTCCTGCGCTTTACCAGTCTGTTTTTGGAGGATAAAGAGGGACTTCGCTAGTTCTTTCTTTCCGAAAAAGCCTTCTGGGAGACTAATGACTGCCACAAGCTGGGCTTCGGTCCCCAACCATTGTTTGAACAAGTAACTCTGTGGACTAGTCAAGAGGTCATTAGGCGCCAAAAAGATGCCATAACCATCCGCTTTGAGGTACTTGATTCCCTGAGCCATGAGTAAATGATGGGCGTAAGTATGCCCCTCTGGCGCAGCTAGACGAAAGCGGCTAGCAATCACATCATCAGGATAGTAGCCGATCGGAAGATCAGATAAAATGACATCGGAGGTTTTTAGCAAGTGTGGGCGAATCGCATCCCCTTGAACCAAGCGGAGATCAATCGCCATCACGTCCGCCATACTGGCAGATAAATCAATCAGAAGGTCATCCAGCTCAATCCCTAGATAATCCAAGGTCTTGGAACTATGATTAACCATGGTAAAGGCCAGATTCCCTGTTCCAGAACCAATTTCAATCACCTCCAACTTATCCTTCTCAAAGAGACAATCCAGGATAAAGACCAAAAGTAAACCAATGCTATCTGGTGTGAATTGGTGGTTGTACTGGAGAGGTTCTGACTGATTAAGCTTGATGAATAAAAACTGATAAACCCTGCGCCACTCTTCCTGAGTCAGCTTCAGTTGCCGCAACTTGTCATTATTGGCATTGAGGCCACCATCCTCCAGAAGGGCCTGCTTAGTGTAAGCCATGTTTTGCTCGATCAAGGCGTCGTAGCTGTTGGTCATCAGCTGGTTTTGCAGAGTCTGCACATTTTCCAACAAAAGCTCGTAAGCTTCTTCAATCTTTTCAAAATTCATGACTCTATCATATCAAAAATCACCTCATTTGGCTATTGATAGAAAAGGTGTATTGAAATGCCAAACCTGTTGTTAACTTAACCTCTATCGTCAATTGTTCCCCCTCCAGCAGGTATGCCGCCACCCCTTTATCGAACAACAGCTCCCCTTGCTGCTTATCCTGCTTGGCGTTTTTTAATGGCTTACTCAGGAGCAATTCTTTCCCAGCTGCTAAACCCGTTTCCCCCTTTTCGCGTTCGATCCCAGCTGTTTTGCCTTCAGATACTACTTGTTCCGTGAAATCTTTCTCGGCATCCACCTCCCCTGTTTGTGCTTGCTTCTTGGTCTCACTTGACACCTGCTCTTTGCGGTCTTGCTCTTTTAAGCGTAACTCTTCTTCGACCTTGTCTTTGGTCCAAATGGCTAGCGCGTAAGCTGTTAACGATTGCTGGCTAGCTTGATTGGTCTGAGCCATTGCTAATTGCCGATTCAGGTAGAATTGAAGCAAGAGTCCAAATAGGGAAAACAGAAGCAGGGCATATAACATAACCCCTCCCTTAATCCTCTTGGTCAAAACCATAGATAAAGGTCCTTTCTAAGCCGTTATTGAACTGGACATTGAGCTCGATGACATCCCCTGACTGGCTAATTTGAGAGTCTTTCAAATCTTGAAGCATGGGTTGGTAGCCTTGCAAGGACCAATTGGTTTTTCTGAAGTCGTCCTTCTTAGATTGCCCAAAGGCCAACTCCTGGCCAAATTTGGTAACATAGAGGCGATTGTTCTCCACCTTGACCAGACGACTCTGATCCAATTCTCGCTGTAGCTGGTCCGAAAAGACTAGCCAGTCCTTTCTGGTATCGCGACTTTGGTAAGCCATATCATAGGCTAGATTTTTACTCAAACTTTGAATAACCAAGAGGCTACTTGCAATGACTAGTAGGGCCACCAAAGCCTCCAATAGGGTAAAAGCCGATAATCTATTTTTGAGCAATTGCAAGTATCTCTTCTCCTTTCGCATAAATCTGTAAACCTGTTTCTGTCTTAGAGACCTGAATTTCCTGACCATTCCCTGTCAGATGAGATTGCCCTGCCTGTAGGGCCATCTTGGCCAGTTGGTAACCTTCTTCGCGCTCAAGCGCTTCTTGATGGTATTTGCGACTACTTGAAATCCCTCCTAAGACCAAGCTGACCAAAAGTGCTAGCAAACCTGTTGTGATTAATGATTCTAGGAGAATGTAAGCCTTAATCTCTCGTTTTTTTATATTTCCCACTCCCTAAATACAATTGATAACTGACCTGTTTCTGATCAGTTTGAAAAACCACCTTGCTCAAGGAATGATTCCCCCCATCCCGATCAAATTCAATCACCTGCGGTGACACTTGAAGGTCTGGTGGTAGGTCAACTTCCTGTAAGCCATTACTGATGGTGTCCTGATTAATCGTTACACTGATTTTTTGTCCCTTAGACTGACTGAGTCTTTGACTTTCTTTATAGAGATGCTCAAACTCCAGAAAAAAGAGTTCCTGTCTGACCTGGGAAAAGATGGGTTTCACCTGCCCAGAAAGGCTCATCACCAAGCCCGTCACCAAGGTCAAAACCAGTAAGCCTTCTAGCAAAGTGAACCCTCTGACAAACAGCCGATTAAGGGGCAACCGTTGGGGTCTTATCCGTATTTTTAGCATAATAGTCCTGATAAGCTTTGACTTGTTCCTGGGTGATGCTTCCTGAATTAACCAACTTAGACAGACTAGCTTCCTCAGTGTTTGACAGCTCATAGAGTTCCGCCTGACTCTCAACCACCTTAACCACAGCCGCTTTTCCAGTATTGGACACGGCCTCTTTTTGCTGACTTAAATTAGGCACAAACAAGAGCAATAAAACACTGATAACGAGTAATACAATCAACATCTCCACGAGTGTGAACCCAGAAACTAGTGTCTTTTTAATGTTTTGTAATTGTTTTTTCACAAATGAACCTCCATATTATGATAAATAGGTAAAAGCATGGCTGCATAAATCAGCACAATGACAAGGGCAACAAAGATAAAAATCAAGGGTTGGATCAACTGCATCCGCTTATTAATCGAGAAAAAGAAGCGATCCCAGCAGTCACTAGCATAAATCTCCAATTCTTGACCCAGTTTAGACTTCGCCTCACCATATTCAATAATCAAACTAAGCTCCGTCTCAAAAAAGGGATAGTCTTGTACTTTTTGATGGAATTGCTGTCCTTGAGACAAACTTTCCAGCATGTCCTGACCAATCTCTGCAAACAATCTTGATGGTTGATCCACCATAATCTGCAAAATTTGGGTCATTTCTAAGCCTTGTCCAATCAGATTGCCCCATTCTCTGGCATAATAGCCCGTCAAATAGAGCCGCAACAAACTCCCAAAACCAGGAATGCGTGTCATTTTACTATAAACGGGCAGTTGTCTGGTTCTTTTCAACCAAGATCGAAAACCGATAGTCGCTAAAAGCGTCACGCAAAAGAATCCGAGAAAAAGAACTGGGAAGTAACCGATCAGAACAGTTGCTAGATTTCCCTGCGTCAACTGCGGGAGCAAATAATTCTTCAGCCCCACCATCAACAGAACTAAAAAACCCACTAAAATCAACGGATAGGTAGCTACTTCAATCAGCTTCTTCTTAACCTTAAGGACCTGTTCTAGATAAGTTTCCACCTTGGCTAAGCAGAGGGATAGATTGCCATGCATCTCTGCTAGACTCAGTTGAGTGACTACTTGATCCGAAAACCCTAGTTGTTTCATAATCATGGCAAAAGATTGCCCTTTCAATAGGCCATCCTGCATTGATTGCGTATAGGAGTCTCCCAAAAGCTGGCTCCTCCTTAAAAAACTGATAATCTCTGTCAGATTAAAACCCGATGAGAACAGATTATTAAAAAGGGCAATGATTTTCTTTTGTTTAAGCAAGCCTAATTTTTTCGGTTTCCCTTTGGATTTCAGTGAGATGTCCTGCTTCAAAAAGCTGATCCATCTTTTGGTTCCACCGATCTGGCTGGTAGGCTTCAAAGTTTCTGTTTTCAAAATCGACAACACCTCCTCCTGCTAGCAAACGCTGGTAGTAAATCCCCTGTAAACTATTTTTCAACTCTTCTGGGCTAACGCCTAATTCTAAGAGACGGTCATAGACGCCTCTGATGGACCTGGCATGAATTGTAGAAAAAACCGTTGCACCGGTCAAACTGGCTCGCATAACTGCACGCGCTGTCTGACTGTCTCTTATCTCTCCGATAATCAGTAAGTCTGGACGATGGCGTAAGGATAATTTTATCAAGTCATCGTAAGTTGATCCTATCGCCTCATTGAGTTGGAGTTGGAGCATATCTCCCTGTTTGATCTCGACAGGATCTTCAATAGTAATAACCTGACGACCAGCAAAATGGTGCCTAGCTAAATGGTACATGAGAGAGGTTTTGCCACTCCCTACTGGTCCCGAAAAAAGGTAAAGCCCCCTTCCCTTGACTTCTTCAGCTAAAGATCGAATCGTCTCAAACCAAAAATCCAAGTCCTGATCCAAGTCATAGAGCAAACGAATAACTAAGCTCTCCTGACCTTGGTAGTCTCCAACCGTTGACAGCCGTATGGCAATCTGTCCCGTCCCATAATCATAGGTACAAGACCCGAGTTGACTCCTCCTCTTCTCACCGACATTCATCCCAGCGATAAACTTAAAATGTCCAATAACTGCTGACATCTTTTCCGCATCATAACTAGCAATAAAACGCCTCTCATCTCCCAGGCGAAAATAAAGCTCAAAGATAGCTCCTTTAGGCAAAATATAAATATCACTTACCCTTTCTTCGCTGGCTTGAGCTATTAACTTCCTGGCCAATTCTTGCGCCATAGTCACTCCCCTTTCCTCATTTTTTATAATGATGAATCCCTTGCAAACAGTCTATTTTCTTTAAAGCTGTGTAGGAAAGCTGTTAAATCAGCTTTTTAGCCACGGATGCTCTTCCGTCACTCAAAACTGTCGCCAAACCTAGCCAAAATCACTTATCTAGACTATCTAATGTTTCCACGTTTAAGATTCTTCTCCTATCAATTCGTAAGAATACAAAAAAAGTTGACCTGGGCCAACTTTTTATTCTGCTTTCCTTAAATGGCAAGCCTTGACACGTTTAGAAGTGACTACTGCTTGTTGCGGCAGCCAAGCCACTAGCTCTTGCTCCAATATTAACAAGGAATGGTACTGCTGTAAAAATTCATCACACTCCTCACACCACCGTTGCTCTTTGGGATCCCAAAAAACAGACATCTTATCTGTCCGATTTTCATACTGAGGCAAAATCTGAAAGAGTTTCTGCCATTCCTGTTGATAGAACCGCTCAGCTTGAGTGTAATCCTCAAAGTTCTGACACATCACAATATCTTCCTGCCAGCCCTCTAAAAACCACCAGGGTTCAAAATCTCCGTATAATTTAATTACTTGATACATAGCTTACTTCCTTGATTGGTATTATAGCCTAAATTTCATAAAATAGGAAAGAATTTGCTCAATTTTCACAATAAATCCCTTAATTCCTAACAATAAACTTTACTATCCTGTCAATTCGTGCCAATACAAAAGAGGCTAAGACATCGCCTTAACCTCATAATTGTAAACTCTTTCGATAAGCAACCCCAAAGGAAACGGCATTAAATTCCACCGCTTTCGCTTCCCTCTCAAGCTTTCATGGTCTCATCCTTAATTATTTGATGGCATCTGCAGCGACATCTTCACCAAACCACTTGTCAGAAATCTCACCAAATGCTCCATCAGCGTAAAGTTCCTTGAGAGCCTTGTTGATGTTATCCACCAAAGCCTTATCCGATTTGCGTGCACCGACTGCAAAAGCTTCTTCCTTGTAACCTGGTACCAATACATTATAGTCTGCAAGAATCCCTTCTTGAGCCAAATAATAGTTAGCATACACACGGTCAATCAAGAGACCATCGATACGATCATTTTTCAAATCAATTAACGCTTCGTTAAAGGTAGCATACTGAGTCGCATCTGCACCATCCACCAAATCCTTGAGAATTTCAGGATTCTCAGTGAAAACATGGTAGCCAGATGAACCAGCTTGAGCTCCTAATTTCTTACCAGCCATGCCTTTTGCAGTATCAATCCCTGAGGACTTCTTCGTTACCAAGACCTGCTCATTAGCCATGTATGGTTCTGTAAAGAGGACCAATTCCCGACGCGCATCGGTTGCAGTGTAGCCATTCCAGATCAAGTCAATGTTGCCATTGTTAAGCTCTTTTTCTTTCAGATCCCAGTCAATTGGTTGCCATTCGATTGTAATATCATATTTGTCAAAGACTGCAGTTGCTAAATCAATATCAAAACCAACGTTTTTACCCGAACTATCTTCAAACCCCATTGGTACAAAGGTATTGTCAAAGCCAATGGTAATTTTACCTTCTTTTTCAATGCTTGCCCAAGCATCCGTTGCCGCTTCTTTAGAAGCTGATTGACCACAGCCAACTAATGCCACACTCGCTACTAAACCAAGAGCACCTGCTAACCATTTCTTCATTTTCATATGTCTCCTCCTTTTTTGATGACCCTGCCATCAAAATTTAGTTCCCCCATTATATCTTTTTTTTTGCAAATTGTCACCGTTTTAAAAAATAATTATCAAAAACGTTCGTTTTTTCCTTCGCATTATCTGGACTTCTGCGCTTGTTTAATGCTTAGGCTCAATTTTAATGATTTGATCCGCAATATTCTCAGCAAACTGCATATCGTGGGTAACCACAATCTGCGTAATCCCAGAAGCCTTGTTTTCTAAAATCAGCTTTTCGACTTCCAAGCGCAACTCAGGGTCAAGTGCAGAAGTTGGTTCGTCAAACCCGATGATTTCTGGTGAAATCATCATGGCTCTAGCTAGAGCAACCCGCTGTTTCTGTCCACCAGATAACGAATAGGGATAGACTTTAGCATGGGCGGATAACCCAAGAGCTGTTAACAACTTCCCCGCCTTTTCTTCTGCTTCTTGCTTTGAAAGATTCATCGTCTTGATGGGAGATAGGGTCAAGTTTTCCATCACCGATAAGTGAGGAAAGAGTTGGAAGTCTTGGAACACAAAGCCCAGAAGATTACGTTGTTCTAGATGGTCCAAAGGAAGGGACTGGCCATTGTAGATTACTTCGCCAGAATCAATGGATTCCAAGCCAGCCAACATTCTCAATAAAGTCGTCTTGCCCCCACCCGATTGCCCAACAATCGCAATGATTTCTCCTTCTGGTATCACGAGGCTATAATTGCTAAAAATGGGTTTGTCTCCAAAGGATTTAGATATATTTCGTAATTCTAACATGCCTTCTCCTATCTGTAGTAATCAAATTTCTTCTCTACCTGTTTAGAAATAAGGGTGACAAGACCTATCATGAGTAGGTAAATGGCACCGGCAATGAACATAGGGGCTAGGCTAGCATCACGATTGGCAGCCGTTCGACTAGCCAATAGCAAATCCCCAACGCCAAGCGCATAAACCAAGGCTGTATCCTTTACTAACGTGATAATCTCATTAAAAATACTTGGCAATACAATCTTAACCACCTGCGGAAGGACAATATAGCGTACCGTCTGAACATGGCTTAACTTTAAAACCTTAGCCGCTTCGTATTGGCCTGAAGGAATAGCTTCGATTCCCCCTCGGAAAATTTCTGAAAAATAGGCCGCATAATTCAAAGTAAAAGCTATAATAACTGCCGGCATTCGGTCAAATACAATCCCTACACTCGGAAGCACATAATAGAAAAAGATCAATTGCAACAGAAGTGGCGTCCCTCTCATTATGAGGACGTAACTATCTAAGAACCACCGTAAGGGCTTGAACTTAATCTGCATCAAAAAAGCAACTAGGATTCCCAAGGGAATAGATAATACTAAAACAAGCACAAAAATATATAGTGTAGTCGTTGCTCCTCTAAGTAAACTGGGTAAGACTTCTAATATGTAAGACACTGATGTACCTCCTGTTAAACGACAAACACCCTAGTCAAAGAGGTAAGCCTTGAACCTTCCTCACACAGAGACGTTTTATCTTAAATATAATTAGATGTTTCTATATTATACCATAGTTCTTAAGATTTGCTAGCTCTTGCATGAAGAAAAGTCAGAAAATAAGGATTTTCTGACTTTTGATAACTTATTCAGTTTCAAGAACTTCTGCTACCACTTCATCTGGTTCAATGGTTTCAACTTCGTTAATAGCCTGAGGTTCAATGTTACGGTAACGTGCCATACCGGTACCAGCTGGAATAATCTTACCAATGATAACATTTTCCTTGAGGCCAAGAAGGTGATCGCGTTTGCCACGAATAGCCGCATCTGTGAGAACACGGGTCGTTTCTTGGAAGGAAGCTGCTGATAAGAAGGAATTCGTTTCTAAGGAAGCCTTGGTAATTCCCATCAAGACTGGACGTGCTGTCGCAGGAACACCACCTGAAATAACGACTTGGGCATTGGCATCCGTGAAGTCAGTAATGTCCATCAGAGTTCCCATGAGGAGATCGGTATCCCCTGGATCCATAACGCGAACCTTGCGAAGCATTTGGCGAACCATTACTTCGATGTGCTTATCACCGATTTCTACCCCTTGGCTACGGTAAACTTTTTGAACTTCCGAAAGGAGATAGGTTTCAACAGACAAGACATCGCGAACTTCCAAGAGACGTTTTGGCTGGATAGACCCTTCTGTCAAGGCTTGTCCACGGTTAACACTGTCACCCACTTCAACACGCATACGAGCGGTGTAAGGCACAATGTATTCACCATCGCCGGTTTGCCCTGAGACAAAGACTTTCTTGGTTCTTGTTGCCGCGTCTTCCTCGATGGCTGTGACTGTTCCTTTAATTTCTGTGATGACCGCTTCCCCCTTAGGATTGCGGGCTTCAAAGATTTCCTGAACACGTGGGAGACCTTGCGTGATATCAGTGTTTGAAGCAACCCCACCCGTGTGGAAGGTACGCATCGTCAACTGGGTACCAGGTTCACCGATAGATTGGGCAGCTACTGTACCAACTGCTTCCCCTACCTCAACAGCATCGCCGGTTGCTAGGTTTATTCCGTAACAATGACGGCAGACCCCATGGCGGGTGTTACATGTGAAGACAGATCGAATCGTCACTTGTTCTACGCCAGCTTCAACGATTTGACGGGCTGTATCTTCAGTGATTAGCTTATTGGCTCCAATGATGATTTCACCTGTCTCAGGATGTTTAACGGTTTTCTTCGTGTAGCGTCCTTGGAGGCGTTCTTCGAGTGGCTCGATCATCTCTTTACCATCTGTAATAGAGGTAATGTCCAAACCACGGTCTGTACCGCAGTCATCCTCGCGGATAATCACGTCTTGAGCAACGTCAACCAAACGGCGTGTCAAGTAACCTGAGTCAGCAGTCTTAAGGGCTGTGTCCGTCATCCCCTTACGGGCACCGTGAGTGGAGAAGAACATTTCGAGAACGGACAGACCTTCACGGAAGTTAGAGAGAATTGGCAATTCCATGATACGTCCATTCGGTGCAGACATCAGTCCACGCATCCCCGCAAGCTGGGAGAAGTTAGAAATGTTACCCCGGGCACCGGAATCCATCATCATAACGATTGGATTCTTCGGATCTTGTTTTTCGATCAAACGTTTCTCAAGAATTTCCTTGGTTTCACGCCACGTATTGGTAACAGCATTATAGCGCTCTTCGTCACTAATCAAACCACGACGGAACTGCTTGGTGATCAAGTCAACCTTGTCGTGAGCTTCTTCGATGACACTTTCCTTATCATCAATAACAGGAATATCTGCGATACCTACGGTCAAGCCAGCTAAGGTTGAATGGTAGTAACCTAAATCTTTCAAGCGGTCAAGAAGTGCTGAAGTTTCTGTTGTGCGGAAACGTTTAAAGATTTCAGCGATGATATTCCCCAAATTTTTCTTCTTAAATGGTGGATTAATCTCCAACTGAGCAATCTCAGCCTTGATATCTTGACCTGGTGTCAAGAAATACTTAGCAGGAACACCGTCCGTCAGATTCGCATTATTAGGTTCTTGCAGGTATGGTAATTCTGCAGGCATAATGGCATTGAAGAGGATCTTACCGATAGTTGTCATTAAGATCTTATGCTTTTGATCTTCAAGCCAAGGCTTATCCAGACTATCCGTCGCAATTCCCACACGTGTATGGAGGTGAACATAGCCATTACGGTAGGCCATGACTGCTTCATTAGCATCCTTGAAGACCATACCTTCGCCTTCACGCCCAGCGTCTTCCATGGTCAAGTAATAGTTCCCCAAAACCATATCTTGAGATGGGGTTACAACTGGCTTACCATCTTTCGGGTTAAGAATGTGCTCCGCAGCCAGCATGAGGATACGCGCTTCTGCTTGCGCTTCTTCAGACAATGGCACGTGAATGGCCATCTGGTCCCCATCAAAGTCAGCGTTGTAGGCTTCACAAACGAGCGGGTGAAGACGAAGTGCCTTACCATCAATCAAGACTGGTTCAAAAGCCTGAATCCCCAAACGGTGAAGGGTCGGTGCGCGGTTAAGCAGTACTGGGTGCTCTTTAATCACTTCTTCCAAGATATCCCAGATTCGCTCATCGCCACGCTCCACCATGCGTTTAGCCGCCTTCACGTTTTGAGCGTAGTCACGCGCAACAATCTCACGCATCACAAACGGTTTGAAGAGTTCAATAGCCATTTCGCGCGGCACACCACATTGGTACATTTTAAGAGTTGGCCCGACAGCGATAACTGAACGCCCTGAGAAGTCAACCCGCTTACCAAGCAAGTTTTGACGGAAACGGCCCTGCTTCCCTTTTAGCATGTGGCTGAGAGACTTAAGCGGACGGCTACCTGGACCTGTGATTGGACGACCACGGCGGCCGTTATCAATCAAAGCATCAACGGCTTCTTGCAGCATCCGCTTTTCGTTTTGCACGATAATCCCTGGCGCATTAAGCTCCAAGAGGCGAGCCAGACGGTTATTCCGGTTAATGACACGGCGGTAGAGGTCATTCAAGTCAGAAGCAGCAAAACGGCCACCATCTAACTGAACCATCGGACGCAGGTCCGGTGGAATAACTGGCAAGATGTTGAGAATCATCCATTCTGGCTTGTTGCCTGATTTATAGAAGGCATCCAAAACATCCAGACGACGAATGGCTTTGATGCGTTTTTGACCTGTTGCTGTTTTTAATTCTTCTTTAAGTGCAGCAATTTCAGTTGGAAGATCAACCTGTTTCAAGAGGTCTTGAATGGCTTCCGCACCCATTTTGGCAACGAAGGAACCTTGTCCGTATTCACGTAAACGCTCACGGTATTCACGTTCTGTCATGATGGACTTGTGCTCCAGCGGTGTCTCTTTGGGATCAATCACCACATAGGCCGCAAAGTAAATAACTTCTTCAAGAGCTCTAGGACTCATATCAAGGGTCAGCCCCATGCGAGATGGAATTCCTTTGAAGTACCAGATGTGAGAAATCGGAGCTTTCAGCTCAATGTGTCCCATCCGCTCACGGCGAACCTTGGCACGAGTCACTTCGACACCACAACGGTCGCAGACGATACCCTTGTAACGGATACGTTTGTATTTTCCACACGAACATTCCCAGTCTTTGGTAGGCCCAAAGATGACTTCATCAAAAAGGCCTTCCCGTTCTGGTTTCAATGTACGGTAGTTGATGGTTTCAGGTTTCTTAACTTCCCCATAAGACCATGACCGGACCTTGCTGGGTGAAGCTAGAGTGATTTGCATACTTTTAAATCGATTTACGTCAACCACTTAATATCCCTTTCTTATACTGTTTCAGCTAGTCGTGTTAGGACTAAACTGATGACTTGGATAGGCAACAAACTGGGGTATCCCCAGCTGCCTAAACGCACTCATGGTGTTGTGTTTAAAGATTATGTTTTGCTTTCTAAGAACTCAGAAGTAGCAAACTCTGTTATAGCATTTAGAAGGCGAGACACTCACACCATGAGGTTTTTAACTACGGTCAAACAGTCCACTGGACTTGCCCTGCTTCTTTATTTTCCGGCAGGGGTTAAAACAGTCCACTGGACTGTTTTAATCATCTGATTCTGCAGCGAAGGCAGCAGCAGCTTCAGCAGCGGCTTTTTGACGGGCTTTTTCAAGATCATCTACGTGAATGATATCGTCATCTTCGCCTTCATCCAAGTCACGGAGTTCTACTTCATTGTCATCTTCATCAAGGACTCGCATGTCAAGACCAAGCGATTGCAATTCTTTCACCAGTACGCGGAAAGATTCTGGAACACCTGGCTTAGGAATCGGATTGCCCTTAGTAATAGCTTCATAAGCTTTGAGACGACCGGTCACATCATCTGACTTGTAAGTTAAGATTTCTTGAAGGACGTTTGATGCACCGTAAGCTTCCAAGGCCCAAACCTCCATCTCCCCGAAACGCTGACCACCAAACTGGGCTTTACCCCCGAGTGGCTGCTGGGTAACAAGAGAATAAGGTCCGGTTGAACGAGCATGGAGCTTGTCATCCACCATATGGTGGAGTTTGATCATGTACATGACCCCAACAGACACACGGTTATCAAATGGCTCACCAGTTCGTCCATCATAGAGAATAGTCTTGGCATCTGAGTTCATTCCAGCTTCCTTAACAGTCGCCCAGAGGTCTTCTGAAGACGCACCGTCAAAGACTGGGGTTGCGATATGGATTCCCAAATTGCGAGCCGCCATACCAAGGTGAAGTTCCATAACCTGACCGATATTCATCCGAGATGGTACCCCAAGTGGGTTCAACATGATATCAACCGGTGTACCATCAGGAAGGTACGGCATGTCCTCCACAGGAACGATACGGGATACGACACCCTTGTTACCGTGGCGGCCGGCCATTTTATCGCCGACCTTGATCTTGCGTTTTTGAGCGATGTAGACACGCACCAGCATATTAACGCCTGATTGGAGCTCATCCCCATTTGCACGGGTAAAGATTTTCACATCACGGACAACACCATCGGCACCGTGTGGCACACGAAGAGAGGTGTCACGCACTTCACGTGATTTGTCCCCAAAGATCGCATGGAGGAGTCGTTCCTCAGCTGACAGATCTTTTTCACCCTTAGGAGTAACCTTACCTACCAGGATGTCGCCTTCTTTGACTTCAGCACCAATACGGATAATCCCCATTTCATCTAACTGACGAAGGGCATCCTCACCGACGTTTGGAATTTCACGGGTAATTTCTTCAGGGCCTAACTTGGTATCGCGAGTTTCTGATTCGTATTCTTCCAAGTGGACAGAGGTATACACATCCTCTTTCACAAGGCGCTCACTCATGATGACCGCATCCTCGAAGTTATACCCTTCCCAAGTCATGTAGGCAACGATTGGGTTTTGACCAAGAGCCATTTCCCCGCGTTCCATAGATGGACCATCTGCGATAAAGTCACCTTTTTCAATCTTGTCACCAACTTTGACTAGGGTACGTTGGTTATAGGCTGTCCCTGAGTTGGAACGGCGGAACTTCGTCACTTTATAAATATCAAGCGAGCCATCTTCACGACGAACTTCAACCTTATCAGCATCTGCATAGGTAACCGTTCCATCATGCTGAGCAATAACTGCCGCACCAGAGTCATGGGCTGCTTGGTACTCCATACCCGTTCCCACATAAGGTGCTTTTGGATCAATCAATGGTACAGCCTGACGTTGCATGTTGGCTCCCATCAAGGCACGGTTGGAGTCATCGTTTTCCAAGAACGGAATACATGCTGTCGCAACGGCAACTACCTGCTTAGGAGAAACATCCATGAAATCCGCTTGGTTAGCTGGAAATTCTTGGTTATTCCCTTGATGACGTCCCATAACGATATCACTAGCAAATGTACGGTCTTCGTTAAGCGGTGAATTAGCCTGAGCGACAATATATTCGTCTTCCTCATCCGCTGTCAACCAGACGATTTCATCTGTTACCTTACCTGTTTCACGATCAATCTTGCGATAAGGTGTCTGGATAAAGCCGTATTGGTTAAGATGACCATAGGACGACAAGTTGTTAATCAAACCAATGTTGGGGCCTTCTGGTGTTTCAATCGGACACATGCGCCCATAGTGAGTGTAGTGAACGTCACGCACCTCATAACCAGCGCGGTCACGTGTCAAACCACCAGGACCAAGGGCTGATAGACGGCGTTTGTGGGACAGCTCAGACAGTGGGTTATGTTGGTCCATGAACTGAGACAACTGTGAAGAACCAAAGAATTCTTTCACCGCAGCAGTCACTGGTCGGATGTTAATGATGCTTTGCGGTGTCAAGACCTCGTTATCTTGAACAGACATTCGCTCACGTAAATTACGTTCCATACGGGTCAAACCGATGCGGACCTGATTGGCCAAAAGTTCACCAACCGCACGGATACGGCGGTTCCCCAAGTGGTCAATATCATCCACTTTTCCTAAACCTTCAGCAAGATTGAGGAAATAGTTCATCTCTGCCAAGATATCTGCCGGCGTAATCGTACGGATACGTTCGCTAGGATTGGCATTACCGATAACATGAATCACACGATCTGGGTCTGTTGGAGCGACGATCTTGAACCGTTGAAGCTCAACTGGCTCTGTCAAAACAGCCGAATCATTAGGGATATAAGTGATTTTGTTGAGGTCACCGTCCAAATGCTCTGCAATCGAATCGATCACTTGGCGAGTCAACACTGTTCCAGCTTCAACTAGAATTTCACCAGTCTCGGGATCAACAAGAGCTTCTGCGATGGTTTGGTTCAGAAGACGAGTCTTAATGTTCAGTTTTTTATTAATTTTATAGCGACCAACCGCAGCAAGGTCGTAACGACGACGGTCGAAGAAGCGTGCGTTCAAAAGGCTACGAGAAGAATCTGCCGTCTTTGGTTCACCCGGACGCAAACGTTCATAAATTTCCTTCAGCGCCTCATCTGTCCTTGAATCCGCAGGGTTCTTATGGAGGTCTTTTTCAATGGTGTTGCGAACAATTTCGCTGTCACCGAAAATATCAAAAATCTCATCATCCCCTGAAAAACCTAGGGCACGCACCAAGGTAGTGAAAGGAATCTTACGTGTCCGGTCGATCCGAGCATAACCAATGTCTTTTGAGTCGCTTTCCAGTTCCAACCAAGCGCCACGATTGGGGATAACGGTTGAGCCATAGCCCACTTTTCCGTTCTTATCCACCTTATCGTTGAAATAAACTCCCGGTGATCTCACCAATTGCGAAACGATAATCCGCTCCGCACCGTTAATGATGAACGTCCCCATTTCCGTCATCATTGGAAAATCGCCAAAGAAAACTTCTTGGGTCTTGATTTCACCCGTCTCTTTATTAATCAAGCGGAAAGTGACAAAAATCGGTGCAGAATAGTTGGCATCATGGGCACGCGCCTCTTCTAAGGTGTACTTAGGTTCGCGCATTTCATAACCAACAAACTCCAACTCCATCGTGTCTGTAAAGTTGGACACTGGAAGCACATCTTCAAACACTTCCTTCAACTCGCGGTCCAAAAATTCTTTGTAGGAATCCGTTTGGATCTCAATCAAGTTTGGTAAATCAAGAACTTCTTTAATCCTTGAAAAACTGCGACGGGTCCGATGTTTCCCGTACTGAACGTCATGTCCTGCCAAGTCGTTAACTCCTTTTCTAAGATGGCACCGAGAAAGCTAATCCTCTCTAGCACCTGACTCAAGGCTAATTGCCTTCACTCCATTCATTTGTCCTTTTTATATCATTTTCAGAATCTTTAAGTTTATGTAACAAACCTAAAAAATCCTAAAAATAGGCACAAAAAGAGCAGCTAAATCTTCCTTTTATCAGTTGATTTAACTGCTGTTAGTCTTATTTGGACAATATTTCAAACAAAACTACGACAAATCGTTCTTATTATTATAGCTCATTTTGTCTTGTTTTGCAAGTTTTTATGTCTGGTTTTATGGTTCAGATTCCGCGACAGTTTCTTCACGAGTCTCACTATCTGCTTCTTGATTGTCTCCTCGCCTTGAACTACTTGCAGATGTCTCTTTCTCTTTCTCTTTCTCTTTCTCTTTCTCTTCTTCTTTGTCTTTCGGCTCCTCTTCTTCTCTATCCTTTAGCTCTTCTTCGGCAGTAACATTTCCTAAAATCCTATCCCAGGCCTTAGCATAGTCACTATCTGTTCCACCAATCGCAAAACGATAATTAGTTACTGGCGCTCCATTTTTTGCCCAATAGCTAGTTGTAGTTTCCCCACCAAGGGTAATTTGACGTCCATTAATATGAAGCGTCCCTGGGCGCTGCCCAGTCATTTTTAAGACGGTTGAGGCTATAACACTATCATCTAATTGGAAGCGAGCGGATAAATCCCCAAAGACATTGGGATCCGCTGCATAAATAGCTGCCGCCATCAAAGCCATGTAACGTGAATTTCGGTTGTACCCCGCATCATCTGGCATGCCCGTATTATCATCGTGCCCTGCCCAACCGGTGAGCGTAATAGTCGGTGTACTGATGCTCAACCAGACATCCTTATAATAGTCTGTAGAGCCCGTTTTGCCAATCCAATCGGCACCTGCCAAATGACCGTTAGCCGAACGTAGATTTGACAAATAATAAGTTGTCGCTCCTGAAGTAATAGGACCTCTTAGGAGCTGTTGCATAATCGTTGCTGCCGCTGGTGAAAAGACCTGAATCGGTTCCGCTTGATGCTGGTAAACAGCTTCTCCTCTTTCATCAACTATACTTTCCACCATATGGTACTTCTGATAGACGCCATTATTTGCCAAGGTTTGATAAGCATTAGCCAACTGTGCAACAGTTACTTCCGCCCCAGAACCTAAGGGAAGACTCTCAATCCCATACTCTGGAATATGGATGTTCATCCCTTCCATATAACTTTTGACATCTACACCTGTGTTACGCAAAAGGCTGTAGGTCCAGTAAGCGGGGATATTCTGAGACTGATTCAAAGCATTTTGGAGAGGTTCCATTTGGGTCCCTGAACTCACCCCATGCATAATTTTCTGGCCACTGGCATAGGTCGCTGGGTAATTTGACAGAAGTGAAGCTGAACCAAGTAAACCTTGATCCACCGCAATCGCATAAGGCAAAATCGGTTTGATACTGGAACCTGGTGATCGGTAGGTCGTTAAAGCATGATTGACCTGATTGGCGCCATAATTATAGCCGCCCACAAAGGCAATAACAGCCCCTGTCTTATTATCCAAGAGAACATTCCCTACCTCAACAGGAGAGGTACCATCTTGCAAGATTCCTGAGTTAGCCACGGCCGCCGCCTGCATGGCATTATAAACGGTCTGATTAATGGTCGTCTTAACTGTATAACCACCCAAACTCAGCTCCTGCGCAGCCATTTCCTTGTAGGTCGCCACTTTTTCAGCATTTTGCAAATCCGCTTCCGTCAATTTATCCCTTGCGACCAAAAGATTATAAATAATGTCTTGAGCTTCTTCAACGACCGCATAATAAAGATAGTCTCCACTATCTGTCACAATCGGCTCCCCAGGTAAAAAGTCTTGGGTGATATCATAAGCGGTGTAGATCTCATAGTCATCCTTACTTAGGGCACCCGTCCGATACAAATTGTAAAGGACATCGTGAGCTCTTCCCAACCCATAGGCTAAATTTTCAGGGGACTTCAGAGTGCCGTCCGCCGCGTATGGCGAATACACAATCGGACTCTGCGGGAGCCCAGCAATGAAGGCTGCTTGAGGAATTGATAATTCAGCTGCAGAGACCCCAAAGATACCGCGTGCCGCCTCTTCGACACCAGCAATATTTTGACCATGATGATTGCGACCAAAGGAAGAGACATTGAGGTAAAGTGTCAAGATTTCATCCTTAGTAAGATGCCTCTCAAGCTCTAGCGCATAGACGATTTCAGACGCTTTTCGAGAATAAGTCAACTCATTGCCGACGACCTGCTGCTTAATTAATTGTTGAGTCAAGGTAGACCCACCACTAGATGATCCAACCCCTAAAGACCCTAAGGCCGCCCTGAAAATCGCTTTGGGAACGACACCCTTATGGTTCTGAAAATTCTCATCTTCTGTTGCAATTACTGCTTGCTTGACATAGTCAGAAATAGCCTCGCTAGGAACTTCTTTACGCAGTAGATCTGATTTAACTTCCGAAATCATCGTCCCATCTGCGTATTGCAACTGCGAGATGCCTGTAACTTGGCTAGCACGACTGACTAAGGTTTCCTTATCCATCGGCTCAACAACTTCAAACAAACTACCAATATACCCCAGGGCTACCCCTGACCCAAACATACCAACCAGGAGTCCTAGCACAAACAAAATATTAAAACCGATTTTAAACCATCCCAAAAACTTGCCCCCAAATTCCCTGATTGGATGTGGCTGTCCCACCTTTATTTTCTTTAGCTTTTCAAAATCAAACTTAGCCATAGTAACTCCTTATACTCGTCCCATTATAACAAATTTACTAAAAGTTTTCCATTCCTACATGAATTGTGTTATAATGTGACCATTACTGAAAAAAGGAGAATAGCCGATGAATATCTTTGATGAACTCAAAGCCCGTGGCCTCGTCTTTCAGACGACAGACGAAGACGCCCTCAAAAAAGCCCTAGCAGAAGGGACTGTGGCCTATTATTCGGGCTATGATCCGACAGCCGACAGTCTTCACCTCGGACACTTGGTGCCAATTTTGGTCTGTCGTCACCTGCAATTAGCGGGACATAAGCCTTATCCGCTGGTGGGCGGAGCGACTGGTCTCATCGGCGACCCATCCTTTAAGGATGCGGAGCGGAGCTTGCAAACCAAAGAAACCGTCGACGGTTGGGTGCAAAAAATCCAAGGGCAGCTCTCGCGCTTTCTTGATTTTGAAAACGGAGCAAATAAGGCTGTTATGACCAACAACTACGACTGGTTTGGCAGCATTAGCTTCATTGATTTTCTGCGTGATGTCGGCAAGTACTTTACCGTCAACTACATGATGGGCAAGGAATCCGTAAAAAAACGCATTGAAACAGGCATTTCCTACACCGAATTTGCCTACCAAATCATGCAGGGATATGATTTTTACGAGCTCAACCGCCTCTACGATGTGACCCTACAAATCGGCGGCTCCGACCAGTGGGGCAACATGACCGCAGGTACCGAATTGCTTCGCCGAAAGGGCGATAAGACAGGACACGTCATCACTGTTCCCCTCATCACCGATAGCACTGGCAAAAAATTTGGCAAGTCCGAGGGTAACGCTATCTGGTTGGACGCGGACAAGACCAGCCCTTACGAGATGTACCAGTTCTGGCTCAATGTTATGGATGCCGACGCTATCCGTTTCCTCAAGATTTTTACCTTCCTGTCTTTGGAAGAAATCGCTGAGCTGGAAAGCCAGTTCCTCGCAGCACCACATGAACGCCTTGCCCAGAAAGTTCTAGCAAAAGAAGTCGTGACCTTAGTACACGGTGAAGAAGCCTACCAGCAAGCCCTCAAGATTACCGAGCAACTCTTTGCAGGCAACATCAAAGAACTCTCTGCTAAAGAGCTCAAGCAAGGACTCAGCAACGTACCAAACTATACCGTTAAAACCGATGACAGCCACAACATCGTAGAACTGCTCGTCACCTCAGGTATTGTCAACTCAAAACGCCAAGCCCGTGAGGATGTCCAAAATGGTGCCATCTCCCTCAACGGCGACCGCATCCAAGACCTCGATTACCAACTGACTGATACAGACAAAATCGACGGAGAACTGACCGTTATCCGCCGCGGCAAGAAAAAATACTTTGTTTTGACTTATTAAACCGACTAACCAAAAACCTGCTAGAGTCTAAAGTGTAGACCCTAGCAGGTTTTTTCAATTATCTTTTTAAGAATCGTTAATCACTTGAAATCGTCAAGTGGAGTTTATCATTTTTTACGCCCACTTTCAGCAGACTTCCTGCTGATAGTTGACCACCTAATAGCTTTTCGGCCAACGGATCTTCCAAATGGGTCTGAATCACCCGGCGCAAGGGCCTTGCCCCCATTTCTGGATCATAACCTAATTTAGCCAATACTTTCAAAGCGGATGGCTGAATCTTCGTTTCAATGCCTTTTTCTTCTAGACTAGCAAGCAGAGGCTTGATCATTACCTTAACGACTTCCTGCATGTGCTCCTGACTCAAACTGTGGAAGACGATTTTTTCATCAATTCGGTTGATAAATTCTGGCCGATAGTATTTTTTCAACTCCTCGAAAATACGTTTTTCCATATTTTGGTGATCAAAACTGATATCCTTGGCCCCAAAACCAACCGTCTTATCATCCCGAAGCGCTGTTGCTCCAAGATTGGACGTCATGATAATCAAGGTATTTGAAAAATCCACTTTACGCCCACGACTATCAGTTAATTGCCCATCATCCAAAACTTGAAGTAAAATGTTAAACGTATCCGGATGAGCCTTTTCCACCTCATCAAAGAGAAGAACAGCGTATGGCTTGTTGCGAACTTTCTCCGTCAACTCACCGCCTTCTTCATAACCTACATAGCCTGGGGGGGCACCGTTAAGGCGACTGGCGGCAAATTTTTCCATATACTCACTCATATCAAACCGAATCAAAGCTTCCTCATCATCAAAAAGCACCTCTGCTAAGGCTTTAGCCAGCTCCGTCTTGCCGACCCCTGTCGGACCTAGGAACATAAAGGAACCAATAGGTCGTTTGGCTTGACGGATTCCTGATTGATTCCGACGGATTGCACGACTGACTGCTGAAACAGCTGAATCTTGACCAATAACGCGTTTGTGCAGTTCTGATTCCAAGTTAAGGTAGCGTTTGGCATCTGTTTTCGTTAACTTAGTCACGGGAATGCCAGATAAGCGGCTCAATGTTTCTAAGATATCTTCTGAACGCACCTCAATAAGGGATTGGTTTGTATCTTTATCTAGTAATTTTGAAGCAGCAGCCCATTTTCCAGCCATCAAGGCCTGGTCAAGCGCATCCAATTCAGGCCGAACACCGACAAACCCCGCTCGGTTCTGGGCAGTAGCTGCCGCCTCATCCAAGAGATCTATGGCTGAATCAGGAAGATTTTTGCTCGTCAAATAACGCTTGGCATAGCGAACCGCAACATCAACGGCTTGGTCAGTGATTGCAACCCCGTGGTAGGCCTCATAGGCCGGGCGCAAGCCCAGCAAAATAGATTTAGCATCTGCCTCAGATGGTGCCTCTACGACAATTTTGGCAAACCGTCGGGATAAGGCCGAATCCTTTTCAATATGTTTCTGAAATTCCTCTTGGGTCGTCGCACCAATCATGTGTAAGGTCCCACGCGAAAGAGCCGGTTTCAAGATATTGGCAGCATCCATGGTACTGTCAATCCCACTGCCACTCCCCATAATAGTGTGTAGCTCATCTACAAACAGAATCACGTGACCATCTTCTTCTATGTCTTCAATGATATTATTCATCCGCTCTTCAAAGTCACCCCTGAAGCGGGTCCCCGCAAGCACTGCCATCAATTCCAACTCTAAGACCCGCATCTTAGCCAAGGTCTCAGGAACTTCTCCTTTGGCAATACGCTGGGCAAGACCAAGGGCTAGAGCTGTTTTACCAACCCCAGCAGCACCGACTAACACGGGATTATTCTTGGTTTTTCGACTCAAAACTTGAATCATCCGAGAGATTTCGTCATCTCGGCCAATCACAGGTTCCATTAGCCCCTGCCTTGCTGCTTCTGTCAAGTCCTTAGTATAATCTTCTAGACCACCGCTAGGGGTGTTAGGCATGCCCATCATATTGGCAGTCTGATTTCTGTTACTCACCTGCCCCTTCATCATGGCACGAATAGCCTTAATCTCTGCCTTACCAATACCAGCTTTTTGCTCCAAATTCTTGCGGAGGTCGATCAAAGAAGGCTCGTTCTCCGCCTGACCAGCTCTAAAACCAACCTCTTCCAGTACACGACTAGCTACAGAAGAGCCGTCTAAAATAATCGCCAAAAGCAGATGTTCCGTCCCAAGCTCCTTGGCTTTGAGGCTTTGGGCAATGGACTCAGCAAATGTTGTCAAAGCCATCAAACGTTTAGAATGAGGGAGGAGGTCAAAGTCTCCTACCTCTTCTCGCATCTCTTTTTCAGTGATTTTATAGATCGCACGCTCATAATCATCAAAGTCAAAGTCAAAATCCATCAAACTAGCACCTGCAATTGACTCCAGATTTCCGATAAAGCTCAACAAAACATGCCAGGATTCAACCGCCTGGCAACCGTAACGCTGGGCAAGAATTTGACCATCTTCCCAAGCGACTCTCATACCATGTGATAACTTCATACTTACTCTTTCCTATCTAGTTGTCGTATAATCTTTCTAAGGGATCGCGCTCGAATCGCAGGCGCATCCTCACCTAGAACGTCATCTGTATTAACCGCTAAGATTAAATTACCTTCTCTCTCCGTCATCAACCCTTGCTCATAAAGCATTTGTACAATATCCGCAAACACTTGTTGGCTCAATTGTTCCCCAAGACTTAATCTAAGCCCCTCTAAGCGATGATGATGATCTGAAAAATCAATCTTATCAATCCTTATGTAGCCTCCACCACCACGCTTACTTTCTACAATATATCCTCGGCTCTGAGTAAAACGCGTTTTAATGACATAATTAATCTGGCTCGGTACCACCTGAAAAGAAGCTGCGATCTCACTACGTTTAAGTTCAACAAACCCAGCCTTAGCTAACAGACCTTTAATGTAAACCTCGATACTGTCCGTCGTATTTTTCGGCTCCATAGGTTACCTCCTCTGACTATCTTTGACTATTATTATATCGAAAACACAGCTGTTTGAAAAGGAAAAAGACATACGATCTAAAGGGAAGCCTCCTCATGTCATGCTCAGGTACCTTAATCTCCTCACATCCGAAATGCCCTCCTCTCAAGAGAAGAGTCTCGACTTATTACCAACTGCTACCCCAAAAGGTTTCCTAGCGAGTGATTGCTAAACACATAGCCGCCAAAACACCTGCCATGGTTTCAAGCAGCATATGAACAGCTAGGCACACTTTGATTGATAGCCCGTTAAATAACGACCAAGCGCCTAATGACTAGCCTAAACGCATCTCGTCCATTTATCTAAGCATTAGAAGCTGGCAAAGACCAAGCCTATTATCTCCGAGACGCTTTAATAGCTCGTTCAGCAATTTTTTGAATTTTGATTGTGGAATTATTCTGGTAAATAACCCCATTGATCAATTCTCCGTGAGCAAAAAGGGTTGGTAAAAGGCCAAAGCGTGGCGAGATGACCTGAGCGGTTTCAGCTAGAACGCTGAGTCCTCCCTGCTCATCTATTTGAATCAATCGGTGATTGAGTAGATTCTTCAATAAAACTGTGGCCTTATCTTGATTCTCTAGAGTCAGATGGTAGCCGGTAGCATTAACGACCTGCCTTACATGATAGGATTTTCCGTCTTCAACCGTTATCGCAAACCCATCCTCTATCGCCACCACATTCGTCACCTGATCCAAGAGCTGCAAACGCCCACTCCGACCAGCCTCTAGGATTGTCCTAGCAGAGACTTCAGGCATAGGATTACGCAGATTAATGATCTTTTTTTCATAACGAACTTGGTAGTTTTTTTGATCGGATCTGGTCATTAAAGGCCATAAGTCCGTCAACCAATCCGCCACACGTGATGCCAATTGTTGCAATTGATAAAGCTGTTCAGGATAATTTTTAGCCAAATTTATCCCACTTATACCTGGGGCTAAATACGTTCCACAGACGCTTGCCCAATCTTCGAAACCAAGCGCCTGCAGCTCCGCTTCAAAAAGTGCCTCAAAATCACTGAATGAAAAATACTCTTTTTGGCATAATTCCTTAAACTTAGCATCTGTCATAACCTCCCAATGAAGAGGCTTATCAGCCAAGATGCGGACCGTTGGAAAGGCATTCGACCGAGAAAAAGCCAATACCGTTGTCTCAGGCTGGCTCAGTAGACATTTCAACACATCCACTGCTGCAAGACCAGTACCTATAAGCCCAACCTCCCTAGCTTCCGATCGAGCCTGTCCAAGATTCTTAAGAGGATAGGGATCACCTATGTAGTTGGAGTATCCTTCCAGTCGGTAAGGATCAATGGGTGGCAAATCGCCACAGGCCAAGTGAATCTCATCAAATATGACACCATAAACTTGCCCATCAACTGTCACTTGCCATCGCTGTGTCTTTGGCAGGTAGGTCAGACCATCCACTCGTCTTAGGACAAGGTCTACCCCTAGCTGGTCGATCAATGCTCGCCCTCTTTCAGACATGTATCGCCCGTAGAGAGCACGACTGACATAGTCCCGATCTGTTGCGTAGCCATTCTCTTTTAGCCAAGCCAAAAAATCAGTCATTTCCCGATAATCAAAGGAAATATCATCAATAGGTGAATTAATCAGAGCCAAATCCACATCCTCTTGAAAGGGAATCCCACGGCCGAAATGTAACTGATCCTCAAAGCAGACAATGGTCAGTTTTTCTTGTTCCACTCTCTCTAATCTAGATAAGGCCAGCAAAACACCAAACCCACTAACCCCCATTCCAATAATCCCAATTGTTCTTCTCATTACCGTATCCCCCTCAAGTTATCTTATCATAATCTACCTTATCTGTCCGCAAAAGAATAGGCTCATTTTCTGCCTCCGTCATGTTTTAGTGACTCTTGACTATTGGTCTAACCTCTGTCTCTAACAAAGAAAAAGAACCTGACTCCTAGTTTATTGGGAATCAGGTCCTCTTTCAAATGCTTTTATTATTTATGGTAACAATGATTCTAGAGCTATTATTTACCAAGAGCAGCAGCCATTGTTGCAGCTACTTCCGCTTCAAAATCATTTGAGCTTTTTTCGATACCATCACCCACTTCAAAACGTTTGAAGTCAACTACTTTAGCACCTACGCTATCAAGGTAAGCTTCAACAGTCTTGCTGTCATCCATGATGTAAACTTGAGCAAGAAGGGTGTAGGCTTGGTCAACTTGGGTGTTGTCAAGCAAGAAACGATCTAATTTACCAGGCAAAATTTTGCCCCAGATTTGTTCTGGTTTGCCTTCTGCTGCCAATTCAGCCTTGATGTCTTCCTCTGCTTGAGCTAAAACATCCTCTGTCAACTGCGCTTTTGAACCATACTTCAAGAGTGGAAGAGCTGGTTTATCAACCATAGCACGGCTTTCATTGTCTTGTTCGATCTTGTGGTTCAATTGAGCCAATTCATCCTTAACGAATTGTGGATCCAATTCAGTGTAAGACAAAACAGTTGGTTTCATAGCAGCGATATGCATAGATACTTGCTTAGCAAGCGCTTCGTCGCCACCTTCGATTACTGAGATAACACCGATACGACCACCATTATGTTGGTAAGCACCGAAGACTTGGTCATCCGTCTTTTCAATCAAAGCAAAACGACGGAAGGAAATCTTTTCACCAATAGTTGCGGTTGCTGATACAAAAGCCGCTTCCAAAGATTCACCAGAGGCAGTTGTCAAAGCAAGAGCTTCTGCATCAGTCGCCGGACGGCCTTTAGCAATCACTTCTGCCGCTTCTTTAACCAAGCTAACGAATTGATCGTTTTTAGCTACAAAGTCTGTTTCAGAGTTGACTTCAACAACAGCTGCGAAGTTGCCATCAACATAAACACCTGTCAAGCCTTCTGCGGCAACGCGATCAGCTTTCTTAGCTGCCTTAGCCATCCCTTTTTCACGCAACAGCTCAATCGCCTTGTCGATGTCACCATCAGTTTCAACCAAGGCTTTTTTCGCGTCCATAACGCCAGCACCTGATTTTTCACGCAATTCTTTTACCAAAGCTGCAGTAATTTCTGCCATTATTAGTCCTCCATTTTATAAAAAGGAGAGGGCTGGGCCCGCCCCTTACGTTTTTTTACAATATAAATTATGCGTTGTCGCCTTCAACCACTTCAACGATTTCTTCGATAGACTCTGCTTCACCAGCTGATTCAGCCAATTCTGCTTCTACCGCTACAACGCTATCTTCACCTTGACGACCTTCGATAATAGCATCAGCCATCTTAGCAGTGATTAATTTCACCGCACGGATCGCGTCATCGTTAGATGGAATGATCACATCGATATCGTCTGGATCAGTGTTGGTATCAACCATAGCAACTACTGGGATACCCAATTTCTTAGCTTCTTTAACAGCGATTTGCTCTTTGTGTGGGTCAACCACGTACATCACATCTGGAATACGAGGCATATCTTCGATACCACCCAAGAATTTTTCAAGACGAGCCAATTGCTTATTCAACAAAGCAACTTCTTTCTTAGGCAATACTTCAAAAGTACCGTTTGCTTCCATTTCTTTAATCTCTTTGAAACGACGGATACGTTTTTGGATCGTGTCCCAGTTAGTCAGGGTTCCACCCAACCAACGGTGGTTGATGTAGTATTGACCAGCGCGCTCAGCTTCTTCTTTGATCGCTTCAGAAGCTTGTTTCTTAGTCCCTACGAACAACACAATCGCATCGTTAGCTGCTGCATCGCGCACAAAGTCGTAAGCTTGGTCAGCCAATTTTACGGTTTGTTGAAGATCAATCACGTGGATGCCGTTACGCTCTGTGAAGATGTACTTAGCCATCTTAGGGTTCCAGCGACGCGTTTGGTGACCAAAATGTACACCAGCCTCAAGTAATTGTTTCATTGAAATAACTGCCATGAGTATTTCTCCTTTTTGTTTTTTCTACCTCTCCAAGATTTCAACTCGCAATACCACCACACGGGCAACAGCACCACGATTCATCTCAGATGAGTATTTGTTGCTTTTCACAACTTATTGAGTATATCAAAAAAAGCTATCTTTTGCAAGGGATTTTATCTTTAAAATACGTCGCACACATGAAGAAAATGCATGCAAGCATTTTCTAGCTACATGCATTTTTCAAAAAAATCTTGAAAACATTCCGATAATCTGTACCATTCTGCTCATCCCACAGAAACTACACCCCAACTTTCATCTAAAAAGTGGAGTACTTATCTAAGAAATCACTTTCTGAAATCGTCTTTTCTTCATGCATTTCCCCTGGGCACTGTAATCATAATTTTTATTGACAAAGCAATAATTTTTAGGGATAATAAAAATATATAAGTAAGCGCTTTCTTTCTATTTAAAAAGTTCTTGCTAAATATTTATGATTCGTGATGATGTTGTCTATTACAGTTGGTTTTATAAATATTTGCGATTTGAAACAAGGTGATTCATTTGAAATTATTGTTCAATCAAATGAAGATTCAAAAGGGCTAGATCTAGGTAAAGCTCATTAAAAACTATAATTTTCTACTCATTAGGTATGTCGCATTTAAAATTATGAAAACTAAATGAGGTTTAAGGTTAAATCCAAATTATTTTATAAATTGAGAGGAGGAGTTATGTGAAACGAAATAAGCCTAGAGCTTTTATTATTATTCTGTTCTTATTTGCGACTTTTTTAAATCTATATCTCATTTTTGGTAAGGATAAACCCATATATTACTTGGTTGAGATTTTCTATATCTTTTTGTTATTAGTAGGCATTTATCGGACATCTAAAAAAAGGAGAAAATACTGAAAAAAGTTACTTATCTTCTAACTGCTATATTATTTATATTAAGCACACTGAGTTTTCCAGTCCAGACGTTATAGGCTAATACAATTAGTTACTCTGATAATAATGTTCAATTCTTATCTGATGCTGAAGAGGGGTTACAAATTACCATAGAAGAGAAATCGACAGGCTTATCGAACGTGATACATTATGATAATTCTTCCAAGACATCAGGTGTGATATATGACAATTTTGGAGGGGGACATAATTTCTTAGTTGATTCTTCGGGAGTTTGGATCGATGGTTTATTAATCATTGAAAGGATATCTGTTACTTCAAATGAAGAGGAAGTACATTCAGTTGAGTATGCAATGCCTTTTGCAGAAAGATGGACAAAATTTAACGTTTTTAGAACTAGACAGTCTTACTACGATGCAATCGCCGGAATTGGCCTTAGTGCTATATTAGCCTTGATTCCAGGGTGGCAAGGAGCGCCTATTGGCTTTGTAGCGGGTGCTGCACACACACTATATACAACTTTCGGTAAAACAGAGTTATACTTAGAAATCGTTCAATATCACAATTCAAACTATACGTTAATTAAGGAAGTTATAAACGCATATCATAACTCAGACTATACTGGGTTAGTTAGCACTACAAGCCACACTTTCAGACCATTTAGTTAAAATCTATAATTAAGTTTACGAATTTGGGGGTCTTTGCCAGCTGTAATGGGTTAACGAAAACGTCGCACATATGAAGAAAATGCATGTAACCTTTTTCTAGCTACATGCATTTTCTTTTCATGCGTTTGGCATGACTTTAAAAGAAGGAAAAGTAGAGTTCCCTCTACCTTTGCCCCTAATCTTGAGTTGTGTTTTGCGTGCTAACTTCTTCTTTCCAATTGTTGAAATCATCCTCATCTTCTTGGTTGTCACGCACAACTTTTGCCACAGTAAAAGACGATGAAATCAATCCAATGGAAGCCATGAGGTAGTAGCCCTTAACCATCAATGGCTCCTTCAGAGTGTACAAGCCAATCAACATCATGCCTACGAAAAGCAAGAATGACGACCAAGCCATCATGGTAAATGCTGGGGTGTTACGATAAAATTTGCGTTTAACTTTGTTCATCAGAATTCCCTCCTAAAACTTATTGGTTCTGAATATATTCATTATAGCATAATTTCTATCCTTGTAAACAATCACCTATCCCTCTAATGTGACATCCCTAAACATTAGTCCAGTCTATTAGCGCTATAATTTTGAGCTGATTACTTGTTTTTGAAATTAGCTTTCAGAAAACATCTCTCTCAAATAAAACGATTTCTCTTCTTCCACGGATTCCTCACAATTTTTCTTGACAAGAGGCCCTTTTTACGGTAGAATGTTATCTGTTACGGCGGTATAGCCAAGTGGTAAGGCACGGCTCTGCAAAAGCTTGATCGTCGGTTCAAATCCGTCTACCGCCTTAAAGATAAGAATCTTTCTTGCTTTTACAACGCGAAAAGCCCCCAAAATGGGGGTTTTTGATTTTTTATCAGGTTAACGTTAAAAATAATTTGAGGTGGTACCCGACTAAAACATCATACTCAGAATTTTTCTCTCGAAAACTAACTTTAGCTTGAATGAAGCGCTATTTTCTGCTATACTGGGTAAAATTTCGGGAGGTGCCTCTATGCAAAAACTTCAAACAGGTAATCACATCCGCATTGTCAGCCCATCTAGTTCTATTGAGCGCTTGGGTGGTTTTGAGGCTAATCTGTCTGCCAAGGAAGCCCTGGAAAAACTGGGTTTTATAGTATCCTTCTCCAGCAATTACTTTGAGAATGACATGTTTTACTCGGCCAGCATTGCTAGCCGGGTGGCTGACTTGCACGAGGCCTTTGCAGACAAGTCTGTCGATGCCATCCTGACCACCATCGGTGGCTTCAACTGCAACGAGCTCTTGCCCTATCTGGACTATGACCTGATTGCCCAGAATCCCAAGATCTTCTGCGGTTATTCAGACACAACAGCTCTGCTTAATGCTATTTATGCCAAAACTGGGATCGTGACCTATATGGGGCCGAGCTACTCCAGCTTTAAAATGGTGGAAGGACAAACCTATCAAACACAGTCTTGGTTAAGAGCCGTTACTCAAAACAGCTATGATCTTGTGCCTAGTCCAGAATGGTCTAGCGATGCTTGGTATGATCCAAACCTACCACGGACTTTTTTTCCAACCCAATGGAAAGTTTATAACCACGGTCAAGCAGAAGGTATCGCGATCGGTGGTAACATTTCTACCCTTAACCTGCTAACAGGAACAGAGTTTGCGCCTAAGCCAGATCAATATGTCTTGTTTTTGGAAGAGTGCGAAGGCGACCCCTATATGATTATAGGCCGTCATCTGACTGCTCTCCTGCAAGCCTATCCAAATCCCCAGGCGATTTTGTTAGGGCGTTTCCCAAAGGAAACCGAGATGACACAGGAGCTCTTGTTGGCTATGCTAGACAAGCATCCTGTACTTAAGACTATCCCAGTCCTCTATGACCTCGACTTCGCCCATACCCAACCTCTCTTTACCCTAACCATTGGTGGAAAATGCAGGATTGATACCCGCACCCTGTCCATCCACCTGACAGAAGAAACCTAAAAAAGGGGCAGTCTGATAAAACGTCAGGCGACCCCTTTTTTATAATAATCTGAGCAGCTTTTATAGCTCTGCGATTTGACTCATATTCACTTCTGCAACCGTATCATTGCCAAACATGGAAATAATCATCTTAACCTTGTTGTTGTCAATTTCGGAAACCTTACCTTCGTAGCCAGAAAAAGCTCCATCAATGATCCGCACTGTGTCTCCCACACGGACATCAATAGCAAATTCTTGAACGCTTTGTCCCATAGAAGCCAAAATCGCACGAATCTCTTCTTCCAAAAGTGGTGTTGGTTTGGAACGGTTCCCGTGAGAGCCAACAAACCCTGTAACGTTCGGCGTGTTACGCACCACAAACCAAGCCTCATCGGTCATGACCATCTCAACTAGCACATAACCAGGGAAGCGATTTTCTTCGACTTCCTTCATCTGTCCTTTTTTCTCAACCTGAACGGTTTGGGTTGGGATTTCCACGCGTAAGATATTTTCCAGCATATTATAGGTTTGTGCCCGCTGCAAAAGGTTTTCCTTAACCTTATTCTCATAGCCTGAGTAGGTTTGCAAAACAAACCAGCCCTTATCAAAACTATCCATCTGATTTTTCCTTTCAAAAAAGAGCCTAATGGCTCCTTTATTTGTATCTATTATATCATAAAACTAAAGCTTGCCAACATTTTTAGAATAAATTTATCAAGCTCAGAACACCACGCGAAATGAATAGGTCGTAGAGGTAGATAACTGCCACGAAAAAGGCGGTGTACTCTAAAACCGATAAAAAATCTGACCAACGTTGTTGGTTATCTGGCCAAGTCGTATCGGCCAAGATTTGAAGGGTATCACTAATGAATTTCATATCTTCTCCTATCTCGTTTCCTTGTGGGAAGTATAACCACCACAATGTTTACAAAATTTATTAACTTCTAGACGTACAGGCTTGGGGTTACTGCTGAGTTTGATGGAATAATTTCTCGAACCACAGGTTGTACAGGCTAGACTTCCTTTTTTTAATGCCATTTCAAGCCTCCATATCTTTGCCATTATAGCATTTAAAAGCCGATTTGACAAGTTATTGGAACAAACTCACAACGGTTTCCCAAAGATTTTGAGCTTTTTCAGGAATGTTGGCGTCTTCAATAGCCTGCTTAGCCTGTTCCATCAGGTTTTGGGCATGGTCTCGAATGGTCTCTAAGATTTGACCAGCTGTGTCTTCTTGTCCCGCACTGTTTACTGGAGCTATTCCGTTTTCTGCATAGGTATTTTCTGCTGTGAAGCTCGTTCCTGCCGTATAAGGGAGAATACTATTAGCAACCGTTTGGAAAATGGCTGATGCTTGATTCGAGGAAGATCCTTCGAGATAGTGGCTCTCATCTGTTTTTGAAAAACCTAGCCAAGAGCTGATCACAATATCTGGTGTATAACCGATAACCCACTGATCACTGGCGACATTAGGGTCAAAACTGGTCTCTGTCGTTCCAGTCTTACCAGCCATGATATAGTTATAGGGAGCTGCATAAACTCCAGTACCATTTGAGAAGGTTCCTAACATCATGCTGGTCATTTTTTGGGCAACACTGCTGTCCATGACCTTTGTCTTGGTTGATTGGTGGTTTTTTAAAACCTTGCCATTAGCTGTCTCAATGCGAACAATTAAGTGAGCGTCTTGCATGACTCCTTGATTGGCAAAAGCAGAATATGCCTGAGCCATCTCAAGGGGATTGGTGACAACACCGCTCCCTAAAGCGACACCCAAAACTTCCGGGACATTGTCCATTTTGAGGCCAAACTTCTTACCGTAACTAAAGGCCTTATCAATTCCTAATTGGTTAAGAGCGGCCACTGCTGGAAGATTGAGCGACTGAGCCAGTGCCTGATACATGGGAGCCGTTCCTGTTTCAGTTCGGGAGCCAGCATAGTTATCCAAGCTATAATCACCATAGGTAGTTGTTGTATTATCCAGCTCTTTTTCCGTTGACCAACCTGCAGCAATAGCTGGTGTGTAGACCACTAAAGGCTTGATGGTAGAACCTGGACTGCGTTCGGACTGGGTTGCGTAGTTGAAGCTTCGGTAAACAAAGTTTTCACTGGAATTAACTCGACCCACCAAAGCTCTCACCGCACCTGTCTTTGGATCTAGCGCTACCGAAGCTGACTGAGCCATTTCTCCATCACTGTAAGCCACTGGAAAAAGACTATCTTCGTTATAAACAGCTTGCATGTTAGCCTGATAATTCTGGTCAAGGGCGGTGTAGATTCGATAACCACTATTAACGATATCGCTCTCTTTGAGCCCGTAGCGGGAAATGGCCTCGTTGATCACCGCGTCAAAATAAGATGGGTAAACATACTTGCTGCTACGGCCAGTATAGGCATCCTGTAATTGGCTAGACATATCAACGGCAGTGGATTCGTCGGCTGTTGCTTGATCAATATAGCCAGCGTCAACCATGACCTGGATGACCGTGTCCCGGCGGTTGATGGCATTCTGGAGGGAATAATAAGGGTTATAAATCTCAGGCCCCTTGAGCATACCGGCCAAGGTCGCTGCCTGTGACAGGCTTAATTGGCTAGCCGATATCCCAAAGTATTTGAGACTAGCGTCCTCCACTCCCCACACTCCGCTACCAAAGTAGGCGTTGTTGAGATACATGGCAAGAATTTCATCCTTGCTGTATTTTTTGGTTAATTCTAAGGCTAAAAAGAATTCCTTGGCCTTACGAGTCACCGTCTGTTCCTGAGTCAGATAAGCATTCTTAGCCAACTGCTGGGTGATGGTCGAGCCACCACCAGACTTACCAAAGGTCAGAAGGGCCAGAGCAAAGCGGGAGAAATTGATTCCCGAATTCTGGTAGAAGGTCCTGTCCTCCGTCGCAATTACAGCCTGCTCCATATAATCAGAAATGGCATCCAGTTCAACATAGGTCCCTTTCTGACCAGAAAGACTCCCTGCTTCCACCGAGTCCTTGTCATAGATAATGGTTGTCGCTTGAAGGGCTGCCTGAAGATCCTCGACATTGGCTGTCTTAGCTAGGAAGAAAAGCCACCCTCCCAACGTAACCCCAATGGTTGCCATCACGATCACTAAAATTTTGGTTAGGTGGTAACGCCGCCAAAATCTCCTGAAAGGGGATTGGCCTTTTTTATTGGCAGATTGCCCCTTTGTTCCAGCTCTACTCAGACGAGATGGCCCTGCTTGATCAGGGGAACCATCCTGCTCTAAGCGAGCTTCAGCCACTTCCTGATTTTCAACCTCTTCCTCCATAAAATATTTCTGTAAAACGTGGTCAAATTTCTTCTTTTCTGTCATGGAAACTCTCTCACCAGAAGAACTTATCTGGTGATCTCCTTTCTTGAAAACTGATTCTATTATACTACAAGCTCAAATTTTCGTCTCTCCCGAACCCTTTTAAGGTCTTCTCACCATAATTTATGGTAGAATAGGAGAGAAATTCGAAAGAAAGAGGACCTGATATGTCAGACCTGTTTGATATTACCATTATTGGTGGAGGACCAGTCGGTCTTTTTGCTGCTTTCTATGCTCACTTACGACAGGCCAAGGTCAAAATCATCGATTCCTTGCCCCAGCTCGGAGGACAGCCTGCCATTCTTTATCCTGAAAAAACTATCTTAGATGTGGCAGGTTTCACCCAAGTAACCGGAGAGAGCTTAACCCTACGTCTCCTAGAGCAACTGGATGCCTTTGACACGACCATTTGCCTCAATGAGACCGTTCTGGAAATCGAAAAATCAGAGAGTCACTTTACCCTAACCACCAATAAGGACAAGCACTTAACCAAGACAGTGCTCATCGCTATGGGAGGCGGAGCCTTTAAACCACGGCCGTTAGAAATTGAAGGAGCGGATGCCTTTGACAACATCCATTACCACGTTTCACAAATCAACCAGTATCAAGACAAGGAAATAGTTGTACTTGGTGGCGGAGATTCTGCGGTCGATTGGTCCCTGGCCTTTGAAAAAATTGCCAAACAGGTAACCATCGTCCACCGTAGAGATAATTTTAGAGCGTTGGAGCACAGCGTTGAAGCGTTAAAGACCTCTCAAGTTAATATCAAAACCCCCTACGTCCCAAGTAGCCTTATTGTCCAAGATGGACAGGTGTCCGGTCTTGAAATCACTAAGGTCAAGTCAGATGAAAGCCAGATTATCCCACTAGACCATCTCTTTGTCAATTACGGCTTTAAATCTTCCGTCGGCAACCTCAAAGCTTGGGGACTGGACCTCAACCGGCATAAGATCGTGGTTAACAGCCGACAGGCCACTTCCATCCCAGGCATTTTCGCTGCAGGAGACTGTTGCTACTACGAAGGGAAGATTGATTTGATTGCGACAGGCTTCGGTGAGGCTCCAACAGCTGTCAATAACGCTATCGCCTATATCAATCCGGCAGAAAAGGTTCAACCCAAACACTCAACCAGTCTGCATTAATTCATATCCTAAAGGAGAAACTCATGAAATCTACGGAAGAATTAAAAAACCGTGCTCTCGCCCTTCTTGAAGAGCGTGGCATTTGCCTCAATGACCTCGCCGAGCTAGTGCTCTACCTGCAAAATAAATATATTCCAGATCTAAAAATCGAGGACTGCCTTCCTCATGTCAAGGCAGTCTTGGAAAAACGCGAAGTCCAAAACACCATTATCACTGGTATTGAGATTGACAAGCTCGCTGAAGCCGGCAAACTCTCTCAGCCACTCAACGACATCCTCATGTCTGATGAGGGCCTCTATGGAATTGACGAGATTATGGCCCTGTCCATCGTCAATGTCTATGGTTCTATAGGCTTCACCAACTACGGTTACATCGATAAGGTTAAACCTGGTATCATCAAACAGCTTGACACCAAAAAAGATGGGCAATGCCATACCTTCTTGGACGATATCGCTGGTGCCATTGCGGCTGCCGCTGCTAGCCGTTTAGCACATTCTGACCCAAGCAAGAGCGCCATCACGAACCGTCTTTAAACAGGCTTAACAGCGGTTAAATACCAAAACACATAAAATCGTGCCCTTGGTCACTGATTTCATGTGTTTTTTGTTACTCATTTTTCGTTGAAGGCCATAGGGCATGAGCCCATGCTAAAATAGTGTCACTGCCATCACCTTATCATCCCACTAAAAATTAGGAGAAACCATTTTTTAGCCAGTCATCATAGGTAGGTGATGATAATGCTACGAGCATTGATTGGATCGTTATTTCTCCGCTAAAAATTGTCTTTGCTTGTGCCATCTGAAAAGCACATCCAACTTTGAAGTCCCTTCGCCAGTTAAACTTCTAATGGAAAGTCTTGAAGTAGGGCAAGCCTAAAATCTGCTCTTGACACTACTAGGTCAATACCGCAACTCTGCGTCTCACTATTTCGTGAATGACTAAATTCAGGACCGCAAAGGATAACCAACTTCGCCACCTCAGACTTTTTCGGTAGTTAATCCTATGGCATCATCTTATTCTAATGCGACACAATCCTTTCTTCTTCATCTTCTGCCTTCTTTATGTTACAATAATCGGTATGGACAAAATCATTAAAACAATTTCAGAAAACGGAGCTTTTCGAGCTTTTATCTTAGATAGCACAGAAACTGTCAGAACGGCTCAAGACTTTCATCAGACTCTTAGTTCTTCCACTGTTGCTTTAGGGCGAACCCTCATTGCCAACCAAATTCTGGCCGCCAATGAAAAAGGGCAAACCAAAGTCACGGTCAAAGTGCTTGGCGACAGCTCTTTTGGTGCCATCATCTCTGTTGCCAATACGGATGGCCAAGTCAAAGGTTACGTGCAAAATCGTGGCGTTGATATCAAAAAAACAGCTACTGGAGAAGTGGTTGTCGGTCCTTTTGTCGGGCAAGGGGAATTTCTCGTCATCGTTGACTATGGCACTGGCCAACCCTATACCTCTATGACACCTATCGTTACAGGAGAAATCGGTGAAGATCTGGCCTATTTCTTGACGGATAGTCAACAGACTCCGTCAGCAGTCGGCCTTAATGTTCTCTTAGACGATCAGGACCAAGTAAGCGTCGCAGGTGGGTTTTTAGTACAGGCTCTCCCAGGAGCAACACAAGCCGACATTGAACGCTTTGTAGGGCGTATTGAAGCCATGCCTGCTATCTCTAGTCTTCTGATGACCGAAAAGCCCTTGGAGGCGCTTTTAGAAGCCATCTATGGCTCAGAACCTTACAAGATCCTAGAAGAGAGCCCTCTTGCCTTTCATTGTGACTGTAGTAAAGAACGGTTTAGCACTGCCTTAGCTAGCCTCCCAAAAGAAGAGCTAATCGCCATGAAAGACGAAGACCAAGGGGCTGAAATTATTTGCCAATTTTGCCAGACCCCCTATCACTTTAGTGCTGATGATTTAGAGGAGATTATTCATGAAAAACCTTAACACCCCATTTATGATTGGCGATGTCGAAATTCCAAATCGCACTGTCCTTGCTCCTATGGCAGGCGTCACCAATTCCGCCTTTCGAACCATCGCTAAAGAGCTAGGAGCCGGACTGGTCGTCATGGAAATGGTCTCCGACAAGGGGATCCAATACAACAACGAAAAAACCCTCCACATGCTTCACATTGATGAGAATGAAGCCCCCATGTCCATCCAACTTTTCGGTAGCGATGCAGACTCCCTAGCACGCGCTGCTGTCTTTATTCAAGAAAATACTCGGGCCAATATCCTTGACATTAACATGGGGTGTCCGGTCAATAAAGTGGTCAAAAATGAAGCTGGTGCCAAATGGCTTAAAGACCCTGATAAGATCTACCATATCGTCAAGACCGTCACTTCCCATCTCAGCATTCCTCTCACTGTTAAAATGCGGACAGGTTGGGCAGATAGCTCCTTAGCTGTCGAAAATGCCCTCGCAGCAGAAAGCGCAGGTGTCTCTGCCCTAGCCATGCATGGACGGACGCGAGAACAAATGTATACCGGTCACTGCGACCATGAGACATTAGCTCGCGTTGCCAAAGCTATTACCAAGGTCCCCTTTATCGGCAACGGCGATATCAAGACTGTCCACGACGCTAAATTTATGATCGAAGAACTCGGAACAGATGGGGTCATGATTGGACGCACAGCCATGGCCAATCCTTATATCTTCACCCAGATTAACCATTACTTAGAAACTGGAGAAGTCTTACCCGACCTCTCCTTTGAAGATAAAATGAAAATCGCCTACGAGCATTTGACACGCCTTATCGCTCTTAAAGGAGAATATGTCGCTGTCCGAGAATTTCGTGGCCTAGCTCCCCACTACCTGCGTGGCACTTCTGGGGCAGCTAAACTTCGTGGCAAAATTGCTCGTGCGGAAAGTCTAGCCGAAATTGACAGCATCTTAGCTGAAACAAGAGCGATGCTAAATTTCAAGTCCAAGTTAGGCATTTAGTAAAAATTGTCTAGGAGATAAATAGTTCAAACATTTCTTTGGATAGTTGTTAATCCAATTTTCGATGAAGGCGACCATTCTTGTGGTCGTTTTCT
>NZ_JAAXPR010000022.1 GCF_012396585.1 Streptococcus ovuberis
GTCACAGCTAAACCACCCAAACCAATCAATAGCCGAGCCTTCATTTTGTTTAACATCACTAGTACTATCTCCTTTTTCCATAAGATAGCACTATGATAACAAGATGAACTTGAAAAAGTTATCACAAGAATATAAATACGGTTCAAAGTTGATGGAAAATTTAGATTTTATACCTTTAGGTAATCCCTAAATAAATTGAAAAAGTTAGATTCTTTATCCTCTGATTGTTCCATTTTCTTAATTAATTCGATATAATATTACCCAATCAGACACCTAAGGGGATATTAAATGATAACAATTAATCAAATATGTGACGAAGAAGTTAAAAATCTGTGTGAGGAAGTTTATAAACATATGAAGGCGGCTTATCGCAAAAACTTAGATAAGTGGTGTCGTAAAAAAATAGCACCAATATTTCAAAAAATATTTGGTAGAGATTTTTCAGATACACCATTTTTAGATATTATGCTACTTTCTTATGATGAACTTGAAGAGCTTGTTGCAGACTCAGAAATTATCAATTTAGATTATAAATTCAGTATAAAAAGTAACAGAAAAATAAAAGGAAATAGATCGGTATCAATTAAAGATTATCTAATCAATAATGTATATAATGCCATTAGTAAAGACAGCCAGCGTAAAAAAATTCTATCTATAACTCATTTATCAGTATGCCCCTACTGTAATCGGAATTTTATGAATTCTTCCAATAATAAAAACACCTGTGAACTAGACCATTTTTGGAAAAAATCACAATTCCCAATTTTTGCAGCCTCTTTTTATAATTTAATCCCTTCCTGTCCAAGTTGCAACAGGAATAAAGGTACTGAAACATTTTTATTGTCCCCATACAATGTTAATATTTCATCAAACCAACGGTTAAGATTTAGTTGGTACCCATTAGATGGTGATTTCTTATTCAATCATAATTCCATATATATTACTTCAATAACTTATAAAGATTTCAAAAAGGATTTTGACTTATTAGATTTACATAATCTATATCAAATACACAGTGATCTCGTATTAGATGCGATTTTGAAGAAAATTTTTATTACAGATCATTATTTGAACGAGATTAATAATATAATTCCATTATCTGACAGCGACATCGATAGACTATTTACTGGTGTGTATACTGCTGAAAAAGATTACCATAAAAGACCTCTATCAAAATTAATTTCGGACATATATGCTGAATTAAATAATTTAGAAAGGTAGAAAATGAAACTTTTAGGATTGATTATACGTGATTATGAAAATTTAATAAGCAAGCAAATTTTTCATTTTTCAGATGAATACACTGTAAACTTCGATTGGAATGAAACAATAACAATCAACAAAAATCCACACTACATTGCCGAGTTTTATGGAGAAAATGTCACAAATATCACGGCAATTGTAGGGATAAATGGTGTAGGAAAAACATCTCTGCTAAATTTTATAGGTTTTAAATTTTCAGAACGTAAGGAATTTTTAAGTAAATATGAATACTTTATTATCTATGAACTAAATGATTCAATTTTTATTGAATTCAATAATAGTCATGCTGTAACACAAATAATATTTAATAATCATATTATAGACACTAGGGATGGTCTTATTGGAGATACCCAAACTAGCTTTTTAAAAAAACTAGGAGATACTTACCAAATTGTTTCTGATACTCCTAACAGTAGCATAAACTACATTTTCAAAAAATATAACCAATATAGTTTTAGTGAAAAAGATGATCACATTGACACATTATTTGGCAATAAATTGATTAGTAGATACATATGTCAACCTCCTTCTAACTATAATACTATTCAAGCATTTAGATTTTTAAAGATAAATAATTTCTTCACTTCAAGTAAAACACTGAAATATAGAATTTCATTTTGGTCTTATGAAGAACTACAACTCTTGTTAGTAGAAAAAGATATTTATGATGAGAGAATCAATGAAAGAATCAATAAAATCTTATTAAGCCGTTTCCGTACAAATAGTTACAATTCTTTATCATATCAGTTTATAAATCAAATAGTTGCTTTTCTTATAAATTTAAAATTAACGTTAAACGAAGTATATGGCTTTAAGAATGAGGATATTGATAGCTTAATTATAAATCAAATTGTTGAGTACTTAACTTTGGCTCTTAGAGAGATTCAAATTGATATTTTACATGACTCTATTGATAAAACTTCTCAAGTGTTACAAGATTACTTTAGAAACAATAAGCCATGTATTGATGCGCAGAATAATTATCAAATTACTGATTATATTAATTTTTCCATAGAAATCATACAATTATTATGGAAAGCTTCTGACCACTTAGAAATAAATAACAGCTCATTTATAATTGATTTTTCATCAAAAACAAAAGAGATTAACGATTTTCTAATGGGATATAGAAGGCTTCTGCATTGTAATAAAATAAACCCTAATGGCATCGTTGTATTTCCTGAAGATAATTTATTTTTTAAGTTACACGAGCTATCATCTACAGGAGAAGAAAATTTAATTCAATTTTTAGGACAATTAATTGAATTGATTTCAAATGCTAAAAGTGGGAACCATATAATCTTAATAGATGAAATAGATGACTCGTTTCATCCCTCATGGTCAAATAAAATGGTTCAACTCTTAATTTTATGCTGTACTTACTTTTTAGACATTGAAAATCTTGGCTATCAAAATCCGACTTTTCAGTTTATTCTTACAACTCATTCCCCATATATTTTATCTGATATAAAAAATGATAATGTAATTTCCCTAAAAGAAATTCACGGTAAGGTAATCTCAAAGCAAGTTGATACCTTTGCTAAAAACATACAACGAATAATATATGAGGAAATGGAGACAAGTGATATCTATGGAAGTTTTGCTCAAAGTAAGTTAAATAAAATCATAAATATTCTTAATCAACAGTCTATTTCTCCTACATTGATTGGACAAACAAAGATTGAAATACAAACTATTAATGAGCCAATAATACGTAATAAACTTAATCAGATGCTATCTGAAAAAGTTTCACCTAACGAGAAAATCAAGCTATTAATTTCTGATTTAACATCTGAAGAACTTGAATTACTAAAAATCAATTTATCAGAATAACACGTCAATATTGAATAGTAGCCATATGCGTAAAATCCTTTCGTAGAAAGGGTTTTCAACCCTGAATTGTCTTGTTTTGTTGCTAGGCACCAAGCAGGCACCAAAGTTTCGATTACCAAGACATTTCATATGCCAATATTTTACCATGTTTCTTAATAGTCAAAAGTTTAAAATTAGGATAAACTTTTGTAAGTTCTTTTTTTATCTTAGGTAGAATATTTGCCGAAATATGTCGAGGTTGATAGCTATTCGATAAATGAAGTTTCTCTCTAAATTCCTGCACTGTTAGAACTATTTTTTCAGCTTTTGAGGTTTCAATCATTTCACTCGCCATTTTCGAATGCTTACTAGTAAAAAATTGATGTGTAGAAAAATCTATATTACATTTCTGAGCAAATTCGTCAAGTGCCTTAAGCGATTGCTCTTGAGAGACAATTGTTTGGTGTGTGTAACCTAAAGTTATCTCTGCTCTTGAATGTCCGACACGTGCCATAATTTCCTTGAGAGGAACGGGTACATCCCCTCTCTGAAGATATGTAATATGCATATGTCTAAAGGAATGTGGCGTTACATGCTTCGTCCATTTAAAACCAAATTGTTCTTCACAACATTCTAATAATTTTTCCTCAACTCGCTTTAAAACTTCACGAAATGAGCTCGATCTAATAGATGAACCATATTCCGTTCTAAAAATACACGGAGAGTATCTAAAATTTGGACTTGGATTTTCCTTAGCATAAAGATCGAATTCATTATTTCGTTTTATTGCTCTTTTAATTGCCTCGCATGCAATTTTCGGTAACAAAATTTTTCTTTCTGAATTTGCTGTTTTTGTAGAATCAAAATAGAAATCATCAACTTTCAAATCATGTGTTTGCAGTGATTTATTTACATCTAATATTTGAGTTTCAAAGTTAACATCATCACTGGTAAAAGAAGCTTCACCAATCCGAAGGCCTGTGAATAGTAAAACAATTCCTATGAAATTATTGCGGTCTTCCATTTCCCAGTTAGTGGATCTTTATATTTTTCAACTACCTCATATCGAATTTTTCCTTTTGAATTAGTTTTAGTTCTATAAAACATCGTTATTCTCCTCTATATTAAAATAGAAAATCGATACGATTATAGAATTTAACCAATTCATATTATACCATGATTTATTCTGAATTACCGCTTTTGTTTCCATTCAAGAAACTCTTGAAAACCATCTAAATTAATAAATACGATTTTATGGGAGGGGTGCAATATATACTTTTCATTTCTCTCATTTCCTTTAACCAGCGGTTAAGCGTATAGATTGATAGTCCCTCCCACCGTTTCATTAACGCTTCTTTGTCTGCCCACTCTGCAATCGAATTCTCTACTGGTACATATTTTATCTTTTGCATACTTTCCTCCAGTTTATCGATTTTCTATCTATTCATTAGTTTCACGACATTGGTGGGTTGATTTGGACATCAACATAGGAATCTCACCTGCTCCATTTTTCGACTAGAGCCTGAACGTACAGAAGTATCATTAACATTATTTGTGTCATGACAAATTGGATTCCAACCCAATTTTAGAAACAGATATTTTTCGCTCATATCATCGCGTCTCTATTTCAACTGCTCGACAAATAAAGTCCCACCTTGGTCCATTCAATTTTCAAAGGACCAGGAGGGACTATTTGATATTTTTCTTTATCCTCTTAGGATAATCTGATAATCCTAAGAGATAATCTGTACTGACACAATATAGATTGGAGAGACGAATTAAATCTTCGATTGACAGACCACGTTTTCCAGATTCGATTCTCGAATATGAGGCCTGACTACAAAATAAATAATTTGCTCCAAATTCTTGAGTAAAATCTGAATCTTCTCTTAAATCTTTTATGCGTCTCTACCTCACGTCTGTTCACTCCTATAACAAGTATATCGGTGAATATTCAGGACTTTTCAATAATATACCAAACTGGTATATGTTCATTAAGGAGTATTACATCTACGTGACTACTTGGAATTAAAAATTAATTTCTACTCCATTTCACATACGGAAATTGTGTACCTTTAAATTTTTTCGATAACGAGTAAAGGCGGTAGCTAAATACCGCCTCCACATACTTTACCTATGAATTTTCAAAATTATCGAACTATTACTCAATATGAAACGTCTAATATCGTATTAAGAATTCAGCAAAACCATTATTTACAACTGTGATTCTTGCTGTCTTAGTCTCTTCATCAAATTCTATTTGTGGTGTTTGAATATCTGAATCCGTTGACTTTAGAATCTCAATGGTGGGTTTTACTTTAACATTTTTCAACACATAAACTGTTTGGCGTTGTTCAGAGTTAGCAGTGTTGTGAATATAATTGTTGTAGACCCAATCAATTGCATCTGGTTTTGACAACTGTGGTAACGTCCTAGCAGAAGTTGCATCTGTTGCACCTTCCCATAGACTATCTTTGTTTATCCGATAGTTATTGAGGAGAATATGCAAACCAGAATCTGTTTCTTCGACAATAGTGAATGAGTGCGACTTCAATGTGACATCAAACTCTTTCCCATTTAGTTCGAATGAACCTGTTTGATCGTTGTCTCTATTATATTCATAGTTATAGATAAAGACTCTGTTATCAATTTCATCTCCAAAAATATTTCCAGTATATTCTTCTGGGTAAAGGGCGTTCAAAAAGTTTCTTCTATTGGCAGCTGAACTCATCTCACCTGATGAAAGGCTTAGTACTTGGATTGTTTCAGGTAATTTTGATCGCAATACATCAACTGAAATACTAGCAGGAACCGCTGGCAACGTACCGTATCGACCAGTAGTATATAAAGGACTTTGGTGCGTTGCAGTATTCACATCAACAAAGAAGTGTCCGTCACGTTTTGATGAATAATTGCCACTCAAGACTACTTTAGTATTAGCTAATACTTCCTCTTTTGATGGCGCTGGATTTTTGATGATGTACTTAAAGAATGTTTCTATGACATTCGAGAATAGAGGAGATTCTTCATTTCTAACACCATAGGTATACGCAGGGTGTTCAAAATTGTAAACTGATCCACCATTTAAATAAATGTTCACAGCTTCGGCACCGAGCATAGCCTCAGGTTGAGTTAACCACTGCCTATTCCCTTGAGTCTTACCAATACTGCTCTGTTCAAATAACTTCCATTTTCCAGTTTCGTACCATTTCCAGGTATCCATCAGACCACCCCATTGATAAGCATAATCCGCCAACCACAATCCTGTCATATAACTTGCAGTTGGTGCATCATTTCCTTCATGGGCTGGTGTATTTTTGTACATGAAAATAAAGTTTTCCCAATACTTCTCTACCGCTTCTTTAAAGGCTGTTTTTCCATGTGCTCCCATAGCTTTTTCGATTGAAGCACCGTTATTTTGTTCAGACCAGATAAAGTAACCACCATGTTTTGCAGATAATTTTAAATACTCAGCTGCTTTGCTTTCTACATCTCCTGCCCACACCCAATAGTTTTCAGTTGAGAATACTCCTTGTAAACTAGAGTATCGTTCATACATTCTATCGATCCAGTCAATACCGATCCAATGAGCTGCAGTATAGTGAGGTTGATTACCTGCTGTATAAACCGTTAGCATTACTGGAATTGGCTCATTTTGACCCGTTTGTGGATTGATGTAATTTTGTGCTTCATTAAGTATATGCTCATAAAATTGTTGAGCAACTCCTGCTCTCTTTGGTAAGTCGTCAGGATGGATTTGAATAACTGTATATGGTTTTAATTCGGGATCGATATTTTCCCACTTACCGGCTAAAGTATCTCCACCCCAGAAAGTGTAATTTCCACGGCTGTATTCATTTCCATTAGCGTAAAGTGGCATCATTAGAAGGGGACTTGTATTTGAAATTTCACGACGTTTAGGAGCTGGGTCAAAGTCATTTGGATTTTTGAATGCTCCTTTTGCTACAAAATACGCACCTGCAAATACAACTTCATCTCCCCAAGTTTGAGCCCCAGCATAACTTTTCAATCTAAAAGTACGAGAATCTTCTGGGATTTCAATATCGATTTTAACTGCCTTAGTATTGTAGTTTATACCATTTGGATATTCATCTAAAGTGGAATAGATTACCTCTCCGTCAACCTCAATCTCAACTTTCTCAATATTGGCATATCTATTATCAGAGTGGCCAGCACTTCTATCAAGTCCAACAAAAGTTGCAAAATGACTGACTTCTGCTCCTTCAATGTTATACTCAATTGTTGAAGGCGAACCAGCAATCGTTCCTAAACCTTTATCAAATTCTTTAATAGAATCATCTGACATTTTTAGGGATATTTTTTGATTACTACCGTTATTTCCAAGTGAGAATGGCTTGTTTTTTTGAACAATTTTAGAAAATGTTGCATCTCCATGTGTTGCAATTCTCCATTCTAAATCAGACAAGTAGACCGAACCTTCTCGAATAGGTAATGAATTTGGATCTTCATTAGTTTCTGAAGGGTTAGTAACCGAATGCTCTGGTATGGTTAGTTTGGGATCCGCAAAAACAACTTCATCACCCCAAGTATATTGGCCTGAATAACTTTTTAACTCTAATCTTTGTGCTCCTGCGGGAATATCAACCTGTAAAGGTATGGCTGGAGTATCATAATTTATCCCATCTGGATAATCAGTTAGAGTTGTAAACTTAACTTCATTGTCAACTAAAATTTCGACTTTATCTACTTTGGCATACCTATGATCGGTTGGTCTTGCAGTCCGATCAATCCCTACGTAGGAGCTAAAAGATGTAGCATTGTAGCTAGAAATATCATAGCTGATTGTCGAAGGATTGGCTGCTACTGTACCTATCCCATTTTCAAATTCTCTGATATTCCCGTCATCCATTTTTAAAGATATTTTATTATCTCTTCCATCATTTCCAGCCGTAAAGGGTTGGTTTATCTGAACAGTTTTAGATGATGTTGCATCGCCATGAGTTGCAGAGTTCCATTCTATCTCAGTGAGTGAAATTTCATCCGCATTCACTTGAGACTGAATAATTCCAATAGACATCAATGCAATTATTGAAAACAATTTAATTTGCACTTTTTTTAATCTCATTTGTAAACCTCAATTGAAAAATAATTCTTGCTCATTTTCCTAGTCAATCAATAATACGGCCTACGTATACTGCTTAATTCTACTTTAGGAACTATCTATCTTCATATCCTTCTCCTTCAATGTTATTGGACTAGGAAGGCTGAACCAATGATTCCATTATTACCTTCAATTTTTGAAACAAGTATATTATTCAGAATATGTTCCTGTTCTTTATGCAAATGTAGTTTCAGTTCCTCTTTAAATTCTTCAACAAAATCAAGATTATGTAAGGCAACACTACCTCCAAGAACAATCACTTTGGGATCTAGGAAACAAACCATATTCTGAATGGCCTGTGCAATACCCGTGCATGCATTCTCAATGATAGCCTTGGCTGTCCTGTCCCCTGCTCTCCAATTTTCAAATACATCTTTGGTAGATATGGTTTCAACGCCATACATCTGTTTACCTTGGAGCTCAATCGCTGGTCCTGAACAAGCTAACTCAAGCCCACTGGTTCGCCCAAAACTTTGAACAGGCATAAAACCAATTTCTCCTGCAAATCCAGAACCACGAAGAATTGAATTATTAATAATATTGGTCGCTGCTATACCAGTTGAAATGGTGATGTAGCCAAACATATCACTTGAATCTAAGTCTAGCAATCGATATTCTGCATAGGCTGCTACCTTAACATCATTGTCGATTTTAATTGGAAGGTCGCCATAGACTTCCTTTAATCTGGCGACGACTGGGAAGTTTTTCCAAGGAATGTTATTCTGAAAAACAGCAACTCCATTTTCTACATCAACCTTACCCGGTAAGCCAATGCCTATACCTTTGATTTTCTGATTTGTTAACCCTTGGCTTGAAAGCAAGTCATCAATTGCCGAACAAACACATCGGAATAGGCTTTCTGCACTATCTACCTGACTAGGTACACGTAAACTCATGTCTACAGTTCCATTGCTATCAACCAGCCCAACGGCAACCTTTGTTCCCCCAATATCTACACCTACTGCGTATTGTTTTTTCATGGTTGTCTCCTATTTTGATAAAATTACAATCTCATACGGTGCTAATTGGATCTCAGTCTCAGAAACTTGTTCAAAATGACCTTTTACTGTCTGGTAATCATATAGGTTCCAATTCTCACTTGTGAAGACTTTTGCTTCACCAGATGGGTTACGGAGTGAAAGGATTTCCTTATCTCCATTAACACAGTGGTAGCCATAAATGTCAAAGGCTGATGGACTGCCCCCAATTTTTTGGCTTTGTTTCAAGGTTGGATAGTTAGCTTCAATCCATTTAATGGCACGTGCATTGGCTTTCCACCGTTCTTCATCAAACATGGTATAAGAATAATGGAACTCCCAGAAAGCATTCCCCCGTGTTGCAATGAACATGAGATAGTCTTCGAACTCCTCTACTGTCGCATACATCTGGTGGTCCATGTACCAGGTATGAGCCGTGCTGGCATAGATTGGTTCGTGATTATAGAGGCTCCAAAGTGGCAGTTGAATATCCCGTTTATTCAAAAATTCCTCATATTGACAATCACGATAGGTAATCATCCGCTGAATATCATTGCCAGCATTTTCCGTAAAGCCAACATCTTGAGAAATCTGAATCCATAGACTATTGACCCATTGGAGGAACCAAGGACTCGGATTGACGTAAGAAGTCAGGTTGAGCCAGCAATCTCGGTCTCCACGTTCAGCTCTCAGATCTTTCAAAAGGTCAATCAAAAACTCATAAACAGGGGTCATTGTGTGCATTGCATAATCCCCGGATGAATCCTGTACATCAGGTTTCAACAACCAACCATCAATTTTCCAATAACTAATGTCGTACTGCTTTTGGTAATCCAACATCTTGGCTTTCATCCGATTGAGGTAGTTAAAATCACCGATATTGACATCGTTTGATAGTTTGTTCTTACTACCAAACTCGGGATGCGCTTCTAGCCAATCACTCATGGTTACTTCTGTCCCGTTATAGCCACCTCGGGGGCCTATCCAAAGACCGAGACTAGCCCCCAGATTATTGACCAAAGCCTTGACCTTAGTCAAGCCATTCGGGAACTTATGATTAAACTCCCAAACACTTTCATAGTCGCACCAGCCATCATCGACAACATAGGCATCCAGCTGGATACCATGGTCCTCAAAACCGTGAGAAATTTCTTCAAAGCTTTTAATAATAATATCTTCATCGATATTGGTCATGTGGTCATACCAAGAATTGTATTGCTTTCTGAAAAAACTTGGTTGCGCAATGCCTTCAATATAGTTATAAAAGGCTGTCTGGATTCCTTGTTTGTCCGTCGAAGGTGCCGCACCTATGACAACTGGCCAGATTTCCTTAGCAGACGAAACTGCTTTCCCTAGGTAATAGCGTGAAAAATAAACTTCGCCATCTACCCTATTTTCTCCCATCGGAAATTCCATACCAAAGAAGAGTGACTTGGAATAGACTGGCTGCCCCAGTTCCACATAATAACCTGAAAAACCAGCCATCTCCTTGATGTCATCCTGCTTCTGAGGGTAAAAAATACCCTCGTTATTAGCAAATTCATACCATTCCACATCGATATAGTTAATAGCTTCTTGAGAGTACAGGATAGTCATTTTTTTACTGATGACATCTCTCCTAGACTGATACTCTAACAGCAGCTGAATATGTTCACCATCAAAACTTAAAAGGAGAGTGTCCTTGGTTTGCTCCACAACATGGGCTTCAAAATGCTCTGATGTCAATTCTCTGCCATCCATGAGAACCATACAAAATTCTTGTGTTGACTGGTTCGGCACGACCACTTCTAAATCCTTATTCAGAATATGGGAAGTATAAAACTTCCCATCCACTAACTTGAAGTATCGAGCCAGATGATTGTTTTCAATCTTCATACTCATTCACTTTCTAATTCAATTTTTATCACACTATCTACCTCATCTGGTAGGGGATAGGTAAAATGGGGAATGTCTCCATACTGGGCAAAACAAATACCTTCATAAGCATTGGTCGTCCAGCTCTTGGAAATCTTGACTTCGCTACCATCGTGCAAGAAGCTCATTCGCTTCACTTTCTTTTCATCAATACCAATCAGTGCAAGTGGTCCAATCGGTTGTTCAAAGACATGGGCATAGACAATATTGTCTTTTTGTGTGTAATATCCCCACTCAGGCTTAGGCAGTGAGCTGACCCCACAGCCATAGATAGATTCTCCGTTCTTGTCCAACCAGTTACCAAAATCTTCCAGAATGGACTGGCTTTCTTGGTTGATGAGACCAAGGGCGTCTGGACCAACGTTCAAAATCATATTGCCGTTCTTGCTGACACATTCGACTAGCTTGCGAATCAGGGTTTTGGATGATTTGTAGAGATGATCCGTTGGATTATAGGCCCAGTTGTTATTCATGGTTAAGCACAGTTCCCAAGGAATCGGTTCTCCATGTGCATTGCGAATGCCTTCGTGCGGAACAATTTGCTCAGGGCTAACAAAATCACCAGAGAAAATGTTGATGTCATCCGTCACAATAGAGCCGAATCCCTCTCCAGACGTTTCCAGACGATTATCAATAACTACATCTGGTTGGTGCTTGCGAACCAAGTTTATCAAATCTGTTGCCCGCCATTTTTCTCCGAACATATTGCCATAAGAATAGTCAAACCAAAGAATATCCAGTTTGCCATACTTGGTCACAATTTCTTCGACTTGGTTGTGTAGGAAAGCCAGATAATTATCAAAGTCAATCACTTCATCCTTGAAGGCTTCATTTTCCCTCATAGGATGAATCATATCTCCGTACTTTGGATAGTCCTTGTGATACCAGTCAATCAAACTAAAATAGAGACCGACTTTCAAACCTTCTTCTCGGACAGCTTGGACAAACTCTGCCACCAAATCCTTGCCAATCGGTGTGTTGGTAGCCTTGTAGTCGGTGTAGGCTGAATCAAACAAGCAAAAACCATCATGGTGCTTGGCTGTCAAGACCATATACTTCATGCCTGCTGCTTTGGCTGCCCTTGCCCATTCCCTCGGATTATACTTAGTTGGATTAAAGGCTTCAAAGTATGGTTGGTAGTCCTCTATGGATAATTTCTGGTGGCTACGAATCCACTCTCCCTTGCCAGGAATGGAATAAAGCCCCCAGTGGATAAACATACCAAAGCGGTCCTGTCTAAACCATTCCGTACGTTTATAGATGTCTTGTAAACTGTTTTTTGTCATCCTTTTACTGCTCCTCCTCCCAGTGCTTCGATGAAGTATTTACTTGCAAAAGCAAATAGTAAAATCGGTGGTAAGATAATCACGACAATGGCTGAAAAGAGACCATTATAGTTGGTATTAAAGCTAGTTGTAAATTGACCCAGCAAGGCTGGAACTGTCAATTCATCCTTGTTGATAATCAACATAGAAGCCCAATAGTATTCGTTCCAGTTATTGATAAAGGCTAAGATAGCTGCTGTCAAAATACCCGGTCTAGCAATAGGCAACATGACCTTCCAGAAGGTCTGAGCGTAGGTAGCCCCATCAATTTCTGCTGCCTCTTCTAGCTCTTTTGGAATAATGGCAAAGTAGTTCTTGATGATAAAGAAACTCATGGCAATACCACTACAAGAGTAGACAAAAATCAAGGCTGCCGGTGTATTATAAATACCCAGAACATTTACCAAACGATAAACAGGGAAGGTCATGGCCGTTGCAGGAATGAATAGGGTTGAATAAAGCATTGCTGTAATTAATTTCTTGCCCCTAAATTCCATACGTGCAATAACGTAGGAAGACATAGAAATCATAATTATACTAATCAATACAGATATTGAAACCACCTTAAAGCTGTTCCAAAAATAATCCAAGACATGGAGTTCTGTAAATACCTTGATATAGCCTTCAAAACTCAAGTCTGTCGGTAAGCTGATACCAGGATTTTTCATTGGATCAGCCTTAAGGGAAGAAAGGAAAATCCATAATATTGGAAACACTGAAATCAAACAGGTAATGGCCATGTAGCCGTAAATAATGAGCTTGCCTGTTCTTGATAGTCCACTTAATTTAGCATCCATACTCATTTCTCACTTTCTAGCTTTGCCTTCTCTGAAAATCAAGTTAATGCAGAGAATAATCAACATACCACCCAATATTTGAATCACACCAATGGTATTTGCCCTAGCATACTGGGTCCGAGAACTTGATACTGCTAACTCCCGTATGATGAAACTGATACTCTTGGTTCCTGCAGCACCATTGGTCAAGAAGAACACCTCGTTATACAATAAAAAACCAGAAGTAGCTGCCATAATGGAGACTGTTTTCAAGGTTTCTTTGATCATGGGAATAGTAATGTACCACTCTCGTCTCCAACCCGTAATATTATCCAAGATCGCTGCTTCATGAATCTCTTGTGGAATGGCGAAGATTTGTCCTAAAATCATGATGGTGGATGTTCCAGCAAAGAAGATATAGGCACAGGTCATAGCGATAATATTCAGACCAGGCGTCAAGAGGATGGCTCCTGTGAAATCTGGATTGAAGAAACGGATGACCTGGTTGACCACACCGTAGTTAGGGTTGTAGATTTGCAAGAAAATCAAGCCCATAGCCGCACTTGAGATGATACTTGGAATGATATAGAGGTTCCGTGAAATCTTCCAGCCTGGCAATTTTTTTGACAGAGCTATTGCCACTGATAAGGCTAGAGGAACTTGAACCAAGACACCGATCGCTGCCCAGGTCAGGGAGTTTTTCAGTGCTTCCAAGAAGAATGGATATTCCTTAAAAATATACTTGTAGTTGGCAAATAGATTGCCGAAACCTAAAAATTCTGGTTTAGTCAGGTTAGTATAATCCCACTTGGTAAAGGAAGTAGCGAAAATCGTCACCACAGAATAGAAATAAAACAAGAAGAAACAAATCAAGGTCGGCAAAAGGAATAGGAAAATGAACCTCTGTTTCTGCTGTTTCCTGTTTTTCAAGGTCATGGTTTTCTTTGCCATACTATTACTCACTTTCTAAACAAAAGGGCTAAGGATACACCTCCCTAGCCCTGTAATTTTAGCCGATAAGGGCTTTCAAAATATCTTGAGTTTCTTTTACTTTTTGGTCAATATCCACACCGTCAGCTGCACTTTCTGTCAATGCGTTAATGATAGCTGTGCGAACATCACCACCCCAAGCTGAAACAACGGTTGGCACAATGATGTCTGCATTGTTTGCCATTGAAGTTGCTTCACCGAGCAATTTAACAGTTGTGTCGTCTGATCCTTTAGCAATTTCTGCTGTATCAATTGCTTGGCTGGTTGGGTTGGCACCTACTTTTTCAAAGATAGTTTTTTGAACATCATCACTAGTCATGTATTTAACAAACTCTAATGCCAATTTTTCTTCAGCCTCAGACAAGCCACTTGAGATAGTCAAACCACCACCTGCTGAGGAAATTGCGATATTACCAGCGTAGAGACCAGGACGATACGCTGGATTTTCAGACAAGCCACCTGCTGCCCAAACACCGTTGAAGAACACGCCTGACTTACCATCTGTGAAATCAGTTGAGTAAACGTTGGCATCGCCGCCAGCATTGGCAGAACCGTTTGCCTGTACTTCTGTCATAACCAGTTTCAGTGCTTCTGCAAATTCTTTGGAGTCAATGCCTTCAGAAGTAAGTGGACCTTCCAACAATTTACGACCGGCTTCAGAAGAACCTAAAACAGTGTTGAAGAGACGAATTGCAGGTTCCCCAGCACCAAAGGCATAGATACCTTCTTGGCTACGAACTTTTGCCATTGCTGCTGTGAAGTCGCTCCATTTAGTCCACTGATCTGGGGTTTTAGCACCAGCTTTTTCAAAAATATCTGCATTGTACCACAAGCCAAGTGTCAATAATTGGTCATGAACAGTAAAGATTTTTCCATCAACATCGTTTTGGGTATAGTTCAGACCAACATTCTTCTCAAGACCATTTTCGTCAATGTATGGTTTCAAGTCCAATACCAAACTTTGTTCGATAGCTGCAAGTGATACATCATTACCAGCCAGGTCAATCATATCTGGGAACTCACCGCTGGCAACCTTGTTGTTCATAATATCTGTCAAGCTACCATTGACTGGTGTTGCCTTAAATTCAACGTCCCCATCAGCATGTTGTTTGGCAAATTCGTCATACAAGTCACGCATAACTTTTGCAGCTGGCCACTCATCTTCACTGTGGTGGTAGCCATGATAGAATTCCAGAACAGCTTTGTCACCACCTGAAGCTGCTTTCTCTTCAGACGAACCACTGTTTCTACCTGACGCACTACATGCTGCTAAGAATACAGATGCCAAAAGGCAAAGTGAACCACATTTCAATAATTTTTTAGTCATGACAAATTCCTCCTATTGTCTATTTTGATGTTTGTCTTTGTCCGTATGTTTTAAATTTTTCAGCCATCAATTCCATTTCTTCGTCTGGGAGGATGACTGGTTCTCCCATGCTTTTGGCAACACAGTAAATTTTTGCACAGTATTCAACTTCTTCAATAATGTTATAGGCATTGAGCAGGTCTTGGGCTCCAGCTAGGATACCGTGGTTGGCAAGAAAGACTGCACGTCTGTCTTTCATAGCCTTGGCTGCATTTTCAGCCAATTCCTTGGTTCCATAGGTGGCATAATCCGCAACCTGGACATCCTTACCAGCTACCGCAATCATATAGTGACTGGCTGGAAGTGGTTCTCTTAGGACCGCTAAGACCGTTCCATAGGTCGTATGGGCATGGATAACAGCGTCAATATCATCCCGTTCTTGGTACTGAATCAGGTGCATATACCATTCGCTAGAGGGGAGGCGATGCCCTTCTACAACATTTCCCTCCAGGTCCATAATGACAATGTCTTCTTCCTGGATTTCAAAGAAATCGATTCCTGAAGGTGTGATGGCCATCAGCCCCTGCTTTCTATCAAAGACACTAAGATTGCCACCTGTTCCCTTTGTAAATCCTTCTGTGACTAACTTTTTACCGTATGCGATGAGTTCCTTTCTTTCTTTTTCCATGAACATAGGCTGTTCTCCTTTATTTGCTATATAGCGGACCTAGAACCTCGCACATCTTGAAGTCAGTCGCTTCTAAATCTTTTGTTCCCACACCATCAAAGATTGCTGGTCGGAAAATCCGTTCCCTTGGAACATTATGTAATGCCACAGGAATACGGAGCATACTTGCTAGTGTAATTACTTCTGCACCGATATGTCCATGAACGAAGGCACCGTGGTTGGAGCCCCAGTGATTCATGACATCATACACCGTTTCAAATCCTGGCTGACCAAGATTTGGAGCAAACCAGGTAGTTGGCCAAGTGCGGTCTGTCCGCTCATCCAGGATACGATGCACCTCATCATCTAGCGGGCAGGTATAGCCTTCTGCAATCTGCAGGCTTGGACCCACACCCTTAACCAGATTGACACGAATCAAGGTTACTGGCAATTCTCCCTCTGTCTTAAAGTGTGAAGAGAAACCACCTCCGCGGAAGTATTCGTAGTTGGCACGGCACCAGTCTGTGGCTTCGAGGCAGGCATTGACATCCTCCTCGGTCATATTCCAAAATTCTTTCATGGTCGGTTGTCCATTTTCATCTCGTGCAGCTGCACTGCCGTCAAGAGCTGAAGCTCCAGAATTGATGAGATGGAGAATTCCATCCTTTGCACGACCGGTCAATTCCTTACCTGTTACACGTTGCACCGCCTCTGGACTCCAATAGGTTCTGACATCAGAGAATATTGGAGCCTTATTGGTTAGGAGGGTTCCAAATAACATGGCGGTTGCATTCAATGTATCGTTTTCAGTCGCAAAAGCGGTCACGGGTCTCGGACCATTCCAGTCGAAGGTTGAGGCCAAAATCGCTTCAGCGAAATCTCCATTTGGTAGCCAGTCAGTCCATTGTCGCTGACCCTGGAAACCACCTGAGATAGCATTTCTACCACGAGACTCTTCTTCCCAGCCGATTTCTGCGAGTTTTGGATTTCCAAAGAGAATATCTCGAATAATCAAGGTTTGCTTGGCAATAAATTCCCAATCCTTGTCTGCAGGGATTACTTTTGACTTGGTAATAACTTCTGGGAAATCTTTTCCAGCATTAATGTCAATGCCTTCTTTACAATTTTCCTTTATCCAAGCCAGGGCTTTTTCATACTCGTCTTTGTCATAGATTTCCAGCTGGATACGGCGAAGGATTTCGGTCATGTCGACAAACTCTACCAACATTCCCAGATAGTCTTCAAAGAAGGAGCTTGTAACTTGTGAGCCGGCAATTCCCATTGAAGATGCTCCGATGTTGACATAGGATTTTCCCTTCATCTGACCAGCTGCGATTGCTCCTCTCGCAAAGAGAAGGATTTTTTCAGCCACATCATCTGGGATTGAATTATCATTCAAATCCTGAACATCATGCCCGTAAATCTTAAAGGCTGGATACCCTTTTTGAGCATAGCCACTCATAGCCGCCGCAAGATAAACTGCACCAGGCCGCTCTGTGCCATTAAAGCCCCAGATAGCCTTGATGGTATGGGGATCCATGTCCATGGTTTCAGTACCGTAGCACCAACTTGGTGTAACTGAGAGAGTCGCTACAATATTTTGACTTGAAAACTCATCATGGACAATACCAGCATCACCCTGACCACCGATGGTACGACTAGCGACCACACACTGGACAGGCGTTCCATCTGCATAGCGAAGATTGCTTTCAATCAATTCCTTGGCAGCCACTGCCATGGCCATTGTCTTTTCTTCCAGGGATTCACGAACCCCACCTTGTCGTCCATCGATAGTCGGACGAATGCCAATTTTAGGATAGTTTGTCATCCTAGACCTCCTCCTTTTCGGGATAAAAGTAGTGAAAGTTTACTGAATTTGTCACAATTTCCTTGGCTTCAGCCATATCCTTTATATAACCAAGTGCTTTGAATTGGATAAGGGCATTGCCTAGAGATGTTGCCTCATACAAGCCTGTCACGACTGTCTTTCCTGTCACATCGGCAACTAACTGAGAAAAGTAAGTTGACTTCGACCCGCCGCCAATCAGATGAAGGTAGCTAAAATTGTAATTAACAACTTCTTCCAACTGACCAATAACTTCTCTGTACTTATGAGCCAAACTATGATAGGCAATTTTGAAAAGTTGACCGGCTTCCTCTGGTTTGGAATGGCCTTTTTCTACTAAGTAGGTCTGAATTTTTTCTATCATGTGACCTGGCTCAGCAAAGCGACTGTCATCTGTATCAATAATCGGAACGTCTTCATCTACTGCTTCTACCAGCTGACGAATAGTATCAAAATCAAGTTCCTGTCCCTGTTCCTTGTAGTCTCGTCTCAGCTCCTCGACAATCCAAAGACCGGTGCAATTTTTTAAAAATCGTGTGCTACGACTGTGCCCAAGCTCATTGGTAAAATTGTAGGTCAAGGCTTTTTCTGTCAGGATTGGATTCTCCAATTCTGTTCCAATCAAGGACCAAGTCCCACAAGAAATATAGAGTGTTTTCTCCTCCAGGATCGGTATGGCCGCTACTGCACTTGCCGTATCGTGCTGGCAGACATTGATGACCTTGATACCGTCTGGTGTTTTCCCAAGGACATTACCTTCGTCCACCAAGTCAGGTAAGAGCAAGTCTGACACTTCAAACATGGCAAGCACTTCGTGGTTCCATTCCTTTGTCAAAGGATTGAGCATCTGTGTCGTCGAAGCGATGGTTCGCTCAATAGCAAGTTCTCCTGACAATCGATAGTTGAGATAATCAGAAACCATAAGTATCTTGTGTGTTCTAAAATAAGATTCTGGTGATTTCTCTTTAGCCGCAATCAGTTGGAACAATGTGTTTATTTCCATTAACTGATTTCCTGTCTTATAATATAGGTCATCAAGTGATGAATACTTGGCTATTTTGTTTAGGATTCCTTTTGTCCGACTATCTCTATAACAAACCGGTGGAGTTACTAACTTCCCTTGACTATCAACCTGAGCAAAATCAACTCCCCAAGTATCAATCCCAATGGCTTGCATCTCATATGATTTTTTAGCTGTCTGAATAGCTAATTCTATATTTTGAAAAAGATGTTCTACATTCCAACAGAGTTCGCCGCGATGCTTTATCGGGGAATTCGTAAATCGTACTAACTCATTTGCAATAATCTTATCTTCAACAAGTGAATAAGCCACTGCTCTTCCTGATGTAGCCCCTAGGTCAATGGCAAGTACCGATTGCATTTTCCTCACCTCCAACTTGTTATCGCTTTCATATTTTTATTTTAAGATATTAAATTTTGATTTTCAATAGATGAACGAAAAAATGAATTTTGTTCAAAATTGACTGGGTATATATTTCACCTTAGTTCATTTTATGTTATTATATACATGAGGAGGCTTGATATGAGCAGAGACAAACGCTTAAAAGAAATTACAGATATTCTTCATACCAAAAAGAGAATTGATGCCAAACAGCTAGAAAAATTAACGTTTTCAAGTATATCAACCCTTCGGAGGGATTTAATTTATTTAGAAGAACAGGGATTCCTAACCAGAAAACGTGGTGAAGTCGTTCTCAATTCTTTTAATACCGTGGAACTAGCCCATTCGATTAGGGAAACCGAAAATAGAGATGCTAAAAAGAAAATTGCAGAACTTGCCAAGGACTTTATCGGTCCTGGTATGTGCATTTACTTGGACTCTAGTACAACTGTTTATGAACTTTGTCCCTATCTAGCTAACATTGATAACTTAATTATTTTTACAAATGGTTTAAATACTGCTCAAATGTTGGCTGACCTAGCAAATCCAACAATGAAAATCTTCATCACTGGTGGTGAAGTCAAACACCACTCCGCTTCTGTTATCAACCACAATAGTGAAAATAACCTATTAAGTCATTTCCGTATTGATTTAGCTTTCTGTTCAGCCCGTGGTATTGATGATGAATTTGTCTATGAAGTTTCCTTTAGTCAAGCATTGGCTAAAAAGAGTATCATCGATCAAGCAAGAGATACGATCTTACTCATTGATAGCTCAAAATTTAATCATACAGGTTTCTTCAAAATCAATAACTTAGAACAGTATAAAACCATTATTTCTGATAGCTATCCTGATAAAACATTGCTGAATGCCGCTGACCAACTCAATGTAGAGTGGATAGCTTATGATTCATAGTACTTCTTAACAAAACAATTTAGCTTACCGCTCTATAACTTTGAACTGTTGTAGCATGCACAGTAAGTGGGTACCCACTTACGATAAAATTAACGAAGCAGACGCCTTTGGCTCTGCTTTTTTCGTTACATTTTACTTGTTAGGGAGATCCCTAAGACCCCGATAGGAAGGAATAGACAATGGAAAAACGTACTAGACCAAACCAATTAAAAATTCGACTTTCGGATAAAGAACTTGCTCATGTGCGACAAAAATATGGACAATCTCGGTCAAAATCAATGCGACATTTCGTCCTCAAGTGTATCCTTGAAACATCGATTTATGAAGTCGGTATGCAACCATTTAGAGAGTTACAACATCTCCTTTCCAAGACCTCCACTAATGTCAACCAAATTGCCAAGAAGGTTAATACTTACTCCCTTGTTTATAAAGAGGATATTATGACGATTCAAAACGAAATACACCGTTTGAGCAAGGAACTCAATAAATTACAAAACTTACTCTACAATAGAACAAATCAGGGGGATATTTGATATGGCTGTTACTAAAATTCACCCCATTAAATCTACCCTGCATTTTGCAATAGACTACATCCTTGAGAAGAAAAAAACAGATGGTCAAACGCTCATTTCGACACACATGTGTTTCCCTACCACTGCTCATTTACAATTCTTACAAACTCGAAAAGAGAATAAAGTAAATGGAACGGTACTAGCTCGACACCTGATTCAATCCTTCTTACCAGGTGAAGTTGACCAAGAAACTGCCCATAAAATTGGACTAGAACTCTGTAAAAATATCTTGAAAGATGAGTATGAATTTGTAACTACTCATATTGACAAAGGCCATATTCAGAATCATATTGTTTTTAATAATGTCAATTTTGAAACTGGGAAATGCTATCAAAGCAATAACCGGACCTATCACCAAATACGGTCTACTAGTGATCGTTTATGCCAAAAATATAAGCTGTCAATTATTGATGAACATTATCAAACTTATCGCAAGAAATACAAAACCAGAGGAAAATCCCATTATGAGTGGGAACAAAGCCAAAACGGTAAAGGTTGGAAGTCATATTTACAATTTCTTATCGACCTAAATATTTCACGTTCGAACTCATGGGACGACTTTCTCGACCGTATGAAAAAATCAAAGTGCGCAATCATATTTGGAAAACACATTGCCTTCAAATGTAAAAATGCTTCTAGATTTAAACGCTCTAAAACAATTGGATCCGACTATACTGAGGAGAAATTGAAAGAAAGAATTGAGAAGAATCCGCCTCAACAACTTATTGATACAACTAAAATTACTGACAAGAAAGTTTTAGAATTTTGGGCTAGAAAACAGAACTTAAAATCCATGGCACAAGGTCTAGTTGAACTGAGAAACCTAGGTATTCAAACACGATTTCCCTTATTTTTCCGCCGTTACCTCCAGATTAGAAACTCTTCTAATTGCTCCAAATTAATAAAGGCTAGTTGGAGGCGGTTACACTAAACTAGACAGAAGAATAAAGTGTTCTACACTAAAGAAAACAGGAGAACTCTATGTCTAGAAAAATTTTCTAGGTCGAAATGTTTCCTTGACTATAACATTTGTAACCTATTAGGAGTGCTGTACAAAAGGGCTCCCCAGCTAGATAGATTTAGATAAGCATACAACTTTAATCCCCCACCCCAATAATACATGAGGGCTGTTGAAAGGCCTAAAATATCTCATCAGGTTTATAGCCGTTTGTGTTGCTAATTGAAGTTTTAAATCTAAATATCTCTAACAGCCAGTATTCCAATCATATTTGGCTATCTAAAAATTGTGAAAAAGTTTCCTATTTGAGAAAACTAACACCAGCTGACATAGCCATACTTCGCTCATAAATAAACATTTTTAAACCTAAAAAGAGTGAGCCCCAATCACACTCTTACAAGTTGTCGATTGGAGCTCACTCTTTTTCTAGCCAGTGCATACTTTATCGTCACACTTTAGTGCTCAAGGCACGGCTTATTGAAGCGTCACCGCTTTTTATAGCAACACATTCATCATGAATCACCGTTCTGCGGCGATTCAACACCATTATAAGCCTATGAGGGAATAGAAACTCAATGATTGGTTTCCTCACCTGGTTCATCTTCAAGTACTTCATCTGCCAAGAGATCGACTTCATTTAAGTCAATGGTAATATCTTCTGAAATCGATTCTTGATTATAAGTGTCGTCTTCAACCAGATCATTCAAGACCTCCTCTGCGTCAGCCTTGGCTTTAGTGGCCTGGTCTTTAAACTGAGCAAAAAAGTCCTCTTGACTCACGCGCTCTTTAAGTTCATCCGCCTTGTCTTTGACTGTTTTGACGATGTCATCTGCGGTCAATTCTCCTGTTTCAAATTTGTGCTTGACATCAGTATACTTTTCAAGAGCCTGGTCCTTGATTTCCTGAGCCTTTCCTACCCATTCAGAGTATTTCGCTTCTGGATTTTCCTGATAGTCCTGAAGATAATCTGCCAGTTTGTTTTTAACAGCCTTACCTGTCTTGCTAGCTAAAAAAACAGCTGCAGCTGCACCCCCCGCAGCGCCTAAGATAAGGGTTGTTAGGATTTTATTAGGTTTGGACATGTGAGTTCCTCCTTATTTTTTTAACAATTTTGAAACAAGCCCAACAGCTGACAAGGTCTTACCTGCCTTAGCAGTGGATTTGGTCGCATGACCCGCCTTAGAGGTCAAGTTTCTAGCAGATTGGTTTAAATCAGACACAGAGGTTGATAGGTCCGCAACAGCCACAAATAAGGGCGTGATGGTCTCCATTTTTCCATTAACATCGTCAACCAAAACATTGGCCTTAGCTAAAATTTCATTAGCCTGATAGAAAGTAACATTCGCATCACTTGTCAAGACCTTCAACGTTGTCTGAGCTTCATCCACAACCTTAGAAATTTTTGTGATCAACAAAATCACATAGATCACTAAAGCTGCAAAAGCCACTGCTGCAATCAATAGAGCAATTTCACCCATAAAGAATTCTCCTTTTTAATAGCCTAATAAAGAGGCTGAGTTTTTGTTTTCCTAGCATAAACGACTAGACCTAAACCTATGACAATAAGCACTAACGACACCCACTGGGAAACTCTTAGACTTCCAAACATCAGACTATCTGTCCGTAAACCTTCGATGATGAAACGTCCAATACCATACCAAACCAGGTAAAAAGCTGTCGGCTCACTTCGTTTCAAGAAGCCTCTATGACGAACGGCCATAATGACCGCAAAGCCAAACAAATTCCAAAGGGATTCGTAGAGGAAGGTCGGCATCCGATAACTCCCATCAATAAACATCTGTTCGCGAATAAAGGCCGGCAGATAATCTAAATTTGAAACAGCAGTACCATAAGCCTCTTGATTGAAAAAATTTCCCCAACGCCCTAGAGCTTGGGCCAACAGTACACCGGGAGCAGCAATGTCTAAAAAATCCCAGCTATTGATAAAATGCCTTTGGCTAAACCAATACATAACCAAAGCTCCAGTAATCAGGCCACCGTAAATCGCAATGCCGCCGTTCCAAATCGCAAAAATTTCGCCAAGATTATCCTTATATTGATCCCAAGAAAAAATCACGTAGTAGGCTCTGGCACCAAGGATAGCCAGCGGAAAAGCAAGCAAGATAAAATCAAGTATCTGATCGGGATTAATCTTTTTACGAGGCGCTTCTCTCATAGCGAGGTAAACAGCTAGCATCAAGCCTAACAAGATGCATAAAGCATACCAGCGAATTTGCAAGGGACCTATTTCAAATGCAATTGGATCAATCATCTGCAACTCCATTTTGAGCAATGAGATTGGTCAGGCGCTCTTCAAAGGTCTTTGTGGCGTCAAATCCCATTTCTCGTGAACGATAGTTCATCGCTGCTGCTTCGATGACTACCGAAATGTTACGACCCGTCTTCACAGGAATGCGGATCCTAGGAATACGGACATTAGCAATCTCGATTTCTTCATTGCCGTTCCCCAAGCGGTCAAAGACCTTCTCAGTACCATAGTTCTCTAAATAAATAGCTAGTTGGACCTGCGAAGAAGCCTTGACTGCTGATGCTCCGTAAAGACTCATGATATCAATAATTCCGACACCACGAATTTCCAGCAAATGCCGTAAAATCTCAGCAGGCTCCCCCCAAAGCGTCACATCATCTTTGGCATAAACATCAACACGGTCATCTGCAACCAGACGGTGCCCACGTTTAACCAATTCCAGTCCTGTTTCTGACTTACCGATTCCTGAGTCCCCTTGGATAAGCACCCCCATCCCATAGATATCCATCAATACTCCATGGACGCTGGTACGTTTAGCCAAACGCGAATCTAAATAGCTGGATAGCTCCCCAGAGAGGCGACTAGTCGGCACATTGCTCTGCAAAACTGCAATCCCTTCTGACTGGGCCGCTTCCAACATCTCATCAGGAATCCCTAATCCTCTTGAAACGATAAAGGCAGGTGTTTCGGCTTTGATCATTTCACTGAGCACCTGAAGGCGGTTGTGAGCGGTCATCTTTGTCAGATAGGACCATTCTTTCATCCCAATCAACTGAATACGCTCCGGCGAGTAATAATCAAAATAGCCTGTCATTTCGAGCCCTGGACGTGAAATATCAGAGGTTGCAATTTCTTTGTTTAGGAGGTCTTCCGTTGCGTAAACAACGGTTAAACGAACTTTTTCAACAAGTTCTTTTACTGTAACTACCATAAATCCCCTTTCTAATAGCTTGCTACTATTATATCATGTTCTTTCCAATTTTTCCTTTGAAAGCCCTTAACTTTTTCAGGAAAAAAGAAAGACCCTTACGGGCCTTCTTTTAGGGGAGGAGCAAATTACCAAAACCAGTTGGTCTTTTCTTTGATCTTTTCAGCTTCTTTAATCCGGCGAGGAGCTTGCCCAAATCGCTCACGGGTCAACTCACCCTTGCTAGAAAGAGAATGACTCATGATGTAGTAAACCAACGGGCCAATAACCGGGTTAAAAACTGAGAAAACAAAGAAGAGGAGACGCAGATACTGCAAGTTCCATCCGAACTTGTCAGCAATGCCAGCAAGAACGCCGGAAATCATTCTATTTTTCTTAAGCTTATAAAAACGTGCTTGCATGACTCTACCTCTCTTTCACTGGATGATTTTATTATACTCTCTTCGAGCTTAAAAAACATCCGTCCCAAGACTGATTTCGCTTTCTTAAAAACTATTTTTTCTCAATTCCTTGGATTTTCAGCTGTTTTGATGCCTTTCATCCAGCGATTCATTAAAAAAATCAGTCCTAAGACTGATTTTTAGTTTTCCAACAGATTTAATAAGACCTCTACCTTATCGGTCCGTTCCCAAGGCAAGTCAATATCTGTACGTCCCATATGGCCATAGGCTGCTGTCTGACGGTAAATCGGACGTTTAAGGTCCAGCATCTGAATAATACCGGCTGGTCTCAGGTCAAAGATTTGGCGCACAGCTTCTTCTAATCGGCCTTCTGAGACCTTACTAGTCCCAAAGGTGTCAATCCGAACAGAGACCGGCCGAGCAACCCCAATCGCATATGCCAACTGAACTTCCACCTTCTTAGCCAACCCAGCAGCCACAATGTTTTTAGCAATATAACGGGCCGCATAAGAAGCGGAGCGATCGACTTTGGTGGCATCCTTTCCTGAGAAGGCACCGCCTCCATGACGAGAATAGCCCCCGTAAGTATCTACAATAATTTTCCGCCCTGTCAATCCAGAATCACCCTGTGGTCCACCAATCACAAAGCGCCCTGTAGGGTTAATAAAGAATTTGGTCTGATCATCCAGATAGTTAGCTGGAATAATCACTTTTATCACTTGCTCAACCACATCTTGATAAATCTGTTCATTAGTGGCTTCTGGATCATGTTGAGTAGAAATCACCACAGTATCCACCCGAAGCGGCTGATCGTTCTCATCATATTCGACAGTCACTTGTGACTTGGCATCGGGTCTAAGGTATGTCAGCTCACCAGATTTACGAAGATCTGCCAGACGTTTCACCAACTGATGAGCTAAAGAGATTGGCAAAGGCATTAATTCTGGTGTCTCATCAACTGCAAAACCAAACATCAATCCCTGATCCCCAGCACCAATCAAGTCTAAGGGATCCTTGTCCCCACTGCTACGTACTTCCAAAGATTCATTAACGCCTTGTGCAATATCCGGCGATTGTTCAACCAATGAAGGGTGAACGCCCACTGTTTCAGCTGAAAAACCATAAGCTGTATTGGTATATCCAATCGATGCAATGGTATCACGAACTACACGGTTAATATCAACATAAGCTGTGGTTGAAATTTCCCCAAAAACATGGACAGTCCCTGTATAGACAGCGGTCTCCGCTGCAACGTGTGCCTCTGGATCCTGTTCCAGAATAGCATCTAAAATAGCATCTGAGATTTGGTCTGCAATCTTATCTGGATGCCCTTCAGATACTGATTCAGACGTGAATAATTTACGTTCTGACATATAAATGTCCCCCTTTAATGAAAATCATAATTCGACAGCCTCTAACCTCCTCACATCAAAGATTGGATTAGAGAACTAGATAAGACAAATTCGCCTTACCAGCAGAGGGGAAAAGAATCTCTTCCAGCCTCTGTGTCACGTTAAAAGTTACAAAGAACCGATCGTCTTTAAATCATTCGCATGATTTTCCATCCAATCGCCTTTTCGGGACTTATTAACCCCACCATTATACCACAGGTCTTCTATTTTTTCTTACTTTTTCCAAACAAAAATTTAGCATTTTAAACGAATCTCACCGAGTTGTTCTTCTGCTCATTTATACTATAGCATGTGAAACGGGAATAGGACAAGAGTTTGGCTAAAAGCAGCAGTAACCGATCATCTCTTTCTTATATAGGCCATTTTTGAAGTGGAATAGCGATTATTTAGAATACGGATCATTAGTCCTCATGTTAAAAGGTCCAATTATAGGCCACTTCAGCCTAACCTAACACAAAAAGTAGGCAGAAATCAAACTCTTCCGAGTGATTGATTCCTACCCACTAGCTTTGGATTATTTTTGGCGGATAATTTCGATTTTATAGCCATCTGGATCAAGGATAAAGTAATAGCTTGGTTGAGTCCCAGGAAGTCCTTTCAAATCTGTCACTTCATAACCAGCTTCAAGATGCTTAGCATGTAGGCCTTCTAAATCTTCAACACTAATCGCAATATGGCCATAACCATCACCCAAATCATACGGACCATGGTCATAGTTGTAAGTCAATTCCAATTCATAATCATCACCTGGCAATGTCAAGTAGACCAGAGTAAACTGATGGTCTGGAAAGTCGCGACGGCGAGAAACCTCGAAGCCCAAGGCTTCCGTATAAAATGCTAAGGAAGTATCTAAATCCTGTACACGAACACAGGTATGTGCCATTTTACTTGTCATAATAATCTCCTTTTCTATAATCTTATTGTACTACCTTTAAGAAAAGTTTTCAAAAAATTGATTCTTATTCGTTTAGGAAAAGGGCTTCCTTCTATTCAAAGAAAGACAACGGCGCTAAAAAGAGAGAAGGAAGGCACTAGTGAGCCCTCCCTCTTTTAAATCATTGTTATCGAATCACTTCGCGGGTCCGTATATAAGAGTTAACGAAACGTTCTGTAACCCCTGGCTCAACCCTCTCCAAAGCTTCTGAAATCGTCTGGAAGGATAAAGCATAATCAAAATATTGCTCAAAGGCAACAAGGGAAGCCGTAAAAGCGTCTTGGATTGCTGGCTCCTGAGAGCGGTAGCGATTAGCATACTGTAACAGCTGCTCTGTCAGGCTAGCATCTTGTACAATTTGGTAAGCTTCTTCTTCTAGAGCCTCCATAGCTGTGGTAGTCATCTCCAACTGACGGTTGACCGCTTCCATATCAATGCGTTGCGGTTCAAATGCTCCGAGGAAGGCTTCCACCTTATTACTGGAATCAAAGAAATGATTAACAAAACTTTGTGGAATACCTGGAAGATTACGTTTTTCCATGTAACGTTTAATCGTGTGCAACCTGTTGACAAAACCATTCGCCTTATTTCGAGCATTGGTTTCATGCTCTTCTTGACTATTGAGGTAGTCGGCCAAGCTAATCAAGCCTTCCTCTGTATCAGACAATTGCAACTGAGCAGCCTTAAAGCTATCCAAAATCTGAGAATAGGCCAGATCTGGCTGATTCATGTAATCAATCTTATGTTGAACATCTTCTTTGAGGATTTTGAACTCTGCTACCAAGTTTTGAATCTGTCCTAATTTACTCTCTGAGAGATAGTAGGACTGGCGTAGGCGCTCAACCTCTCCTTGGAGTTTTGATTGGCTCTTCTCGATATGTGCAATGTAGTCTGGCAAAACCTTCGAAAGTTTTGAAACCTCTTGTTTAGCAGAGATTTCTTTGGTAAAGATTTCATAAAGACTATCTATTTCATCTTGGATACGTTCATTTTCAGCATCTGCTCTGTCCAAATCAAAGTTGACGGTCGTCATTAGATTGTCTTTGATTGATGAACGAACATTTTGGAGACGAACCTCAATGTCATCCTCTGGAAATTGGTAATTCTCTTCCAAGAGCTTACGGTAACCCGAATTGAGATCATCCAATTGCTCTGGCATGGTGCCAACTAATTTTTCCATCAAATTCGGTAGGCGATCCATAATCTGACTAAGAGCTATCATATGCTCCTCAGTCTTATCCAAGATAGCCGAAGCCTCAATGGGATCTCCTGAAGTATTCAACGTTACAAACTCTGAAAATTCTGATTCGATATGCTTGAATTGCTTTTGTAACTCTGGCAAGGTCGAACCGTAGCTGGCTTCATTTTCAGACAGTTTTTGTTGCAAATCATCAAATAAATCCAGGGCATGACGAACGCGACCACTATTTTTGGCTTCCTGTTCTTTAAGGTCGACCAAAGCTTGACGAATCTCTGCGATATCTTCACTAACTAGATTGATTTGGCTGTCAATGTTCTCAATAGCTGTCTTTGCCTTTAAAAAGCGGAACGATTGGTTAAACCCTTCTGTTTCAAAAATTTGATTTTCAATATCCGCAAAAGTATTCAGTGATAGGTCAACCCATTTTTGATTCCACTCACGGAAAGTCACCTGACTCTGCCCGATCAAATGCAAGTTTTTTACTTCCTCAATCTCGTCATTAACCGGGAGATTAAACAAAGCCTCCTTGCGCTCTTCCAACTGGTCCAGCAAGGTTTCATTGCGTTTCCTTGCTAAAATACTCAACACATAAGCTAGGATGATAATGGTGACTATCACAATGATAGTAATGATCATACCACTAGACATATAAAACTCCTTTTATCCTGTTATTCTAAAAAACCTGCCCTATTATACCATATTCAAGGACAAATTGCACGCCCTTTAAGATTCTTATATGTCTAGGGTTGAATAGACAGCATTTTCTTCGATGAATTCACGACGCGGTTCCACACGATCCCCCATCAACATATCGAAGATACGATCCGCTTCAGCAGCATCATCAACAGTGACACGCGCCATCAAACGATTTTCCGGATCCATAGTGGTCTCCCAAAGTTGGTGATCATCCATCTCTCCCAAGCCTTTATAGCGCTGAATAGTTGGCTTTGAACGTCCCTGACTATACTCTGCCAAAGCCTTCTCTAACTCCTGCTCTTGATTAGCACCTGGTTGGATATAAGCCTTGATTTCAGAACCTACCTTAACACCATAAATGGGCGGTTGCGCAATGTAGACGTAGCCCGCCTCTAAGACTGGGCGCATGTAGCGGTAAATCAGTGTCAGAAGAAGCGTTCTAATATGTGCACCATCAACATCCGCATCAGTCATAAGGACCAATTTTTTATAACGTGCCTTGGTGACATCAAATTCTGCACCGAATCCTGTGCCCATCGCTGTGAAAAGGCTGCGGATTTCCTCATTGGCCAAGATCTTATCCATCGTTGCTTTTTCAACGTTTAATATTTTACCTCGAATAGGAAGAATGGCTTGAAACTCCCGGTTTCGTCCCGATTTAGCAGATCCACCAGCAGAATCTCCCTCGACGATAAACAACTCTGTTTCATCTGGATTGTTGGACGCACAGTCAGCCAATTTGCCCGGTAAGTTAGAGATTTCTAAGCCTGATTTTTTACGGGTCACCTCACGAGCACGCTTAGCTGCAATTCGTGCCTTGCTGGCTAAAATCCCTTTTTCAACGATACGGCGAGCAATCTGTGGATTCTCCAGTAAAAACTCACTAAAAGCTTCCGAAAAGAGACGATTGGTAATCTTAACCACTTCGCTGTTTCCCAATTTGGTCTTTGTTTGACCTTCAAACTGTGGATTAGGATGCTTAACAGAGATGACCGCCGTCAGGCCTTCGCGGACATCTTCGCCGGTCAAATTATCTTCATTTTCTTTAAGGATCTTATTTTTCTTAGCATAATCATTGATGACACGGGTAAGAGCGGTGCGGAACCCCTGCTCATGCGTCCCACCTTCATGAGTATGGATATTGTTGGCAAAGGACATGACATTTTCATGGTAGCTAGTGGTGTATTGCATGGCTACTTCAACCACAATGTCATCCATCTCACCTTCTGTAAAGATAGGGGTCTCAAAGATTGGCTCCTTGCTAGCATTTAAATGCTCTACGTAACTAGCAATCCCACCTTCATAATGATAATCCTTAGTCTGCTCTTGACCTTCACGCTTGTCCGTTATAGAGATAGCTAATCCACGATTCAAGAAGGCCAACTCTTGGATACGTTTATTCAACTTATCAAAGTCATACTCAGTCGTTTCAGTAAAGATTTCAGGATCTGGCGTAAAGTGGACAGTCGTTCCATGACGGTCAGTTTCCCCGATCACAGCCAAATCTGCGACCACTTCCCCCCTACGGTACTCTTGGAAATAAATTTGGCCATTCTTATGAACCTTAACATCCAACTGCGTAGAAAGAGCATTTACTACTGAGGAGCCTACCCCATGAAGGCCACCAGAAACCTTATAGCCGCCACCGCCAAATTTTCCTCCTGCATGGAGAACCGTAAAGACGGTCTCAACTGCAGGGCGCCCTGTTTTTTCCTGAATATCCACTGGAATACCACGGCCATCATCTACAACGGTAATGGAATTATCGGGTTCAATTAAAACCTGAATCTTGGTTGCAAATCCAGCCAATGCCTCATCAATAGAGTTATCAACGATTTCCCAAACTAAGTGATGCAACCCTTCTTTCGAGGTTGAACCAATATACATTCCTGGACGAAGCCGTACAGCTTCTAGCCCTTCTAACACTTGAATCTGACTGGCATCATAATCTTCAGCCAGAGCCTGTAAGTCTTTTATTTCTTCTGTCATATCATTCCTACTTCTTCTGCTTTATCGAGATCTAAAATTTGTTTTAAACAGTGATTCCCATCAACCAAATAAGTAGCCATCCCAGCAGCCTGACCGGCACGGATATCAATCTCACGGTCTCCAATCACTAAGGCATCTGTCATCTGGTACTTGTCTTTGAGGTAAAACAAGGCTTTCGGATCAGGCTTTCTTGGAAAACCTTGGTCAGCCGTCACAATCTCTTCAAAATAAGAGATAATCCCAGCACGCTCCAAAATAGCCAAAACCTGATTATCCCGATGAGACCACAAAAAATGACGGCCACCTTCAGCTGTGATGGTCTCTAAGGTTTCTTTAGCGCCTGAAAATAAGATCGGACGTTGCAAATCAATCGCCTCATTTTCCTTATAACGGTTTAAAAAATCGGGAATATCTGCCGCATAGCGAGCAATCGCTTCTGCAGTTGACAATTTAAGAGCCGCATAGATTTCATCATGTCCTGGTACAGGTCTGCCATAAGCTTCCAAAGTTTCAGAAAAAGCCTGAGTGGAAATCTCATAATTATCTAAAAGAGTACCACCTAAATCCCATATATAATCTCGATATCTCATAGGGAATATTATAGCATATTTTTCAAAAAAATTAAAGCTCTAACCCTACTAAGAACAAGGGAATAGAGCTTTTTCAACTAGTCAAATAAGGCCTTGTAAATCATTCCTTGACTCAGCGACTGACTATCGCCACCTAGTATGTCAACTAGCTTGTAAGCAAAGGCGAGACTGACCCCTGCCCCTTTAGCAGTGATAATGTTCCCATCCTGAACCACTAGATCGTGCTGATGCTTGCCGTGACCGATCTCTTCTTCCACACCAGGATAACAAGTGTAGGCTTTGTCCTTCAACAGTCCTGCCCGACCAAGAACCTTTGGCGCCGCACAGATAGCAGCTAGGTAGGCTCCGGCTTCATGAGCCTTCTGAAGCGCTTCAATCAAGCGCGTATCATCCCTTAGATGATCTGCCCCTGGCAACCCTCCCGGCAAAACAACCATTTCATAAGCAGATAAATCGCCCGACCAGAGCTTATCTGCCACAAGTCGAATACCGTGGGAGCCTTCTACTGCTTCAGAAAATCCCAGGGTTTCGACGACAATACCAGCTCTTCTAAGAACATCTATCGGAGTGATTGCCTCAATTTCTTCAAAACCTGGTGCCAATAGGACTGCAACTGTCATTTTCTGTCCTCCTTAATCAATAGTTTCAATAATAAAACGATGTTTGCGCTGGAAGTGTTGCTGACGTTTTTCTTGAAGAAGAGAGTTTTGATAACTCATCGACAAAACTAACCCAACGCCTATCAAATTAGAAATAATTGATGAACCTCCCTGAGAGATAAACGGTAGTGGTATCCCTGTTAACGGCAAGATTCCCGTAGCTGCACCGATATTTTCAAATACATGAAAGAGTATCATCATGATAAAGCCTGTTGAAATAAACGTATAAAATCGGTTGTTAGACACAATAGTGACTCGAATCATCCGATAAATTAGCAACATGTAGAGGCTAATCACTACTAAACCTCCTACAAACCCAAAATCCTCTCCAATCACGGTAAAAATCATATCACTCTCCCGTACAGGCACATGGAGATTGGTCATATTGAATCCCTGTCCCATTAGGCCACCGCTGCCAATCGCAATCAAACTTTGAGCTTGCTGAAAAGTTGTGGTTTGCGCATTTTCAAATGGATCTAACCAAGCAGCAATCCGATTAAGCTGGTAAGTATCGATTCCTAGATTATGAAGAATTTCCTTGCCGTTTGGTGAAATAAAAATCAGGATAAAAGTAGTGGTAAAAAGACCAGCCAGTAGAACCACTGGCAGTATAATCGTCCACGAAATACCAGAGAGAAGAACAATCCCAGAAAAGATAGCCATAAAAACTAAGGCTGTCCCCAAATCGCTTTGGAAATAGAGTAATCCTAAAACAGGTAAGGTAACAACCAAGAGCTGTACCAACAAGAGTATGTCAGACCATAGGCTGGCTTCGGAATGCTTCTCATGAAAACGGACAACCACGTAAGCCATCATCAAAATGTAGGAAATTTTCATGAATTCAGACGGCTGAAAAAGGGTCTGGCCGTTCAATGTCACCCAGTTTTTGGCTCCCGTCATTGCCACCAAGGATGAACTATAGAAAAAAAGAGGCAGAAACATCATTCCTATCCCTAAAAGATAGAGAAAAGGGGTGGCCTTCCATAGAAATTCCTTGTTAAAGAACATGATCACAAAGGCAAAAACAATCCCTAAAAGAACCCATAAGCCTTGTAGAAGCACGATGTTCAAAGCTCTAGTAGGATAATCATGGCTAACTGCTATATAAACCGCAACCAAACCAATTAACAGCAAAAAAAACACAGGCAAAATCAGACTATAATCAACACGGCTATCCCAAGAAGGCCTTCTCACATCCATCACTTCTCCTTCAACTCAATTCGTTTCATCTCTCTAGTATTATACCAAAAAGATTGATTAGCCGTATCGTTTTAGCAACTTCTTTTTCCTAGGCTATGGCAGAGCTAAAAACCTAAAGAGCAAGTGACACTTTCCATCACACCTCAGGGCATAACCGTAAAAACAGCGCACTTTCCGTGACATTAAAGACTGTATCCCCAACATCCTCGGCTTCCACTCGAACTTTAACGTTAGGAGACATGAAAACGACCCCATTTGGGATCGTTAAACTTTTTATTTGAGGCCGTATTTTTTGTTGAAGCGGTCCACGCGTCCATCTGCTTGAGTGAACTTCTGACGCCCTGTGTAGAATGGGTGTGAGTCAGAAGAGATTTCAACACGAACCAATGGATACTCAGCACCTTCAAATTCGATGGTTTCTTTAGAGTGTTTAGTTGAGCCACTCAAAAACTTGTAACCTGTTGTTGTGTCAAGAAAGACAACTTGGCGGTATTCTGGATGAATATCTTTTTTCATTTTCAAAAAAATTCCTTTCTGCCATAGCTCTCGAGAGCCATAGTTTATAACCTCATTAGTTTACCATATTCTTTGAATCTATGCAAGTCATTTCTACTACTTTTTATAATTCTTTCAAACTTGCCCAACCATGCTAAATTTCAAGTCCAAGTTAGGCATTTAGTAAAAATTGTCTAGGAGATAAATAGTTCAAACATTTCTTTGGATAGTTGTTAATCCAATTTTCGATGAAGGCGACCATTCTTGTGGTCGTTTTC
>NZ_JAAXPR010000023.1 GCF_012396585.1 Streptococcus ovuberis
TGTCGACCACGACGGACAAAGATGGCAATGTGACCAACATTTACCGTCAGGTAACACCTCCAGTTAAGACACCACTCACTAACTTTGTTGATGAGAACGGCACACCAATCAAGGATCCAGAAGAGGGATCAAAACCAAATGAGCCGGTTTCAGGTTATGAGCTTGTGTCTTCAACGACCGATAAGGATGGCAATGTGACCAACGTTTACCGCCAGGTAACACCGCCAGTCAAGACACTAATCACAAACTTTGTCGATGAGAATGGCACACCAATCAAGGATCCAGAAGAGGGCTCTAAACCAAATGAGCCGGTTTCAGGTTACGAGATTGTGTCGACAAGCACTGATAAGGATGGCAATGTGACCAACGTTTACCGCCAGGTAACACCGCCAGTTAAGACACCACTCACTAACTTTGTCGATGAGAATGGCACACCAATCAAGGATCCAGAAGAGGGATCAAAACCAAATGAGCCAATTTCAGGTTACGAGATTGTGTCGACAAGCACTGATAAGGATGGCAATGTGACCAACGTTTACCGCCAGGTAACACCTCCAGTTAAGACACCAATCACAAACTTTGTCGATGAGAATGGCACACCAATCAAGGATCCAGAAGAGGGATCAAAACCAAATGAGCCGGTTTCAGGTTATGAGCTTGTGTCTTCAACGACCGATAAGGATGGCAATGTGACCAACGTTTACCGCCAGGTAACACCTCCAGTTAAGACACCAATCACTAACTTTGTCGATGAGAATGGCACACCAATCAAGGATCCAGAAGAGGGATCAAAACCAAATGAGCCAATTTCAGGTTACGAGATTGTGTCGACCACGACGGACAAAGATGGCAATGTGACCAACGTTTACCGTCAAGTGACATTGTCTGAGCAGGTTATTGAAGCAGAAGTGCCACAGTATGTCACAAAAGAAACAGCAACATTACCAAATACAGGTGATAACGATTCAGCTTTTGGAATAGTAGCAGGCATTGTCACTGCAACTCTCGGTTTGTTCGGTTTACGCCGAAGAAAAGAAGACTAATCATAAGAGGAGACGACTTTCGTCTTCTCTTTTTTGGGATAAGACAGGCATGTTGTACATCTGAGGTGCAAATCTTTCATGGACACCTGCTACTGGTGGACCTAATAGTGATTCCAAGGCTTTACTACTCTGGGATAGTGGATTATGGAGATTGATTGGTTTAATTCTGAGGAGCGAAGGGCTGAACAGTCAAACGGTCTGGAAGAGCGTATTTGAAGTCTGGTGTAGATAGTATAAAACAGCGGATAAGAACTGCTTAAATACGAGTTGCCCATTTCAATTCGTAGTCTGAAAAGAAAGTGGGACAAAAATCGGTCATTCGTCAGCATTCGATGAGTCGTTAGCCCACCTCTGCATAGCTTCAACAGTCAGGGGAGTGACTGTTGAAGAGGCGAGCCTTGAAACTAGATAGCGAGCAACAGTCAGGGAAGTGACTGTTTGAGGTTGGAAATTTGGGAAAGATATTTCCCTCATTCGTTAGGGCTGTAAAAGCTGATAAAATCAGCAAATTAGGAGCCTGTTCAACCACTGCGCCTTGTTTGAAAATTAAAAATCACTTGAGAGGTTAGGACTTTTGTCCCGGCCTCAGCATACCTAAATGATGGTTATTGTTTATAACAATAGATAGTACCAAAAGGACAGCTCTCTAGCATGAGACAAGAAGGTGTCTATGCCCTTTTACTAACATTTAGTTGTACAGCCGTGTGATAGACTGGCCCGTAAGGTGGTGAGAGAGGGGCTGGCCATTAGCTGCTACTCAATTGAGTACGTTTTGCCAAGCTTGAAAAAGTTAGGGCTTTTCAGTATAATAGAAAGAACTAATGGAGACTGAAAAACGTGATTGTCACAGAGTAAGACCATTCCCAATGTGGTTGTATCAATAGGTTGAAGTTTCTAAAATGTTAAACCTTTAGCTGTTAGGAGAAGGAGTCGTTATGTTACATTTTGAAAATGATTATAATAAGGGAGCACATCCAGTCGTTTTGGAAGCCTTGCTGGCTAGCAATGATCAGGCGGAGTCGGGTTATGGAACAGATCGGTTTACACAGGAAACCATTGCCTTGCTAAAGGATTTGACAAAGTGTCCTCAGGCAGACATTTTTCTGTTGACGGGTGGGACCCAGACGAATCAACTGGTCATTGACACGATGTTGGCACCCTATGAGGGGGTCATTGCGGCGGATACAGGACATATCAGTACCCATGAGGCTGGAGCGATTGAAATGACTGGCCATAAGGTTTTGGCTTTACCACATGAATTGGGGAAAATTAGTGCCCAGCAGGTAGCGGCCTATCTGGAACGTTTTTATGCCGATGGCAACCATAGTCACATGGTCTATCCTGGGATGGTTTATATTTCTCATCCGACAGAGTATGGCACGCTGTACAGCAAGGAAGAGCTAGAAGCGCTATCTCAGGTGTGTCGTTCTTACCAGATTCCCCTCTTTCTGGATGGAGCCCGCTTGGTCTATGGTTTAGCGGTGCAAAATGCAGTGGATTTGCCAACCATAGCAGAGCTGACAGACGTCTTTTATCTTGGAGGGACTAAGGCTGGCCTTCTTTGCGGTGAGGCTGTGGTATTCACTAAGCAAAATATGCCTAAACATTTTATGACTCAGGTCAAGCAGCACGGGGCCTTATTAGCTAAGGGCCGGTTGTTAGGGGTTCAGTTTAAGGCCCTATTGGAAAACGGTCTATATGAGAAAATTGGGCAAGAGGCCATTGCGCGCGCTGATGAGCTGAAAGGTATTCTCCAAGAAAAAGGCTACCGCTTCTACCTCGATTCGCCAACCAATCAACAATTTATCATCATTAGCAACGACCATTTACAAAAACTCGGTGAACAAGTTGCTTGTTCCTTCTGGGAAGCCTATGACGATCAGCATACTGTCATTCGTCTAGCCACCAGTTGGTCAACGACACCAAAGGACATTGAGGCTTTGAAGGAAGTCTTGTAGCGGTTTTATCTGACTGTTCCAGCCGGATACTAAGCTTGTTATTATATCAGTTTAGAAAAGGAAACTTGGTGTGGTATGGCACTGAGTTTTTTCGTTTCTGGGTAAAATAGCGGCTAGGTTATTCTTTATTAAAGAAAATATGGTAAAATAAAGAATGACTTGTTTTAAGGAGAAAATGCTATGCAATTAAGAACCTGTGTGCCAGCGCTAAGGGGAGAAATAAGGGTCCCAGGTGACAAATCAATCAGCCATCGTTCCATTATTTTTGGGGCGATTAGTCAAGGAGAAACAAGGGTTCACGGTATTCTTCGAGGAGAAGATGTTTTATCCACTATGCAAGTTTTTCGTGATTTAGGTGTCACTATCGAGGATGATGGGCAAGTCGTTCGGGTCCAGGGCGTTGGATTTGATGGCCTTAAAGCGCCTCGAACTGCTTTGGATATGGGCAACTCTGGTACCTCAATCCGCCTGATTTCAGGTGTTTTGGCGGGACAGGATTTTGAAGTTGAAATGTTCGGGGATGACTCTCTCTCAAAACGTCCCATGGACCGTGTGACAAAACCTCTAAGTCAGATGGGAGTGAAGGTTTCGGGTCAAACGGATCGCGATTTGCCTCCGTTGATCCTCAAAGGCACCAAAGAGCTACAACCGATTGCTTACCAGTTACCAGTAGCTTCGGCTCAGGTCAAGTCAGCCCTTATCTTCGCAGCCCTTCAGGCAGATGGGGAATCAGTGATTACTGAGAAAGAATTGACCCGTAATCACACAGAGGATATGATTCACCAGTTTGGTGGGCACTTGACCATTCAAGGCAAGGAAATTCGTGTCCAAGGTGGGCAAGAGCTAAAAGGGCAAACAATCCTTGTCCCAGGGGATATTTCGAGTGCGGCCTTTTGGCTGGTAGCGGGGCTTATTGTACCGGACTCAAAAGTGGTCTTGACCAATGTTGGCATCAACGAAACGCGAACCGGTATCTTGGACGTTATCAAAGCCATGGGGGGGAAGTTGACGATTTCTGATCAGGATGAGCTGGCTAAATCAGCGACTTTGACCGTTGAAAGTTCTGACTTGAAAGGCACAGAGATTGCTGGTGATTTAATTCCACGCTTGATTGATGAATTGCCGATTATTAGTCTCTTGGCGACTCAGGCTCAAGGGGAAACCATCATTCGAGATGCAGAGGAGCTCAAAGTAAAGGAAACCGATCGCATCCAGGTGGTTGCTGATGCTTTAAATAGCATGGGAGCTGCTATTACACCAACGTCTGATGGCATGATTATCAAGGGAAAAACAGCTCTGCACGGCGCTCGAATCAATACTTACGGTGACCACCGCATCGGCATGATGGCGGCGATTGCCGCTTTGATCGCTAAAGAAGGCGACGTCTATCTGGATCGGGCGGAAGCCATTAACACCAGTTATCCAAGTTTCTTTACTGATTTAGAAAGTTTGATCAATGGCTAAGGTTTTATTAGGATTTATGGGTTCTGGCAAGACAACCATCGCCAGGCTCTTAGATGACCAGTTTGTTGATATGGACGCTGTCTTGGTAGAGCGTCTGGGAATGCCGATTACGCAATTTTTTGAAGAAGAAGGAGAGGCTGCTTTTCGGAAAGTGGAAAGCCAAGTCTTGGCAGAATTATTGCCCCAAGACATTGTCCTATCAACAGGTGGCGGGGTCATCATGCAGGCGCAGAATCGCGCTTTGCTGGCTCAAAATGCTCCTAATATTTTTCTAACTGCTGATTTTGAAACCCTTTACCAGCGCTTGCAGGCGGATCAGGAGCAGAAGCGGCCCTTAGTGATTGAAAAAAGTAAGGAAGACTTGAAAGCCCTGTGGGCTTTTCGCCAGCCCCTCTACGAAGCGGTAGCGACTCAAATAATTGAAGTAGCTGGTCAAACCCCAGCTCAAATAGTGGAGATGATAAGATGAAGATTGCCTATCTTGGCCCCAAGGGGTCTTTCTCACATAATGTAGCCCTTAGGGCCTTGCCAGCGGCTATTTTACAGGATTTTGAGACCATTACAGAAGTCATCAAAGCATTTGAAAGTGGTCAAGTAGATGGTGCCATCGTTCCTGTGGAAAATGCTATTGAAGGAAGTGTTCATGAGACCTTAGATTACCTCTTTCACCAGGCTGATTTGGAGGCTGTGGCGGAGTTTATGCAACCGATTAAGCAGCAGTTGCTGGTGACCAGTTTAGATAAGCCAATCGAAACGATTTTTTCACACCCTCAAGCTATTGCGCAAGGTAAGGCTTATATCAATGCCCATTACCCCAAAGCCAAGATTGAGGTGACGGCTTCGACAGCTTATGCAGCGCGCTATGTGGCAGAACACCCTGAACAGCCATATGCCGCTATTGCGCCAGACTCAGCTGCTGTTACTTATGGTTTGGTGACGGCAGCGCGTGATATCCATGAGTTAGAAGAAAATTTTACCCGTTTTTGGCTACTAGCGAAAACAGTTCCTCTTTTCGAATTGCCACAATTAGGGCAAAAATTATCCTTAGCCTTAACTCTACCAGATAACCTTCCGGGTGCTCTTTACAAGGCTATGTCTGTTTTTGCTTGGCGTGGAATTGATTTGACCAAGATTGAGAGTCGTCCCTTAAAAACAGTACTGGGAGAATATTTTTTCATCATAGACCTTGTCTACCATCAGCCAGAACACGTCAAGTTTGCCTTGGAAGAGCTAGCAAGTATGGGGATTCAATCGAAAATTTTAGGAAAATATGGTGTGTTTCAGATGGAAACCGCTAGAAACGATTAAGGAAAGATAATGGCAAAAGACTATGAAAATCTGACGCATCATGAAAGTTTGCGCTATGATTATTTGCAAAAAAATATTCATTTTTTAGGCGATCGCGATCGGGCAGAGCTTCATTATTTGGAGGCAAAGATAGCAGGAAAACTCAGTAACCATCAAGCGCCTCCTCCCAAAACTTCAAGTAAGTATCAATCATTACCCCCTCTTTCAGAAAAAGGGAGCATAGCGCCTAAAAAAAGAGGTGTAACCTCGGAAGGTTTACCCGTTTTTGATCGTTCAGTGATGCCTTCAAGTCAACGAATAACAGCAGATCAGTCTACTAGGCAAGTAAACTCGGATTCGGAAGGCGATCGACCAGCTCAAGAGCGACCGATGCACACGCGCCAGCATCCGTCGTTGTCGGTTGGTGAGTTAAAACACTCTTCAGAAGCCCTGCCTCAGTTGACTTCACGTTCAGAACGCCGTAAAATGACCCAAAAGGCAGTGGCGACGCCTAGTCCCAAGCAGATTTTAAAAAACATCCAAACAGACAAGGCGCGTCGAGGCAGGCGTTTAAGGCAAAAATCATCCAAGAACAGTTCCGGGTGGGGAAAACGCCTGTTAACTGGTTTTGGGATTGTCTTACTACTGACCTTATTTGGCATGTTGCTCATGTTTTTAAAAGGTTACTATGATGTCAAACAACATGAGGGGACAGCAACAGCTGCGGAAGTTGAATTTTTTGATGGGCAAGATACTAGAGATGGGATCAATATTTTGGTGTTAGGAACGGATTCACGCATTGGACAAGCCAGTACAGAAGCACGAACTGATTCGATTATGGTAGTTAATATTGGGAATTCCGATGGAAAAATTAAGATTGTTAGCTTCATGCGAGATACCTTGATCAATATTCCTGAAGTCAGCCAAGAGGATGGGATCAATACTTACTACGATCAAAAGCTTAATACAGCCTTTAGCATTGGGGAGCAAAATGATAAGCAAGGGGCAGAAGCTATCCGTATCGCTTTGAAATCCCATTTTGACATTGATATTAAGTACTACGTTATGATTGATTTCCAGACTTTTGCAACAGCCATTGACACTATTTTTCCAAAGGGCGTTAAAATCGATGCGCGATTTGCAACGGTGGATGGCGAAGCAGTGGATCAGGTGCAGGTGCCAGATGATCTCAATGCTGCCAACGGTATTTTTCCTGAGCAGACGATTGAAATTGGGGAGCAGTACATGGACGGACGTACCTTGCTCAATTACGCGCGCTTCCGTAAGGATGATAGTGGTGACTTTGGGCGGACAGAGCGACAACAGCAGGTATTAGCTGCTATTCTCAATCAAGTAAAGAATCCGACCAAATTGTTTACAGGATCAGCGGCACTAGGCAAAATAATGGGGATGACCTCAACTAATCTGCCTTACTCCTTCATTCTCAGTAAGGGCCTACCTGTCCTTAGTGATGCCGCGAATGGCATTGCTCAAACAACTATCCCAGAAAATGGCGATTGGGTAGACGAATACGATATGTATGGTGGCTTAGGTCTGGCCATTGATTTTGAAAAGTATCAGCAGCGCTTATTTGAATTAGGATTACGATAGACCAACCTAAGTATGATATAATAAGGTCAGAAAATCTTCTGGCCTTTTTGCCTTAGAAAATACAAGAAAAGAGAAAAGATGCTACAAAAAAACGATGTGATAGATGTTGAGATTGTTGACTTGACCCATGAGGGGCAAGGGGTTGCCAAGCATGATGGGCTGGTCTTCTTTGTGGACAATGCCCTGCCAGGTGAGCGGATTGCCATGCGGGTCTTGAAGGTCAAAAAATCGGTTGGCTTTGGTAAGGTGGAGACCTATCACAGCCTGTCCCCCCACCGCAATCAGGCACTTGATACGACCTATCTACGGACGGGAATTGCAGATCTGGGGCACTTGACCTATGACCAGCAGCTGGTGTTTAAGACCAATCAGGTTAAGGCTGCTCTGAGCAAGATTGCAGGGATTACGAATGTTCCTGTTTTGGATACTCTTGGTATGGTGCAACCTCTGGCTTATCGTAACAAGGCAGCTATTCCTGTCCGCCGTGTCAATGGACAGCTTGAGACGGGCTTTTTCCGAAAAGGGTCGCATGACCTCATGCCGATTGAGGATTATTATATCCAGCATCCAGAGATTGACCGCTTGATTAAGGCGGTGCGAGACTTGCTTCGTCGGTTTGACCTCAAACCCTATGACGAGATGACGGGAGCTGGACTGATTCGCCACCTCGTGGTCCGTCGTGGCTATGCGACAGGGCAGCTGATGTTGGTGATTGTGACGACCCGTCCCAAGATTTTCCGTGTTGAGCAGCTCATTGAGCGCTTGACCGCTGATTTCCCTCATCTCATTTCCATTATCCAGAACATCAACGACCAAGCGACTAACGTGATTTTTGGTCAGGAGTTCATCACGCTCTACGGTCGCGATACGATTGAGGACCATCTCTTGGGCAATACCTACGCCATTTCAGCCCAGTCCTTTTATCAGGTTAACACGGAAATGGCTGAGCAACTCTACCAGACGGCGATTGATTTTTCAGAGTTGAGTACAGACGATGTTGTCATTGATGCCTATTCTGGGATTGGTACCATCGGTCTCTCTCTAGCAGGTCAAGTCAAGGCTGTTTACGGGGTCGAGGTCGTGGAAAAGGCTGTCGCAGACGCTATGAAAAACGCCCAAAACAACGGCATCACCAATGCCCATTATGTCTGTGATACGGCTGAGGCTGCGATGGCAAAATGGCAGAGTGAGGGGCTTCGCCCCAAGGTCATTATCGTCGATCCACCACGAAAAGGGCTAACAGAAAGCTTTATCCGTGCCAGCTCTGCCATGTCCCCAGAAAAAATCACCTACATCTCCTGCAACCCAGCCACCATGGCGCGTGACATTAAGCTCTACCAGGAACTCGGCTACCAGCTGACCAAGGTGCAACCAGTGGATTTGTTCCCACAGACGCATCACGTCGAGGTAGTTGGTTTGCTGGTGAAAGCCTAGAAACCCTAGAACGAAAGCATACCAAAAAGCCTTGGAGACAAGGCTTTTTAGCTTGGAAGTACCTGTATTTTCATAGGCTAAAAATTTTAGGGAATGAAAATTATCTCACTTAATTTATGGTATAATGTAGGTGAAAACGGATAATTATCTATCTTTAGCTTACTAATTATTAGTAGTTTTAATTTTCTAAACAATAAAAAGATATCAGATAGTGTAGCAGCTTATCGTTTAAATATTACCATTAATAAGCTGTAGTGGTTTTATGAATCAGATTCTTAACGAGAGAATTGAGGAACTTATAAACGAAATTGAGCAGTTCAATGGAAAGAAACCTGACTAACATAATAATTGTTTTGAGTGAACACATGATATGCGTATATCTTATAAGCGCAATAGTATACTTCATTATACTTTTAGAGGAAGGGCAATTATGAAAAAAGAAAATGCTGTTCTTGATAAAACAGAACTAATAAACGAGGATTTAATGGAGTCCTTTGACTTTAATGAGTTGGAGAAAAAGCTTCAATGGCACTTGGAAGAAGAACTTTCAGATGTGCAGTTTCTAGTAGAAGAAGGAGAAAACATTGGAAATCCGAACAATCTCGGGGAGATTATCAAAGATGTGGTATGGGAGCAATTCCTCAATCAAGTAGCTGTGACCGCAGGTGAAGATTTCATTAAAGAAAATAGAGGCCTTCACCTTGATTTGAGGGAAGAAGCTCATATTCAAACGACGGAAAATTTTGTAGAAGGTAGGCTGGCTAGACATAATACTGAAATTGACTATCAACAGAGATACGATGATTGGCAAAGTAATTTCCAAAAGGATCCCAATATTATACATAGAACAAGTAACTATAGATATAATGAAGACTAACAAGTACACGAGAAATATGATACAAGAAGTAACTCTTGGAAGAAGGTTTTGAATAAGGGGGCTCGTGCTGATTTTGATAGAGGTAGACCAACGGGCAAAAAAACTGCAAATACAAACATGGACCATATTGTTTCTGCTGGTGAGATAATTCGTGACCCAGCTGCAAATGTCTATATGACTCGGGAGGAGCAAATTGCCTTTGCTAACAGTGATCAAAACCTTAATTTGATGGATTCAGCGGCTAATCAATCAAAAGGTGATTCTACAATGTCTGAATTTTTAGAGAGTGAACGAGATGGAAAGAAAGCAGCAGAACGTTTTAATATAGATGAAGATGAACTCCGTGAGAAGGATACAGAAGCTCGCGAAGAATACGAAAAAAGGAGAAAAGAGGCAGAGCAAAAGTCTATCGAAGCCGGGAAAAAATCACGAAAAGAGGAAGCATTCCGTGTTGGTGGACAGATGCTTAGAGCTGTTCTTATGCAATTGTTAGCTGAACTTGTTAGAGAAATCATTGCTAAACTGGTTCAGTGGTTTAAGTCGTCTAAGAAAGTCTTAGATACTCTTTTAGATAGTGTAAAAGAGGCAATACATTCTTTTATTGGGAAGATGAAGCAACATCTTATTAATGCTGGAAATACACTATTTACTACCGTTGCTACAGCAATTTTTGGACCAATTATTGGTACGCTTAAGAAAGTATGGAAAATGCTGAAGCAAGGTTGGAGTTCTCTGAGGAATGCGATAACCTATATAAAAAATCCTGCTAATAAAGGTAAACCAATTGGAATACTTCTTATGGAAGTTGGTAAAATTAGTGTAGCAGGAATGGCTGGTATAGGTGCAATGTTACTTGGTGAAGTGATTGAAAAAGGATTGATAACTATCCCTGTTTTTGCCATCGAAATACCGTTACTTGGTAGCTTAGCAAACATTTTGGGTATTTTCTTTGGTGCCGTTAGTTCAGGTATCGTCGGTGCGATAGCAATTAACCTTATTGAAAAGCAAATCGCAAAAAGCATGACGCAGGAGAATATCGATGCCCAAATTACCAAAGGAAATGAAATTTTAAGAACGCAGCATCAGCTACAGGGTGTTAGTGAGGTAAAACTTTACCATATAAAATAGATGGTCGCACAAAATATTCACGAACGTAATTCTGTTGCTGCTAATATGATGGCTGAATCAGTTGAGAACATTAGAAAAAATTGTGCAATAGATGAAAGTATTGATGAAGCTTTTGATGATATTAATGCACTCTTTACTTAACTGTAGTCAAAGTATTTAAAATCAACATTGAAATTGGTAATATTTGTACCAAATTAGATAAAACGATATATAGGGGTTCAATATGGATGACTTAGTTATACAGCATCATGATTTTAAAAATGCCAAGAATGCAATAAAGCTTTTCTCTGAACAAACTTTAATGGATTTAGATATAAGAAGAGTAAAAAACAATAAAGATGTAGTAGAAGTTTTTGGTGACCTGTTTTTAGGACGTGGATTCAACTTGGACCATTTGGTTACAGGTGATGAATTAAATGACTTGACATCACAAATCCAAATGTACTTTCACGACATCAATAATACCCAAATAAAATTGATTAAGGAGTTTGGGCAGGTCTATAGTGCCTTGGAGGCTTTAGATAGGGATTATATTCAAGCTATTATTGTTTCCATCAAGGCAACAGAAGAAACAAGTGAAGGCATTCAAAAGACTCAAGAACAAATTAAGAAAATTGTAGAGAATCAGCGTAGAACGCTGGAAGAACTCAAAAAATTTAAACAGAAAATAGATGGATATGTTCACTTAGATGAGATTGATCAGCTTTGGACTTATGTAGAAGAACAAAAACGTTATTTAAAAGAAGTTGACCGGATTGGCACTGAACAAGCACAGAGATTAGAGACAGCATTACAGGACGTTGATAATATTTCAAAGAGAGTCTCCGCTAGCGAGAAAGATATTCAAAATTTGAATGAAAATATTAATAAAGTCAACGGTATTGCACATTTAGAAGATGTTGATAATATTTGGACTACCGTTAAAGAACACTCAGACATTCTTACTAAAATGGAAAAACAGAATGAAGTGACTGCCTATTCTGTTAAGAAAAATAAGGAAGAAACAAATGAGAATATTGCGGAAGTAGTACAAGTAGCCAATGCAGCGATTGAGAAGTTAACAAAGAAAGTTAAATATGCTTACTGGATTACTGGAGGAGCTCTAGGCTTGGCAGTCATTGTACTAATTTTATTTCTGGTGTAAGGGTGGTATGATGGATAAGTACGGGAAGATATTAATAAACAATGCTTCTAAACTGGATGCTATTATAGCTACGAGTGGTGAAATTACGAGATTGGCAACAGTAATTGTGGATGAGCATAGTCGTGGTGCTACTATCGCTTTGCTTAAAAGAATCTCTGAAGCTGTCGACAATGAAAAATATAAAATTGAAATTAAGCGAGCAGCACAGGCTGTTAATACCAGTTTGATTGAATTTTATGGTTATTCCACGATTCAAAGCATATGCCAACCAACTAGAGATGCGGACCAAGATAAGAGAACGCTTGAAGAGTTACTAGATGAATTGAATAATCTTACTGGTTTAGAAAAAGTAAAGAGTAACGTTCAAGATTTGATAGTATATCAAAAGGTTCAACAGTTACGTAGGAAAAAAAATCTTCACACGACAAAGAGTACCTTACATCTAGCATTTACTGGTAATCCAGGAACCGGAAAAACTACTGTTGCCAGAATTGTAGGACGAATTTATAAGAAGATTGGTTTGCTTTCAAAGGGGCATTTTGTCGAAGTTTCAAGAACTGATCTTATCGCAGGGTACCAAGGTCAAACAGCACTTAAGGTTAAAAAAGTCATTGAACAAGCTAAAGGTGGTGTTTTATTTATTGATGAAGCCTATAGCATTACAGAAAATGAGCATTCTGATTCTTATGGTAGAGAGTGCTTAACAGAATTAACAAAAGCTTTGGAGGATTATAGAGATGATTTGGTTGTAATCGTTGCTGGATATACCGAGCCAATGAATAAATTTTTTGAATCAAATCCTGGATTAAAATCGCGTTTCAATACCTTCATAGAATTCGATGACTATAGTTCTGCAGAGTTGGTCACTATATTGCTTTCCATATGTCAAAGCAATGATTATATTCTAGACGATGAGGCTAAAGAGAAAATTCACTTATATTTTGAAAAGCAAATTTCATTGAAGGACGAGAACTTTGCAAATGGTCGGCTGGCAAGAAATTTGTATGACGATTTGATTATGCATCATGCAAGACGAGTGATAAAGATAGATAATCCAAGCAGTGCTGATTTATCAACCATTAGAGTCGAGGATTGTAAATTTGAATGTAATGAAGTTGAAGAGAATTGATGGTTACCTGAAATTCTAATACTACTTAAAGAAAGTCTAACAGAGTTCCTTTCCTTCGAGAGTCCCCTGCTGCTTAGGACAAATGGATGTTATTTATATTGTTTATAGTATTGTGTACTTTTTTGGATTTATTGAAGTTATACGTATATGTCAAGGGAACGATGTTGTTCAATGTATAAATCGGAAGTATTCTACTCTAAATATTCTTAGGAGTTATGGGTAAAGTTGACAAAGCAATCTAATTCAATAGTGTTATTTGGTTAGACGGAGCTGTTAGGTGATAGTGTGCTTGATTCTTTTTTCGTTCAGGGAATCATTCCAAAATTATTTTTACGCACTTAATACTGATTATGTTTTTTTAGAAAGATAGCAAATGAAACTTATTCTTGATTTAGGTAATTTATGGGATATGCTATCAGCTTTGGGGACAATTGGAGCGGTTGTTCTGTCATTATGGCTGGCGAGACGAACTGGGAAGCCAAACCTTTATATTTACTATTGTATGGATGATGACTCAGAGACTGATAAAACAACTCATATTTTTGAAATTCTAAATATTGGACAGGTTCCCACAACACTTCTTTATGAAGGCTTATCTTTATACAAACGGATTATTTTTAGTAAACAGGTTGAGTTTGATGGCGTATTGGAATGGACTTACAATGAAAAGAATCTGCCGACACATTATTCCAGCACCTTGCGACCTGGCGAAAGCGTCTACCTAAAAGTTGAAGATAATATAATGAAGAAAGCTATTCAACAGTTAGTCGGCAGGCGGCAACAAGGGAAAGTCTATTTTTATATTGTTGACCATCTTAATAAGTCGCATTTTGTAGCTGTATCAATTCAAGATATTTTAGAGGAAAATATTTCGGGAGGTCAGTGATGGCTAAATGGCCTAAAATAAGCACAACGATTAACGAGATTGCAGATTATTGGACTAATAAAGTTTGCGAGAGTGAACTGAGCGTTGATTGGTCGGAAGCAAGAGAGAGGTGTTGGCGATGTGCCCGTAAAACCAAGCTAGAACGTTGCCATATTATTCCTCATTCTAGAGGGGGTACAGATAGGCCTTCAAATTTTGTCTTGTTGTGCAAAAGATGCCATCTTGAAAATCCAAATGTTGTGGATCCAGAGATTATGTGGGATTGGTTGAAGGCCTATAAGGTCTCCTTATATGATACGTTTTGGATTGTACAAGGCTTGGAAGAATATCAAAAAATTTATGGTGATTCATTTTTAGATCAGTGTGTAGCAAATGGTGTGATAGATCGTAAGAAAATAGAGGGGCTAGTGGCCTTGAAAATGAGGGGTAGTAGTCATCATTTTGGTGAGCCTCATTTTAACAAAGCGACTGTTGCAGGTATTCTTAGAATGATTTACAAGGAAATCATCAAAAATCCCTCAGACTAATTATGACGGTCTGAAGAGTTTAATGTGATTTTTAGATTATATAGAATTGCGTGTCTCACCAGTGGTAGAAGAAGTGAAGTCAGTTTGCTGTCTTGTCAATAATTGTTATTCCGTTCCACAGTATCATTCTAAAATCACTTCCCCACCTTTTCGTCTATTAGTATAGAAGTAAGCTCTCAGCACACGTGGAGTGTGTTGCTCTGCTCGTAAAAGCCTAGAAACCCTAGAACGAAAGCATCTTAAAAAGCCTTGGAGACAAGGCTTTTTGATGTTTGGTGGGGAAGCACAAAGTGATCCAAAATCTTTAGAAGCTGTACGAGGAGACCTTTTTGAAAACTCTATTCCAGGAGGTGGTGACGGTATGGGGTATGCCTACGGCCAATGTACTTGAGGCGTCGCAGCTCGTATTAACCAACTGGGTCTAAAGCTCAAAGGTAAAAATGGTGAGAAGATTTCAATTATCAGTACCATGTACCATGGGCAATGGCCAAGATTGGGTGCGTACAGCCGCAAGTCTTGGTGGGGAGACAGGAACAAGTCCACAAGTAGGATCTATTCTTTCCTTTGCGGGAGGAGGACATGGTACACCAGCAGAATACGGTCATGTGGCTTTTGTGGAGAAAGTCTACCCAGACGGTTCATTTCTTATCTCAGAAACCAACTACAATGGTAATCCCAACTACACCTTCCGAAAATTATCTGGAGTGGATAGTAGTTTGAGTTTTACTTATACGACGAAATAAGAAAAGGATATGCTAACAATAATTGGATTTGTTAGCATATTATTTTCGTTTATCGTTGATTATTTTATAACAATGTGCTAACATTGTTATAAAGTGTTAGCATATTGTTTTGGAGGTGGTGATATGGATTTGTTAGAGAAACCCGTTTATAATTATATTAAAAATAATCATGGAGTAATAACTTTTCGTGATATGGAAGAGCTTAACTTTTCTTATCAACAACTGAATCAATTAGTCTCAAAAGGGAAAGTGGAATCAATTGAAAGAGGGATTTATCATCTGCCAGATACCTATATCGATGACTATTTTAGTTTACAGTACCGTTTTCCAAAAGGAATTTATTCCTTAGAAACAGCACTTTGGTTACATGGTCTGTCCCTTACCATTCCATTTGAGCCTGTGATGACTTTTCCTTTTGGGACAAATACGAGGCCAATGAAAGAAGCTGGTGTCAAGCCAATTGTTGCTAGAAAGTATCATGAAATCGGTATGATTAAACTGGAGCGACAGGCTGGACAGTTTATCTCAGTATATGATATGGAACGAACATTAGTGGAGTGTTTGCGAACAGCTTATCATGTTGATGTTCAAGTCGTTGCTCCAGCGTTTCAAGCTTACTTTAAAAAAGGAGCTGTGAATTATGCCAAGTTGTACCACTATGCACAACTATTTAAAGTCACTGAAAAGCTACAATCTTATGTGGAGGTCTTGTCGTGAAATTTTCAAATGCTAATAGCTTCAAAGCGAAGATTAAGAATATCGCAAGAGAAAAAGGGATACCTGCTCAACAAGTTCAGCAGAACTATTTGATTGAAAAAATCTTAAAACTCATCTCTGAGAGTCGGTATAAAGATTCTTTCATTGTGAAAGGTGGATTCCTTATCGGACAGATGATTGGTTTAGATAAACGAACAACTATGGATTTAGATGTTACTTTGAAAGGTCAACCTCTTAGCGAGGAAAATATTCAAACAATCTTCAAAGAAATTGTAAGTCAACCTTCTGAAGGTTTTCAATTTGAAGTTGATATGTTAGAGCCAATTCGACAAGATGATGAATATGGGGGCTTTACCCTCAAACTCAAGGCGACATTCGATACTCTACGTGAAGTTGTCTTTATTGATATAACAACAGGTGATCGGATAACGCCACGAGAAATTACTTATCAATTGCAGTCTGTTTTTTCAGAGAATAAACTAGAAGTTTGGACTTATAATTTAGAAACTGTTCTTGCTGAAAAATTAGAAACGATTATTCGCCGAGGAGCTGCTTCAACTAGACCTCGTGACCGCTATGACCTCTACACATTGTATCACCTTCGAAAAGATGAGATTGATATCCCAATATTGAAAACTGCTCTAAACAATACTGCTAAAAAAAGAGGAAGCTTAGATGTTTTGATAAATTGGGAAAGTCAATTAGAGGTAATCCGTAGCTCTGACTATCAGAATCAACTTTGGTCTCGCTATCAAAAATCATTTAGGTATGCCAGTGAAATTAGTTTTGAGGAGTCGGTAGAAGTGGTGGCAATTATTTTAAAACACTTAGGGATTTAGTAATGCATGTTTGGCCAGGAGAAGCCAAATTCGTAGAAGAAGATATTCTTTATGGCCGGACAAATGAAACAAATAATTTGATGTTATAGAGTGGCTAAAAAATAGTATAATACAAAAGTTTAGTATTACTGATTTTGTAGGCCTTGGGTTCATTGCTTTATAATAATTTTGTAACGATATATATCGATATAAAACCGTCTATTCGACAAATAAGTAAACTTATTGATGAAAAACAAAGTTAGTGGTAGTATAACTATATCGAATTGGGGCGTGCTAGTCACGTCTGGGAGGGTCTGATGCGTCAGGTCCCCCTTTTTTTATAAGCAATTTTCAGAGGTTATCGGTAGTGCTACGATAGCTTTTTTCTTTATCCTTCTTTGATGTGATACCAAAATCAAGTCGTCTTTTTTATGATGAGGAGAGAGTGACAGATTGTTACTACTTATCAAAAGAAAAGAAGGACTTTTTTATGACCAAACAATGTCATCATCACTTTTTAGTCAATCAGGAAAAAGCAGAAAAGCATGTCTTCCGTAAAAGTAAGAAGTACCGTACGCTCTGTTCGGTAGCACTTGGAACTATGGTGACAGCGGTTGTTGCTTGGGGTGGCCAAGTAGCACAAGCTGACGAAGTGGCAGCACCTTCGCAAGATAAAACCGTTCAGTTAACGGAAAATCCTGCGACCAACTTACCAGAAGCTCAGCCAACTCCAGTTGCTGAACAGACGGATAGCCTTGCCTCAACCGGTCAATCACATGGGGCTATCACGGTTACGGTTCCTCATGATGTTGTGACACAGGCTGTCAATCAAGCAACTGCTGAAGGAGTTACTACTGTTCAAGACCAACCTATGGACTTGGGAAATACAACTTCTGCGAGTGAGACCAGTAAGCAATTGGATAAGGCGGAAGCGGATGCTGCTAAGCAGGCTGAAGCCATCACTCAGGTGACCAATACCTATAAAGCAGATAAAGCCACCTATGAACAAGATAAAACTCGTGTTGAACAAGGGAATGCTGCGTTGGCTGCTAGTCATAAAGACGCCACTCAAGCAGGAAAGGCCTTGAACCATTCAGTGGATAGCACAGTTTCAAAAATCAAAGGCCAAGATCAGTCGGCTAATGTGACGGTTACTACTCAAACCGTAACATCAGGAGATGGTTCAACGGTTTCAGGCTATCAGGATTATACCTCTGCGGTAGCTGCTATTGATAAGCAAAATAAGGACAATCTATCTGAATACGAATCAAAGAAAAAAGATGCAGATGCCATTGTCGCAAAGAACTTAGTGACTCAAAAGGAAAATGAAGCGGGTCTTGCTAAAGCAAAGGCTGATAATGAAGCAATTGATAAACGCAATCAAGCCGGACAAAAAGCAGTGGATGATGAAAACAAGGCAGGTCAAGCTGCTGTTGATACCTTTAATAAAGACCAACAGAAATTAGTCACAGACCGTGAAGCTGAGATTGCTGCTATCACGAAACGTAATAAGGAAAAAGAAGAAGCTGCCAAGACAGAAAATGCTACCATTGACGCCTATAACACCAAGGAAATGGAGCGTTATAAACGTGATTTAGCTGAAATTTCAAAAGGTGAGGAAGGCTATATCTCTCAAGCTCTTGCTCAGGCTTTAAACTTGAACAATGGAGAACCTCAAGCCCGTCATTCCGCTGATACCAGAAATCCTAATCGTATCATTGCAAAAGGTGACGCTATGCTTGGTGGGTATTCTAAGATCCTTGATTCGACAGGATTCTTTGTCTATGACACCTTTAAAACAGGAGAAACCCTTTCCTTTACCTATCAAAATCTTCAAAATGCTCGCTTTGATGGTAAGAAAATCACAAAAGTAGCCTATGACATTACAAACCTTGTTTCTCCAGCTGAAACTAATGCCGTGCAGTTAGTCGTACCAAATGACCCAACAGAAGGCTTTATCGCCTACCGTAATGATGGGACAGGCAATTGGCGAACAGACAAGATGGAGTTTCGTGTCAAGGCCAAGTATTTCTTAGAAGATGGCTCTCAAGTGAGCTTCACCAAGGAAAAACCAGGTGTCTTTACTCATTCCTCACTCAACCACAATGACATCGGTTTAGAGTATGTAAAAGACACATCAGGTAAGTTCGTTCCTATCAATGGCTCAACCATTCAAGTGACTAACGAAGGTTTGGCTCGTTCACTCGGGTCAAACCGTGCCAGTGATTTAAAGCTTCCTGAAGAATGGGATACGTCATATAGTAAGTATGCCTATAAGGGAGCAATTGTCTCAACGGTTACATCAGGCAACACTTATACAGTGACCTTTGGTCAAGGGGATATGCCCCAAAATGTTGGTCTCTCTTATTGGTTTGCCTTAAATACCCTACCAGTTGCACGGACGGTCAAACCTTATAGTCCAAAACCACATGTGACACCAAAGTTAGAGCCAATTCCAGAACCGATTAAGGTTGTGCCAAAAACCTTTACCCCAAAGACTTTTACCCCAGAGCCACCTGTGAGCTTTAAGGAAAAACCATTAGAGAAAGTCACTCAGCCTAGCCTAACACTTACCAAGGTCACCTTGCCTAAAGACCCTACGCCAGAACCGTTACCAAAAGCACCACAAGTGCCAACGGTTCATTATCACGACTATCGTCTGACAACGACTCCTGAAATTGTTAAGGAAGTTACCAATACCGACCAAGTGAACCTTCATGACAAAACGGTCGCAAAAGATTCAACGGTCATTTACCCTTTAACCGTAGACGCTTTTTCTCCAAATCGAGCCAAAACCACAAGCCTCACCTTTGAAGATTACCTTCCAGCAGGCTATGCCTTTGACAAAGAAAAAACGCAGGCAGAAAATGGAAATTACACCCTCAGCTTTGATGCTGTTAAGAACTTTGTTACCTTGACCGCAAAGGAAGCCTTGCTTCAAGAGGTCAACCAAGCCCTCACCAAGTCTTATCAGCTGGTGGCTCCGAAACTTTACGGTAGCCTTCAAAACGATGGGGCAACCTATTCCAACAGTTATCAGCTCCTAATCAATAAGGGAACCCCAAATGCCTATACAGTGACTTCCAATGTCGTGACAGTGCGTACGCCTGGTGATGGAACGACCACTAGTCGTATTGAGCCGCAGAAGAAAAATGAAAATGAAGATGGTGTGGTCATTAACGATACGGTAGTGGCTTTAGTAACAACTAATCATTACCGTTTGACCTGGGATTTTGATCAATATAAAGGCGATAGGTCTTCTAAAGAGACAATTGCTCGTGGTTTCTTCTTTGTAGATGACTACCCAGAAGAAGTGTTGGACTTAGTAGACAAGGGAACAGGTATCACCACTCCTGATGGCAAAGCCGTATCAGGGATTACTGTTAAGGCTTATGCGTCGCTGTCGGAAGCTCCTAAAGACCTTCAAGATAAACTCGCTCATGCTAAGATTTCTCCTAAAGGGGCTTTCCAAGTCTTTATGCCGAATGACAATCAAGCCTTTTATGACCAGTATGTTAAAACAGGAACTTCTTTAAACCTTCTCACCAAAATGACGGTCAAAGATGACCTCTATGGGGAAACGGCAACCTATCGAAACAAGGCTTACCAAGTGGATTTTGGCAATGGCTATGAAACCGATGAGGTGACGAATACCCTTGTTAACCCAACACCTAAAAAACAAAACCTAAATAAGGATAAGGTGGATATCAATGGCAAACCTATGGTAGTCGGTTCACAAAACCACTATACCTTGTCATGGGACTTGGACCAATACCGTGGCATTAAAGCCGATAAGGCTCAATTCGCACGGGGTTTCTACTTTGTGGATGACTATCCCGAAGAAGCTCTATTACCAGATGAAGCAAGTATTCAACTTGTGACATCTGATGGTAAAGCAGTGTCAGGTGTGACGGTAAAAACCTACACGAGTTTATCAGAAGCTCCTAAAAACCTACAAGCAGCCCTTGAGAAACGAAAGATTGTGCCTAAAGGAGCCTTCCAAGTCTTTATGGCAGAAGCTCCGCAAGCCTTTTATGATTCTTATGTAACGAAAGGTCAAAATATCACCATCATCACCCCTATGACTGTCCGTGAGGAGATGGCAAATACAGGCAAGTCTTATGACAATGTAGCTTATCAAGTAGACTTTGGACAAGCCTATGAAACCAATACGGTAACGAATCACGTGCCAAAAGTAACACCACATAAAACTAATACCAATAAAGAGGGGGTTTCTATTGATGGCAAGACCGTTCTTCCAAATACCATTAATTACTACAAAATTGTTCTGGATTACAGTCAGTACAAGGACTTGGTTGTGACAGATGATGTCCTTGCCAAAGGTTTTTACATGGTGGATGATTACCCTGAAGAAGCGCTTAGCCTCAATGCAGATGGTATCCAAGTGATGGATAAGGTAGGAAATCTTGTCAAAGGGATTTCGGTGAAAGCCTATGCCTCATTGTCAGAAGCGCTTAAAGTGGTTCAAGACGCTATGGCCAAACGTCAGTTCACACCAAAAGGAGCCATTCAAGTTTTAAGCGCTGATGATCCAAAAGCATTCTATGAGGCTTATGTTAAAACTGGTCAAACCTTAGTGGTGACCCTTCCAATGACTATTAAGAATGAGCTGACAAAAACTGGTGGGAAGTATGAAAACACCGCTTATCAGATTGACTTTGGTTTGGCTTATGTGACAGAGACAGTGGTCAATAATGTGCCAAAACTAGACCCACAAAAAGATGTGGTGATTGATTTATCACAAAAGGAGAAAAGCCTTGATGGAAAAGAAGTTGCCTTGAATCAGGTCTTTAACTACCGTTTGGTGGGAGCACTCATTCCAGGTAATCGTGCGACACCACTCATCGAGTATCGCTTTGACGATGATTACGATGAAAGCCATGACGACTATAATGGTGTTTACAAGGCTTATACCTTAGTAGATGTGACTCTAAAAGATGGAACGGTTTTACCAAAAGGGACAGAAGTGACGAAGTACACGCTACAACAGGTCGACACGTCAAAAGGAACGGTTACCATCAGTTTTGATCAGGAATTCCTTGAAAAACTAGCAGAAGAATCCGAGTTTCAGGCTGATGTTTACTTGCAGATGAAACGGAGTGCTTCAGGTGAAGTAGAAAATACGGTACTACATACCGTGAATGGCTACACCATCAGTTCAAACACGGTTAAAACAACTACTCCTGAACCAGAGCAACCAACCCCACCCCAACCACCTATTCCAACACAAGAACCACCAGTTCCAGCAAGTGTCTTACCAAATACAGGAGAGAGTCAATCCCTCTTGGCGCTTGTCGGTGGAGGACTTCTTTTAGGTCTAGCTTACGGACTTTCTAAACTCAAAATGGAGGACAACTAAATGGAACCCAAAAACATTTACACAATGGATTCAGACCAAGATGGCTTAATGGATGTTCAGGAGTTAGCTCTAGGGACCAACCCTTTTAGCAGTGATACGGATAGTGATGGACTGACAGACCTTGAAGAAGTCCAACAAGATTTGAATCCGATTCAACAAGGTAAGGAGAGAAGCTATGGCTTGGAATTATGACACAATTTCAAAAACTCTCTCTGAGATGGCACGAGAAAACTATGAAGACATGGTTAAAGCCTTTTTAGCCATGGAATTGAGTATCAAAAACAAGTCACTCCTTGATACGCTCTATCAAGACTTTAGGGGCATTGATGACTTATCTTTAGTCAGTGATGACCTGCGCCTAAGAGCAGACGGATATCAGGAACAGCTTCAAGAAGAACTGACAGACTTGTTAGATAAACTCTACCGAACAGGGGAGGGAACTAGTTTCATCATGGAAGTGATTGCGTCCAACAATATTTCTAAGTCCCTTGCACAATATGAGGTTTTGAATGAGGAGGATTATTCGTCTCTAACCTTAGCAACCTTGCAGGGTATTATCCAAAAGGAGTTGTCTTTAACGAGTCAAGATTATTTTGGAGATGTGACCTATCTCGCATTGCAGAAAGATTTGTTAGACCAGAAAAGCCATTTCTTACAACAGTATGTGACAACTTTGATGGAAAAGTTGCCACAAGAAAAAGACCAAAGAGCCTTGGTCCTAGACTAAAGCAGTGGGCTGAGAATACCTCTCAGCTCCTTTTTAATTGGAGGAACATATGACTCAAGAACAATTACTTGAGATGTTGCGGGCAAGATTGCCACGTGACCAGATTCTTTTGGAATCCTTTTTACGCTATCAAGCAGTCCATTTTGATGAGGATTGGGATAGCCTTATCCAAAATTTTACAACCCAAAGAGGAGTAGTCACCTCACCTGTTCAAGTGGTTCGCTTTGAAACAGAGGTTTCTGCTTTTGTCAAGGCAAGCCTCTTTGATGGAGTGACTGACCTAAGCAGCTACACGCAGACCTTTGGTCAAGCTGGCTTAAAGAAGTTACCTCAGTTAAACAATGGTGAGAAAGCCTTGGTGATTGAGGTAGCCCTCTTTAACTTAGCCACTCGCTTTCAGCTCTTAGACCAAGAAGGCGCCTATCAGTCCATTTCGGTAGCTTCTCTTTTGGATAAAAGCAAAGCTGCTAATTTGGTTAATGTCTACCGAGTGGCCAATAATTTGTCTGACCGTATTAGCCGTGATATTGAACAATTTCTTCTCACTTATGAACCTGAACTAATAATCACCCAGGAAACGGTAGAGGAAAGAGAGGGTGCAGCTGAAGAAAAAGTAGTTCCAGAACCTCCTCAAGACATCACCTTTCGTGAAGAAGGACTTGTCATAATCGCAAGTCTTGATGAGGACGAGTTATCACAACTAGATTTGCGAACAGGGCAAACCAAACATTTACCAGCTTATGAACATCTAAACTTGTCCCAAAAATTTGAGATATTAAGTCACTTTGACCAAGTGCGAAATAGCCGTCCAAAACTACCAAACTTGAGACGTGGGGAGTTTGACCATGAAATGGAAATGACGCCAATCTATGCGGGCAATGAACTATTAAGCTATTTAGAAGCAGATGGGACAGCCTATGACTTACAACGTCCTCTAACACCTCAAGAAGAAGTCATCTTAGTTGAAATGGGTCAAACCATTTTGGCTGAAAATACCGAAAAATTGACCAGTTTAGGGATAGATTTATCTGACGTTGATGAGCAACAACGTGGGATACTGATAGATGCTGCAGGGCGTTTTCATTTGAATAATGCCGACCTAGCCTTATTAGGGGGCTATCCTAAGGCAACCGTTACTCAATTAGCCCTTGCGACAGAATTGCTTCAGATGGGATTAATGCATGACAAGACAGAATTTTTCTTGACCAGTCAGCTAGACTTAGAAGAAGCAAGACCCATTGCCTACGCCTTCTTGCATGAAGACCTTACTCTTGAAGAAGCTAGAACCTTTGAAAGGGACAAACTGTCCCAACCTGACCTATCCTTTAGGGAATGGCGAGAACACATCTCACAAACAAAACCTGAAATCATGACTCAATCACTCCCTCAAAATCCTATCGTAGAGGAAGCCCTTAAACGCTATCCGATTGCTTCGATTGTGACTTATAAGGGGCAAGAGTTTCAGGTAATGGCCATTGAGGAGTCAGGCGTTAATAACCTGATTCGGATTGAATTACAAAATGATTTCACAGATATGATTGAACAAAATCCAGTTCTTTTCTTACGGACACTAGAAGACATCACTCAAGCTCTTCATGTTCCTTCTGTCGAAGAAAAAGAGGAAGTGGAAGAACCTAGCCAAGAATTAGACCTCTTTTCTTTTATGGATATGGAAGAATCTCAAGAGCCGGTTTCTCAAGTGACAACATCTCTATCATCAAATAAGAGAGAGGCTAAACAAGAAGAAGCATTATCAGAAGATGAGTTGGAACCAGAAGTCACTGAGACGCCCCCGACCACTGATTTTCACTTCCCAGAAGATCTAACAGACTTTTACCCTAAGACAACAAGGGATAAGGTTGAAACCAACGTGGCTGCTGTTCGTCTTGTAAAAGCTCTTGAATCTGAACACCGTCAAGCCACACCAAGTGAACAAGAACTCCTTGCCAAATACGTGGGCTGGGGAGGCTTAGCTAACGAGTTCTTTGACGAGTATAACCCAAAGTTTTCTAAGGAACGTGAGGCATTAAAAACGCTAGTCACCGATAAAGAGTATTCAGATATGAAACAATCTTCTCTGACTGCCTATTACACGGATCCCACTCTTATTCGTCAGATGTGGGAGAAATTGGAACATGATGGCTTTACAGGTGGTAAAATTCTTGACCCGTCTATGGGAACGGGGAATTTCTTTGCGGCAATGCCTAAATACCTGAGAGAAAATAGTGAGTTGTATGGTGTAGAGCTAGACACGATTACAGGGGCAATTGCTAAACACCTTCATCCGAATAGCCACATTGAAGTAAAGGGCTTTGAGACTATTGCCTTTAATGACAATAGCTTTGATTTGGTTCTCTCAAATGTGCCTTTTGCTAATATCAGGATTGCGGATAGTCGCTATGACAAACCCTATATGATTCATGATTATTTTGTTAAAAAATCCCTTGATTTGGTGCATGATGGTGGGCAAGTGGCTATCATTTCCTCCACAGGAACCATGGACAAACGGACAGAAAACATTCTCCAGGACATTCGTGAGACGGCTGATTTTCTTGGTGGTGTGCGTTTACCAGATACAGCCTTTAAGGCCATTGCAGGAACGAGTGTCACAACAGATATGTTGTTCTTCCAGAAACATATGGATAAGGGATATGTGGCAGATGATTTAGCTTTTTCAGGTTCTATTCACTATGACAAGGATGACCGTATTTGGCTGAATCCTTACTTTGACGGGGACCACAACAGTCAGGTTCTTGGGAGCTATGAGGTTAGAAACTTTAACGGAGGGACACTTTCTGTGAGAGGAACTTCTGATAATTTGCTAGCAGATGTTCAGATGGCTCTTAAACAGGTTAAAGCCCCTAGAGTGGTGGATAACTCTGACATCTTCATCACTCCTGATGTGATGAGAAGACAGGTCATTGATACCTCGATTCCATCTGAAATCAGAGAAAGCTTAGATCGTTATAGTTTTGGCTATAAAGATTCTACGGTTTACTACCGAGATAATAAGGGAATCCGTGTTGGGACTAAGACCGAGGAGATTAGCTATTATGTGGATGATGAGGGGACCTTTAAGGCATGGGACACTAAGCATTCGCAAAAGCAAATTGACCGTTTTAATGCTTTAGAAGTGACTGGTAGCACCGCTCTTGATGTGTATGTGACCGAAGAAGCCACCAAACGTGGGCAGTTTAAGGGCTATTTCAAAAAGACGATTTTCTATGAAGCTCCCTTGTCATAGAAAGAAGTGGCACGAATTAAAGGGATGGTTGATATTCGGAACGCCTACCAAGAGGTGATTGCCATTCAGCGCTACTATGATTACGACAGAGATGAGTTTAACCACTTGTTAGGACATCTCAATCGCACCTATGAAACTTTTGTGAAACGCTTTGGTTATGTCAATAGTACTGTGAATCGTAACCTTTTTGATAGTGATGATAAGTATTCGCTCCTTGCAAGTTTAGAAGATGAAAGTCTTGACTCAAGTGGGAAGACAGTTATTTATACCAAGTCTCTGGCTTTTGAGAAAGCCCTAGTTCGTCCTGAAAAGGAAGTAACGGCAGTTTCTTCTGCTCTTGACGCTCTCAATTCTACTCTAGCAGATGGTCGTGGGGTAGATTTGGATTACATGATGTCTATTTATCAAACAGACTCTAAAACGACTTTGATTGAGGAATTAGGAGACGCTATTATTCCAGACCCAGAACGCTATCTAAACGATAGGGAAGTGGTCTATGTGTCTCGGCAGGACTTCTTATCAGGAGATGTGGTGACTAAGTTAGAGGTTGTGGACTTACTCATTAAAGCAGACAACTCTGATTTTCCTTGGGTCTATTATCAAGGTCTCTTAGAAGACGTGAAACCACCACGAGTAACTTTAGCTGATATTGATTATCGGATTGGCTCACGTTGGATTCCTCTAGCCGTTTATGGGAAATTTGCCCAAGAAACCTTTATGGGACAAACATTTGACCTGACTGACCAAGAAGTATCAACTGTTCTTGAAGTCAGTCCAATTGATGGCACAATGTCCTACCAATCCAAGTTTGCCTTTAGGTATTCTACCGCAACGGATAGAAGTCTAGGTGTGCCTGGGTCACGCTATGATAGTGGTCGTAAAATCTTTGAAAACCTCCTTAATTCCAATCAACCAACGATCACGAAACAAGTGGAAGATGGGGATAAGAAAAAGCATGTGACTGACGTTGAGAAAACAACGGTTCTTCGTGCTAAGGAAACACAACTTCAAGAACTCTTTCAAGATTTTGTGGCTAGTTACCCAGACGTGCAACAGATGATTGAAGAGACCTATAATAGCCTCTATAACCGTACGGTTTCAAAAGTTTATGATGGTAGTCATTTAACCATTGATGGCCTTGCTCAGAATATTTCCTTACGCCCTCACCAGAAGAATGCCATTCAACGGATTGTGGAAGAAAAACGAGCACTTCTAGCTCATGAAGTCGGTTCAGGTAAAACCTTAACCATGCTTGGAGCAGGTTTCAAACTGAAAGAACTGGGAATGGTTCATAAACCTCTTTATGTGGTGCCATCAAGTCTGACCGCTCAGTTTGGCCAAGAAATCATGAAGTTCTTCCCAACCAAGAATGTCTACGTGACGACCAAGAAAGATTTTGCGAAAGCCAAACGTAAACAGTTTGTGTCACGGATCATCACAGGGGACTACGATGCCATTGTCATTGGGGATTCCCAGTTTGAGAAAATTCCCATGAGTCATGAAAAGCAAGTGACCTATATTCAAGATAAGTTACAACAACTTCGTGACATCAAGCAAGGCAGTGATAGTGATTATACCGTTAAAGAAGCAGAGCGTTCAATCAAAGGTTTGGAACACCAATTAGAAGAACTCCAAAAACTGGAACGTGATACCTTTATTGAATTTGAAAATCTTGGGATTGACTTTCTCTTTGTGGACGAGGCTCACCATTTTAAGAATATCAGACCCATTACAGGACTTGGTAATGTCGCAGGAATTACCAACACGACTTCTAAGAAGAACGTAGATATGGAGATGAAAGTGAGACAGGTTCAAGGAGAACATGACTATCGTAATGTGGTCTTTGCGACAGGAACACCAGTCTCTAACTCTATTAGTGAACTCTATACCATGATGAGTTATATCCAACCAGATGTCTTAGAACGATACCAGGTATCAAATTTTGATTCATGGGTAGGGGCTTTTGGGAATATCGAAAATTCTATGGAACTAGCACCGACAGGAGACAAGTACCAACCTAAGAAACGCTTTAAGAAGTTTGTGAACCTGCCTGAACTCATGCGGATTTATAAGGAAACAGCTGATATTCAGACCTCAGATATGCTTGATTTACCTGTACCTGAAGCTAAAGTTATTGCGGTAGAGAGTGAACTCACAGAAACTCAGAAATATTATCTTGAAGAGTTGGTTGACCGTTCAGACGCTATCAAGTCAGGCAGCGTTGACCCTAGCGTCGATAACATGTTAAAAATCACTGGGGAAGCTAGAAAACTAGCTATTGACATGCGTCTCATTGACCCAGCCTATACCTTATCGGACAATCAGAAGATTCTTCAAGTGGTGGATAACGTGGAACGGATTTACCGTGAGGGTGAGCTTGATAAGGCTACACAGATGATTTTCTCTGATATTGGAACGCCTAAAAGTAAAGAAGAAGGATTTGACGTTTACAATGAATTGAAAGACCTCTTAGTGGATAGAGGGATTCCCAAAGAAGCAATTGCCTTTGTCCATGACGCTAATACGGATGATAAGAAAAACTCTCTGTCACGCAAGGTCAATAGTGGGGAAGTCAGGATTCTCATGGCTTCAACGGAAAAAGGTGGAACAGGTCTAAACGTCCAGTCACGTATGAAAGCAGTCCACCATTTAGATGTTCCCTGGAGGCCCTCTGATATCGTCCAGCGCAATGGTAGGTTAATTCGTCAAGGCAATATGCACCAAGAGGTAGATATTTACCATTATATTACGAAAGGGAGCTTTGACAACTACCTCTGGCAAACTCAGGAGAACAAGCTCAAGTACATTACTCAAATCATGACCTCTAAAGACCCAGTACGGTCGGCAGAAGATATTGATGAGCAGACCATGACTGCTTCAGACTTTAAGGCTTTAGCAACTGGTAATCCTTATCTCAAACTGAAAATGGAGCTAGAGAATGAGTTGACGGTATTGGACAATCAAAAGCGTGCCTTTAATCGCTCCAAAGATGAGTATCGCCATACCATTTCTTACTGTGAGCAGAACCTCCCTGTATTAGAGAAACGCCTTAGTCAATATGACCGAGATATTGCCCAATCTTTGGCAACTAAGTCACAAGATTTTGCCATGCGATTTGATAATCAGATGATGGATAACCGTGCAGAGGCTGGAGACTATCTACGAAAACTCATTACCTATAACCGTTCTGAAACCAAAGAAGTAAGAACGCTCGCGACCTTTAGAGGGTTTGAGCTTAAAATGGCAACCATAAGTCCTAGTGAGCCCTTGCCAGGTATGGTGTCTTTAACCATTTCAGGTAGCAACCAGTATTCTGTCTCTTTAGACTTGAAATCAGACGTGGGAACGATTCAACGCATTACCAATGCCATTGACCATATCTTAGAAGACCAAGAAAAGACAGAAGAAATGGCTAACAATTTGAAAGATAAGCTATCAGTCGCAAGGGTTGAAGTGGAAAAGGTCTTTCCTAAAGAAGAGGATTATCAGCTGGTTAAAGCTAAGTATGACCTTCTTGCCCCGTTGGTTGAACAAGAAGCAGAGGTTGAGGAAATTGATGCAGCCCTAGCTAAGTTCAATGAAACGATCCAACCACAACAGGACCAACAACTTTCGCTTGATTTTTAAGAAAAAGGCTGACAAAAAATAATGAACGCGGTAAAATGACATTAAGAAATCATCAAAGGAGAATTGATTATGACCCAGACAGTAGAAGATATACGTTACCAATTAGAAGAATGGTTAGCACAAGGTTTTACAAGCTCCGAAGATAGAGCTAACTATCAAGCCTTAAAGGAACAATATGAAGATGAAACCCTTGATTACAGCTTTTCAAAGCGAGAAATCATTGGTCAATTAGAGGTAATTATCACGACTCGTGAGAATGACTTTCCAGACTTAGATGAAGTGACTAAAGGAGAGTATCTAGACCTGGTTGGCCAACTGGATGATCTAGACAAGGGGAAGGCAGACTATTATCGTAAGCAATTAGCGTAGAAAGTGGTGTAGATATGATTGAACAAATTATTCAAAGTCTTTTGATTATCGCAGCAATAGGACTAATTTTGCTTGTCCTGTTTCAAATTGCGAAGATGCTTGGAAGCTTATTCACCATTGGATTAATTGGATTTTTAGCTTTCACAGAAGTCTATGGGATTTACCTCTTTTTTACAGAACGATACCTCTATGTGGAAGATTTAGCCACCAATGGTATTTTGAGTTTTACGGCTTTCTTTATTGGGTTTAATGTGCTACTTATATTCGGACTTGTAGTCAAAGTGATCAGAAGTCGGATGGCATAAAAAATAAGAAAAAGGTTTAGAATTAACGTTTTATTTGACGTATTCTAAACCTTTTTTGTGAAACATCTATTAGTTAAAGTGAGAAATATATGATCATGTTAGTAATTGAAATACAATTAAAGTTTTAAGAACTGTATTCATGCTTTTTTAGATGTATTTTTGCTAAAGTAATAATCCCACTCTTTCATTGTATCAGAGTTAAAAATAATATTAACTGTTTCTAGAATCGTTTCATGTATTTTTATTGCTTTCTCTTTGTCCCCCCATAAATAATCAAACATTGCTTGAAGTTCATGTAGATATAGCTTTTCAAAAGAAAAATAGGTTGGGTATTTTTTACAAAATAATAGTGTCAAAAGTTTTTGGCTAGCATCTCGTTCTTTTCGTTCTAGAAAAACAGAGAGGCAGTTTAGAACAGTATCAATTTTTATACGATCGAGATTATTTTTTAAAGATTGAGGAGTATCTTCGAGAATAGTGTTAGTGAAGACTATAAGTGCATTAGTTGTGAAATAAGGTACTAGATTACCGAGTAGACCAATATCAAGATTTGTCCAATATTCTAATGAAAAAAAGTAGTCAGTAAGTTGAAAAATAGTATTGTGATTAACCGTTACTTGTTCGAGCTCGCAAATTAAAACTTCTAGAACGAGAGACATTATTTGATAAATGTATTGACCTTTTTGATATGATAACTCAGAAAGATATAACTTTAGTTCAGAGAGCACCTGGATATCTTTGTTATTTATTGCTTCTTCTAACTGTTCAATTAGCGAGTAAAAATCTTTATCTTGAAAATCTTTCCATTCAAAGAATTCATTAATTTCAACTAGCATAAATCCTAGAAGTTGAAATAGCACATCATTTGAAAGGGTTGTATGTCCATTTTCAAAATCAGAAATACTAGTAGCGGATCCAGCCACTTCTCCAAGTGCTTTTAAGGATAGTTTTCTTTGTTTACGAATGGCCTTGAATTTTTCTCGATTCATCATATTCGGATTTCCGAAATTTCTCCTTCTTACTTTTTTTACATTATATAATATCGGTATCAAAAAGGGAAGGAGAAAAAACATGATTATCAATGAAATTGTAGAACATGATTTTAATCAAGATTATGAAATCTTTAAAAATCTTGGATGTGGTTCAGGTTGCTAGATGATTTCCGATAAAACCTATGTTCACTTTTCTGTAAACACTATTAATCAAATAAAAAAAATTAAAAATTATTTGTTAGGTTGATAGTTTACTTGAACATATGTGGTAACTGCCCACAGTGTTCCATATGACCTATATTTCAAGAGCAGAGAGTATACTTTCTGCTCTTGAAATATTATTTTTAAAGGAGGAACTTGATGAATTATTCACGTTATGTTGTATCAATCCCAAAGGATGAACATACCTTTTTGTTTAATACAAAGAATAATTTGGCTATTAAAATTGAGAATCGTCTATTTAAAAAAATTGAAAATGATAGTAAAACTAGGCAACAATTTTATGATTTTCTTTCCGCAAAACAATTTTTACCCGAAAAAAATGAGTTGGAAGAGGCAGTCCAAATGTTCAGGGAGAGAGATGCTTCAACTTTGAGAATTATTATACTTGCCCATGGAGACTGTAATTTTAGGTGTAAGTACTGCTATGAAAAATTTGTAGACTGCACAATAGAATCACAAAAATCGAATATTTTGAAATTTGTAAAAAATAAATTCGAAGAGTATCGGTTTGAAGATATTCATGTCTCTTGGTTTGGTGGAGAACCTCTTTTAGGTTACCGAGAAATATTAGATATATCCAAAGAATTGATTAAATTATCATCGGAATTTGGAATTCATTATCATTCTGATATGACAACAAATGGTTACTTATTAAATAGTAGAACTTTGTCAAGGTTGGTAACAGAGTGCCGAATTCATTCATATCAGATTACAGTTGATGGAACAAAAAAAGGGCATGATAATCAACGAATTTTAAAAAATGGACATGGTTCGTATGAACGAATACTAAAAAATCTTAGAAATGCCCAAAAATTAGATTTAAACTTCCATATTCTTATTCGATTAAATGTCTCCAAAGAAAATTATTTGGACGTAGAGAATTTCTTAGTAACAGATGCTCAATTATTTAAGAATGATAAAAGATTTCAATTACTTTTCAGAAATGTAGGTGATTGGGGCTGCGGAGATAGAAAAGAAGGATATGAAGTTAAAAGGTTTGCAGAAGACGTTTCGTTTGAACTATCACAAAAAGCGATTAAACAAGGATATAATTTGTTTGACGACTTATTATTTAGAAGTAATTATTATTCCTGTTATGCTCAGAAAGAACATACTTATACCATTGATACCAAAGGGAATCTATTAAAATGCACGGTAGCATTATATGATGAAGAAAACAAAATTGGAGAATTAGAGAGTTTTGCTGTCAATGAGAAAAAACAAAAACTTTGGGTGAACAACTATGAATTTTCACAGAAATGTTTGGAATGCCAATTGTTATTGATTTGCAAGGGGGGAGCTTGTCCTAAACGTGATATTTTTAATGAACGTACCTTTAATGAGAAATGCCAACGTATGCAGCAAAATATACTACAAAATTTTGAACTTGCGATTTTGTCAAATAAAATAAACTATGAATTGAAGGTGGAGTGATATGAAAACAATACTCAAAAATATTTCTAAGGTCAAGCTATTTCTATACCTACTATTTGCTCTACTCTATTCCTTGCAAGGTTTATTGACATCTTTTCTTATTCAAATAGCAGGGCAGATTAATGCAAATGATACTCGAATAATTTTATCATTTGGATTTTTTGGAGTGCTACTGTTTGTCTTTATATACTTTTGCATGTATGTAAATAATATCTTAGCACGGTCAATGATTAAGGACATTAATGTAATCATCTCCCAAAAAGCACTCCAAAATTTTTATCAAAAAAAATTACATTACAGCTCCTCAGAGCTAAACTCATTTTTGGCACAAGATATTCCCATGTTTTGGCAAGAGTATCTTACCCCTTTAATTATTTATCCTATCTTTGGACTATCTATTCTTGCATCAGTATCCTACCTTTTAATGCAACATATTCAACTTGGTTTATTATTTACAGTTGGAGGATTTTTAATGATTATACCTCAGTTTGTATTTAATAAACTTTTACAGAGACGTGGTGAAGAGCTGAGTTCATCTAGAGAAAAAAGTATGGCATCTATTACAGATTTTACAAAAGGAATAGATACTATTCGGAGCAATCAAGCTGGCCAACAGTTTTCAGACCATGTTTTAGATGATATCGAGAACACTGAAAATAAGCAATATCATTATTTTACAAGTCATAATTTGGTCATGTTTTGGACCGGACCTCTTAAAGGTATTGGCTTAGTGATCCCTTTAATGATAGGTTTATTACTCACTAGAACGACGTCTTTAACACTGACAACCCTATTAGCTATGATGACAGCATCTATGAATCTCATTTCTCCTTTACAACAACTCCTAGAAGCCACATCAAGTCTACAATCAGCATCTGCTATTAAGGATAAGGTCGTTTCAATTTTACAGTTAAGCGATGAGTGCATTAATATTGAGAGTGGCACAGTAAAAATAGGAAAGTTACGAATTTACCTAGATCAATTAAGTAAATCATTTGGAGAAAAAAATCTCTTTCAGAAATTATCGCTAAGTATTCCCTTTGGGAGAAAAGTTTTGGTTACAGGAGCGAGTGGTAGTGGTAAGACAACCTTGTTTAGAATATTAAGTGGAGAAGATATTGAATTTTCAGGAAATATATATATTGAAAACGAAAATGAGACATTTTTCAAGCCATCATATAATATTGTTTCAATTATTCATCAAAAACCTTATATTTTTAACGGTAGCTTGAGGGATAATTTGACTTTGTTCCAGCATTTTTCAGACAGAACTTTACAGGATGTATTACAAAAAGTAAATCTGTTTGAGGAAGTTGGTGGAAATCTTGAAATACATCTTGACGGACAAAATTTATCGGGTGGTCAAATGATGAAATTAGAACTGGCTAGATGCTTGCTAAGACTTAAGCCGATTTTACTCGTTGATGAGGTAACGGCTGCGTTGGACGAGACGAATGCGAAAGAGATACGGCATCTGATTCATTCCCAAGATTGTACAATAATCGAAATTTCTCATAAATTCAATAAAGACAATTATGATGAGGTTATTAATTTAGAAGAGTGCAGAGTTTGTAATTAAGAGTTGTGAAACTAAGGGGTTTTATAAATTTAGTTTTGCTATTGATTTAGGAATTGTTTTTATATATTAGGTTGGGTTAATGTCAAAGTTAACCTCTTTTTGTGATAACTTTTTCAAGTTCATCTTGTTATCATAGTGCTATCTTATGGAAAAAGGAGATAGTACTAGTGATGTTAAACAAAATGAAGGCTCGGCTATTGATTGGTTTGGGTGGTTTAGCTGTGAC
>NZ_JAAXPR010000024.1 GCF_012396585.1 Streptococcus ovuberis
TGCCTTTTGTAGTATAATGGTTTTGCATCTCAGAGTTCCTTTTAATGTGTTTGTGGTGAACTACATTATATCTCTCTGGGATGTTTTTTCATACTCTCAACTGGCTAACTTCATTTTAGAACTTTCTGTTAAGAGGTAGGATTTAACCATCGTTATCTGCGGTAAAACGAACAATATCATTGGGAGTGCAAGACAAAATGACACATAGTTTTTCCAAAGTTAATAGAGTAATATTTTTGTTCTTTTTCAGACTGTCAAGTGTCTTATTATCAATTCCTGACTGGAGAAGTTTATATTGTGAAATTTCCTTTAACTCCATTGTCTTCCATAATGGTTCAAAACTAATAATTGCCATCATCTCCTTTTGATACCATTATAAGTTGAAAAATTTATTTATCATATTGTGTATATATCCACAATACGATATAGTTGTAATATAATTTTAGAACGGAGTTAAAATACCATGGCGATTTTCAAAGGAAAAACTGTAAATGAAGCAATTGAAAATGGATTAAATGAATTACAAATTGATAAAAAACATGCAGACATAACAGTACTGCAAGAACCAAGTAATGGTGTACTTGGTGTATTCAAAAAAGAAGCTGAAGTAGAAATAGTAGTGTTAAGTGATGAAGATCTTGAAAAAAGAGCCCAAAAGAAAATGTTCGAGAAAATTTTGGCTATTGGATTGGGGATTCTCTTTATTTTAATGTTTGTCGTCATACCTTTTCTTTCTAATGAAACAGATGATTCCAAAGAAACAGAATCGAAAACATCTCCAAGTTCAATGACTACTGTTATTGAAAAAAAGGAAAAAATGACCACTACTGTATCCAAAACAACTGAAGCAGATCGAACAACCAAAGAAACTACAACTAGCACTACGGTTCAACGTCCGACGGTGCTTACAATTGAAAACAATCCTGAATTTGCTGCTATTTTAAACTCAGAAAGCGGAGAATTAGCTCAACAATTTGCTGATAAGTATTATGGAATAACTGTCGAATTTGATGGACATATTGCATATATTGCGCCACATGAAAATTATAAAACACGGTACGATATTTTATTATATGGCGGCGATTATAGTGGCAGTGAATCAACAAATTATTCTGGTGTCAATTTACAATTTTTTGATGTTGCAACGACATCAGATGCTTTTAGTAGTTTAGATAGTTTGTCAATTGGCCAAAATGTTCATATAAAAGCACAAGTTGTAGAATACAATGCTGTGTCTGGTTTATTACGCTTAGAACCAGTACAGATAACAGCACGATGAAATTAGATTAAAAATGGATAGTTAATATTATCTAAACTTCTCGAACCATTCCCGTTGCTATTCATGTCAAGTCCAGCAAGCATTCAAACAGTCACAAAAAGAAAAGTCGCTACGAAATAGGCACTAGCCCCCCAAAAAATGAGACCGAAGAAAAACACTCCTGTTGAAAACTAGTAAACTAGAATCAAGGAGTGTTTTCTAGCTCTATAATCTCTGTGGTGGATTTGCTCACTACAGAAATTATAGAACCCTTTTTAGCTGACAGATGTCCTTCGGTTTTTTGGATAAGGGTAACGGTTTTTAGTTTCGTTTCATTTCTCCCTGAGGGTAATAGGTGCCTTCAGGCATATCGTTGATAAAAACGTGTATCGCAGACAGTGGGGCATTGGTGTTTTTTGAGACCACTTCCGCAACCTCACGGGCTAGAGCGATCTTTTGTGCTTCTGTGCGTCCTTCAAATAAATCAATTTTAACAAATGGCATAGGAAAGCCTCCTTTCATTTTTTCTAGTATAGCATAAATACGATTTTTCTGCTATTTAGCCTACAATGAGCCCCAAAAGGAAGGGATTTTATAAAAGAATCAAGTTATGTTTATCGGTTTCAGCCCTGCCTTTTGGCGCACAAATAAACCAACGAAACAGAAAAAAGAGGCATAACGGGAATGGTTGGGGAATCAAAATATATGACTTTCGATTAATTTTACTATATATATCAAATATATAAAAGAGGAGTATTAACAATGAAACTATACATGACTCAAGACAAGGGGACCTTAAAGAATACCTTTACTGTTTACAACGAATCTGAGGAGTTGCTTTATCGTGTTAAAGGGAATATCGGCATGTACACAGGAACTAGAAGTTATATTTATGCCCCTGACGAGACTCAAGAGATCGCCTTTATCAAGCAACGTTTTGCCCAATATAAGTGGGATGTTATTATCGCAGGCCAGACAGTAGCTACTATTTCTAAAAAATGGTTCTCACCTCGATCTAAATATAGGGTTGAGATCCTTGACTGGAAGGTAACTGGTCGATTACTCTTCCACGATTATAAAATCACAGACAATCGTGATAACACCATTGCCCAATTACAGAAAAAAGCGTTTCGGTTATCAGATAGTTTTGAAATTAGCATGGATAATCCAGAACAGGATGCGCTTTTGGTTGTGGCAGTCGTAGTGGCGATTGATGCAGTGATTGGTCAGACGAGTTAAGCTCTTAATGCCTTGTTCTGGAAGCAGAATCTTCTCTTTTTGAGAAGGTTTTTATTTTCCCGATAAAGTAAATGCCAGTCTTTCAAAATTATGGTAAAATAAGGAAGATTATATTTAGACTTTACTTTTTTTAAAAAGTAGAGTACTTAGATTGGAAGCGTAAGGGTGGCTCAATTTTATTTTAAGTACGGAGCGATGAATTCGGGGAAAACGATTGAAATCCTTAAAGTCGCTCATAATTATGAAGAGCAAGGCAAGGATGTGGTCATCATGACTTCAGCCTTGGATAATCGAGATGGTTTTGGTATTGTTTCTAGTCGTATTGGAATGCGGCGTGATGCGATTGCCATTGCAACAGATTTTGATGTTTTTCAGTATGTTAGGAATCTGGCTAAGGTACCCTATTGTATCTTGATTGATGAGGCTCAGTTTTTGACCAAGGAACAGGTCATTGCCTTCTCACGCGTGGTAGATGAGCTGGATATCCCCGTTATGGCCTTCGGGTTGAAGAATGATTTTCTCAATCATCTCTTTGAAGGATCAGAAGCTCTGCTATTGTTTGCTGATAAGATCGAAGAAATTAAAACGATTTGCCACTATTGCTCTAAAAAAGCCATTATGAATTTGAGGATGGTGGACGGAGAGCCTGTCTATGCGGGCCAGCAAATTCAAATTGGGGGCAATGAGTCCTATCGAGCAGTTTGCCGTAGGCACTATTTTAAGCCAGAGATGTGAGAAAAACTAGGATGTCCATTACTCTAAGAGACATCACACTGAGTAATTATTTTTCCGTTATTGGGCTCAGTGTGACAAAAGAACAAGAAGCCTTTGTCGCCTCAAATGCTATCAGTCTTGCAGAGGCTTATGTCTATCAAAAGGCTGGTCATTTTGTCGCTCCTTTAGCGATTTACGATCAGGATTTGCTGATTGGCTTTACCTTTATCGTTTATGATGAGACGTTAGTCATTAGTCCTGGAAATTATTTGCTGTTTCGTTTGATGATTGATCAAAATTATCAAGGAAAAGGCTACTTTATTCCTGTGATGGACAGTATTGTGAACTACATTAAGTCCCATCCAGCTGGGGAAGGAGCTGCAGTCTGGCTATCTTACGAAGCCGAAAATCACCATGTCAGATCCTGCTACCGTCACTATGGCTTTGTCGAAACAGGCGAAACCTATGCAGGTGAGATCGTTGCGATGTATCAGCTAACACAATAAAAAGAATTGCCTTCACCCCCAAGCATGTCGGAAAAAGAAGGACTACTTTGAAGAGGCGATTCATTTCTGATTTAACGATTTTACAACTAACGAAAGGAACGGAACACGCCCTAAAAGCGTCGGGGAAAAGATAGATTTCCTTGTGTGCCAGCACACGATGTCAGGGTTTGTTCAATTTCTCGTCAAATTTTAAGAAAGGAAACGAACGCGGGCTACGGACTGTGCAAGCTTTTCTTTTAAAATACAAACTTAATGATAATGAAAGGAACAGAACACGCCCTAAAAGCGTCGGAAAAAAGATAGACTTTCTTGTGTGCTAGCACACGGCGTCAGTCTCCTATTTTTCTCTCGCTTTCTTAACGGGCTTTGTATCTTAATTATGAACATTTACGATCAATTACAGGCGGTGGAAGACCGCTATGAAGAGTTAGGCGAGTTGCTCAGTGACCCAGAGGTGGTTTCAGACACCAAACGCTTTATGGAATTGTCTCGCGAAGAGGCAAACACGCGTGAAACGGTCGCTGCCTACCGTGAGTACAAGGCGACTATCCAAGCCATCGCCGATGCAGAAGAGATGATTAAAGAAGCAGGTGGCGACAAGGATTTAGAGGAAATGGCTAAAGAAGAGCTCAAAGAGAGCAAGGCCGCTAAGGAAGCCCTCGAAGAGCGATTGAAAATCCTGCTTTTGCCTAAAGACCCGAATGACGATAAAAACATCATCTTGGAGATTCGTGGTGCAGCGGGTGGTGACGAGGCAGCCCTCTTTGCAGGGGATCTTCTAGCCATGTACCAGAAGTTTTCCGAAAGCCAAGGCTGGCGCTTTGAAGTCATGGAGACATCTTACAACGGCGTTGGCGGTATCAAAGAAGTCGTGGCCATGGTATCAGGGCAATCGGTCTATTCCAAGCTCAAGTATGAGTCTGGTGCCCACCGTGTGCAACGTGTCCCTGTGACCGAAAGCCAAGGCCGTGTTCATACCTCAACAGCGACAGTTCTTATCATGCCTGAAATCGAAGAAGTCGAGTATGACATTGACCCGAAAGACCTCCGTATCGACATTTACCACGCCTCTGGTGCGGGTGGTCAGAACGTTAACAAGGTGGCAACAGCTGTCCGCATCGTTCACTTGCCGACCAACATCAAGGTCGAGATGCAGGAAGAGCGGACCCAGCAGAAGAACCGTGACAAGGCCATGAAGATTATCCGTGCCCGAGTGGCGGATCATTTTGCCCAGATTGCCCAAGACGAGCAGGATGCGGAGCGCAAATCTACCATCGGTACAGGTGACCGTTCAGAACGCATTCGCACCTACAATTTCCCGCAGAACCGTGTCACCGATCACCGTATCGGTCTGACCCTGCAAAAGCTGGATACGATTTTATCTGGGAAGATGGACGAGGTGGTGGACGCCCTCGTTCTCTATGACCAGACTCAAAAACTGGAAAAGTTGGCTAACTAATGCGGCTGGGACAGGTCTTGTCTTCCTTGGAAGACCGAGTAGAAGCCGCAGGAGCAGAGCGAGCTGCCCTTGCCTACGTCTTTCGTGAGCTCAAGGGCTGGAGTTTGACCGACTTGGTTTTGCAGCTGTCACAGCCCATCACGCCAGCAGACGAGCTTCTCTTGACCGAGCTGGCGGACAAACTCAGCCAGCATCTTCCCGCTCAGCACCTGACAGGACGCGCCTACTTTCGAGAGTTGACGCTCTTGGTGGACAGCCGTGTCCTCATCCCTCGCCCTGAGACGGAGGAGTTGGTCGATTTGATTCTTTTGGAAAATAGCAGAGCAGATTTGCGGGTCTTGGATCTGGGGACAGGTAGCGGTGCTATTGCCCTCTCCCTCAAGCAAGCTAGAGAAGATTGGCAGGTGACGGCGAGTGATTTGTCAGCCGATGCTCTGGCAGTTGCTCGTGAAAATGCCCAAAAGCACGACCTTGCGGTTACCTTTATCCAGTCGGATGTTTACGATGGTCTAGCTGAGACCTACGACCTTATCGTCTCCAATCCTCCCTACATTGCTTATGCAGACCAGCATGAGGTCGGAGAGAATGTCTTGCGCTATGAGCCGCATACCGCTCTTTTTGCCGAAGAAGAAGGATTGGCCATTTATCGACAAATCTTGAGAGATGCCCAGCAGCACCTGACACCAGATGGCAAGATTTATCTGGAAATTGGCTACAAGCAAGGTCAAGCGCTAAAAGCCTTAGCTCAGCAGTATTTACCCGATAAGCGTGTGCGGGTCTTGGCAGACAGCTACGGCAAAGACAGAATGGTGGTGATTGATCATGGCTGATTTGGGTCATGTCTTAGCTAGCGGTGGGGCAGTCGTCTTGCCAACTGAGACGGTTTACGGGCTCTTTGCCAAGGCACTGGATGAAGAGGCTGTGGATCAGGTTTATGCCCTCAAGCAGCGCCCTCGAGACAAGGCGCTCAACCTCAATGTGAGCAGTTTAGCCGATATCTATGCGTTTTCGCAAAATCAGCCAGCTTTTTTGGACAAGCTTTATCAGCATTTTTTGCCGGGTCCGTTGACCATCATCTTAGAAGCCAACGACCGAGTGCCACACTGGGTCAACTCTGGTCTGGGAACAGTCGGTTTTCGGGTGCCAAGTCACCCTGTGACCTTAGACTTGATTGCCCAGCATGGACCATTAATCGGTCCTTCCGCCAATCGGTCAGGACAAGCCAGTGGTGTCTTGTTTGAGGACATTATGGCAGAGTTTGACGGTCAAGTGATAGGCTACGCAGATGATGCCGCCCTGACAGGACAAGACTCGACCATTCTGGATTTGTCTGGTGACAGAGCGACCGTTTTACGACAAGGCGCCATCACCAAAGCACAACTATTAGAAGTTGTGCCAGAATTGACGTTTGAGTAAGGATAATCAGATGAATAGGAGACTAAGATGTTAAAATCATTACAGTTTACAGATGCAAAAGCCTTATCCCTAATTAACGAGACGGCCTTAGGTTATGCCTTTTCGGTGGAGCAGACTGCTCAGCAGTTGGACAAGTTACTGGCAGACCCTCAGCATTTCTTTATCGGCTATGCCGATGACCAATCAGGTGATCTGCTTGGCTATGTCCATGCCCAACAGTATGAGAGCCTTTATTCGGAGCCTGGGCTCAATGTACTGGCGTTAGCAGTTCTGCCTGCAGCCCAAGGGCGCGGAATTGGTCGGCAGCTGATGGTGGCTTTGGAAGACTTGGCGCACCAGCGTGGTTTTGCCTTCATCCGCCTGAATTCAGCTTCACATCGTCTGGAGGCGCATGAATTTTACCGCAGGATTGGCTACGATGGGGATAAGACGCAGCTGCGGTTTATCAAGTTATTTGAGGAAGGGAACGATGATTGAACGTGAGCCAGATGTGCCTGAGTTGACCACAGATGACATCGCTTTGTTGACGGAGGCGGTCTTCGGACAAGATCAGTTGCCTCAGGTCTGTGACTTGGGCTTTATCTTTTCGAGCACCCACCCCTTGCATTGGGAGAAGGCTGTCGAGGCTTATCGCCAGGGCTATGTTAGCCAGTTTTTGGTGACAGGAGGTCGGAGCAAGACAGGACAGGCTCATCCTGACTGGTCAGGCGGGGAGCGGACAGAGGCTGAGGTCATCATCGAACACTTAGTGGCTGGGGGTGTTCCTCGAAATGCTATCCTACATGAGAATCAATCGACCAATTTCTTGGAAAATGTGCTATTTGCTAAGGATTTGATTGATTTTTCACGCGTTAAGAGCATTTTGGTGATTTGCAAGAGCCATGTGGCAGGACGGCAGCTACGGACTTTATCCCAACACATTCCAGATGCTATTGACCTCATCTCTTATCCCTTTGATACCGCTTATAAAGGACAGATAATTCGTCGGTCAGACTGGATGACCTCTGATATCGGCCGCCGACGGGTCTGGGGAGAATACCTGCGCCTGCTTCGCTACGGAGAGCAGGGGCATTTGAAACCATTGGACAACCAACTTAAAGGAGTACAACATGATTTTTGACAAGGAAGATTACAAGGCCTTTGATACCGACCTTTGGTCAGCTATCGAAGCAGAAGAGCAGCGCCAGCAAAATAACATTGAGCTGATTGCGTCTGAAAACGTGGTGTCTAAGGCAGTTATGGCTGCGCAAGGATCCATTTTGACCAACAAATACGCAGAGGGCTACCCAGCTAAGCGCTACTATGGTGGCACAGAAGTGGTTGATGTGATTGAAAATCTGGCGATTGAGCGGGCCAAGGAAATTTTTGGGGCTCAGTTTGCCAATGTTCAGCCTCACTCTGGCAGTCAAGCCAACGCAGCGGCTTACATGGCGCTGATTGAGCCAGGCGATACAGTGCTAGGGATGGACTTGTCTGCGGGCGGGCATTTGACCCACGGGTCTCCCGTCAACTTCTCTGGAAAATCGTACAACTTCGTGGCCTATGGTGTGGACAAGGAGACTGAGCAGTTAGACTATGCCGCCATTTTAGAGCGCGCCAAAGAAGTGCGCCCTAAACTCATCGTAGCAGGCGCTTCTGCCTATTCCCGTACGATTGATTTTGCCAAATTCCGTGAGATTGCAGATAGCGTCGGTGCCAAGTTGATGGTGGATATGGCACATATTGCTGGTCTTGTCGCTGCTGGTCTTCACCCAAGTCCTGTTCCGTATGCAGATGTAGTGACCTCTACCACCCACAAGACCCTTCGTGGTCCTCGTGGCGGTCTGATTTTGACCAATGACGAAGAGTTGGCCAAGAAAATCAATTCCGCAGTCTTTCCAGGACTTCAAGGCGGTCCTCTTGAGCATGTCATTGCAGCAAAAGCTGTCGCTTTCAAGGAAAATCTAGACCCTACTTTCAAGGAATACGCTCAGAATGTCATTAGGAACTGTCAGGCTATGGCAGGTGTCTTCAACCAGCACGAAAAATTCCGTGTTATTTCAGGTGGAACGGACAATCATGTCTTCCTTGTGGATGTGACCAAGGTCGTGGAAAATGGCAAGGTCGCCCAAAACCTCTTAGATGAAGTCAGCATTACCCTCAACAAAAATTCTATTCCATTTGAAACCCTGTCACCTTTCAAGACATCTGGTATCCGTATTGGCACGGCAGCAGTAACGGCACGCGGTTTTGGAGTGGAGGAGTGTCGTAAGGTCGCTGAACTCATCATCAAAGCCCTTGAGCATGCTGATCAAGAAGCCGTTCTTGAGGAAGTCCGTCAAGAAGTGCTTGCCTTGACCAATGCGTTTCCTCTTTATCCTTAATCCTCGAAAGACACCCTTGTGGGCTGTCTTTTTATTTTCTTTTATGGTACAATAGCAGAGCAACTTTTGAGTTTTAAAGAAGAGAGACAGTAAAATTAGAGGTAAGTATGTTAGATATCTATATCAAAAAAATGATCATTCACCAGTTTACACCTGACGATACGGAGTTGCTATTGGCAGAGCAACCTTTGACTTTGACGCCGCGTTTGGACGAGTATTTCCGGAAAAAACTGAGCAGGGTCTTTTCAGATGAGGCAAAGCGTGGGCAGTTCGCCGCAGACAATGCGTTCTTGAGTCTTCTGAGTGATGATCGGTATGAAACCTCCATCAAGATAGCACAGCTCTGGAAAGAAGAGTTTGTCATCAGCGAGAATCAGAAAACCAATGACTTGGTCTTTTTGGATTTTGACAAAGATGGACAGCCGTATTTTGCCTTCTTGCGCCTGACTCTCAAGGAAAATCTGATTCACAGCTCGGTAGATAGCGACAAGCCGATTCAGATGACGACCAATAACCTCCCATCGGCAGCCCAAACGCCTGATGAGGCTCTGGTTATCAATCTGGACACCCGTGATTATTACCTCATAGAGAAGCGGATTAAGCACAATGGCGCCTTTGCCAATTATTTTTCTGAAAATCTCCTTGCGGTGGCCCCTGAGCAGTCGGTCAAAAAATCCATCAAGCTCATGGAGCAGACGGCGCAGAAGATTGCGGACAACTTCAACCAAGACGACTTTGCCTTCCAGTCCAAGATGAAATCTGCTCTGCATAAATCCTTGGAGGCAGGTGATAGTTTATCACCAGAAACTTTGGCAGACCAGCTCTTTGATGACAATCTGACAGCACGGCTGACCTTTGTTGATCAGGTTAAGGAGAGTATCCCAGAACCAATTAAATTGACTGATATCGACGCTTCACGCCAGCTCAAGAAGTTAGAAAACCAAAAGCTGTCTTTATCCAATGGGATTGAATTAATTGTCCCCAATCGAGTTTATGAGGATGCTGAATCGGTTGAGTTTATCCAGAACGAAGATGGAACCTACTCCATTCTCATTAAAAATATTGAAGCGATTGAGGCAAAGTAATGTTCAAGAAAATAAGACGACTGATCTTGCTCGTTTTGTTGCTGGTCATCGGTTTTAAGGCCTATGAGATCCGCCAAGATGTCAAGCATGTCATGACCTATGAGCCCCTGGTGGTAGAAGTATTGACGGAGATGGGCAGTCAAGCTGATCCACAGTTGATTTTGGCGATGATTTATACCGAAACTAAGGGAAAGACAGATGATGTGATGCAATCCAGTGAAAGCTTAACGGGAACGGCTAACACCATTACAGATAGTAAGTCTAGTATCCGGCAGGGAGTAGAAGTTTTGGCGAAACATATTGCCTATGCAGAAGAATTGGGGTTGGACCAATGGACAGCTGTTCAAGCTTACAATTTTGGCAGTTCTTATATAGATTATGTCAAACAAAATGGAGGGCAAAACTTAATCAAGGTGGCCAAGGCATATTCTAGAGATGTTGTAGCTCCTAGTTTAGGCAATACGACTGGTCAAACCTATAGTTACCACCATCCCGTGGCCCTTTTGCATGGTGGAGAGCTCTATGTTAATGGCGGCAATATTTACTATTCGAGACAAGTTCGCATTAATCAATACCTTATGACAATCATGACTTGGTTTTGACCAGCTCATGATTTTTCGTTTTAGCTTTATAATTTGGTATAATATAAGCGATACGATTTAGCGTGAAAACAGATTAGAAACGATTGGTTTAGAGAGGAAGTGGTGGCAATGGTTGTTCAACTAGATACCAAGACAGTTTATACCTTTATGGATAGTGTTATCGGAATTGAAACCTATGTCAATCGTGCCAAAGCGATGGGGTACCAGGCCCTAGGCATAATGGATATTGACAACATGTATGGCGCCTATCACTTTCTTAAAGCCTGTCAAAAAGTGGGTATTCAGCCGATTTTAGGAGTGGAACTTACTCTGATTTTTCAAGATCATCCGTTAAAAGTTTATGTTCTTGCTCAGGATACGACAGCTTATCGGTTCTTACTAAAATTATCCACTCAAAAAATGCTGGGGGAATCTTCCTTGGAAGCGTTCCGCCCCTTTTTAGAACACCTTTGCATCATTTTGCCCTATGCAGATGGGATAGATGATCTTGATTTGGGCCTGCCTTTTTACCTTGGTGTCTTTAAAGATACACCGATAGAATCATTTAAGCACCCTATTTTACCCCTACATACCGTACGTTACTTTGAAGAGAGTGACCGTCAGGTGCTTCATATGCTTCATGCCATTAGAGATAACCAGCTCTTGCAAGAGACACCACCTATCTTGACAGAGGAACGTTTCCTACCTCCACAAGCTTTGACCGCAGCGTTTGAAGAACGTTTCCCACAAGCTTTGGTCAATTTACAAGAACTCGTCCAAACGATATCCTATCAGTTGCCAGGTGAGTTAGTTTTGCCACGATTCAATCGCGAACGTCCAGCTGTTGAAGAATTGAGGGAACGCACCTATGCAGGTTTGCAGGAAAAAGGACTGACCACTAAAATCTACCAGGAGCGGTTGGAAAAAGAGTTATCGGTTATTCATCAAATGGGGTTCGATGACTATTTTTTAATTGTTTGGGATTTGTTGCGGTTTGGTCGCAGTCAGGGGTATTATATGGGAATGGGGCGCGGCTCGGCTGCAGGAAGTCTCGTAGCTTACGCTTTAGACATTACAGGTATTGACCCTGTTTCGAAAAACCTTCTTTTTGAACGGTTCTTGAATGTAGAACGTTTTAGCTTACCAGATATTGACATTGATTTACCCGATGTTTACCGACCAGAATTTCTCCGCTATGTACGCAAGAAGTATGGAAGTCAACACGCTGCCCAAATCGTGACTTTTTCAACTTTTGGAGCCAAACAGGCTCTTAGAGATGTGTTTAAACGCTATGGTCTGGCAGAGCATGAATTGACCAATTTAACACGAAAAATTAGCTTTAGAGACAGCTTGGCTTCTGCCTATGAGCGGAACGCGAGCCTAAGACAGATCATTGTTAGTAAACCAGAGTATCAACGGGCTTTTCAGCTAGCCCAAGCTATTGAGGGGCAACCAAGACAAACTTCCATTCATGCGGCAGGGGTGGTCATGAGTGACCAAGATCTGACCGATCGAATTCCTCTTAAGTGGGGGGAGGAAATGCTCTTAACCCAATATGATGCACATGGTGTGGAAGCTAATGGCCTATTAAAAATGGATTTTTTGGGGCTCAGAAATCTAACTTTTGTGCAAAGGATGCAGGAGCGCGTGGCGGAGAAGTACGGACAACTTATCGATATTGCTAAGATAAACTTGGAAGATCCGGAAACCTTGGCGCTATTTGCTCGTGGTCAAACCAAGGGCATCTTTCAGTTTGAAGCTGCAGGAGCTATCTCTCTACTCAAGCGAGTCAAGCCAACTTGTTTTGAGGACGTCGTTGCAACAACATCGCTTAATCGTCCAGGAGCTAGTGATTATATTGATAATTTCATCAAGCGACGCAGGGGGCAAGAGAGAATTGATTTGCTGGATCCTGTGATTGCTGATATTTTAGAGTCAACCTATGGCATTATGCTTTATCAGGAGCAGGTCATGCAAATAGCCCAGCGTTTTGCTGGTTTTAGCCTAGGGAAGGCCGATATTTTAAGGAGGGCTATGGGCAAGAAAAAGCCTGAGGAGATGAAGGCCATGACAGACGAGTTTCTGGCGGGTGCTCTGGCGCTTGGACATAGTGAGTCCAAGGCTAGGCAAATTTTTGCCATGATGGAGAAGTTTGCAGGTTATGGATTTAACCGTTCCCATGCCTATGCTTATTCGGCCTTGGCTTTTCAGTTGGCTTATTTCAAGGCGCATTTTCCAGATGTTTTCTTTGATGTTATGCTTAATTTTTCAAGCAGTGATTACATTGAGGATGCGCTCCATTTTGGTTTCAAGGTGGCCAAGCTCCATCTCAATACAGTGCCATACTACGATAAATTTGACCAAGGAGCTATTCACTTAGGCTTGAAAAATATTAAAGGTCTCTCTAAAGAATTTGCTCACTGGTTGATTGAAAATCGCCCCTTTCATAGTATTGAAGAGTTTATGAGGCGCTTACCAGATCAATATGCTAAGTCGACTCAGATAGAACCATTGATTAAAATTGGCCTCTTTGATCCGTTTGAATCTAATCGGCACAAAGTTCTTAGCAATTACCAAGGCCTCAGAGAGCATAATAAGCTAGGTCAGGCCAACCTCTTTGATGACAATCCAGATATGGCATATAGTTGGGTAGAGATTGATGATTTTACAGAGATGGAGAAATTTCACCAAGAACAAGAAATCATGGGAATTGGTCTGAGTCCCCATCCGCTGATTCAGTTGTCCAAGGAGGCCGCTCTGCCTCATACTCCGATTCGGGACCTAGTAGCAGAAGGGCGTAGCACTGTATTGGCTGAATTCTTAGGCGGTAACGTCATCCGTACCAAAAAAGGAGAACAAATGGCTTTTCTTAAGGTTAGCGATACCCAAAATATCCTAGAGATAACAGTTTTCCCAGAAGCCTATCGCCAATGGTACCATCATCTGACAGAAGGAGGATTCTATTATTTTTCAGGGAAAATGCAAGAGCGCGATGGTCAGTTGCAGATGCTCTTAGACCACGTAGAAGAGCTCCCCACGGAGAAGTTTTGGATCCAGTTGGATAATCACAGCCTAGATCGGGCGGTAGCTGACGTTTTACAGCAATTTTCAGGACCTATCCCAGTCGTTTTGCGCTACAAGGAGACGAAGGAAACCTTATTGCCTAAGTACTTAGGTGTTCAAAAAACGGATACCTTGATAGAAGCTTTAGAAGCGCTAAACGTGAAAACGATTTTTTACTAAAAAAACCGGAAATAGCCAGCAAAACCAAGCGAATTATGATATAATGAATAAGTTAGAATGAAAAAAGGAGCAAGGATAAAAAAATGAAACGTATTGCTGTTTTAACCAGTGGTGGTGATGCCCCTGGTATGAACGCTGCAGCTCGTGCCGTTGTGCGCAAAGCCATCTCCGAAGGTATGGAAGTTTACGGCATTCAACATGGTTACGCTGGAATGGTAGCAGGAGAAATCTTTCCTCTGGATTCGCGTGCTGTAGGGGATAAAATTTCTCGTGGTGGAACATTCTTGTATTCAGCGCGCTATCCAGAATTTGCCCAGTTAGAAGGCCAATTAAAAGGGATTGAGCAATTGAAAAAGCACGGAATCGAAGGAGTTGTTGTTATCGGTGGTGATGGCTCTTACCACGGTGCTATGCGACTGACGGAGCACGGTTTCCCAGCTGTTGGGGTACCAGGTACCATTGATAATGATATTGTTGGGACAGACTTTACGATTGGCTTTGATACAGCTGTCAACACAGCGATGGAATCCATCGATAAATTGCGTGATACTTCCTCTAGTCACCGCAGAACCTTCATCGTAGAGGTCATGGGACGCAATGCAGGAGATATTGCACTTTGGTCAGGTATTGCTTCTGGGGCAGATCAAATCATTATTCCTGAACATCCGTATGACATTGAAACTGTCGTTAAGAACATCAACATTGGTTTTGCCAATGGGAAAAACCACCATATCATTGTTTTGGCGGAAGGGGTTAAACCAAGCCATGAATTTGCAGAAGATTTGAAGGCTGCTGGTTATGTTGGAGATCTTCGTTTTACAGATCTTGGGCATACCCAACGTGGTGGTTCGCCAACTGCTCGTGACCGTGTCCTTGCTTCTCGCTTAGGGGCATATGCTGTTGAATTACTGAAGGAAGGAATTGGTGGTGTGGCAGTTGGGATCCGTGATGAGAAGATTGTGACCAACCCGATCCTTGGATCAGCTGAAGAGGGGGCACTCTTTAGTTTGAGTGAAGATCGCAAGATTATTGTCAATAATCCACATCAGGCAGATGTGAAGTTGATTGCCCTCAATGAATCATTATCTGTTTAGTCATTAATATATAACAAGTGCCCTAAGGGCTAGAACAAAAAGGAGACTATCTAACCTATGAACAAACGTGTCAAAATCGTTGCAACCCTCGGACCTGCGGTAGAAACCCGTGGTGGTAAGAAATATGGGGAATCCGGCTACTGGGGAGAACCATTGGATGTGGAAACCTCTGCACAAACCATCGCGAAATTGATTGAAGAAGGCGCAAATACTTTCCGTTTCAATTTCTCACATGGGGACCATGCAGAGCAAGGTGCTCGTATGGCAACGGTTCGCCGTGCTGAAGAGATTGCTGGGCGTAAAGTTGGTTTCCTCTTGGATACCAAGGGACCTGAAATCCGTACAGAAGTTTTTGAAGGTGGAGAAGATTTCTTTGCCTACACAACTGGTGAAGTGATTCGTGTTGCTACTAAACAAGGTCTCAAGTCAACTCGCGAAGTGATTGCTCTGAACGTTGCTGGTGGTCTGGATGTTTATGACGATGTTGAAGTCGGCAAGCAAATCTTGGTTGATGACGGTAAGCTTGGTCTGACAGTTATCGACAAAGATATCGCAACTCATGAGTTCATCGTAAAAGTTGAAAATGATGGTCTTATTGGTAAGCAAAAAGGGGTGAATATTCCTTACACCAACATTCCTTTCCCTGCACTTGCAGAGCGTGATGATTCAGATATTCGCTTCGGTCTTGAAAATGGGTTGAACTTCATCGCTATTTCGTTCGTACGTACAGCTAATGATGTTAATGCGGTTCGTGAAATCTGTAAAGAAACAGGTAACGAGCATGTCCGTCTTTTTGCTAAAATCGAAAACCAGCAAGGGATTGATAATTTGGATGAAATCATTGAAGCTTCTGATGGTATCATGATTGCCCGTGGTGATATGGGGATTGAAGTACCATTTGAAATGGTTCCAGTTTATCAAAAGATGATTATTACAAAAGTGAATGCTGCTGGTAAAGTTGTAATCACTGCGACCAACATGCTTGAAACCATGACTGAAAAACCTCGTGCGACACGTTCAGAAGTATCTGATGTCTTCAACGCGGTTATTGACGGTACTGATGCGACCATGCTTTCTGGTGAATCTGCAAATGGTAAATACCCAGTTGAGTCTGTTCGTACCATGGCAACAATTGCTAAAAATGCTCAAGGGCTTTTGAATGAATATGGCCGTTTAGACTCCTCTGAATTTGAACGTTCAGGTAAGACAGAAGTGATTGCTTCAGCGGTTAAAGACGCTTGCCATTCGATGGATATCAAATTGGTTGTCACTGTGACAGAAACAGGCTATACGGCACGTGCTATTTCAAAATACCGTCCAGATGCAGATATCTTAGCGGTTACCTTTGATGAGTTAACACAACGTAGCTTGACGCTTAACTGGGGGGTTATCCCGATTATTACTGACCGTCCAGACACTACAGATGACATGTTTGAGTTGGCAGAAAGAGAAGCCCTTAAGGCTGGATTGGTATCATCTGGTGATAATATTATTATTGTTGCTGGTGTACCAGTTGGTGTTGCAGGGTCTACCAATACTATGCGTGTCCGTACAGTTCGTTAATTCCTTTTCTTAAAGAATGAAAAACCTCTTCTTGACAGATGTTCAAGAGGAGGTTGCTTTTTTAAAAAAGAGATGGTATTAGTTTAAGTATGGCTGATAATGAGCGAAAGGTTTCCCTTGTAGGCCCACTCTGAAATAGCATTGGTCAGGATGAAGTGATCGCCTTTTTGGATTGGATATTCCTGGCCATGACAGTGGAGGCTCCCTGCACCATCAATGACCGATACCAAGCTGTAAGGGGCGGTTTGATGGGCGGTTACTGGTCCGTCAATATCCCATTTCTCAACTGTAAAAAAGGGGTTTGACACCAAGGTGGTTAAAAACAGGTGATCAATGCGGACATGGCTGGGTGTGCTGTTTTGTGGTTTCTCTATATTGAGCACATCTAAGGATTGGTTGATATGAAGTGGTCGAGGATTTCCTAGATCATCCAAACGATCAAAGTCATAGACCCGGTAAGTCGTATCACTGGACTGCTGTGTCTCTAAAATGACAATACCAGGGCCGATAGCATGAAGAGTACCGCTAGGAACATAGAAAAAGTCACCTGTCTGGACAGGAGTATACGTAAGTAACTGATTCCAATCGCCGTCAGCAATTTTTTCGGCTAATTCCTCACGACTCTGGGCTTGATGGCCATAGATAATCCGGGCACCAGGATCTGCGTGCAGCACATACCAGCACTCGGTTTTTCCGAGCTCTCCTTCATGCTCTAGAGCGTAGGTGTCATCTGGATGGACTTGGACGCTTAGCCATTCATTGGCATCCAAAATTTTGGTTAAAAGCGGAAAGACAGGACTAGCTGGATAGCCAAAGAGTTCAGGAAAATCACGGTAGATCTGATCTAGGCTTTGTCCTGCTAAGGGACCATTCATAACAGTGGAAGGCCCATTGGGATGAGCTGAAATTGCCCAGTATTCACCTGTTGTTTCGCTAGGAATATCGTAGTTAAAGAGTTTTCGTAGTCGATTTCCTCCCCAAATTTTCTCATGCATGGTTGATTGTAAAAAGAGGGGCTCAGTTATTCTTTCCATATTAAACTTACCTTTCCAAAATTAGAATAAACAGCACTGTATGGCCTTCTCATATGATACCATATCCTTTTTGAGAAATAAACCGCTAGCTAAACTAGGTTAAGTTGTTTTGATGTTTTACCATTTATTGAAAGCTAAAAAACAGATCTCCTTTTTAGGAGATCTGCACTCTTTAGGGATCCTAAAGATATCGTTAGCACTGATTAACGGATTGCTTTTTCTGTCAGAGCATCAAAGAAGTGTGCTTTGTTCATGTTGAATGCTAGTGTGACAATTTCACCTGGTTGGTGGTAGTCGCGTGCATCTACGCGAGAGATGAATTCAGTGTCATCAATCTTGCTGTACAACATGGTTTCTGCACCTAAAAGTTCAGAGACAACGACTTCAGAGTGAATAGTAGAATCGGCATAGGCTTCTAACTCAAGAGCAGAGGCTTTGACATCTTCTGGACGGATGCCAAAGATAATGTCTTTGCCATTATACCCTTGTTCTTCCAAAAGTTTACGCTTACCTTCAGGTAAGGTGATGTTGAAGTTGCGACCATTGCTTAGGACACCGTTTTCAAACTTAACATTGAAGAAGTTCATAGCTGGAGAACCGATAAAGCTGGCAACAAACTTGTTGGCTGGTTCATTATAGAGTTCTTGTGGGGTACCAATTTGTTCAACACGGCCAATTGTACCGGTTCCAGAAGGGTTCTTGGTAGAGCTCATGATAACGATACGGTCTGCCAAGGTCATAGCTTCTGTCTGGTCATGGGTAACGTAAATAGTAGTGGCACCGATACGACGATGGATTTTAGAGATTTCAGCACGCATGGAAACACGCAATTTAGCATCCAAGTTAGAGAGCGGCTCATCCATCAAGAAAACCTTAGCGTCACGCACGATGGCACGTCCCATTGCTACACGCTGGCGTTGACCACCAGACATGTCCGCAGGTTTACGGTCTAACAATTCTGTTAGGCCAAGGATAGTAGCAGCTTCTTTCACACGGCGGTCGATGTCTTCCTTAGAATATTTACGCAATTTTAGACCGAAAGCCATGTTGTCGTAAACGGTCATGTGTGGGTAAAGGGCATAGTTCTGGAAGACCATAGCGATATCACGATCTTTTGGAGCCACGTCGTTCATCAGTTGATCATCAATGTAAAACTCACCCTCTGTGATGTCTTCAAGACCAGCAATCATTCGGAGAGTTGTAGATTTTCCGCATCCAGAAGGACCAACAAAAACGATAAATTCTTTGTCCTTGATATCAAGGTTGAAATTTTCAACAGAGTAATGATCGCTGCGTTCATAGCGTTTATAGATATTGTTTAATTTGAGTTGGACCATGAAAGGTTCCTCCTTGTAAGATGATATCTTTATTATAAATGAAAACGCTCTTATTTTCTTGTGCAAGCTGATTGAAAAAGACTAATCGTTCTTGTGCAACCTGCACAAGAACGATTAAGGATTGAGAAGGGCGAGATAGCAAACAGCCAAATCATCCATATTTCTGAGCGAGAGGCCTGTCTGTTCTTGGAACCTATCCAAGCGGTATTGTAAGGTGTTGCGGTGGATATAAAGATTCTGTGCTGCTTTTGTTAGGACAGCTTGAGTCTTCCAAAGACAAAGAATGGTTTCTGGTAAGTCCTCATGATGTGTGATCAGCCGAGAGAGAAATTGGTAGAGCTTAGCCGTTTCTTTTTGTTTTTGATTGGACAGGAGTAATTGGCTAAAAGTCGTGACTTGATCTTGTTTAGCTACTCGGAGCAGGTACTGAAAGAGACGTTGTTCCAATTGAAAAAGATTTGGCCAACTATCTTCCAGATAATTTGGCCAAAATTGACCAATAGCAACCGAGATTTTCATCCCAAAATCAAACTCTAGGCTGGGTAAGGTTTCCTTGAGGAGATCTTCAACATTAAAATAAGTCTCTTGGTTTAAAACAAGGCAAAAATTCTCAGTGTCCAAACTAAAGGAAGACATTAGATTTGGAAAGAAGGCCGCCAGGCTCTTCTGGCACTCCTGGATCAAATCTTTCGGAGGGTTGTGGAGATGGACGTGTAACCATTGGAGATTATTTGCTGACTGGGGAGCTTGGCCCTCTCCGTATACCAAATAAGCTATCCAAGGGGTCAGGCTGTCAGTAGAAGATTTTGACTGCTGGAAAGCTTGGATGAGGTATTGCTCTCTAGGGCTGAGTAGGTCTGGATTAAAGCTCAGCCATTGTCCATCCTCTAAAGGAATAGCTAAAGCGCCATCGGTCGGAGGATAACCTAATCGCTTTGCTTCTGGAAATAAATAATGAAAATCAGACACAAAAAACTCCTTCTCATATTGAAAATCCTTTCTCTGATAGTATACCATATTCTGAAAACAGCGTCTTAAACGGTATGAGCTTTCTTTAAGGAAACTTGGTTAAACTAAATGGGACAGTTCATTAAGAATTGATGATGGCGCAGGTCTTTTTCGGAAAAACGTGCTATAATAAATGAATAAGCAAAGTCTAGTGGTAAAAAGTCAAGCCAAAGTTTTCAAAACTTTAGTTGATTTTCTAGAAAATGGGGTGCACTAAAAACACCTAGTGAAAATCGCTCAATACGGAAATAATCGGCGATATAGAAGGTATCAAGAGCATCATTCTTGTTTTCTTCGAAGGCTTCGCGATACTTCTTGATTTTGTTGGGCTGTTCCACCATGACTTCAACCTTAAGAGCTTTCAAGTCGCTGTCTTCGTGAAAGAACATGGCAGGATGAAAACTGTAGAGACTGGTCGCTTCCATGCCAATGACGATGCGTTCAAAGGCATGGCTGTCATTGAGTTTGAGAACCTGCTTCTTGATGTCAGAAGCACCCGTTAAGTCATTAGGGAGCGAAGCAGTGAAGGGGGTCGTTGTATCACTGAGCATGATACAAACGTCCAGTTTGGTTGCGCTAACGTCTAAACCGACAAAACATTTCATGTGGAAGGTCTCCTTTCATTTGGATTTGGAAAGTTTCTTGACTACTGTAAGGTTCCCCAGAAACACCTTGAACCAACAGCCTCGCATAAGAGAATTCGAGTCACTAACTCACTTGCCGCCTGTAGCCTACTAGATACAGAAGTGAGCCTAGTGGAAACAGCTAGTGTGTTGGACGTAGGGACAAGGCTTGGGTAACAGACTTTATTTTGAAGTCTACGCAACAAGGAGACAAAGAAACAACCATGAGTCCATTCCATGGCTCTATTGTTCTGGAAAACCTTGCAATAGTCAAGCGATAACATTGGTTACACTTGGGATTGAAATATCCCCATTAACTTATTCTACGAGGAGATACAAAGATGATTAAAATTTTATTAGTTGAAGATGATTTAAATCTCTCAAATTCGGTATTTGACTTTTTGGAGGATTTTGCGAGCGTTACACAGGTGTTTGAGGGTGAAGAAGGGCTTTATGAAGCAGAATCAGGAATTTACGATTTAATTTTATTAGATTTGATGTTGCCAGAAAAAGATGGCTTCACAGTTCTTAAGGAACTGCGACAAAAAGGCATTTCTACACCCGTTTTAATCATGACGGCCAAGGAAAGTATTGATGATAAGGGCCATGGTTTCGAGCTAGGAGCAGATGATTATCTGACCAAGCCTTTCTATTTGGAAGAGCTCAAAATGCGGATTCAAGCACTGTTGAAACGTTCCGGAAAACTGACAGAGAATCAGCTTTCGTATGGTAATGTATCTGTTAATTTGTCTACCAATACTGTTCAGATTGATGGTAAGGTAGTAGAATTTTTGGGCAAAGAATTTGATTTGCTGATTTATTTCCTCCAAAACCAAAATGTCATTTTGCCCAAAAACCAAATTTTTGACCGTATTTGGGGCTTTGACAGTGATACAACCGTTTCAGTTGTAGAAGTTTATATGTCTAAAATTCGTAAAAAGTTAAAAGGGACTACATTTGAGTCGAATCTTTCGACATTAAGGAGTGTGGGGTATATTTTAAAACATGAGGGATAAATTCAGAAAAATGCTAAAGTCAGATACCTTCGCTTATTTTCTCCGCTATACTAGTATCTTTAGTTTTGTTTTTCTCATAATGACTGTGATTATTTTACAAATCATGGCAGCGACCCTTTATCGAACAACGGATGAGGCTCTTCTGCAATCTGCTGAAAAACCTGAAAAGATCATTCTTCTAGCTCAAGTTCGTTCTATCCTAGGACCTGATATTAGTGAATTTAAAATTAAGGCAGATCCTAAGAATGAGAATCATAATCCAAGCGGTTCAGATCAAATTCTCCGAGCACCTGCAAACAGCAATGTGATATTGTTTGATGATGAGTATACTATTGTTAGTGACAATGATTCAACCCTTGGTTTAGATGGAATTCAACCCAATTTTTCTGATTTGAATACTGTTAGAGAAGTCTCAGTTAAAACAACGTTTGACAGGATAGATGATTATCGATATATTGTCACTAAAGTTTCTGAAGATGAGGGGTTTGAGAACATCACCTATGCGATGTTATTGATTAACGTTAGTCAGTTGAAACTGATGAATGCAGAGAATAAGAAAATTGTCATGGTGGTTATGGCATCATTTTGGTTAATCTCTATTTTAGCTTCAGTTGCTTTGACTGTATTGACCATTCGGCCAATTCGTGAAGCTTATGAAAAGCAAAAATCCTTTGTTGCTAATGCTAGTCACGAATTACGGACCCCTTTGACAGTTTTGCAAAACCGTTTGGAAGCTCTTTTTCGTCGACCCGAAGCGACCATCATGGATCAGTTTGAAGCGATAGCCTCAAGTTTAGATGAGGTCCGAAATATGCGGATTTTAACGACTAATTTGCTAAATATCGCTAGGCGAGACGGTGACTTCCAAGTTACTATAGAGGATATTCAGCCAGAGTTTTTTGAGACAACTTTTGACAATTATAGCCTGATTGCAGATGAGACGGGCAAACGGTTTGTAGGGCACAATTTGGTACGGCAAACGATTCGCATGGATATTACGCTATTGAAACAAGTCTTGACCATCTTGTTTGACAATGCGGTAAAATACACTGAAGCTGATGGGGATATCTATATGGTATCACGTTTGCGTGATCGGCAACTGATCATCACTGTCGAAGACAATGGGATTGGTATTTCAGATGAGGATAAAAAGAAAATATTTGATCGCTTTTACCGTGTTGATAAGGCTAGAACACGTCAGAATGGTGGGCTAGGTCTAGGACTTTCTCTAGCTAAGCAAATCGTTGATCGGCTGGGTGGACAAATTATCGTTCAAGATCGTCATCCTAAAGGAACGATTTTTGAGATAAAATTACCGCTTTGAAGGAATCTGAAATAGACTAGCCAACTCTATTTCAAAAACCATCTTTACAGTGAACAACGAAGAGGCGACAGCCCTTTCAAACTAACTTTATAACAGAAAGGTTTACCCATTATTCTTTTGAAGTAGAACACTTCTAAAAGGCTTGAGTTTTTTTAAAAAAATTCAAGCCTTTTAGCTAAGTTTATTGAGAAAAAGACGGAAAGAACCGTAACAAAATCTTTGGTATTATCCTTTAGAGTGGATAATATGTCATGTGTTTATTTTGCTAAGCTGGGAGAGAAAGTCGGTGATAGCAGCTTGGTCTTTCAAGATAATTACTTTATCAGGATATTGTTGCTGGACACTCTGATAACGGATTTTAGCCTTTTGGGATCGCCCTCGGTGTAGCACCCAAAGGATAAAATCCAGATCAAGTTTTTCTGGACAATCAGGCGCCATATCCTCGCGGACTTTCCCTTTGTAATGCCAATAGCGTTTGATGACACGCCATAAGGACAGCCAGCGCGGAAAGAGTAGTAAGATGATGTGGTCGGCTTCCGCCATCCGGCGTTCATAATGCGCAAAACTATAATTTCCCTCAATCACCCAGGAAGAATGAGCAGCCATAAAATTTCCTAAATCAGCAATTAGCTCCTCTTTTGGACGTTCTTGCCAGTTAGGCAAGAATTGGAGAGTATCGAGATGCAATTTAGGAAGTTGATAATGCTGGGCTAGGGCTTTAGCTAAAGTTGATTTACCGCTGCCAGAATAGCCCATAATAACAATTTTCATAGAGACCTCCCGCAGGAAAAAGAAAACCACCTTGCGGTGGTTAACAGTATTAAGCCAATTTAGAAGCAAGGCGCGCTTTGTCACGGCTTGCTTTGTTTTTATGAATCAAGCCTTTAGTTTCTGCTTTGTCAATCGCTGAGCTAGCAGCGCGGAAAAGTTCTTCAGAAGGATTTGCTTCGAAAGCCTTAATCGCAGTACGCATTGCTGATTTTTGCGCTGAATTTTTTGCGTTTTGAGAAACAGTTTTTTCAGCGCGTTTGATAGCTGATTTAATATTTGCCAATTTTTTCACCTCCATCTTAATCTAACCATACCATTATATCTGAATTTGTGAGCTTTGACAAGCATTATTTATTTTTTTAGTAAGATTTTATCAATTTTATGGTTGGCTGACTTATGAAGGATGATTTCTGCTCGACTGCGTGTAGGCTGGATATACTGTTGTAAGTTTGGAAGGTTGATGGATTCCCAAGTGTCTCTGGCAACTTGAATTGCCTCGCTATAAGGAAGTTTGGTAAACCGATGGTAATAGTTGTTTGGATCGTGTTCAGCTAATTCTAACAATTTGGTGAACCGTTCCAAGTACCAGTTTTCAATGTCCTTTGGCTCAGCATCTACATAGATAGAAAAGTCAAAGTAATCACTTATGTAGAGCCCTTGGTTTTGAGGATTCTGAAATACATTAATTCCTTCGACAATTAAAAAATCGGGAGTCTTGATGGTTTGGGCCTGATCTTTTAGGATATCGTAGGTTTCGTGGGAATAGATTGGAATGTCAACTTCTTGGCCATTTTTAATGTTGTCCAGGAAATTTAGCAAAAGCTCCATGTCATAGGACTCAGGGAAGCCTTTACGGTCCATTAGATTTCTCGCTTTAAGAACAGCATTGGGGTAGAGGAAGCCGTCAGTAGTGACTAGCTCAACGCGAGCGTTTTTAAAGGTCCGAGACAAAAGCATCTGCAAGAGGCGACTAGTAGTGGATTTCCCAACGGCTACTGAACCAGAGACACCAATGATAAAAGGCTTTTGGCGGATCTGTTCTTGGATGAAAAGGCTTTTGGAAAAGGAAAGGTCCTCGCTGGCCTTTTTGTAGATACGAATCAAACTTGTTAGGGGAAGGTAAATATCGATCACATCCTGGAGGCTGATCTGGTCGTTAAGTGATTTGACTGATTCCAACTCTTGAGAAGTCAAGGGAGGAGTCGTTTTACGGTGTAGCGTTTGCCAGTTGTCTCGAGAGATAACTTCAAAGTTGATGAATTCTTTTAGCATGAATAATTCCTTAATATGATAATGAGTTCCACTATAGTATAGCAAAAAATGGTGCCTTAGCGCTACTTGAAGTCGTCATCTAGCTAAAAATACCTTGGTCAGAAAACCAAGGCATTTACCATTATGATCGCTTGCGACTGATGGAAAAGCATAGACTTGAAAGCACAGCTGATATTCCCTCAACAATACGGTAGAGGTCTTGTGTGCTTCCCCGTTCTATCTGAAAACTGGATAAGAGTAGGTAGCAGGCGATTATACCGATAAGGATAGATAGTAGTTTTAGTCCTGTTTTCACTTGTCGTCCTCCTTTTACGAGACAATGATACCCCCATAGGGTGTAATGGTAATTGTTGCGCCTCGACCAAGGCTGACTGCTCTTTTCATTGCTTGGCGGTGGGTCATGTTAATAATGCTAGCGGCTGTAATAGCAGCACTAACTTTCCAATGAAGAAAACCGGCTAAGCTTCCCTAAGTTAATCCATCGCCCAATCTCTTAGAGTGGTCAATAGCTGACTTGGTATCGGCGTCAGACATATATCCTAATATTACCTATTACCGTCCCAGCCATGTTCAATACGTGTTTGAGAAGATGATTTAAACAGAGAATTCGAAGTTATGACTACAAATTTTTCTGAGGTGAGAAAGGAGTGACCAGTATCAAGTAAATGGTTCATCTCATTGCGATTGGTTTTGACAAAATCAATCGCATCCAGAGCGTACCCTTGCTCAAGAGCAGCATTTTCATCTATGGTTAATCTTCCAATAGAGGTTATTGAGATAAATTTATCAAGGAATCCATATCGAAATAATCCATAGTCACATTTGATCGTGCAGATATGTGAGATCTCCTGCCTTAACGGTGAATTTCTATACTACAAGTATAGTAAAATCTTCAATATCTGCCAAAGTAAACGCTTGCAATCCGACTTCGGAAATGATATACTAAAATTCCAGTTGGATAATTGAGACGCTTTCAAAAATATGATAAAATAGGTTTATGACAAAAATGTATTATGCGCAAAAACCAGACGCTGCCCACGATATTCATGAACTAAGAGTGACCTTGCTTGGCCATTCCATGACCTTCCTGACAGATGCGGGTGTCTTTTCGAAGAAAATGATTGATTTTGGTAGCCAAGTATTGCTCAATAGCATTGATTTTGGTACTGGAGAGAGTGTCCTTGACGTAGGGTGTGGTTATGGTCCTTTGGGCTTGGCTTTGGCTAAGGCTCAGGGAGTCGAGGTGACGTTGATTGACATCAATGAACGTGCTGTTGATTTGGCTAAGAAAAATGCCGTTGCTAACCAGGTTCAAGCTCAGATTTTTCAGTCCAATCTCTATGAAAAAGTGGCGGGAACGTTTGACCACGTTATTTCAAATCCTCCTATCCGTGCAGGTAAAGAGGTTGTTCACACCGTTATTTCTGGTAGTAAGGGTTACTTAAAAAAAGGGGGGAGCTTAACCATTGTCATCCAAAAGAAACAGGGAGCTCCAAGTGCTAAGGCTAAGATGGAGGCAGTCTTTGGAAATGTAAACATTTTAAGAAAGGAGAAGGGATACTATATCCTGCAAAGCATTAAAGATGAGAACAGTTGATTTAATTCAAAAGAAACGCAATGGTGAGGCCTTAACGGCAGAAGAAATCAAATGGCTGACAGAAGGTTATGTGGATGGTACTGTACCAGATTATCAGATGGCGGCTTTTGCTATGGCGACCTATTTCCAAGGCATGACAACAGAGGAGATTTCTCATTTGACCATGGAAATGGTGGCATCTGGTGATCAGATTGATTTGTCTGCTATTTCTGGCATCAAAGTTGACAAGCACTCAACAGGTGGTGTCGGCGATAAGGTGACGTTAATTTTAGTACCTTTAGTCGCCTCATTTGATGTTCCGGTTGCTAAAATGAGTGGCCGTGGTTTGGGGCATACTGGTGGAACTTTGGATAAGCTTGAAGCTATTAAAGGGTTTAAGATTGAGCAAAGTCAGGACAATTTCATTAAGCAAGTTCAGGAAATTGGTTTGTCTGTCATTGGACAATCTGAGAATTTAGTTAAGGCAGACAAGTTGCTTTATGCCCTTCGTGATGTGACGGCCACGGTTGATATTATTCCACTGATTGCAAGCTCAGTCATGAGTAAAAAAATCGCCGCTGGAGCAGACGCTATCTTGTTAGATGTGACCGTCGGAGATGGTGCCTTCATGAAGAATATAGATGATGCAAGAGAATTGGCACAGACGATGGTGAGTCTAGGAAAAGCTGTCGGTCGCCAGACGGTTGCTGTGTTGACGGATATGAGTCAGCCGGTTGGCCGCGCAATCGGCAACCGTTTAGAGATTCTGGAAGCCCTTGATATCCTGCAAGGTAAAGGACGTGACGATGTTACAAGCTTTATCTGTCATTTAGCTCAGCTTCTTCTGCGATTAGCTGGTGTTGACAAAACCGTGGAAGAGATTCATGCTAATCTGGAAAATGGCAAGGCATTGGCGAAATTTGAAGCCATGGTGGAAGCCCAGGGAGGGGATCTAAAAGATCTTTACCGCCAACCAGTGGTTAAGGAAATCGTAGAAGTCAAATCTGAGAAAGATGGATATATTGCAGCTCTCCCGGCTTTGGAATTCGGATTGTTTGCGATGAAGTTAGGAGCAGGTCGGGCAGTAAAAACGGACGTTCTTGACTATGAAACCGGTATCGTATTCGATAAAAAAGTAGGTGATCCTGTGAAAACGGGTGAAATTATTGCAAAAATTTACACAAACCAAATTTTAAGTCAAAAAGAGCTGGCAGATTTCCAAAAAAATGTTAAAATAGATACAGAAGTTATTCAAGCTCAGGAAATCCTTGACATTATTTCATAAGTGAGAGGAGATTAAGATGTTATTAAATAAATATATTGACCACACGCTTTTAAAGCCAGAAAGTACTAAAGATCAAGTTCTGGACATTATCGCTCAGGCTAAAGCATATGATTTTGCCAGTGTCTGTATCAATCCGACCTGGGTATCGCTTGCAGCGAAAGAACTAGCTCATACAGATGTTAAGGTATGTACGGTTATTGGGTTCCCGCTTGGAGCCAATACCTCAGCAGTCAAGGCCTTTGAAACGAAGGATGCTATTGCGAACGGTGCAGATGAGATTGACATGGTCATTAATATCGGTGCTTTGAAATCCGGTGATTTCGAGCTGGTTGAAGAAGATATTAGGGCTGTGGTTGAGGCCAGTGGTGACAAGTTAGTCAAAGTCATTATCGAAACTTGTCTCTTGACAGACAAGGAGAAAATTTTAGCTTGTGAATTGGCGAAGTCAGCGGGTGCAGACTTTGTTAAGACTTCAACTGGATTTTCAACAGGTGGTGCTAACGTGCATGACATCGCGCTAATGAGACAGATTGTTGGATCTGATATCGGTGTTAAGGCTTCAGGTGGGGCAAGGTCTCTAGAGGATGCCAATGCTTTCATCGAAGCTGGAGCTAATCGCATTGGCGCTTCTTCAGGCGTTGCGATCATGAAGGGGTTACAGGCTGATGGCGACTACTGAGTTGATTGAACTGGCCATAAAGGCTAGTGAACATGCCCATGTTCCGTATTCGCATTTTCCGATTGGAGCTGCACTTGTTACTAAAGAAGGTCAGATCTTTACAGGATGCAATATCGAAAATGCTTCTTTTGGGTTGACTAACTGCGGAGAACGTACGGCTATTTTCAAGGCTGTTTCTGAAGGCTATAAGGACTTTTCGGAGTTAATTGTTTATGGAAGGACTGAAGAGCCTGTTTCGCCTTGTGGTGCTTGCCGTCAAGTGATGGCAGAGTTTTTTGAAAAGGACATGCCAGTGACCTTAGTTTCTAAACACAAAACGACAGTCGAGATGACAGTCGGGGAGTTACTTCCATATTCGTTTACAGATTTAACATAAATCTGGACAGTCATCATGACTGGTGCTTTGCAACAGGAGTTGCATAAAAATTTTTAGGAGGGTTCAGAAATGAACAAAAAATTTGTTAGTTTAGGCCTTACAGCTGTTGCTGCTCTATCGCTTGCTGCTTGTGGAAGCCGTACAGCTAAGCAGGATGCTGCGACATCATCTTCAGCTGCTGAAGGGGAAGGTGCTATCAAAGCAGCTGTTGTCACAGACGTTGGTGGTGTTGATGACCGTTCCTTTAACCAGTCGGCTTGGGAAGGTTTGCAAGCTTGGGGTAAAGAAAATGGTTATTCTAAAGATAATGGATTTACGTACTTCCAGTCTAACAGCGAGTCTGACTATGTAACGAATTTGGATTCAGCAGTTTCTGGTGGTTACAACCTTGTCTTTGGTATCGGCTTCGCTCTTGAAACAGCGGTTGCAGAAGTAGCAGCCAATAACCCTGACACACACTTTGCTATCGTAGATAGTGTTGTTCCAGATATGGATAATGTTGTCAGCATTGGCTTTGCAGACCATGAAGCATCATATCTTGCAGGTGTAGCTGCTGCTAAATCTACCAAGACAAATCATGTTGGCTTTATCGGTGGTATGGAAGGTGTCGTTATTGACCGTTTTGAAGCAGGTTTTGTAGCAGGGGTTAAATCTGTTAGCAAAGACATCAAGATTACCGTAGACTATGCAGGTTCATTTGTTGATGCTGCTAAAGGTCAAACGATTGCAGCTGCACAATATGCAGCTGGTGCAGACGTAATCTTCCATGCATCAGGTGGTACTGGTAATGGTGTATTTGCTGCAGCCAAGGCTGAAAACGAAACACGTAACGAAGCAGATAAGGTTTGGGTAATTGGTGTTGACCGTGACCAATCAGCAGAAGGGAAATACACTTCTAAAGATGGCAAAGACTCAAACTTTGTATTAGCATCAACAATCAAAGAAGTGGGCAACTCTGTTAAACAAATTGCATCTGAAGCTGTTAAGGGGAACTACCCAGGTGGTGAAGTCGTGAGCTTCTCACTTAAGGATAAGGGTGTAGAATTGGCTGAAACCAATTTGTCTGAAGAGGCTGCAAAAGCAGTTGCAGAAGCTAAGCAAGCAATCTTGGATGGTAAAGTAGAAGTGCCAGAAAAACCTGAATAAGCATTTAACAGTCTCTCACAAACGTTTTTCCAGGAAGAGACTGGGCAATAAGTCCAGTCTTTTCAAAATAGTTTAGAATGACCAATGTGTTGCAGAACTAATTGATCATTTAGGTATTTGAAAAATAAACCTGGCAAGGGACTGAGATTAGTTTTTTGCTGGAGATATCTAAGCTCTACCAGTCTATCCTCGGCTGGTAGAGGTGTTCGGGGGAGCTTACGTGAGTTGGCGAATTCAGGGCTAAGAGGTCTGAGAAAAGATTGTTTCAGCTTGAGTATAGTAGCTCTTGAGCCGAATAGCTAAGGTGCTTAAAAACACTTTTTCAGAGCGTAGAGTTACAACTCCCCCTTTTCTTTGGAAACTGAGAATATTTTTTCTCAGTAAAGCTCATCTGGTGAGGTGGGTTTTACTGACCAAAAATAAACATCTGAAAGGATAGGACTATGGGACAGGATTATGTCATTGAGATGCGTGGGATTACTAAGCGTTTTGGTGAATTTACGGCCAATGATAATATTAATTTGAATGTCAGAAAAGGTGAGATTCATGCCTTACTGGGAGAAAACGGTGCAGGCAAATCCACTCTGATGAACATGCTAGCAGGTCTTTTAGAACCAACTAGTGGTGAGATTATCATTAATGGCGAGTCTGTGACGATTGATTCACCGTCTAAAGCTTCACGCCTAGGGATTGGGATGGTTCATCAGCACTTTATGTTGGTTGAAGCCTTTACCGTTGCTGAAAATATCATTCTAGGTACTGAGACGACAAAAGGTGGCATCCTTGATCTTAAGCAAGCGACGAAGGATATTGTTGCTCTTTCTGAGAAATATGGTTTAAAGATTGATCCGACAGCCAAGGTTGCCGACATTACGGTTGGTGCTCAACAACGGGTCGAGATTTTAAAGACGCTGTACCGTGGGGCCGATCTTTTGATTTTTGATGAGCCGACTGCTGTACTGACACCGGCAGAAATCACTGAACTTTTAGAAATTATGCGAACCTTGGTTAAGGAAGGCAAGTCCATCATCTTAATCACCCATAAATTAGACGAAATCCGTGCGGTTGCAAACTCCGTTACAGTTATCAGGCGTGGGAAGTCTATTCAAACGGTTCCAGTGGCAGGTGCTACCAATGCGGACTTGGCTGAATGGATGGTGGGACGTTCTGTTTCATTCAAAACCGAAAAAATAGCTTCTAATCCTAAAGAAACCATTCTTTCTATCAAGGATCTGGTTGTTGATGAAAACCGTGGTATTCCAGCGGTTAAGAACCTCTCCTTAGATGTTCGGGCAGGTGAAATCGTTGGGATTGCTGGAATAGATGGCAATGGGCAGAGTGAGTTGATTCAAGCGATCACAGGTCTTCGTAAGGTTAAGTCAGGTCAGATTTTGATTAAAGGGGAAGATGTTGTTGGCAAATCCCCTCGTAAAATTACTGAGATGCAAGTCAGTCATGTTCCTGAAGACCGCCACAGAGATGGTTTGGTCTTGGATATGACGATTGCGGAGAATATCTCCCTCCAGACCTATTATAAGGAACCGATTTCCAAAAATGGGATTCTAAACTATAATGCTATCAATCAAAAAGCAAGACAGTTGATGGATGAGTTTGATGTTCGAGCCGCAAGTGAATATGTCTCTGCTAAGGCGCTTTCTGGTGGTAACCAGCAAAAAGCAATTATTGCGCGTGAAGTAGACCGTAATCCGGATCTTCTTATCGTTAGTCAACCAACACGTGGTCTAGATGTTGGGGCTATTGAGTATATCCGTAAGCGTCTTATTGCTGAGCGTGATAAGGGGAAAGCTGTTCTTGTAGTCAGCTTTGAATTAGATGAGATTCTTGACCTGTCAGACCGTATCGCAGTCATTCACGATGGTAGTATTCATGGGATTGTCGATCCTGCTACAACCAACAAACAAGAACTTGGGGTCTTAATGGCTGGTGGCTATTTAAAGAAAGGAGAGAGTCATGTCTAAGAAAACTCAAAATTTAGTGATTCCCTTATTAGCGGTCCTCTCGGGATTGCTTCTAGGTGCCATTATTATGCTAGTATTTGGCTATGATCCAATCTGGGGCTACGAAGAACTCTTTTATTCAGCATTTGGGTCTGTCAAATCTGTCGGAGAGATTTTCCGTGCTATGGCGCCCTTGGTCTTCACTGCTCTGGGCTTTGCGGTTGCTAGTCGTGCCGGTTTCTTTAACGTCGGTCTAGCTGGTCAAGCCTTGGTAGGCTGGGTTTTCTCTGGCTGGTTTGCTTTGGCCAATCCAGATCTTCCTCGCCCAATTCTGATTTTAGGGACCGTTCTCATCGCTATGATTGCAGGAGGAATTGCAGGTGCTATTCCAGGTATCCTGCGGGCATATCTTGGAACCAGTGAGGTCATTGTGACCATCATGATGAACTATATCTTGCTCTATGTGAGCAACCATATTATCCGTAATGTTTTTGCTGACGAATTGATGAAAAATACAGATTCAAGTATCAACATATCGGCCAATGCCTCTTATCAGACCGAGTGGTTACGTGCCTTAACGGATAATTCTCGGATGAATATTGGGATTTTCTTTGCCTTAATTGCAGTAATCATTATTTGGTTCCTCATGACTAAGACAACTCTAGGATTTGAAATCCGTTCGGTAGGCCTTAATGCGACAGCAGCAGATTATGCTGGGATGTCTGCTAAGCGAACCATTATCCTGTCCATGATTATTTCAGGGGCGTTAGCCGGTCTTGGTGGAGCTGTAGAAGGACTTGGGACCTTCCAAAATGTTTATATCCAAGGGGCTAACCTGGCTATTGGTTTCAACGGGATGTCTGTTGCCCTCCTAGCGACTAATTCGCCTCTAGGAATCCCGTTTGCAGCCTTTCTCTTTGGTGTCCTTTCCATCGGTGCTCCGGGGATGGTTCGTGCTGGTATTCCGCCAGAATTGATTAATGTTGTAACGGCTTCAATCATCTTCTTTATCGGGGTGAAATTTATCTTTGAACAATTGCTCAAGGCCAAAAAAACTGTGAAAGGAGCGAAGTAAGATGAATACAATGTCTATTTTAATCCTCTTGATTTCGCAGATGCTGATCTATTCAGCACCGTTGATTTTTACCAGTCTCGGAGGTGTTTTCTCAGAACGAGCTGGTATTGTCAATGTCGGTCTTGAAGGAATCATGGTTATTGGAGCCTTTGCTGGTGTCGTGTTTAACATTCAATTCGCGGAAACTTTAGGAAAATCAACTCCTCTGATAGCTGTTTTGGTCGGAGGGCTAGCTGGTCTTCTCTTTGCAGTGATTCATGCGGTTGCGACTATCACCTTGCGAGCAGATCATGTGGTCTCTGGTACGGTTTTGAATCTTCTAGCTCCAGCCTTATCTGTCTTTTTGATTAAGGTGTTTTACGGAAAAGGTCAGACAGATAGTATTTCCCGTTCCTTTGGGAAATTCTCCTTCCCAGTGCTTAAAGATATTCCTGTCTTGGGTGACTTATTTTTTAAAAATACTAGTTTGATGGGGTATGTGGCCATTTTAACGGCATTTCTATCTTGGTTTATCCTCTATAAGACTAAGTTTGGCTTGCGTCTGCGCTCTGTCGGTGAACATCCTCAAGCAGCGGATACTCTAGGGATCAATGTTTATGCCATGCGCTATGCAGGCGTTTTGATGGCTGGTTTCCTAGGTGGTGTCGGTGGTGCGGTTAGCGCCCAATCGGTTAATATTAATTTCTCAGCAACAACCATTGTTGGTTCTGGCTTTATCGCCTTAGCGGCTGTGATTTTTGGGAAATGGAATCCGATTGGAGCCATGTTAGCTAGTCTCTTCTTTGGCTTATCTCAGAGTTTAGCTGTTATCGGGAACCAGATTCCCTTCTTGTCGAAAGTGCCAGCAGTTTATTTGCAGATTGCTCCTTACGTCATTACAGTTGTAGCCTTGGCCTTGTTCTTCGGTAAAGCTGTTGCTCCTAAAGCAGATGGTGTCAACTATATCAAGTCTAAATAAGCTAAAGGGTCTAGGCATTTCACATGAAAAAACGATCTGTGCTTTGACCATTCGGGGTGTCGTGCTGTTTTCAAATGGATAGCCCTACGGTAACTTTTTAACTGCCATTTTAGAAGTGACACAATTGAAAAACACCTAAAATTAAGGTTTTAGCACTCTTGATTTTAGGTGTATTTTGATGCATTCTAAAGCGTTTTTGGACAAGCATGTTATGCTCATCTAAAATCAAAACCTATCTCTTTGTGACCATTGTCTGTTGACGATGGTTTTTTGCCTCATTGTCAACTGTAGTGGGTTGACCAATCTAACATCGAGAGAGGACAAGCTTTGTCTTCTCTTGTTTTATGTTTATCGCAATGAAAATGCGAGTTTTGAAGTTTTCAAAGTTCCGAA